>NZ_JBVJMA010000006.1:0-534122 GCF_055584445.1 Streptomyces sp. NPDC103540
GGGGTCGCGGAAGAACCACAGCATGCCCGCGGCGAGCGCGGTGGCGGGCACGGCCGCCGCGGCCCAGCGCCCGGACTTGCGCGCCCGGGTGAGGCTGAGCGCCGCGGTGGCGACGGTCGGCAGAAGCCACGGCGATGCTCCGCGCGCGAGGCGTACGCCAAGGAGGCTGTCGCGAGGTGCAGAGGTTTGGCTGTGGGGCATGGATGACCTTCGTAGCGGGTGATTGCCGCGCCGCAAACGGGGGGACGGGACGGCGGCTTTACTGGAATGCTATCGGTTGCGCGCAACAACTGGGCAAGCCAGAAGCCGAGTCGATGACCGCCGGCCAGTGACTGGCAGTGACTCTTCCGCGGTGGATCGCTGGGCGATCCACCGCAAAAGGGACTTTCAGCCCTGGAGTCGGTACTCCTCGAGCAGGCGTCGCCCGATGATCATTTTCTGGATCTCGGCGGTACCTTCACCGATCAGCAGCATGGGGGCCTCCCGGTAGAGACGCTCGATCTCGTACTCCTTCGAGAAGCCGTACCCGCCGTGGATGCGGAAGGCGTCCTCCACGACCTCCTTGCAGTATTCCGAGGCGAGGTACTTCGCCATCCCCGCTTCGAGGTCGTTTCGTTCCCCTGAGTCCTTTTTGCGTGCTGCATTGACCATCATCGCATGGGCGGCTTCGACCTTGGTAGCCATCTCGGCCAGCTTGAACTGGATGGCCTGGTGTTCCGCGATCGCCTTGCCGAAAGTGTGACGTTGTTGGGCATAGGAGACGCCCAGCTCGAACGCACGCTGAGCGACGCCGCAGCCACGGGCCGCCACGTTGACGCGGCCGACCTCGACCCCGTCCATCATTTGGTAAAACCCTCGGCCGGTCTGACCGCCGAGGACACGATTGGCCGGAATGCGCAGTCCGTCCATGATGAGCTCGGTCGTGTCGACGCCCTTGTAGCCCATTTTGTCGATCTTGCCCGGGATGGTCAGGCCCGGACGGACCTCTCCGAAGCCCGGCTCCTTCTCCACGAGGAAGGTCGTCATCGACTTGTGGGGGGCCGTGCCCTCGGGGTGTCCTTCGTCACTTCGGACGAGGACGGCCACCAGCGTCGAGCTGCCGCCGTTCGTCAGCCACATCTTCTGGCCGTTCAGGACGTACTCGTCGCCGTCCTTCACCGCCTTGGAGGTGATGGCCGACACATCGGAGCCCAGGCCCGGCTCCGACATGGAGAACGCGCCGCGGACCTCGCCCAGCGCCATCCGGGGCAGGAAGTGGTCCTTCTGCTCCTGCGTGCCGTGCTGCTTGAGCATGTACGCCACGATGAAGTGCGTGTTGATGATGCCCGAGACGGACATCCACCCCCGCGCTATCTCCTCGACGCACAGCGCGTACGTGAGGAGGGACTCGCCCAGACCGCCGTACTCCTCGGGGATCATCAGGCCGAAGAGGCCGAGTTCCTTGAGGCCGTCGACGATCTGCTGCGGGTACTCGTCACGGTGCTCCAGCTCGGTCGCGACCGGGATGATCTCCTTGTCCACGAATTCGCGGACGGTCTTCAGGATCTCCCGCTGGACGTCGGTCAGGCCGGCGGTCTGGGCGAGTCGGGCCATGGCTACTTCCCCTGTTCCTTCAGCTGGGGCCGGCCGGGCTGCTCGCCGCCGCGCTCCTTGATGTACGTCTCGGTCGGGACCATCACCTTGCGCCGGAAGACGCAGACGAGGGTGCCGTCCTGCTTGTAGCCCTTGGTCTCCACGTACACGATGCCCCGGTCGTTCTTCGACTTCGAAGGGGTCTTGTCGAGGACCGTGGTCTCGCCGTAGATCGTGTCGCCGTGGAAGGTCGGCGCCACGTGCCGCAGGGACTCGATCTCCAGGTTGGCGATGGCCTTCCCGGAGACGTCCGGCACGGACATGCCGAGCAGCAGCGAGTAGATGTAGTTGCCCACGACGACGTTCTTGCCGAAGTCGGTCGTGTTCTCGGCGTAGTTGCTGTCCATGTGCAGCGGGTGGTGGTTCATGGTCAGCAGACAGAAGAGGTGGTCGTCGTACTCCGTGACCGTCTTCCCGGGCCAGTGCTTGTAGACCGCCCCGACCTCGAATTCCTCGTAGGTGCGTCCGAACTGCATCGCGTCCAGGGCCTTTCTAGTTTTCGGGGATCTCGAACTTGGTGGTGCGCTCCATGCCGGCGGCGCGTCCCTTGCCCGCGATGACCAGGGCCATCTTGCGGCTGGCCTCGTCGATCATCTCGTCGCCGAGCATCGCGGAGCCCTTCTTGCCGCCCGCCTCGGAGGTGCACCAGTCGTAGGCGTCGAGGATCAGCTCGGCGTGGTCGTAGTCCTCCTGGGAGGGGGAGAAGACCTCGTTGGCCGCGTCGACCTGGCCCGGGTGCAGGACCCACTTGCCGTCGAAGCCCAGGGCCGCCGCCCGGCCGGCCACCTCGCGGTACGCGTCCACGTCGCGGATCTGGAGGAAGGGGCCGTCGATGGCCTGGAGGTTGTGCGTACGGGCGGCCATCAGGATCCGCATGAGGATGTAGTGGTAGGCGTCCGCCGGGTAGCCGGGCGGCTGCATGCCCACGACCAGGGACTTCATGTTGATCGAGGCCATGAAGTCGGCGGGGCCGAAGATGATCGTCTCCAGCCGGGGCGAGGCGGCGGCGATCTCGTCGACGTTGACCAGGCCCTTGGCGTTCTCGATCTGCGCCTCGATGCCGATCTTGCCGACCTCGAAGCCCATGGTCTTCTCGATCTGGGTCAGCAGGAGGTCGAGGGCGATGACCTGCTGGGCGTCCTGGACCTTCGGCAGCATGATGCAGTCGAGGTTCTGACCGGCGCCCTCGACGACGGTGATCACGTCGCGGTACGTCCAGTGGGTGGTCCAGTCGTTCACGCGCACGACCCGGGTCTTGCCCGTCCAGTCGCCGTTGTTCAGCGCGTCCACGATGGTGTGGCGGGCGCCTTCCTTGGCGAGCGGCGCGCAGGCGTCCTCCAGGTCGAGGAAGACCTGGTCGGCCGGCAGGCCCTGGGCCTTCTCCAGGAAGCGCGGGTTCGAACCCGGTACCGCGAGGCAGGAGCGACGCGGGCGAAGGCGGTTCACCGGGTGGACTGGCGTGGTCATGCGGGGACCTCCGTGCTTGCAGCGATGTCGATCGGGTCGAGCTTGTTGGCCTTGCGGATCTCGTCGACGATACGGCCGATGATCTCCGTGATGCCGAAGTCCTTCGGGGTGAACACGGCGGCCACCCCCGCCGCCTTGAGGGTGACGGCGTCGGCGTTCGGAATGATGCCCCCGACGATGACCGGGATGTCACCCGCCCCCGCCGTGCGCAGGCGTTCCAGCACGTCGGGGACGAGGGCGCTGTGCGAGCCCGACAGGATGGACAGTCCCACGCAGTGGACGTCCTCGGCCAGCGCCGCCGAGGAGATCTCCTCGGGTGTCAGCCGGATGCCCTGGTAGACCACCTCGAAGCCGGCGTCGCGGGCCCGGACGGCGATCTGCTCGGCGCCGTTGGAGTGCCCGTCCAGGCCGGGCTTGCCGACCAGCAGGCGCAGGCGTCCGGAGCCGAGCTCGTCGGCGGTGCGGGCGACCTTCTCGCGGACCAGGGCGAGCGGGGTGCCCTCCTCGGCGGTGACGGCCACCGGGGCCGAGGAGACCCCGGTCGGCGCGCGGAACTCGCCGAAGACCTCGCGCAGCGCGCTCGCCCACTCGCCGGTGGTGACGCCGGCCCGGGCGCACTCCAGGGTGGCCTCCATCAGGTTCTCGGTCCCGGCGGCGGCCTCCTTCAGCCGGTCCAGGGCCTGCCCGACGGTCGGGAAGACGAACGGGTCGCCGTTGCCCTGCCGGTCCGAGGACTCCTGCCGCTCGGCGCGCCAGCGGCCGATGCGCTCGACGGTGAGGGCCTCCACGGCCGCGTCCACGGTCATGATCGCGCCGTCCAGGTCGGCGGTGAGCGGGTTCTCCTCCGTCTGCTGGAAGCAGTTCACTCCGACGATCTTGTCCTCGCCGGCCTCGATCCGGGCGCGGCGCTCGGCGTGCGAGGAGACCAGTCGGGACTTCAGGTAGCCGGACTCGACGGCGGCCATGGCGCCGCCCATCTCCTGGATCCGGTCGATCTCGGCCAGGCAGTCGGCGACCAGGGAGTCGACCTTGGCCTCGACGACGTGGGAGCCGGCGAAGATGTCCTCGTACTCCAGCAGGTCGCTCTCGTGGGCCAGGACCTGCTGGATGCGCAGCGACCACTGCTGGTCCCAGGGGCGGGGCAGGCCCAGCGCCTCGTTCCAGGCCGGCAGCTGCACGGCGCGGGCGCGGGCGTCCTTGGAGAGGGTGACGGCCAGCATCTCCAGGACGATGCGCTGCACGTTGTTCTCGGGCTGGGCCTCGGTCAGGCCGAGGGAGTTGACCTGGACGCCGTAGCGGAACCGGCGCTGCTTGGCGTTCTCGATGCCGTAGCGCTCCAGGGTGACCTTGTCCCAGATGCGGCCGAAGGCGCGCATCTTGCACATCTCCTCGATGAAGCGGACGCCCGCGTTCACGAAGAAGGAGATGCGGGCGACGACCTCGCCGAACCGCTCCTCGGGCACCTGGCCCGAGTCGCGGACGGAGTCGAGGACGGCGATCGCGGTGGACATCGCGTACGAGATCTCCTGGACGGGGGTGGCCCCCGCCTCCTGGAGGTGGTACGAGCAGATGTTGATCGGGTTCCACTTCGGGATGTGGTTGACCGTGTACGCGATCATGTCCGTCGTCAGGCGGAGCGAGGGTCCCGGCGGGAAGACGTGCGTCCCGCGCGAGAGGTACTCCTTGACGATGTCGTTCTGGGTGGTGCCCTGGAGCAGGGCGATGTCCGCGCCCTGCTCCTCGGCGGCCACCTGGTAGAGCGCCAGCAGCCACATGGCGGTGGCGTTGATCGTCATCGAGGTGTTCATCTGTTCCAGGGGGATGTCCTGGAACAGCCGGCGCATGTCGCCCAGGTGCGAGACCGGGACCCCGACCCGGCCGACCTCGCCGCGGGCGAGGATGTGGTCGGGGTCGTAGCCCGTCTGCGTCGGGAGGTCGAACGCGACGGACAGGCCGGTCTGGCCCTTGGCGAGGTTGCGGCGGTACAGCTCGTTGGACGCCTCGGCCGTGGAGTGGCCGGCGTACGTCCGCATGAGCCACGGACGGTCTTTCTGGCGCTCTGTCATCTCAGGCGATCCTTATGGCCTTTGAGCCGACTCAGATGTTCCGGAAGCGGTTGATCGCGTCGAGGTGCGTGGCGCGCAGCTCGTGGTCGCGCACGCCCAGGCCCTCTTCCGGGGCGAGCGCGAGGACGCCGACCTTGCCCTGGTGGAGGTTGCGGTGGACGTCGTAGGCGGCCTGGCCGGTCTCCTCCAGGGAGTAGACCTTCGAGAGGGTGGGGTGGATCTTGCCCTTGGCGATCAGGCGGTTGGCCTCCCAGGCCTCGCGGTAGTTCGCGAAGTGGGAGCCGATGATGCGCTTGAGGGACATCCACAGGTAGCGGTTGTCGTACTCGTGCATGTAGCCCGAGGTCGAGGCGCAGGTGGTGATGGTGCCGCCCTTGCGGGTGACGTAGACGCTGGCGCCGAAGGTCTCGCGGCCGGGGTGCTCGAAGACGATGTCGATGTCCTCGCCGCCGGTCAGCTCGCGGATGCGCTTGCCGAAGCGCTTCCACTCCTTCGGGTCCTGGGTGTGCTCGTCCTTCCAGAAGCGGTAGCCCTCGGCGTTGCGGTCGATGACCGACGTCGCGCCCATGGCCCGGCAGATGTCGGCCTTCTCGGGCGAGGAGACCACGCAGATCGGGTTGGCGCCGCCGGCCAGCGCGAACTGGGTGGCGTAGGAGCCGAGGCCGCCGCTGGCGCCCCAGATGAGGACGTTGTCGCCCTGCTTCATGCCGGCGCCGTTGCGGGAGACCAGCTGGCGGTAGGCGGTGGAGTTGACCAGGCCGGGGGAGGCGGCCTCCTCCCAGCTCAGGTGGGCGGGCTTGGGCATCAGCTGGTTGGACTTGACGAGGGCGATCTCCGCGAGGCCGCCGAAGTTGGTCTCGAAGCCCCAGATGCGCTGCTCGGGGTCGAGCATCGTGTCGTTGTGGCCGTCCGAGGACTCCAGCTCGACCGACAGGCAGTGCGCGACGACCTCGTCGCCGGGGTTCCAGGCGTTGACGCCGGGGCCGGTGCGCAGCACGACGCCCGCGAGGTCGGAGCCGATGACGTGGTACGGGAGGTCGTGGCGCTTGGTGAGCTCAGAGAGGCGCCCGTAGCGCTCCAGGAAGCTGAAGGTGGACACCGGCTCGAAGATCGAGGTCCACACGGAGTTGTAGTTGACGGAGGAGGCCATGACGGCCACCAGTGCCTCGCCGGGGCCCAGTTCGGGGACGGGGACCTGGTCGAGGTGCAGGGACTTGCGGGGGTCCTTCTCGCGGGTGGTGAGCCCGGCGAACATCTCCACCTCGTCCTTGTGCACGGTGATCGCGCGGTAGGAGTCGGGGAGCGGCAGGGCCGCGAAGTCGGCGGCGGTGGCGGACTGCGACTGAATCGCGTCCAGGATGTCCTTCACGGTATTGCCTCCGGCTGAGCGCTGATGAGGGTGCGCCGAATGGATACGCGGTGCGTGCGTGGGAGCGTGTGGGTGGTGCTGCGAGGTGCTGCGAAGTGCCGTCGGTCCGGCGGTGCGGTGGTGCGGGCACACCCGTGGTGAGGTGTGCGGGAGCCTGGTGACGCAGGCATCCGGGGCGCGTTCCGTGCCGAGTGGGCGTGGGTCGCGGGGACGTCCGGACGAGATTCAACGTATGGCACCCCGTGTCACTCGACAAGGCACCGGGTGCCAAAACTTTCTCTCATTTGCCGATTGACCTGCGCAGATGAGCGATGATCGATCAGAGTTACCCGCGAGTAGGGCTATTTTGGACAAACAAGAGGGCCGCCCCCGATACGGGGGCGGCCCGGTGTGACGCGTGTGACGTCGAGCGTCTACCGCTTGTTCTTGAGCGCCTCTTCGATCGTGCGCATGACCTCGTCCAGCGGAGCGTCCGTACGCGCCACCGCGACGAGCACCTCGCCCTCGGTCCGCACCGCCGCCGGCTCCGGCGCCGGCGCCGGAGCGCCCTGCGTACGGCCTGCCCCGATGCCCGATCCGAAGGTCTTGCGGACGATGGAGAAGGCGTGGTCCAGCTGCGCCTCCACGTCCCCCTGACCGCCGGCGCGCAGCCAGCGCCGCAGCACGTGGTTGTGGGCGGTCACCACCGCGGAGGCGGCCACCTCCGCCAGCAGCGGGTCGTCGTTGCCGTCGTGGTGCTCGGTCTCGTCGAAGTGGGCCAGCAGGTAGCGGGTGAACAGCCGCTCGTACCGGGCCACCGAGGCGATCTCCCGCTCGCGCAGCGCCGGCACCTCGCGGGTCAGCCGGTAGCGCTCCACGGACACCGCCGGGGAGGCGGCGTACATCTTCATGACCTCCTTGATCCCCCGGCACACCGTGTCGAGCGGGTGCTCGTGCGCCGGCGCCACGTCCAGGACCGCCTCGGCGCGGGTCAGGGTGTCGTCGTGGTCCGGGAAGATCGCCTCTTCCTTGGACCGGAAGTGCCGGAAGAAGGTCCTGCGCGCCACCCCGGCCGTCGCCGCGATCTCGTCGACCGTCGTGGCCTCGTACCCCTTGGTCGCGAACAGCTCCATGGCCGCGGCGGCGAGCTCACGGCGCATCTTGAGCCGCTGAGCGGCCGCCCGCGTGCCGGCGGCGCTCTCCGGGACGTCGGAGGGCGCGGAGGCGCGGGGCGAGGTCTTGGCGGGCTGGGACATAGAGCGAAAGTACTTCATTCGCGCAGGGGAGCGCGCCTGAGGGGGGTGGGACGGGGGTGGATGCGGGGGAGAGCCCGCACTGGGCTCGGAAGGGTTCGTCCGCCGTGAGGGTCCGGCGGACCCGAGCAGCCCTCCCCACGCATCCCGCTCGGGGCCCGCCTGGTTACCGGCGGGCGTACTCACGGAATCCGCGGCCGGTCTTCCGGCCCAGGCATCCCGCCGCCACCAGGTGCTCCAGCAGCGGGGAGGGCGCCAGGCCCGGGTCGCGGAACTCCTGGTGGAGGACCTTCTCGATGGCCAGCGACACGTCCAGGCCGACCACGTCGAGGAGCTCGAAGGGGCCCATCGGGTAGCCGCCGCCCAGCTTCATCGCGGCGTCGATGTCGTCGAGGGTCGCGTAGTGCTGCTCGACCATCTTGATCGCGTTGTTGAGGTACGGGAACAGCAGCGCGTTCACGATGAAGCCGGCCCGGTCCCCGCAGTCCACCGGGTGCTTGCGCACCTTCAGGCAGACCTCGCGGACGGTGGCGTGCACGTCGTCCGCCGTCAGGACCGTGCGCACCACCTCGACCAGCTTCATCGCCGGCGCCGGGTTGAAGAAGTGCATCCCGATCACGTCCTGCGGACGCGACGTCGCCCGCGCGACGGCGATCACCGGCAGCGAGGACGTCGTGGTGGCCAGCACCGCGCCCGGCCGACAGACCTTGTCCAGGTTCGCGAACAGCTCCTGCTTGATCGCCAGGTCCTCGGCGACGGCCTCCACCGCGAGGTCCACCTCCGAGAAGGCCTCCAGCGAACCCGCCGGCGTGATCCGCCCCAGCGTCAGCTCCGCGGCCTCCGCGGTCAGCCGGCCCTTGGACACCGCACGGCCCAAGGACTTGCCGATCGCGGCCTTCGCGGCCTCCGCCTTCTCCTGGCCGCGCGCGGCCAGCACCACGTCGTAGCCGGCCTGCGCGAAGACCTGGGCGATCCCGCTCGCCATCGTCCCCGAGCCGGCCACGCCGACCGAGGAGACCGGCCGGCCGGTCCCCAGCAGGGAACCGTCGGGCGGCGTCTGGAGGTCGCGGACCGCGACGGAGCTGCCCGGAGCCTCGTACGTGTAGAAGCCCCGGCCGGACTTCTGCCCGGTCAGGCCCGCCTCGGCGAGGTGCCCCAGGATGGGGGCCGGGGCGTGCAGCCGGTCCCCGGAGGAGGCGTACATGGCCTCCAGCACCGTACGGGCGGTGTCCACGCCGATCAGGTCGAGCAGCGCCAACGGGCCCATCGGCAGCCCGCAGCCGAGCCGCATCGCGGCGTCGATGTCCTCGCGGGAGGCGTACTTGGCCTCGTACATCGCGGCGGCCTGGTTGAGGTAGCCGAACAGCAGGCCGTCCGCGACGAAACCGGGCCGGTCGCCCACGGCGACGGGCTGCTTGCCCAGCTCCGAGGCCAGGGCCGTGACCGCCTCGACGGCGGGCGGCGCGGTGAGCACGCAGGAGACGATCTCGACCAGCTTCATCGCCGGCGCCGGGTTGAAGAAGTGCAGGCCCAGCACCCGCTCGGGGCGCAGCGACTCGGCGGCCAGCCGGGTCACCGACAGGGCGTTGGTGCCCGTCGCCAGGATCGTGTCCGGCCGGACGATCGAGTCGAGCTCGCGGAAGACCCGCTGCTTGAGCTCGTACTCCTCCGGCACCACCTCGATGACCAGGTCCGCGTCGGCGGCGGCCGCGAGGTCGGTGAAGGTGCGGAAGCGGGCGAGGACGGCCTCGCGCTCCTGCTCGGTGAGCCGCTCCTTGGCCACGGAACGGGCGGTCGAGGCGGCGAGCGCGGCGCCGGCGCGCCGGGCGGCGGCCTCGCTCACGTCGATGCCGACGACCTCGCGGCCGGCGCGGGCGAGCACCTCGGCGATGCCGGAGCCCATCGTGCCGAGACCGACGACGGCGATGGTGGCGAGGGCGGGACGGGCGGAAGCGGACTGACCGGACGTGGACGGAAGGTCCATCGCGGACTCCAGTGGAAGAGGGTGACGACTTCTGTGGTCCGGCGCGCGGCGCACGTGCGCGGCCGGTGGGAGCGCGCGCGGCCGCGGGTACGCCGCCGGGGGCGCGCGGGCGCGGTCCCGTGTGCGGCGCGAACGCGGAGGAGGAACGCGGTGCGCGTGAACCCGAGGACGCGGCCCGAGGGAGACGGCCGCGCGAAGACCCCGAGGGGGAGGGAACGGCGGACCCCGTCCCGGGGGCCGCGCCGCGTGGAAACACGGTGCGAGGCGCCGCAGCGAGCTCCGCGAACGGAGACCCGTACGGGCCGCGGTACCTGCGGTACCGAACCGACTGGCACGGGGCGGCTGCGTCACCAGGCCTGCCCCGTACGTGTTGAAGGGAGAGTAACTCGTCGGTAACTGCTTGGCCAGAGCAGGGGAGATACCGCCGGATGTGACGTACGCCGCCCCCGCCCGCCCTAGGGTGGGCGCGTGAACGACGTCTTGGAGCGCCTACGACTGGAAGCGGACGGTTCCCCGGAGTACGGGAGGCTGCTCGCGGCGGACCCCGACGCGCTCGCCGCGTCCCTGTCCTCGGCCGGCCGCCCCCTGTGGTCCCGCGAACTGGCCGCCTACCGGCTGGGGCTGGCGGGGGACCGCCGGGCCTTCGAACCCCTGGTGCTGCTCCTCAACCACCGGGACCCGGCGCGCTGCGAGGCCGCCGCCCAGGCCCTCGCCGTCCTCGGCGACCCGCGCACGGCCCGGGCGGCCGCCGCACTGGCCACCAACACCCTGCGCACCGCGTACGCCCTGCACCCGGTGCGACTGTTGGCCGCGCTGCGGGCGCCCGAGTCGGTCCCGGCCCTGATCGCCACCCTGGACCGGCTGCTCGCGCCGCACGACCCGTACTGGCGGGTGGCGCTGGCCTGCGTGGAGGGGCTCGGAGACCTGGGCGACGCGCGGGCCCGCGGGGTCCTGGTGCGGGCCCAGTCGCACCCCCGGCTGGCGGTGGCGGCCACGGCCGGCCTCGGCCGACTGGCGGCCGGCCGGCCCGACGCCTGAGGCCCGACGACCGGGGCCCGACGCCCGAGGCCCGACGGCCGGGGCCCGACGCCCGAGGCCCGGCGACCGGGGTTCGACGCCCGGGGCCCGACGCCCGACGCCCGACGCCCGAGGCCCGAGGCCCGACGCCCGAGGCCCGGCGACCGGGGTCCGACGGCCGGGGTGGACGGCGGCCCGGGGGAGGGGCGGCCGGGCGGCGGCTCAGGCGCGGGCCGGCTCCGGGACGATCGCGAAGGCGTCGATCTCCACGAGGAGTTCCGGCCGGACCAGGGCGGCGACCTGCACCGCGGAGGAGGCCGGCACCCGGTCCGCCGCGATCACCTCGGCGCGGGCCGCCCGTACCGCGGGGAGGTGTGCCACGTCCGTGACGAAGTACGTCAGCTTCACCACGTCGTCGAACGTGGCACCCGCCGCCGCCAGGCACCGGCGCAGGTTCTCGAAGACCTGACGGGCCTGGGCGGCGGGATCCCCCTCGCCGACCAGCTCGCCCGCCTCGTCGAAGGAACACTGCCCCGAGATCGCCACGAAGCGGCCCGTGCCCCACACCACGTGGCTGTAGCCGGCGCCGCCGCTGACGCCCTCGGGGGCCGCGACCCGGGTGAGGTGACCGCCCTCGGCGGAGCCGGACGGGGTCGGGGTCGCGGCCGGGGAGCCGGACGCGGATATCGGTGTCGTCATGCGGACGATCTTGTCAGAGGCGGGCCGGAAGGGATCAGCCGCGGAAGCCCAGCAACCCGTGCAGGGCCGCCCCGCCCGCCGACGCGGGCACCGCGCGGGTCGCGGTGGTCGGCTTCGGCGCGCTCTGCGCGGGACAGGTGGCATCGCTCGCGGCGCCCGTGCGCAGGTAGGCGGCGAGCTTGTCGTCGAGGCACTTGTTGCCGCTCAGCGCGATCCCGTGGTTGCCGCCGCCCTGCTCCACCACCAGGTGCGAGCCCGCCAGCTTCTCGCGCATGCTCACCGCGCCCTCGAACGGCGTCGCGGCGTCCTCGGTCGCCTGGAAGAGCAGGGCCGGCGGAAGGGCGTCGTTGGTCACGTCCGGGGCCTGGAGCTGCTCACCGGGCCAGAACGCGCAGGGCGCGTTGTACCAGGCGTTGTTCCAGGTCATGAAGGGCGCCTTGGCGTGCGTGGCCCACATGTCGGCCCGCCACCGGTTCCAGTCCCGGGGCCAGGCCGAGTCGCGGCACTGCACCGCCGTGTAGACGCTGTAGCTGTTGCCTGCCGAGGGCTCCACCGCGCCGAACCGCTCGTACGCGGCCACCAGCGGCTTGCTGTCGCCCTCGCGCGCGTACGCGGCGAAGGCCTCGGCGAGCGCGGGCCAGTAGCCGTTGAAGTAGCCGCCCGGCATGTAGGTGTCCTCCAGCTCGGCCGGACCCACCTTGCCGCCCGCCGCCTTCTGCCGCAGGCCCTCGCGCATCCCGTACCAGCGGGCCTCGACCCGGGCCGGGTCGTCGCCGAGGCGGTAGGTGGCGTCGTGCTCGGCCACCCAGGCCAGGAAGGCCTTGTGGCGGGCGTCGAAGGCCACGTCCTGGGCGAGGTTGTCCTGGTACCAGACGCCGGCCGGGTCCACCACGGAGTCCAGCACGAGGCGGTGCACCCGGTCCGGGTGCAGCTTCGCGTACACCGCGCCCAGGTAGGTCCCGTAGGAGTAGCCGAAGTAGCTCAGCCGGGGCGCCCCGAGCGCGACGCGCAGCACCTCCAGGTCACGGGCGGCGGAGACGGTGCCGATGTGCGGGAGCACGTCCGCGTGCCGGGCCTGGCAGGACTCGGCGAAGGCGCGGACCCGGTCGAGGTTGGCGCGCTCCACGGCCGGCTCCAGGGGGACGGAGTCCGGTCGTACGGGCTTGAAGTGGTTGCCGCCGCAGTCCAGGGCGGGCTCGCTGCGGCCCACGCCCCGGGGGTCGAAGCCGATGACGTCGTACTGGGCTGCCACGTCCTTGGGCAGGGCGGAGGCCACGAAGCCGGCCAGCGCCCGACCGCTGCCGCCCGGCCCGCCGGGGTTGACCAGCAGCGGCCCCTGGGAGCGGGCGGCGGTGTGCGGGACGCGGGTCAGGGCCAGGGAGATCTGTCGTCCGGCGGGGGCGTCGTGGTCGAGGGGGACCTTGAGGGAGGCGCACTGGAGCGTCGGGTGCCGGGGGGTCGCGCAGCCGGTCCAGGTCAGCGCTGCGACGGCGGACCGGTCCACGGGCGCGGGCGCGGCCGGCGCGGCGGTGACGGGGCCCGCGAGGGCGGCGACGACGGTGGACACGGACAGCATGACGGCGGCGCGCTTCTTCAGGGGGTGGAGCATGGGGCCTCCCAGCCGAGGGTTCTGGCCGGAATCGTCCCGGAAACCGCGCCCCCGAAACGGGATCGGCCCGCGGATTGGCCCGATGTGATGACCCGTCGGTCGGCGACCGGAGGCACCCCACCCCGCACGCCCCCGGCCGCCGGGGCGTGCGGGGTGGAGTGAGGGTCGGGACGGTGGCGCCGCCCGCCGTCGGCGGCGCGCGGGGTGATCTCCCGGGGGTTCCGCCCGGGAGGGGGCGCCGGAGTTCGAGGGGGCGGGTGGGCGGGAGGGGGTGGATTTGGGTCGTACGGCCGGAGGTGGTTGGCTTGCCGCGACGAGCGAACACGACTGCTGGAGGAACAGGTATGGCGCAGGTCGAGGCCACCACGGAGCGCATCATCGGGGCCGACGCGGAGACCGTCTTCGACGCGCTGGCCGACTACACCGGCACCCGCCACAAGCTGCTCCCCGAGCACTTCAGCGAGTACGAGGTGCGCGAGGGCGGCGACGGCGAGGGCACCCTCGTCCACTGGAAGCTCCAGGCCACCAGCAAGCGCGTCCGCGACTGCCTGCTGGAGGTCAGCGAGCCCACCGACGGGCAGCTCGTGGAGAAGGACCGCAACTCCTCCATGGTCACCACCTGGACCGTGACCCCCGCCGGCGAGGGCAAGTCGAAGGCCGTCGTCAGCACCGTCTGGAACGGCGCCGGCGGCATCGGCGGCTTCTTCGAGCGCACCTTCGCCCCCAAGGGCCTCGGCCGCATCTACGACTCGGTCCTCGCCAAGCTGGCGGAGGAAGTCGAGTCCTGATCAAGGGCCTTGTCCCGGGGCCGCCCCGCGGCGCGCCCCGGGCGGCTCACCGGTTCGGGTGGATTTCCCCGGCGCCGCCGCCCGGCCCGCCGCCCGGCCCGGGCGCCCCGGCGCGGCGCGCGGCCGGCCGGCGTGGCCCCCGGGCCGGCGCGGCCGCGGAGGGCTAGGGTGGGGGACTCCGCGACCCGACCCACCGGGGGGCCCGATGAAGATCCTCGTCTCGGCCGACATGGAAGGCGCCACCGGCGTCACCTGGCCCCAGGACGTGCTGCCCGGCACCCCCCAGTGGGAGCGCTGCCGGGGCATGTTCACCTCCGACGTGAACGCCGCCGTCCTCGGGTTCTACGACGGGGGCGCCGACCGGGTCGTCATCAACGAGGCCCACTGGACGATGCGCAACCTGCTGCTGGAGCGGCTCGACGCCCGCGCCGAGATGCTCACCGGCCGCCACAAGTCGCTCTCCATGGTCGAGGGCGTCCAGCACGGCGACGTCGACGGGGTCGCCTTCGTCGGCTACCACACCGGCGCCGGCACGGAGGGCGTCCTCGCCCACACCTACCTCGCCAACTCCATCACCGGCGTCTGGCTGAACGGCCGGCGCGCGAGCGAGGGACTGCTCAACGCCGCCGTGGCCGCCGAGTACGGGGTCCCCGTCATCCTCGTCACCGGCGACGACCTCACCTGCTACGACGCCGCCGACTACGCCCCCGACGCCCGTACCGTCGCCGTCAAGGACCACGTCTCGCGCTACGCGGCCGTCTGCCGCACCCCCGCCCGTACCGCCGCCGACATCCGGGCCGCCGCCACCGAGGCCACGAAGCTCGCCGTCCGCCACGAACCCGTCCGCGGCGGCCCCTTCACGGTGGAGGTCGAATTCGACGCCGAACACCTGGCGATGGCCGCCACCGTCGTTCCCGGCGTCGCGCGGTGCGGCGAACGCAGGATCGCGTACACCAGCCCGACCATGTACGAGGGGATCCGGACCTTCAAGGCGGTCACGACGGTCGTCTCCTCGGCGGTGGAGGAGCAGTATGGATGACATGAACGTGCTGGACGCCACCGCGGAGCGCGACGTCGACGCGACGGCCCTCGACGAGGTCGTCGAGTTCACCTCCGGGCTGATCCGCATCGACACGAGCAACCGCGGCGGCGGCGACTGCCGCGAACGCCCCGCGGCCGAGTACGTCGCCGAACGGCTGGCCGCCGTCGGCCTGGAACCGACCCTGCTGGAACGGACCCCCGGCCGCACCAACGTCGTCGCCAGGATCGAGGGGACCGACCCCCGCGCCGACGCCCTCCTGGTCCACGGCCACCTCGACGTGGTCCCCGCCGAGGCCGCCGACTGGAGCGTCGACCCCTTCTCCGGCGAGGTCCGCGACGGGGTGGTCTGGGGCCGCGGGGCCGTCGACATGAAGAACATGGACGCCATGGTGCTGGCCGTCGTCCGCGCCTGGGCCCGCGCCGGGGTGCGCCCGCGCCGCGACATCGTCCTCGCCTTCACCGCCGACGAGGAGGACAGCGCGGTCGACGGATCCGGCTTCCTCGCCGACCACCACCCGCACCTGTTCGAAGGCTGCACGGAGGGCCTGTCCGAATCCGGGGCCTTCACCGTCCACCCCCGCCCCGGCCAGGCCCTCTACCCCATCGCCGCCGGCGAACGCGGCACGGGATGGCTGAAGTTGACCGCCCACGGCACGACCGGACACGGATCCAAGCCCAACCGGGCCAACGCCGTCAGCCGGCTCGCCGCGGCCGTCGCCCGGATCGGCGCGCACGAGTGGCCGGTCCGGCTCACCGACACCGTCGTCGCCTGCATCACCGAACTCGCCGCCCTCCAGGGCCTGTCCGTCGACCCCCGGGCACCCGGCTTCGACCTCGACGCCGTCCTCCAAAAGCTCGGACCGGCCGCCGCCCTCGTGGAGGCCACCGTCCGCAACAGCGCCAACCCCACCATGTTCAGCGCCGGTTACAAGGTCAACGTCATTCCCGGACACGCCACCGCCTACGTGGACGGCCGCACCGTACCCGGCGGCGAGGAGGAGTTCCGCGCCACCCTCGACGAACTCACCGGCCCCGACGTGCGGTGGGAGTTCCACCACCGGGAGGTCGCCCTCGAAGCCCCCGTCGACGGACGCACGTACGCGATCCTGCGCGACTGCGTGCGGCACTTCGACCCCGACGGGCACGTGGTGCCCTTCTGCATGGCCGGCGGCACCGACGCCAAGCAGTTCTCCCGGCTCGGCATCACCGGCTACGGCTACTCCCCGCTCAAGCTGCCGCCCGGCTTCGACTACTGGGCCCTCTTCCACGGCGTCGACGAGCGCGTCCCCGTCGACGCCCTCCACTTCGGCGTCCGCGTCCTCGACCGCGCGCTGCGGACCCTGTGAGCGGGCCCGCGCACCCGCCCCCCGGCGAGGCCCCCTACGGCAGCTGGCCCTCGCCGATCGACGCCGCGCTCGCCGCCTCCCACGACGGCCGCCCCGAGTACGTGGGCACCATCGGCGCCGAGGTCTGGTGGACCGAGCCGCGCCCCACCGAGGCCGGCCGCCGCACCCTGGTGCGCCGCCCGGCCGACGGCCGCGCCGCCCGAGACGTCCTGCCGGCGCCCTGGAACGTGCGCAGCCGGCTCACCGAGTACGGGGGCCTGCCCTGGGCCGGCGTCGAACGCCCCGGAGCGGGCCCGCTGGTGGTCTTCGTCCACCATGCCGACCAGCGGCTCTACGCCTGGGAGCCGGACGCGCCCGACGGCGGCGGGCCGCGCCCGCTGACCCCGCTGTCCCCGGTCGGCGGCGGTCTGCGGTGGGCGGACCCGGTCGTGCGCGCGGGCGCCGGTGACGACACCGGCGAGGTGTGGTGCGTGCTGGAGGAGTTCACCGGCCCGGCCCCCACCGACGTACGACGCGTGGCGGCGGCCGTCCCGCTGGACGGTTCGGCCGCCGAGGACCGGCGCGCCGTACGGGAGTTGACCGACGACCGGCACCGCTTCCGGACGGGACCGAAGCCCTCCCCCGACGGGCGGCGCGCCGCCTGGCTGGTGTGGGACCACCCCCGCATGCCGTGGGACGGCACCGAGCTCCAGGTGGCCGACGTGGCCGCCGACGGTACCCTCGCGGAGCCCCGCACGCTCCTCGGCGGGCCGACCGAGGCGGTGGCGCAGGCGGTGTGGGCGCCCGACGGGAGCCTGCTGGCGGTCAGCGACCGCGAGGGTTGGTGGAACCCGTACCGGGTGGACCCGGACGGCGGCGGCGCCGTCAACCTGTGCCCCCGGGAGGAGGAGTTCGGCGGCGCGCTGTGGAAGCCGGGGCTGAGCTGGCTCGCCCCCCTGCCCGACCGGCTCCTCGCCGTCCTGCACGGACAGGGCACGGCCCGGCTCGGCGTACTGGACGCGGACGGCGGCGCACTCGTCGACGCGGCCGGCCCCTGGACCGCCTGGCAACCGACCCTCGCCGTCAGCGGCACCCGCGTCTACGGGGTCGCGGCCAGCCCGCGCAGCGCCTACGAGGTCGTCGAACTCGACACCGCGACGGGACACACCCGGGTGGTCGGAGCCCACGCCACCGACCCCGTGGACCCGGCCCACTACCCGGAACCGCAGACCCGCACCTTCGCCGGACCCGGCGGCCGCGAGGTCCACGCCCACGTGTACCCGCCGCACCACCCCGCCCGGTGGGGCCCCGCCGCCGAACTGCCCCCGTACGTGGTGTGGGCCCACGGCGGCCCCACCGACCACGTGCCGCCCGTGCTCGACCTGCACATCGCGTACTTCACCTCGCGGGGCATCGGCGTCGTCGAGGTGAACTACGGCGGCTCGACCGGCTACGGCCGCGCCTACCGCGAGCGGCTGCGCGAGCAGTGGGGCGTGGTCGACGTGGAGGACTGCGCGGCCGTGGCCCGCGCCCTGGCGGCCGAGGGCACCGCCGACCCCGACCGGCTCGCGATCCGGGGCGGCAGCGCGGGCGGCTGGACGGCGGCGGCCTCCCTGGCCGCCGGCGACCTGTACGCCTGCGCGGCGATCATCTACCCGGTCCTCGACCTGCGCGGCTTCGCCGCCGAGACCCACGACCTGGAGTCCCGCTACGTCGACGGCCTGGCCGGCCTGCCCGAGGCCCTGGCGGTGCGGTGCCGCGAACGCTCGCCGGTGGCCCGCGCCGACCGGATCACCGCCCCCTTCGTCCTCCTCCAGGGCCTCGACGACCCCGTCTGCCCGCCCGCCCAGGCCGAACGGCTGCTCGCCGCGCTGCGCGGCCGGCCCGTGCCGCACGCGTACGTCACCTTCGAGGGCGAGGGCCACGGCTTCCGGCGGGCGGAGACGATGGTGCGGGCCCTGGAGGCCGAGCTGTCGCTGTACGCCCAGGTCTTCGGGATCGACCGCGGGGACGTCCCCCGTTTGGCCCTGCACAGCTGACCACCGTCGCCGGCGCGGGCCGACGATGGGCCCATGACCCCCCACACCGCCAAGGGCGGCCCGCAGCGCCGAGGGGCGATCACCCCGGGCCGCGTCGGCATCGCCGCCCTCGTGGTCGTCACCCTGGTCTTCATCTTCGAGAACCGCCGGCAGACCGAGATCCGCCTGTTGGTCCCGCTGGTGACGATGCCGCTCTGGGTGGCCCTGCTGATCTCCGCCGTCCTGGGCGGGATCTGCGGCGCCTACGTGATGGGCCGCAGGTCCCGCCGCAGGTAGCCGCGCGCGGCCGAGGGCGGACGCGGGTGGACGGGCGGGACGTCGCCCGCCTACGCGGTGTGCAGCCAGACGCGCAGCGGACCGAGCGGGGCGAAGCCCGCGCGGAGGGCCGCGGCGAGGTCGTCCCCGGCCTCGTAGCCGACGACCGGCAGGGCCGGCCACCGGGCGTCGGCGGCGGCCAGGACGGCGGCCCACGTCTCGTCGGTGTCGGCGTCGTCCGCGGCGAACAGGTTGGACACCCCCACGACCCCGCCGCCCGTGCTCGCCACCGCGCCCGCGACGACGCGCCCCGCGGCCCTGCCCGCCAGGAAGACGAGGTCCTGATCGAGCAGGGCCGGACGGAACAGCCCACCGGCCCCCTCGCCGGACCAGGCGGCCTCCCAGGCGTCGAGCTCCCCGGCCGTCGCGACCTCGGACCACTCCAGCCGCCGCCCGGGGGCCGGGAGCGCCGAGCCCGCGGCCCGGTGGATCCACGAGGCCTCGAAGAGCACCTCGAAACCGGCCGGGGCCAGGTCCAGGGCCGCGAAGCTGTCCTTGACCGAACAGCCCGGGACGGCGGTGTCGATCCCGGCCCGCACCGCCTCGACCGTGCTCGTCGGCGCCAGGGTCACGGCGTCGGGGTACAGGGGAGGCGTGCGCGTCGAGCTGGTCCAGGCCTCGGCGGAGAACGAGGGGCGCAGGTCGTGCGTCCGGCAGACCGCGTCGCACCAGAGGGCGTTGTTGCGGGCCGCGGCACGCAGGAGTTCCCCGGAAGGGTCGTCGTTGATCACGGCGGAGATGCTCGCACAGCCCCTAGCCTGGGCACATGTCATATTCCCGCTACCTGGTGCGAAGTGCCCGGGTCGGGCTGCGCCCGTTCCGCGTCGCCGACGGCCCCGAGTTCACCGCCCGCGTCCGCGAGAGCCGCGACCTGCACCGGCCCTGGCTCTTCCCGCCCGCCACCCTGGAGGAGTTCGAGCCCTACGCGGCCCGCCTGGGCGAGGGCGGGGCGCGCGCCGGGTTCCTCGTCTGCGAACCCGACACCGGGGCGATCGCCGGCTTCGTCAACGTCAACAACATCGTCCGGGGAGCCTTCCGGTGCGGGGCGCTGGGCTACGGGGCGTTCGCGCACTCCGTCGGCCGGGGCCTGCTCGGCGAGGGCCTCGACCTGCTCCTGGACCACGCCTTCGCCCCCGCCGCGGAGGGCGGCCTCGACCTGCACCGTCTGGAGGCGAACGTGCGGCCGGGCAACACCGCCTCGATCGCCCTGGTCCGGGGGCGGGGCTTTCGACTGGAGGGGCTCTCCCCGGACTTCCTCCACGTGGACGGGGCCTGGCGCGACCACGAACGCTGGGCGATCACCGCGGACATGCCCCGCCCGCACACCGCGCACGTGCCGGTGTGAGCCGTCCGGGCCGTCCGGGCCGTGAGGACCCTCGGGGTCAACCGGGCGGTCTTTGCCCAACCCTGACCGGTGGTCGTGCGCGGAACCCCTGTGCAGCCGCCGCGCCGGCGTGTTCCATTTCCCCATGGCCACCACCGTCAGACGCGATCGGCTGATCCTTCCCGCCGCCCCGCTGGGCCCCGACAACCCGCTGCCCGCGCTGTGCGCCCCCGACGGCGTCCACGCCCTGGACGAGCGCGCCCGCCGGGAGCTGCCGCGCGACATGGCCCGCCAGATCGGCTACGAGCCGCTGCGGTCCGTGCTGCCGACGCGCCTGCGCGACGGGTACGGCAGGGAGCGCGTCGAGCGGGCGGTCGAGGCGATCGTCCTGGAGAACGAACGCCTGCGGGTGACCGTGCTGCCCGGCCTCGGCGGCCGGATCCACTCGCTCGTCCACCTGCCGTCCGGCCGCGAACTGCTCTACCGCAACCCGGTGTTCCAGCCCGCCAACTTCGCCCTCAACGGCGCCTGGTACTCCGGCGGCATCGAGTGGAACATCGGCGCCACCGGCCACACCACCCTCTCCTGCGCCCCCCTGCACGCCGCGCTCGTCCCCGCCCCGGACGGCGGCGAGATGGTCCGGCTGTGGGAGTGGGAGCGGCTGCGCGACCTGCCCTTCCAGGTGGACCTGTGGCTTCCCGGGGACTCGGAGTTCCTCTACGTCGGCGTCCGCGTGCGCAACCCGCACGAGCGGCCCGCGCCCGTCTACTGGTGGTCCAACACGGCCGTCCCCGAGGACGCCGGCACCCGCGTCCTGGCCCCCGCCGACGAGGCCTGGCACTACGGCTACGAGCGCGACCTGCGCCGCGTCCCCGTCCCGGACTGGCGGGACGCGGACCGCACGTACCCGTTGGGCAGCGACCACCCCGCCGACTACTTCTACGAGGTCCAGGAGCGGCGGCGGCCCTGGATCGCCGCCCTCGACGCCGAGGGGCGCGGCCTGGCCCAGGCCTCCACCGCGCGGCTGTGCGGCCGCAAGCTCTTCGTGTGGGGCGCGGGGCCCGGCGGGCGCCGCTGGCAGGAGTGGCTGGCCGCGCCCGGCGCGGGCGGCTACGCGGAGATCCAGGCCGGACTGGCCCGGACCCAGCTGGAGCACGTACGGCTGGAGGCCGGTGCGGAGTTCAGCTGGCTGGAGGCGTACGGGCCGCTCGCGGCGGACCCGGCGGCCGTGCACGGGGCCGACTGGGCGGCGGCCCGCGCGGCCGGCGCGGCGGCCCTGGACGAGGCCCTGCCGGCCGAGGTGCTGGACGCCGCCCACCGCGGCTGGCGGGCCGTCGCCGACACCGAGCCGGGGGAGCGGCTGGCGACCGGCTCCGGCTGGGGCGCGCTGGAGGTGTTGTGCGGGGGCCACACCCTGCCGGGCACCCCCTTCGAGGAGTCGACCCTCGGGGAGGAACAGGAGCCCTGGCTGCGGCTGTGGCGCACCGGAGCGCTGCCGGCCCCGAGCGGGGCGGTGCCGCCGGGGCCCGCGCTGGTCGCCCCGCACTGGCGGGACATGCTGGAGACCGCCCCCGCCGACCCGCTCACCGAGTACCACCTGGGCGTGGCCCAGTGGCACGCCGGCGACGTGGCCCAGGCCGTCCGCAGCTGGGAGCGCGGGCTCGCCCTCGCCCCCGCGCGGTGGCCGCTGCTGCGCTGCCTGGCGGTGGCCGACACCCTGGCCGGGGCCCCCGACCGGGCCGCCGACCGCTACGCCGAGGCCTTCGACGACCTGCTGCGGGAGGGCGGGAGCGAGGGCGGGGAGGCGTGGTTCGCCGCCGAGTCCGCGCTGGGCCGGGAGGCGTTGGCCGCGCTGCTCGCCGTGGGCCGGCTGGGCGCGGCCCGTGCCGTGTGGGACCGGCTGCGGCCCGCCCTGCGCGAGCAGGGGCGCTTCCGGCTGCTGGCCGCCCGCCTGCTGGCCGCCGAGGGGCACGTCGGCGCGGCCCGCCGGGTCTTCGAGGAGGGCTTCGAGATCCCCGACCTGCGGGAGGGGGAGGAGACCCTCTCGGAGGTGTGGGCCGGCCTCACCGACCGCCCGCTGCCGGCGGCCTACGACTTCCGGATGCGCCCGCCGGGGTGAGGCGGGAAGGGGCGGACCGGGGCGGGGCGGGGCGGGCCGGAGCGGACCGGGGCGGGCGGCGGGCGCCGGTCGTCAGGCCCGGCACAGCAGTTCGCCGTTCAGCACCGAGAACCAGGCGTCGGGCGCGGTGGCCCACGCCCGCCAGGCCCCGGCCGCGGCGGTCAGGTCGGCCGGTGCGGCGTGTCCGCCGGCGACGGCGACGGAGGCGTACGAGGAGGCCGTCGTGCGGTCGGCCCACAGCGAGGACCACCAGGCGACCTCCTCGGGCGTGGCGTAGCACCAGGCGGTCGCGGTGGCCCGGACGTCCGTGAAGCCCGCCGCGCGCGCCCACGACAGCAGTCGGCGTCCGGCGTCCGGCTCGCCGCCGTTCGCGCGGGCCACCCGCCGGTACAGCTCCAGCCAGTCGTCCAGGCCGGGGGAGGCCGGGTACCAGGTCATGGCCGCGTAGTCGGCGTCGCGGACCGCGACGATCCCGCCCGGGCGGCAGACCCGGCGCATCTCGCGCAGTGCCCGTACCGGGTCTCCGACGTGTTGCAGCACCTGGTGGGCGTGGACCACGTCGAAGGTGTCGTCCGCGAAGTCCAGGGCGTGGACGTCCGCCGTGGCGAAGTCGACGGCGTCGGACAGCCCGCTCTCGTGCGCGTGGGCGCGCGCCCGTTCCAGCACGTCCTCGGCGGCGTCGACCGCCGTGACGTGTCCGCCGGGGGAGACCAGCCGGGCCAGGTCGGCCGTGATGGTGCCCGGTCCGCAGCCCACGTCCAGCACCCGCAGGCCGGGGCGCAGCTCGCCGATCAGGTACGCGGCCGAGTTGGCGGCGGTGCGCCAGCGGTGCGAGCGCAGGACGGACTCGTGGTGGCCGTGGGTGTAGACGGCGGTCTCGTGGGCCGTCTCGTGCGTGGTGTCCTGCGTGGCGTCGTGCGTGGCGTCGTACGTGTCTCCCATGGCGGGGCTCCTCGTCCTCGAAGGTGATGATCACGTTAAGGGATTCGCTCGCTTTGTGAGACCGATGTTTTGACATGTGGACACACCCCTGTGCGGGCAAGGCTTGTCGATCGACCGGTGGCGGCGTGTGTCGCCGGCGAGGACAGTGGGCCACGAGGGCCCGGCGCCCCGTCGGCGCCCTCGGCGAAGGCGGTGGACACCGTGTCCGAGACCCTGCTCGAACAACACGCCGCGGCGCTGCGGCTCTTCGGCGAGCGCGTACGGGCGGTCGCGGACGACGGCTGGGGCGCGCCGACCCCGTGCACCGAATGGACCGTCCGGGACCTGGTCAACCACGTCACCGGGGAGATGCTGTGGGTCCCGCCCCTGGTCTCCGGGGGCCGCACCGTCGAGGACGTGGGCGAGGAGCTCTCCGGCGACCTGCTCGGCGCCGACCCGGTCGCCGCCTGGGAGCGGGCCGCGGCGGGCGCCCGGGACGCCCTGGCCGAGCCGGGGGCTTTGGAGCGGACCGTGAACCTCTCCTACGGGCCGACGCGCGGGGCGGCGTACTGCTCCGAGCTGACCGCCGACTGCGTGGTGCACGCCTGGGACCTCTCGCGGGCCATCGGCGCGTCGGACCGGCTGCCGGAGGGGCTCGTGGAGTTCGCCCTCAAGGAGGTCATGCCCTACGCCGACGGCCTCGCCGCGAGCGGGATGTTCGCCGAGCCGCTGGACATCCCGGCCGGGGCGGACGCCCAGACCCGACTGCTCGCCCTGGTCGGCAGGCGAGGCTGACGGGCATCACGGGGCAAACAATCGTATAAAGGGCACGTCGATGGGCGGCGGCGGGAAGCGGCGGCGGGAAGGTGAGGCACCGTGACGGGCATGGCCGAGGGCATGGCCGAGGGGACGGCCGAGGGCGGTGCGGACGCCGCGGCGGCGCCCGCGCCGACGACCGGTGAGAGGCGCCGCCGGGCCCCCGAGGGGCGCGGCCCGGTCCGCTACGGTCCCCCCGCCCCGCAACCCGGACTGCCGGTCCTGCCCGAGCTGACCGCGGTGCTGGCCGAGGCCGCGGACCGGGCCGCGCCCGAACCCCCGGGCGGCGGGGAAGCCGTGCGGGAGGCCGCCTGCCGCTACTGGGCCCGCCGCGGCCTGCCCACCGACCCCGAGAACGTCGCCGCCGGACCGGGCGCCCCCGCCCTGCTCCTGGCGCTCCTCGGCGCCCACGGCGGCGACGTTCTGCTGCCCCGGCCGTGTCCCGCCTGGTGGACCCCCCAGGTCCGGCTGCTGGGACGCCGCGCCTACCACGTGCCCACCCCGGCGGAATGCGGCGGCGTACCCGACCCGTACGCCCTGCTGGAGACCGTCCGACGGGTCCGCGCCGAGGGCGGCGACCCGCGCGTCCTGCTGCTGTCCGTCGCCGACGACCCCACCGCGACCGTGCCGCCGCCCGAACTGCTGCTGGAGGCCTGCGAGGCGGCGCAGTCCGCCGGCCTCTTCGTCGTCAGCGACGAGAGCTGGCGCGACACCGTGCACCGGCCCCACGACACCCTCGTCCTCAGCCCGGCCGAGATGCTCCCGGACCGGGCCGCCGTCCTCGTCGACCTCGCCGGGGCCCAACTGCCCGCGGGCTGGCCCGCCGCCGTCCTACGCTTGCCCGACACCCCGCGCGGCACCTGGCTCAGGGCCCGGACCCTCGACGTCCTTACCGCGACCGGGGCCTTCGTCGCGGGCCCCGTCGCCGGGGCCGCCGCGTACGCGCTCGACGAGCCGGACGCCGTCGCCGGCCGGGCCTACGCCGCCGCCGCCCTGCACGGCGCGGTGGCCGCCGCCGCGCACCGGGAACTGCTCGCCGTCGGAGTCCTGGCGCGGCCCCCGCAGGCCGGCCGGCACCTGTACGTCGACCTGACCCCGCTGCGCGCGGAACTGGCCCGCCAGGGCGTCGGCGACGCGATGGAACTCGAGGACTGGCTCGGCGCCCGGCTGGGCGCGGCGACCCCCGGCGGACAGCGCTTCGCCGACGACCTGGGCGCCCTGCGCGTCCGGCTGTCCACCGGCCCGCTGCTCGGCGCCACCCCGGAACAGCGGCTCGCGGCGCTCCACGCCCGCGATCCGCTCGCCCTGCCGCACGTCCGGGGCGCGCTGGACCTGCTCGGGTCGGTCCTGGCCGGGCCCGCCGACCGACGGCGAACGGAGACCACCTGATGCACGACCAGCCGGACGCCCCCACGACCGACCGCGCGGCCCCGGGCGCCGAGCCCCGCACCGCCCCCCGCACCGCCCCCCGCACCGCCCCCCGCGCCACACCCCCGGCCACCGCCGCGCCCGCCCCGGCCGTGGCGCCTGTCGCGCCCGTGGTGCCTGCCGCCGAGCCCGTTCCCGCCGCCGCGCAGTCCCCGGCCGGTCGGCCTGCCCCGGCCGCCGCCCCGTCCGTCGCGGTCGTGTCGTCCGTCCCGGCGGCCGCAGCCGCCCTGGCCGCCCCGGCCGTGGCGCCTGTCGCCGAGCCCGTTCCCGCCGTCGCGCCCCTCCCCGGCGGCGGCCCCACCGACCCGCCCGGGCGGCACCGCCGGTGGCCGCGCTCGTTCGCCGACCGGCTGACCACTCCGCTCCCGGGCATCCGGGCCTTCGCCCGCCTGGCCCGGGAGGGCGCCTTGCGACCCGGCCCCGAGGGCCTGCGCGGCATCCCCTACCTGCCCTACGCGCCCGCCCCGCTGCCCGCCACCGCCCCCGGGGAGCTCTCCGTCACCTGGGCCGGACACGCCAGTTGGGTGCTGCGGACCGGCGGCCTGACGGTCCTCACCGACCCCGTCTGGTCCCGCCGGATCCTCGGCACCCCGGCCCGGATGACCCCCGTGGGCGTGCCCTGGGAGGACCTGCCCGCCGTGGACGCCGTGGTGATCAGCCACAACCACTACGACCACCTCGACGCCCCGACCCTCAGGCGGCTGCCTCGCCGCACCCCCCTCTTCGTCCCCGCCGGCCTCGCCCGCTGGTGCCGCCGCCGGGGCTTCACCCGGATCACCGAACTCGACTGGTGGGAGTCCGCCGAACTGGGCGGCGTACGCTTCGACTTCGTGCCCGCGCACCACTGGTCCCGGCGCTTCCTCCTCGACACCTGCCGGACCCTGTGGGGCGGCTGGGTGCTCACGGACACGGCCACCGGCCGCAAGGTCCACTTCGCCGGGGACACCGGCTACGGGCACTGGTTCGCCGAGATCGGCCGCCGCCATTCCGGCATTGACCTCGCCCTCCTGCCGATCGGCGCCTACGCCCCCCGCTGGTGGCTCCGCGACGTCCACACCGACCCCGAGGAGGCCGTACGGGCCTGCGTGGACCTCGGCGCGCGGCGGATGGCCCCGATGCACTGGGGCACCTTCGTCCTCTCGGCGGAGCCCGTCACGGAACCCCTGCGCCGGGTCCGCGCGGCCTGGTCGCGGGCCGGTCTGCCGCGCGAGTGCCTCTGGGACCTCCCCATCGGTGCCTCCCGCACCCTGCCGGCCCCCTGACGCGCGCACCGCCGCTCAGTGGTGCCAGGCCCGCCCGCCGGTGTTGTGGATGAAGCGCTGGAGCACCTTGAGGGTGGCGACGTACTCCTCGTCCGGGATGCCGGCGTGCCGTTCGCTCCACAGGTCCTTCTGGAGGGCCGCCGCGCGGTCGAAGAACTCCCGTCCCTCGGCGGTGAGTCCGAGACCGCCCGCGGGCTCCTCGGTCACCCAGCCCCGGGCGATCGTCGTGTCGATCTCCTCGTGGATGCCCTCCGCGCCGACCGCGAGGTAGCCGCGCAGGGTGGCGGCGACCGCCTCCCGGGTCCTGTCCTCGGGCTCGGCCAGGGCCAACCGGGCCAGGATCCACCACTGCGGCTGGGTGGTGCCGATCTCGGCGAGCGCGCCGCGGGTGCGGCCGACCACCGCGTCGTAGGCGGCCCAACTCCAGTAGCCGATGGGCTGATGGGCCAGTTCCGCGTCGCTGTGCGAGTACTCCATGGCGTCTGCGCTCCGTTCGGTCGTACGGGTTCCCCTCCGACGACCGCGAGCCTACGAACCCAACCGCACTTGAGGTCCAGCCCCTTCGGGAAGATCGCCGACACGGGATCGCGCACGGGGAAGCGACCGGCGACCACGGACGTCACCCCTGATCGCCGTGCCCGGGGGCGGGTCACCCCTTTCGACCGCCGCGCCCTCCGCGGCCGGCTGAACCACCCCTGTCGCACGGGAGCCGCAGCGCATAGCGTGCCGTGCGTCGAAGCACCGAGGGGAAGGCGCGTACGTGGACGACAGTGAACTGCTGTTCCTGGGGGTGGCCCGGCAGGCGGAGGCGGTGCGGGCCGGGAAGGTGACCGCCCGGGCGCTGACCGAGGCCGCGCTGCGGCGGACCGAGCGACTCGACGGGGAACTCGGCGCCTACCGCGTGGTCCTCGCCCGGCAGGCGCTCGCGGAGGCCGACGCCCGTGACGCGGCCCGCGCCGCCGGGGACGAGCGCCCGCTGCTCGGCGTACCGATCGCCGTCAAGGACGAACTGGACGTGGCCGGCGAGAGCACCACCTTCGGCGGAGAGGCCCAGCGCACCCCCGCCGCCGCCGACGCGGAGGTCGTCCGCAGGCTCCGGGAGGCCGGGGCGGTGATCGTCGGCAAGACCACGATGCCGGAGTTCGGGCAGTGGCCCTTCACCGAATCCGCCGCGCACGGCCACACCCGCAACCCCTGGGACACCACCCGCACCCCCGGCGGCTCCAGCGGCGGCAGCGCGGCCGCCGTCGCGGCCGGACTCGTCGGCGCGGCCCTCGGCGGAGACGGCGGCGGCTCGATCCGCATCCCGGCGGCCTGCTGCGGCCTCTTCGGGCTCAAACCGCAGCGCGGCCGGGTCCCCACCGCCCCGAACCCCCACCTCTGGTACGCCCTCGGCACCGTGGGCCCGCTCACCCGCACCGTGCTGGACAGCGCGCTGCTCTACGACGTCATCGCCGGCCCCGCGGAGGGCGACCGCTGGACGGCCCGCCCCACCACGACCGACTTCGTCCGGGCGGCGGGCACCGAGCCCGGCCGGCTGCGGATCGGCTGGTCGGCCAAGCCCGCCACACCCGGCGTGCGCCCCCACCCGGAGCACGTGGCGGCCGTGCGCGAGACGGCCCGCCTGCTGCGCGAACTCGGTCACGACGTACGCGAGATCGACCCCCGCTACCCGGACACCACGGCCGCGTTCCTGCCCCAGTTCTACGGCGGCGTACGCGCCGAGGCCCGTACCGTGGACCGTCCCGACCTGCTCGAACGGCGCACCCGGCAGGTCGTGCGGGTCGCCTCGCTGGCCCCGGAGGGGGCGGTGGAGTGGGCGATCCGCGCCGGGGAGCGGCTGGCGGTACGGGCCAACCGGGTCTTCGACCGCTGCGACCTGCTCCTGACCCCGACCCTCGCCGAGCGGCCCCGCCGGATCGGCGTCCTCGACGGCCTCGGCATGGCGGGCGCGATGCTCCGCTCCCGCCCGATGGTCGCCTACACGGCGCTGTGGAACGTCACCGGGAACCCGGCGGCCTCCGTACCGGCCGGGTTCGCCGCCGACGGACTGCCGCTGGCCGTACAGCTGGTGGGCCGGGAACACGACGAGACCACGATCGTGCGGGTGGCGGCGCAGCTGGAGGCCGCCCGCCCCTGGGCCGACCACGTCCCGCCCCTGGC
Organism: Streptomyces sp. NPDC103540; assembly: GCF_055584445.1. NCBI lineage: Bacteria > Bacillati > Actinomycetota > Actinomycetes > Kitasatosporales > Streptomycetaceae > Streptomyces > Streptomyces sp. NPDC103540. The sequence continues at coordinate 28,617 of NZ_JBVJMA010000006.1, forward strand.
CCGCGACACCACCCCACCCCACCCCGCCCCTGACCCCCGCAGCCGCCCCCTCCCGGGATCCCCGCCCGACCGCGCGATCGGACGGGGATCCCCCTGCCGTGGCCGGTAGGGTCCCTAGGGGGTCTCGCGCGTGCCGCGCAGCCGGCGCCACAGGCCCGGGGCCACGCTGATCACCACGGTCAGGGCGACCGCCAGGGCCACGCCCTTCCAGGGGTCGGAGAACAGCGATCCGCCCAGGATCCCGATCAGCCCGTACGTCGCCGCCCACGCCAGGGCGGCCGGCGCGTCCCCGCGCGCGAACCGCCGCATCGGCACCCCGCCCCACAGGCACGCCAGCATCACCGGGATCCGGCCGGCCGGCACCAGGCGTGACAACACCAGCACCTGGACCCCGTGTTCGTCCAGCCTCGCCCTCGCCCACTCCAGCCGCTCCGGAGTGGCCCGCCCCCGCAGGGACTCCAGCCACCGCGAGCCTCCCCGCGACCGCACCCCGCGCAGCCCGAGCCCGTACAGGGCGACGTCGCCGACGAACGCCGCGAGCGCCGACACCCCGAAGACCAACAACACCCCGAGCGGCACCGGCTGGTGGTGGAAGGCCACCACCGCCGCCGAACTCACCAGCGCCCCCGTCGGGATCACCGGCACCAGCGCGCCGAGGGCCACCAGGAGGAACAGCGCCGGGTAGCCGACGGCCTGCCCGGTGGTCTCGGCCGGCGTCCCGCCGACCACCGCCGCCGCCTCCCGCAACAGGGTCACGGCAGCGACACCCGCTCCCCGTGGTCCGGGACGCGCACCGTCACCTTCGGCGCCAGCCGCAGCGCGTGCCGGGCGAAGTCCTCGCCCGGCGCGTGGAACTCGTGCGGCCGCACGGCGTCCATCCCGATCGGCCAGTACGTCCCGTAGTGCACCGGCACGGCCGCCGCCGGGGCCAGCGAGGCCAGGGCCCGCGCCGCCCGCTGCGCGTCCAGGTGGCCCGGACCCAGGTACGGGCCCCAGCCGCCCACCGGCAACAGCGCCACGTCCACCGGCCCGACCTCCTCGGCCATGGTGGCGAACAGGCCCGTGTCCCCGGCGAAGTAGGTCCGCCCGGCCCCCTCCACCACGTAGCCGAGCGCGGGCGCGCGCTGCGGTCCCACCGGCAGCCGGCGCCCGTCGTGGCGCGCGCTGACCGCCCGGATCCGTACCTCCCCCCGGACGTCCACCACCTCACCCGGGATCACTTCCGTCACCACCAGCCCCATGACCCCCGCCAGCCGCGCGAGCCCCGGCAGCGCCCTACGGGCGCCCCTCGGCACCACGAGACGGGTACCGCGCGCCAGCCGCGCCAGCGACGGCAGGTGCAGATGATCGGCGTGCAGGTGCGAAACCAGCACCACGTCCGCCTCGGCCGCCTCGGGCGGGGGCACCGCCCCCCGCCGCCGGCGCAGGTGCGCCAGCCGCCGGGCGAACAGCGGATCGGTCAGCACCCGCACCCCGGAATCCGACACCGTGCACGTGGCGTGCCCCCACCAGGTGATTTCGACCGGCACCGCGACTCCCTCCCTCGCCCCCGCACCTCCCGAGCCTAGGCCTTGCCCCCACGATCCGCCCGTAACCCTCGAACGCGCTCCCCGTCGCGCCCGTCAGCGTGAAGCGGAACCTGCCGGCCCCCTCCTCCCCGGGCCCGGATCGGAGTAGGGTCGGGCGCCATGGATGCGCTGCGCGTGGCCGCGATCGCCAGCCTGGTCCCCCTTGAGGAACTCGACGCCGACCCCTTCGCCGTCGACACCCGCAGCCAGCACGCCATGTGCGCGCGCTGGGCGGCGGACCAGGGCTACGTGGTGACCAGGCACCTGCTCTTCTACGGCCTGCGGGCCGACCACTGCGGGCTCTGGTGCGACGTCGACGCGGGCCAGGTCGACCTGTTCGTCGCCCCGAACCGCAGGGTCCTCGCCCGCGCCCTGCGCTCCGTGGAGGAGTTCACCGCCGAGTGCGCGCGGCGCGGGGTGCGCCTGGAGACCGCGGGGCTCGACGAACCCCGCTACACCTCCGCCATGAAGGCCGAGGTGCACCGGCGCCTGTCGATGCCCACCGCCGGCTACGACGGCACCTGAGCCCCGACTGACCGGGCCGGCCCGCCCGGCCGCCCCGCCCGGCCGGTCCGGCGCCGCCACCCCGCCCGCCACCCCCCGTACGTTCCCGCGCCACCCGTGTCGACCACCCCCGTCCGCCGCCCTGTGCGACGCTGGCCGGGGGCCCGCGCGGGCGCGGGCCGGGGAGCGAGGCGGGTGCGGCGTGCGACGAGGGCGGGTACGGGTGCGGTGGCGGAGCGCGGGCGGCGCACTGGCGCGCGTGGTCCTGGTGTGGGCGGCCTCCACCCTCACGATGCTCGTGCTCGCCGGGATCCTGCCGGACTTCCGCCTCCAGTCCGCCGACGGCGACAGCGTCACCCGCATCGGGCTGACGGCCGCCTGGGGCGCCGGCGCCTTCGGCCTGCTGACGGCCCTGGTGTGGCCGGTGATCGTACGGGCCCTGCTGCTGGTGCCGGCGCTCGTGCTCGGCCTGCTCGTCTTCTTCCTCAACGGCTCGCTCCTCCTGATGGCGCTGAGCCTCGTCCCCGACGGGCGCGGCGCCCTCGCCCCCGAGACGGCGGTCGTCGTCGCCGCCGTGATGTCCGCCGTCGCCTCGGCCACCTCCACCGCCCTCGCGGTCCGCGACGACGAGGCCTACCGCCGCCGGCTGTACCGGCTCGCCGACCGCCGCAGGCGGCGCGGGCGCCGGGCCGGCGGGCCCGGGCGCGAGGAGGCGCCGCCGGCGCTGGTCGTGCTCCAGCTCGACGGGGTGGGTTACGCGGAGCTGCGTCGCGCGGCCGCCGGCGGGCTGATGCCGACGGTGGCCGGCTGGCTGGAGGGAGGGCACCGCGTCACGTCCTGGCGTACGGACTGGTCCAGCCAGACCGGGGCCAGCCAGCTCGGCATCCTCCACGGATCCAACTTCGACGTGCCCGCCTTCCGCTGGTACGAGAAGGAGACCGGCGAGGTGATGGTCTGCAACCGGCCCACCTGCGCCGCCGAACTCCAACGCCGCGCCGTCGCCCGCACCGGTGACGGCGGCCTGCTCACCCTCGACGGGGCCAGTCGGGGCAACCTGTTCAGCGGGGGCGCCGACCAGCTGGCGCTGGTCCTGTCGGTCTCGGCCCGACGAGGGCGCGCCAACCGCTCCCGCGCGGGGTACTTCGCGTACTTCGCCGACCCGGCGAACGCCGTCCGCACGGCGCTGTCCTTCGTGTCCGAGGTGGTCCGCGAGATCGGCCAGTCGCTGCGCGCGCGGATGCGCGAGGTGCGCCCCCGGGTGGCGCGCGGCGGACTGTACCCGCTGATCAGGGCCTTCGCGACGGTGATCGAGCGCGACGTGGTCGTCGCGGCGGTGATCGGGGACGTGCTCGCGGGCCGTACGGCCGTCTACGCCGACCTGGTGGCCTACGACGAGGTCGCGCACCACTCCGGTCCGCGCGGCCGGGACACCGACCGGGTCCTGGCCCGGCTCGACCGGAGCCTCGCCCTGATCGCCCGGGTCGCCGAGCACGCGCCACGCGAGTACCGCTTCGTGCTGCTCTCGGACCACGGGCAGAGCCCGGGGGAGACCTTCCTCGGCCGCTACGGGCTCACCCTGAAGGACCTGGTGCGGGCCGGCTGCGGGCTGCCGGTGTCCCGCCGCGTCGGCCGCACCCGCAGCGGGGCGGAGGCCCGCGCCGCGGTGCTGGCGGCGCTGCACCGGCCGGAGGAGACGGGGGCGGAGACGGGGGAGGACCGGCCCGCCCGGGGCTTTGACCCGGTGGTGCTGGCCTCCGGCAACCTGGGGCTGGTCTCGTTCCCCGACGTGCCGGGGCGGGCCTCGCGGGCCCGGATCGAGCGGTCGCACCCCGCGCTGTTGGCCACCCTGGCCAACCACCCCGGGGTGGGCTTCCTGCTGGTGGACGGGGAGGTGCTGGGGCCCGGCGGCGCGGTGGCGCGGCTGGACGTGCCGGGCGAGGCGGAGGAGCTGCTGGCGGCGTTCGGGCCGGGCGCGGCGGACGCGGTGCGGCGTACGGACGCCTTCCCGCACGTGGCCGACATCATGGTCAACTCCGCGTACGACCCCGCCACCGGGGAGGTGCACGCCTTCGAGGAGCAGATCGGCTCGCACGGCGGACTGGGCGGGGCCCAGGGGCTCCCGTTCCTGATGTGGCCGACGGAGCTGTCGGAGCCGGGCCCGGGGCTGGTGGGGGCGGAGTCCGTCCACGCGGTGCTGCGCCGCTGGTTGCGCGAGGCGGACGGCCCCCAGGTGCCGCTTTCGGCCCCGGGCGGGCTGGATTCGGCCACGCTCGGGGAGTCGCCGCTCCCGAAGGATCACCGGTGGGAGGCCGCATCCGACGGAACCCTTCCGTCCGCTGGGGTGCGCGCGCCGGACGAAAATCGGTGATTTGGTGCGCACATCGCCGTGGTCAACCATGTGTTGACCTGCCCACCATGTGAGACACCCAGAGGCGCACCACCGATGACCAGCACCGCAGCCCCGCCCGCAGAGACCACCGGCCCGCCGGCCGACGAGGCCGCGGACCAGGGGCAGGGCACACAGGCCGCAGCCGGCCGCGACGGCGGCGGCCCGCACGCCCGCCGGTTCGGGCTCCCCATCGCCACCTGCCTGGTCATGGGCAACATCATCGGTGGCGGGATCTTCCTGCTGCCCGCCTCGGTCGCCCCCTTCGGCACGATCAGCCTGCTCGCCTTCGGGGTCCTCACCGTCGGCGCCATCGCCCTGGCCCTGGTCTTCGGCCGGCTCGCCGAACGCCACCCGCGCACCGGTGGCCCGTACGTCTACGTCCGGGCGGCCTTCGGCGACTTCGCGGGCTTCCTCGCCGCCTACAGCTACTGGATCACCGCCTGGGTCTCGAACGCGGCCCTCGCCGTGGCGGCCGTCGGCTACCTCGGCGTGCTGTTCCCGGCGATCGGCGACCACAAGTGGGCCATGTGCCTGGCGGCACTGGCCGTGCAGTGGCTGCCCGCCCTCGCCAACCTGGCCGGCACCCGCTACGTGGGCGCCGTGCAGCTCGTCGCGACCGTCCTGAAGCTGCTCCCGCTGCTGCTGGTGGCCTTCGGCGGCCTGTTCTTCTTCGACCCGGACAACCTCGGCCCCTTCCGGGCGGGCGACCAGAGCGCCGTCGGGGCCGTCTCCGCCTCCGCCGCGATCCTGCTGTTCAGCTACCTGGGCGTGGAGTCCGCCGCCGTCAGCGCCGGCGAGGTCCGCGACCCGGCGCGCAACGTCGGCCGCGCCACCATCCTGGGCACGGCGGGCGCCGCCTGCGTGTACCTCCTCGGCACCCTGTCGGTCTTCGGCCTGGTCGCCCACGACGACCTGGTCTCCTCCGAGGCGCCCTTCACCGACGCCGTCAACGCGATGTTCGGCGGCACCTGGGGCGGCACCCTCGTCGCCTGCGCCGCGGTGATCTCGATGCTCGGCGCCCTCAACGGCTGGACCCTGCTCAGCGCGCAGACCCCGTACGCCGCCGCCCGTGACGGGCTCTTCCCGAAGGTCTTCGCCACGAAGAGGCGCGGGGTGCCCGTCGTCGGCGTCGTCGTCACCGTGGTCCTGGCCTCCTGCCTGACCGTGTACAACTACACGGCCGGCTCCGAGGGGGTCTTCGAGGTCCTCGTCCTGGTCACCACCTTCACGGCGACCGTGCCCTACCTGCTCTCCACCGCCGCCCAGCTCTACTTCCTGGCGTCCGGCCAAGGCGAGCGGGTGCACCGCGGGCGGCTGGTCCGCGACGCCACCCTGGCCTGCCTGGCCTTCGGCTTCTCGATGTGGCTGGTCGCCGGATCCGGCTACGCGGCCGTCTACCAGGGCGTCCTGTTCCTCTTCGCGGGCGTCCTCGTCTACGCCCTGATGTCGGCCCGCAGGCACCGCGCCGCCGCCTGACGGGCGCGTCGCCCCCGCCCCGCACACGCGGAAGCCCGCGCCGATCGGCGCGGGCTTCCTTGTGTCCGTGACGAGGGGACGATCAGTCGAGGTAGTCGCGCAGCACCTGCGAACGCGACGGGTGGCGCAGCTTCGACATGGTCTTGGACTCGATCTGGCGGATGCGCTCACGGGTGACCCCGTACACGCGACCGATCTCGTCCAGCGTCTTCGGCTGGCCGTCGTTGAGGCCGTAGCGCATGGAGACCACGCCCGCCTCGCGCTCGGAGAGCGTCCCCAGGATCGACTGGAGCTGCTCCTGGAGGAAGGTGAAGGACACCGCGTCCGCCGGGACGACGGCCTCGGAGTCCTCGATGAGGTCACCGAACTCGCTGTCGCCCTCCTCACCCAGGGGGGTGTGCAGGGAGATCGGCTCGCGCCCGTACTTCTGGACCTCGATGACCTTCTCCGGGGTCATGTCGAGCTCCTTGCCCAGCTCCTCCGGAGTGGGCTCCCGGCCGAGGTCCTGGAGCATCTGGCGCTGGACACGGGCCAGCTTGTTGATGATCTCGACCATGTGGACGGGGATGCGGATGGTGCGGGACTGGTCGGCCATGGCGCGCGTGATCGCCTGCCGGATCCACCAGGTCGCGTACGTGGAGAACTTGAAGCCCTTGGTGTAGTCGAACTTCTCCACGGCGCGGATCAGACCGACGTTGCCCTCCTGGATCAGGTCCAGGAAGAGCATGCCGCGGCCGGTGTAGCGCTTGGCCAGCGAGACCACGAGGCGGAGGTTGGCCTCCAGCAGGTGGTTCTTGGCGCGGCGGCCGTCCTCGACGAGGATCTCCAGCTCGCGCTTGAACGCGGGCTTGTGGTCCTCCTCCTCTTCGAGCTTGTACTCGGAGAAGAGACCCGCCTCGATGCGCTTGGCGAGCTCCACCTCCTGCTCGGCGTTGAGGAGCGGCACCTTGCCGATCAGCTTCAGGTAGTCCTTGACGGGGTCGGCGGTGGCGCCGGCGACCATGACCGTCTGCGCCGGAGCGTCGTCCTCGTCGTCGTCGGACAGGACGAAGCCCTGGCCACCGGCCTTGGGCGCCTCCTCCTCGGCCTCCTCGGCGAGGTCCTCGACGGCCCATTCCTCGCCCTCGACGGCCGGGTTCTCGGCGTCGTCGGCGTCCTTGGCACCGGCCTTCTTCGTGGCGGCGGTCTTCTTGGTGGCCGTGGCCTTCTTGGCGGCGGTCTTCTTGACCACGCGCTTCTTGGGCTCGGCGGCGGCCTCGACCGTCGTCTCGTCCCCGGCGGTGGTCGACGTGGCGGATATCGCCGCGGCGGCGGCCGCGGGGGCCGTGCTCGCCGCGGAGGCCTTGCGCGCGCCGATGGGGCGCGGCGCGGCGGCCGCCTTCTTGGTCACGGTGCGGGCGGGGGCGGCGGCTGCCTTGCGGGGCTTCTTGGCAGGAGCCTTGGTGGCGGGAGCGGCGCTGACGTGGAGGGCGACACCCTCCTCGTCCAGGACCTGGTTCAGGCTGCGCAGGACCCGCTTCCACTGGTCCACCGGGATGCGGCCGGCCTCGAAGGCCTGGCGCACGTCGTCACCGTTGATGTGACCCTGCTCGCGGCCGCGCTCGACGAGCGCGACGAGGGCCTCCGATTCGGCGATCTCCGGAGGGAACGTACGGGACGGGCTGAGCGACACAAGGAGCCTCTCGTTGCGAACAGATAGGAAGTGGGCGGGACATCATCGCGCGAACTCGGGAAACAGACCCGAGGGGGGTCTGTATTCCGGGCCGCGCGAGGACACCTGTCGGTTCATCGCACGCCCGAGTCGATTCGTTACGCGCTGAATTGAGTGACCTGCGCCACGCTGTGGCCGCGCAACCGGATCCGGCGTGGATCCGTCGGCTCCGGAGCCGCACGTTCCGCCGTGGTCCCCGTCACTCGGCCTTGCGGGCCTCGATCAGGAAACGGGCGGTGTGCGCGACGAACGGGCCTTCGCGCTCGATCCGTTCGTGGAGCTCGCGCAGCCGGTCCCGGTACTGCCCGACCGTGAAGCCGGGCACCATCCAGATCACCTTCCGTAGAAAGTAGATCACGGCTCCGATGTCGTGGAACTCGGTCCGCAACCGCTCGGAGCGCAACTCGACCACCTCCAGTCCCGCCTTCGTGGCATCGGCGACGGCGTCGTCGGGGTGCCGGCCGCGGCGGACCTCCTCGGGCTGCGGCCCCAGGAAGTACTCCACCAGTTCGAAGACGCTCGCCGGACCCACCTGCTGCGACAGGTAGGTGCCGCCCGGGGTCAGCACCCGGGCGATCTCGTCCCACCAGATGGTCACCGGGTGCCGGCTGGCGACGAGCTCGAAGGCCCCGTCGCCGAAGGGCAGCGGCGGCTCGTCCGCGTCGGCGACCACCACCGCGCCCAGCGGGTGCAGCAGGCGGGTCGCCTTCTCGATGTTGGGCGGCCAGGACTCGGTGGCCGCCATCAGCGGCGGCAGGGGGCCCGCTCCCGCGAGCACCTCGCCTCCGCCGGTCTGGATGTCCAGGGCCGAGCGGACGCCGGCCAGACGCTCGCCCAGCAGCCGCTGGTAGCCCCAGGAGGGCCTCTGTTCGGTGGCCCTGCCGTCGAGCCAGGAGAAGTCCCAGCCGTCGACGGAGACGGATTCGGCCTCGGCGACAAGATGGTCGAAAGTACGCGTCATGTATCGATCGTCCCAGGTCGGGCGCCGGTCATCCACCGGATAAGTCGACTACAGTGGGCGGCGGGCCGTGACTGGCGTTCGGGTGGATCACCACCGGGGAGCGGCCCGGCGTGCCTGACGTACGCCGACTGCCGCGCGCCTGGGCGAACCGCGATCCGCAGCGACGTTCAGGAGACCCCGTGACGACTGCCCAGACTGCCCAGCCCGCCACCACGGCCACCGCCGCCGCCCCGACCTCCGGCGCACGGCTCATGGACGGCACCGCCCTCGCCCGCCGCATCTCGGAGCGGACCGCCGCCGTCGCCGCGAAGATCACCGAGCGCACCGGCGCCGCGCCCTGTCTCGCCACCGTCCTGGTCGGCGAGGACCCCGCCTCCGTCACGTACGTGCGCATGAAGCAGAACCGTTGCGCCAAGGCCGGGATCACCTCCCGCCACGTGGAGCTGCCCGCCTCGACCACCACCGAGGAGCTCGTCGCCACGATCACCGCCCTCTCCGAGGACCCGGAGATCAGCGGCATCCTGCTCCAGCACCCCGTCCCGCACCACATCGACGAGCGCGCCGCCTTCGAGGCCATCGCCCCGGGCAAGGACGTCGACGGCGTGACCATGCACTCCTTCGCCGCCATGGGCTTCGGGCTGCCGGGCTTCGTCTCCTGCACCCCCGGCGGCATCATGCGCCTGCTGGAGGCCTACGACGTGGACCTCACCGGCAAGCACGCCGTCGTGGTCGGCCGCAGCGCCATCCTCGGCAAGCCGGCCGGCATGCTCCTGCTGGAGCGCAACGCCACGGTCACCTACTGTCACTCCCGCACGCGGGACCTGTCCTCGATCGTGCGCCAGGCCGACGTGCTGGTCGCCGCCGTCGGCAAGGCGGAGTTCATCCGGGGCGAGGACATCAAGCCGGGCGCCGTCGTGCTCGACGCCGGTTACAACGAGGGCAACGTCGGCGACGTGCACTTCGAGTCCGCTGCCGCCCGCGCCTCGCTCATCACCCCGGTGCCCGGCGGCGTCGGTCCCATGACCATCGCGGTGCTGCTGGAGCAGACCGTCCGGGCGGCCGCCGAGCAGGCCGGTCTGGACCTCGCGGAGCTCTGAGCCCGCGCACATCGCCCCGTACGCCGTACGCCGTACGCCCGTACGCCCGTACGCCTTGCACGTCGAACGCCCCGGACCCTTCGGTCCGGGGCGTTCGGGCTGTCCGGGCCCCGCGCCGGGGCCCGGGGTGCCGTCCGGTCTCCGGATTGCGGACCCCGTGCACCGCTGTGCGAACCCCGCGCAAACGGGCGCCGGGGCCCGTCCGTTGGATCGCGCAGGTGCCTGACGGACCGTCGCGGATGGCGGGTATCTTGTGCCCCGGGCTGCCGCAGCGCCCATGCCGCACGCTTTTGGGGGGATTTGTGATGGACCTGTTCACGCCACTCGACCTACCCGGTGGTAGCACCCTCCCGAACCGCCTCGCCAAGGCGGCCATGGAAGAGAGCCTCGCCGCCCAGCCCGGCCAGCTGCCCGACGCCCGCGTCGAGCGGCTCTACGCGCGCTGGGCCCGCGGCGGCTGCGGCCTCATCGTCACCGGGAACGTGATGGTCGACCGGCGGGCCCTGACGGCGCCGGGCACCATCGTCCTGGACGCCGACTCCCCTCTGGAGCCCTTCCGCCGCTGGGCACGGGCCGCGGCGAGCGGCGGCGGCCGGGTGTGGATGCAGATCAACCACCCGGGCCGTCAGGTCGGCTCTGACATGCCCGGCACCGCCTGGGCCCCGTCCGACATCGCCATCAGCCTGGGCAGACACACCAAGCGGTTCGCCCGCCCCACCGCCATGACCGAGGACGACATCGAACAGACCGTCGCCCGCTTCGCCGTCACCGCCCGCCGCGCCGAGGAGGCCGGCTTCCACGGGGTCCAGATCCACGCGGCCCACGGCTACCTGCTGAGCCAGTTCCTCTCCCCGCTCGTCAACCGGCGCACCGACCGCTGGGGCGGCACCCCGGAGAACCGCGTCCGGCTGCTCACCGAGATCGTCACCGCCGTCCGCGAGGCCGTCTCCCCGGGCTTCGCCCTCGGCGTCAAACTCAACGCCGCCGACTTCCAGCGGGGCGGCTTCGACATCGAGGACGCGCAGCAGGTCATCAAGGTCCTCGGCGACCTCGGCGTCGACCTGGTCGAGCTCTCCGGCGGCACCGTGGAGAGCCCCGCCTCCCTCGGCCGCACCACCGACCGGCGGACCCTGGAACGGGAGGCGTACTTCCTCTCCCTCGCCGAGAGCCTGCCCGCCTCCGCCACCGTCCCGCTCATGCTGACCGGCGGCATAGCCCGCCGCGCCACCGCCGAACGGGTCCTGGAGCGCGGCTTCGCGGTCGTCGGCATGGCCTCCGCCCTGGCCCTGCGCCCCGACCTGCCCGAGCGCTGGCGGGCCGGCGAGGACGTACGGGTCACCGTGCCCCGACTGGCGTGGAAGGACAAGGACCTGGCCGGCGCCGGGGTGCTGGCCCTGATGCGCTTCCAGCTGGCCCGCCTGGCCCACGGCCGCGAGCCCCGCCCCACCGCCTTCCCGCGCTGGGTGTTCACCACCGACAGCCTCCGCCACCGCCGCCGGGTGCGCGCCTACGGGGCCTGGCTCGCCCGGGAGCCGGCGCCGCGCGCGGCGGCCCGCTAGGCCGTCTCTTCCGGATCTTGCCTGACCCTCCCCCAGCCCCAGGGGGCTGGGAGGTGCCCCCTGCCGCTCGGCACCGCGCCTCGCCGCGTTGTCGAGGCACCCGAGTACGTCCAGTAGTCGGGAGCCTCTCCGCCTTGCGATGCTTCCCCTCGGCCCTGCGGGCCTGGGGAGACCCCATGGCACCGAACGACGCGGGCTTGACCGGCAAGATCCGAAAGAGGCGGCCTAGGGCCCGTCGTCGAACTCCCGCCCGCCCCGCGACGCCCGGCACGCGCTCCCGCCCCGCCGGGCCGCCGCCACGATGGGGGAGCGGCGGAACTCCCGGGCGAGCGCCGCCAGGGGCTGCCCGCCCAACCCGTACGGGGCCTCCGCCCCCGCCCGCGGACCCGGCGGGGGGCCGTGTCCGCCCGCCCGCTCGCCGGCCGCCCGCAGCCGGCAGGCGGCGGCCAGCATCGCGGCGTCCGCGACCACCCGGGCGGCCGCCTCCGGGTGACCCTGGCGGCGCGCGGCCTCGTAGGCCGCCGACCGTACGGCGGGGTCGAACCAGCCGACCAGGGCCAGCACCCCGTCGTCGATCACCGACTCGCGGTGGATCAGCCGGATCCCCACCGGGGACCACCACGTCAGCGGCACCGTCGTCACGCTGAGGGAGGCGAAGTCCCGCAGCGCCTTCCACAGCGGGCGCAGCCGCCGGTACTGCGCGAAGTCCCGCCAGGCGGCCGATCCGCCGATCATCGGCACGACGAACCCGGCGGCCATCAGCAGCGCCGCCGCCGAGGCCAGCGGCGGAGCCAGGTCCGTGGACAGCGCGTCCCAGTCGCGACCCGCCCAACGGGCCCCCACCGCCGCCCACTTCGCCGCGGCGTAGCCGAGGTCCAGCACCCCGCCGAGCATCAGCAGCCCGAGCCCCCAGCGCAGCGGCCGCAGCCCGGCGTCCAGCCGCAGCAGCCACTTCAGGGACAGCAGGGTCAGCGCGGCACTGCCCGCGGTGTGCGCGAGGAGGTAGCAGACGATCATCTCGCGCAGCCAGGGAGTGTCGGCGTAGTACGTGTCCAGGTCCCGCAGCCGCTCCACGGGCGCGTCCCCCAGCGCGAACAGCACGAAGATCGCCACGCACACGGTGCCGAACACCACGACCGTCCACCGCGTCGCCCGCCGCAGGGCCTCCGGCGGACCGCCGGACCAGTGCAGGATCAGTACGACGGAGGCCCCCGAGAAGGCCGTCAGCAAGCCGTACACCAGGGGGGCCGCGCCGTTGACGATCCCGGTGACCCGGTTGACGGCGGCCAGCGAGGGCGGGGCCGCGAGGAAGGCGAGCAGGCAGCCGACGCCCAGCAGCGCGCAGACGGCCCGCATGATCGGTTGGTCGCGGCCGCGCCGCAGGTCCGGGGCCTTCACCAGCAGGGCGAGGACCATCACGGCCCCCGCCAGGTACAGCGGGAGTCCCTGGCTCACCGGGCGCGGTCGGCGGGGTCGAGGCCGGCCACCGTCCGTTCGGCGGCCGTGAGCGGGGGTGCCTTCAGGGCGCCCCGCCCGGAGGCGCGCACCACCCGCCACATCAGCTCGGGGCGGAACCAGTGCGTGGGCGGGCTGGACATGGTGATGACCTCCAGGAAGGCCGCGGTCAGCGGCTCCTGGGTGGTGGCCCCGGTCATCAGCCGGTTGACGTAGGCGTCGAGGAGCCCGGCCCCGGGTCGGGGCCGCATGCCCTCGGCGCCCGGGTACTTGATGTCCTGCGAGGTGGCGAGCTCCCACGCGGTGGCCACCTGCGGGGCGAGGGCGCGCTGCGCCGCGTTGCCGAATCCGGGCCGCGCGAGCCCCTCGGCGCGCAGCAGGGCGCGGACCGCGAGGAGGCCCCGGGCGGCGACGGTCATGCCCTGCCCGTAGAGGGGGTTGAAGGTCGCGACGGAGTCCCCGACGGCGAAGAACCCGTCCGGCAGGTCGGCCTTCTCGAAGAGGATCCGCCGGTTCGCGGTGCCCTGGGTGACGGCGACGTCGCCGAGCGGCTTCCGACCTTCGAGGAGTTCGCCGACGATGGGGTGGCGGGTGCTCCTGGCGAACGGGACGAAGGCCTCGGGGTCGTTGGTGGGTTGGCCGCCCCGGGTGCCGGACAGGGTGGCCTGCCACAGGCCGTCCTCGATCGGGACGATCGTCGCGGTCCGCCCGGGTACGGGCACGCGGGGGTCGGACTGGACGTTGACGATGGGGAAGCCCAGGGCGTGGGCCCCTTCGGGCGCCTCGAACAACCGGGTCGCGTAGACCAGGCCGGAGTCCACCCCGGCCTGCCGTACGCCGGTCACGCCCAGCCCCTCCAGCCAGGACAGGGCCCGGGAGCCGCGGCCGCTCGCGTCGACGACGAGGTCCGCCGCGATCGGCCGGTTCCGCTCCTCGGGGGTGTCGACGCGCACACCGGTGATCCGCGCGGCCGTCCCCTCCAGGGCCCGCACCCGGCTGCGCTGGAGGGTGGTGACCCCGGGCAGGGAGACCACGCGGCGACGGACCACCGAGTCGAGGAGGTCGCGGCTGCACGAGATGCTGAACTGCCGCTCGCCGCTGCGCGGGAGCCACCCCTGCGCGGTCATCGTCACCAGGTCGGTGGGCAGGCTGCGGCGGATCGCGCCGGCGGCGGTCCACTCCTCGCCGACGCCCGGCAGGAGCGCCTCGATGGCCCGCGCCCCGCCCGACCACATGACGTGGACGTGGCGGGCCTGCGGCAGCCCGCGTCGGGGCGTCGGGGCCTCGGGCAGCGTGTCGGCGTCGATGATCGTGACCGTCGCGTGCTCGGAGAGGACGGCCGCGGCGAGCAGGCCGGCCATGCCGGCGCCGATGACGACGGCGTGGCGGGGCGGGGTGGACTGGGTCATCGTGTGGTGCTCTCTGTCGGGCCGCGCGGAGCCGGCTGCGAAGGGGGCGGTGGGGTGGCGGGGCCGCCGGGGGCGCGACGCGCGGGCCGTCCCCGGTCCGTCGGCGTCCCGGGCCGCGGGGCCCCGCGGATCAGTGCCGGGCCCGGGGTGCCTTGATCCGACCGGGTCCCGCGGGCACGGTCCGGGGGTTCCAGCCGAGCGCGCTCCTGATCCGCTCGACCTCCTCGGGGAGGCTCTCCTGCCGGGGTGGCGGGAGGAGGGACTTGAGGATCTTGCCGAGGTGCAGGCCGAAGGTCTCGGCCCGGATCTCCGCGGGGTCCCCCAGGTCGGCGCGGGCGGCGGCCCGTCGCACGACCCCGTCCAAGCCCTCCTTTGACCGCAGCAGTTCGGCGAGGTTCCCGTCCGGGCCGGTCAGTCGGGCGGCCACCGCCATCCCGGGACCGTGGCCGTCACAGGTGTCCTCGGCGACGTGCCACAGCTCGTGGCAGGCGATGACGAGCTGGTGCTCGGGCCGCGTACGGGCCTCGATGACGACGAGGTCGCGGTCGTCCAGCTTGAGCCACAGGCCGCTGGCGGTGTCCGGCGGGAACGGCGCGAAACGGAAGTCCAGGGGCCGCCCCGCCCGGTGGCGCGCGAAGGCGGCGCAGAGCCCCGCGATGACCTCGGCGGCGCCGCCCGGCGGTTCGACGCGCGTGTGCGCCATCAGGTCGGCGCCGAGCCTGCGCATGGCCCGGGTGGTCCTCATCGCGCTTCCCCTTCACAGCTTCGGTCCGTGGCGGCGGGAAGGGCGGGCGACGGCGACGCAGGCCGCAGCTGCCCCTCCCGGGCGAGCAGTTCGTCCAGGTAGTCGGCCAGTGACTTCCAGCCCGCCGGGGACAGCCGGCCGGCCCGGGTCACGATGCTCCGTACGTCGTGGGCGCGCAGCACCGCCAGCATCGGGTTGCCGTCCGCCGGTTCGGGCGTGAGCAACTCCCGCTCGATGCGGTGCAGTACGCCGCCCAGCGCCTCGGTGTCGTCTGCGAGCAGGAAGCCGCCCTCGACGCCGTAGAACCGCTGGATCCCGGCGGCGGCCGCCAGGTTGGGCAGGCCGTCACCCCGGGCGAGCCGGGTCAGGGACTGCCCGGAGGCGTCGAAGGAGGCGGCGATGGCCGTCAGGGAGTGGGGCCGGCCGTCGGGCCGGGGCCGGGTCCTGCGCAGGTGCTCGAACCGCTGGTGCACCTGTTCGTTGAGGGGGAGGCGCGGCGGGTGCCCGTCGAGGGTGAGCCGGATGGCCTGCGGGGTGAGGCCGCTGAGGTGGGAGAGCCGGTCGAGGTCGTCCGGGGGGCCGGTGTCCTCGGGGCCCTGCGGGGCGGTGGCCAGCGCCCGTTCGACCGCGCTCTTGCTGTCCGCGAGCAGGAAACCCGCGTAGACCCCGAAGAAGTGCTGGACTCCGGCCGCGTGCCGCAGCCGCGGCAGTCCGGTGCCGGCGTTCAGCGGGCCGAGGGAGGCCCCGGGCGCCCGGAACTCCTCCGCGATGGCGGCGAGCGGCCACTCCCGGCCGTGCTTGTCGCGACGGGTCGCGCGCAGTAACAGGAACCGCCGGTGCACCCGCCGGTCCAGCGGGGCCTCCACCGAGGTGCCCGCCACCACCCGGTGGACCAGCTCCGGTTCCACCCCGGAGAGCCGGCTGAGCCGCTCCACCGCGAGGACCTCCCGGGGGTCCTGCCCGCGCCGCCGGGCCAGCTCCGCCACGCGGTCCCAGCACGCGGCGAGGTCGCTTCGGGCGGCGTCCGGCATCCGCTGGTTCTCCGTACGTCGACAGGGCGTTCGAGTGCTTCGGGCTCCGTGCAGCGTAGCCCGGGGTCCCGACCCTCACCAGCGCATCCCCAACATTTCCCACGGCGCGACCTCAAGAAAGGTTGGCACCCCCGGACGTGGCCGCGGACGGCCGGACGCGCGCGGGGCGGGCACCGCCCGGAGCCCGCGCCGGGCATGACCCCGGAGGTAATCGACCCGCGCCGGTGCCCGGCCGCACAGTGGTGCAAGCGGATCCGGGGGCGCGCACTCGCCCCCGGGCCCGCCTCCCACCGCCACCCCGACCTCGACGGAGGCTGATCCACGATGTCCGCGACCCTGTTCGGCACCCTCGCCCGCACCACCGCCCCCCGCACGGCGCTGCGCCGCTTCCTCGCGCTCGACTCCGTGGTCACCACCGCCAACGGCCTCGCCTACGCCGTCCTGCCCGCCCCGCTCGGCCGGCTGCTCGGCGTCGACCCCGGCCTCCTCGCGACGCTCGGTGTCGTCCTCGTCGCCTACGGGGCCGGCGTCGGCTTCCTCGCCTCGCGCCGCCGCCCGCCGGCGCCGGCCGTCAGGCTCGTGATCGAGACCAACTACGTCTGGGCGGCCCTCAGCCTGGTCTCCCTCTTCGTCTGGTTCGACGCGACGACGGCCGGAGCCGTGTGGATCCCGGCGCAGGCCCTCACCGTCGCCGGGTTCGCCCTGCTCCAGCAGCTCGCCCTGCGCTCAGTCACCGAGTGAGCGCAGGTACTTCACCGTCGCCGGGTCGGCCGGGAGCATCGTCTCGATGGCCAACTCGGCGACCGTCACGTCCATCGGCGTGTTGAACGTGGCGATCGAGGACACGAAGGACAGCACGTGCCCCTCGTGCTCGATGACCAGCGGCAGGGCGATGTTCGCCACCGGCTCCGCGGGCTCCGCGTCACCGGGGCGCTCCGCGACCGGATAGGCCGCCACCTCCTCGTACAGGGCGCGCAGCGGTTCGGAGCGGGCCAGCGCGATCTGCCGCTCCATCTGCGCCAGCAGGTGTCCGCGCCACTCCCGCAGGTTGCGGATCCGCGGCGCCAGGCCCTGCGGGTGCAGGGTGATCCGCATGGCGTTCAGCGGCGGTTCCAGCAGGTGTTCCGGCAGGCCGTCCAGGAGCATCGCGATGCCCCGGTTCGCGGCGACGACGTCGTACGTCGCGTCCACCACCAGGGCGGGATAGGGCTCGTAGCCCGTCAGCAGCCGCTGGATCCCCTCGCGCAGGGTCTCCATGGTCGGGGCGTCCAGCGGCGTCCGCGCGTAGCGCGGGGCGTAACCGGCCGAGAGCAGCAGCGCGTTGCGCTCCCGCACCGGTACGTCGAGCCGGTCGGCCAGGCGCAGCACCATCTCCTCGCTCGGTCGGGAGCGGCCGGTCTCGATGAAGCTGATGTGGCGCGAGGAGGAGTCGGCGCGGCCGGCCAGCTCCAGCTGGCTGATGCCGCGCCGCTCGCGCCAGGTGCGCAGCAGGGCGCCGACGGTGGGCGGGGCGGCCCTGTCGGGCGTGATCGTCGTGCCGCTCGGGGCCTTCTTGCCGGTCATGACCGAGACGGTAGTCGAGGGCGGGCCGGTCGGCACCGCCTCAACCGAGGTCGAAGACGTTGGGCAGGCCCAGTCGGTAGCGCCACAGGTCGTGGCGCTTGGCCGGTTCCACCTCCGGCGCCCGGTACAGCGGCGTGATCGTGCAGCGCGCCGCCTTCGAACCGTCCCGGTCCAGCAGGGCGTTGACGGCGGCGCGGGCCGAGGCGTTGGCCCCCTCCATGGTGGCCAGGTCGATGTCGACGGCGACGTAGTCCCCGCTGAGGAAGAGGTTCGGGATCCGGGTCCGGGCGCTGGGCCGGTGGTGCAGGGTGCCGGTGGGGTGGATGAGGAGCTCGTCCTCGTTGGTGGGGTTCGGGGTGCCCAGACCGTCCACCCCCGGGTCCAGGAACCAGGAGTGCAGGGTCGCGTCGGACAGCACCGTCCGGCCGGTGTCGTTGAGGGCGGCCTTCAACTGCGCCCACACCTCGCGCGCCACCTCCTCGCGGGTGCACCGCCTGGCCGTCTTCCCGTACAGGATCCCGGGCCGGTCCCACTCCGATACGTCCACCGACAGGCAGTCCACCACCGCGCCGTCCCCGTAGTCCGCCGGGAAGTCGCGGGCCGGCCAGTGCCGCGCCTGCTGGATCGCCGTCAACGACCACGGGGAGTCGATGCAGTTGAGGTGCCCGTGGACCAGGGGAGCCCGGGCGGTCAGGTAGAACTGGATTCCGGTCATCCAGTCCGTCCGCAGGGCGTCGCAGCGCCCCAGCATCGGATCGGCGGCCCGCAGGGCGGCGCCCCAGGTGCGGCGGGCGTGCTCGACCGGCAACGCGCTCACGTAGTGGTCGGCGACGACGGTGCGGGCCGTCCCCGCCTCGTCGGTGACGGCGACGCCGCTCACCCTGCCGCCCTCGCAGCGCACCTCCCGCACCGTCCAGCCGATCCGGAACTCCACGCCCAGCGAGCGCAGCAGGTCCTCCCAGGGGTCGATCCAGGCCTCGTTGGTGGGGAGGTTCAGGATCCGGTCGGGCGGGCCGTCCGCGCCCCGCCCCAACAGGTTGAAGACGAAGGCCTCGCCCAGGGTGCCCACCGTCCGGGTGGAGGCCTCCTCGGCCTTGGTCGCCACGATGTTGCGGGTCACGCCGATCGCGAGGATGCGCTGGTACTCGGTCGACATCCGCGCGGCGCGGGTGAACTCCCACCACGG
The DNA here is from genome assembly GCF_055584445.1 of Streptomyces sp. NPDC103540. Classification (NCBI taxonomy): domain Bacteria; kingdom Bacillati; phylum Actinomycetota; class Actinomycetes; order Kitasatosporales; family Streptomycetaceae; genus Streptomyces; species Streptomyces sp. NPDC103540. Next base: position 47,271 of record NZ_JBVJMA010000006.1, read on the forward strand.
GGTGCGCTCCCACTGCCCGTCGCGCCGCTCGTCGCAGCTGGTGAGGAAGACCAGGGCGCGGTTGACGAAGTACGCCGTCTCGTGCGCGGGCAGCCGCACCAGGGTCTCCATGATCCCGGTCAGGGCCCGCCGCAGCTCCTCGGGGGTCAACGAGGCGGGGGAGTGCTCCGGCCAGGGGATCGGCGCGCGCAGGTCCTCGCGGCCGCCGGAGCGGGCGAACATCATCTCGGGCGGGGCGACGAGGTTGTCCCACACCCCGTTCGCGTTCCCGGGGAAGGGGATGCGCCGCATCGTGTCGGGCAGGTTGTGGTAGATGCCGGGGATGAAGCGGAAGCCGTGCTCCGCCGGCAGCGGACGGCGCCCGCCCCGGGCGCTGCCGGGCACGTCCATGCTGCGTGCCTTGCCGCCGAGCGCGCGCCGTTCGTAGACGGTGACGGCGTAGCCGCGTTCGGCCAGTTCGTGCGCGGCGGTCAGTCCGGCGACTCCCCCGCCGAGGACGGCCACGGTGCGGCCGTTCGGCGGGAGGGGCGCGGGACGGGCGGCGGCCGGTCGGGCGGTGGGCGGCTCGCCGGCGGGCGCGGCCGAGGCGACGGGAGCCCCGAGGGCCGCCGTGGCGCCTCCCACCGCCGCGCCCGCGAGGAACGTACGCCTGGAACTGTCTGTGCGCGTCACGAAGGGCCCCCTGCGCGTCGGATGGATTACCGGCGGTAACAGTCACGTCCGGCGCAGGAGCATAGGGGCGGCGCCCCGCTCTCGGAAGGCTCGGAAGAACCCGCACGCACTATGGCGCGAAAGGGTTCCCGCGACGGCGCTGTGGGAACCTTGACTCCACGTCAACGGGAAAAGGGAGCCGGCGATGTCGAGCGAACCGCTGTCACAGAAGGAGATCGAGGACCGGCTGCGGGAACTTCCCGGCTGGGCCGTCGAGGACGACCGCCTCGTGCGCACCTACCGCCTCGCCGGGCACCTCGCCGCCGGCGCCCTCGTCGCGCACATCGTCGTCGTCCAGGACGAGTTGGACCACCACTCCGACCTGACGCTCGGCTACGACACCGTGCGCGTGTCGGTGAACACCCACAGCGCCGGCGACCGCGTCACCGACACCGACTTCACCCTCGCCGAACGCGTCGAGGCCCTGTCGCCGGCCCACGGCGCGAGCTGACACGCCCGTACGGACGACCCCCGCGCCCCGCCCGTACGGCAGGGGTCCCCGCGCCGCGCGGGGACCCCTGCCGTACGCGGGCGTGACGGGGCCGCCGGCTCAGGCCGGTTCCAGCCGCCACCACTGCGCGGGGGAGTCCGTGTCCTCGCCCTGCCGCACCCGGCCCTGCGCGTCGACCTCCAACGACAGCCCGCTGATGCCCGCCACCAGCGAGACGACCCCCGGATCGTCGAGGTGCTCCTCGACGATCCACTCCTGCGCCCCGAAGGCGTTGGCCCGCCACACCTGTACGCGCGCCCCGCTCTCCGTCGACGCGTTCGCGACGTCGAGCCGCCTGTCGTTGTCCTCGCTCACCACGTGGAAGATCCCGCCGCCGCTGTGCGCCGGCGAGATCCGCCACCGGCGCGCGGCGACCGGCGCCGGCGGCCCGTCGGGCCCCACGCGCACCCGCGAGGCCCCCTCCAACTGGAGCACCAGGCCACTGTCCACGTTGCGGATCCGGTAGACCCCCTCCGAAAGGTTCACCTGCCCGACCTCACACGTCGAAGACGGCCGGGTCGGGCCCGATCCGCCGACCGTCGGCGCCGAGCGCGTCCAGGGCCGCGAGGTCCTCGGCGTCCAGCTCGAAGTCGAACACGTCCAGGTTCTCCCGGATCCGCGACGGCGTCACCGACTTCGGGATCACGACGTTCCCCAGCCGCAGGTGCCAGCGCAGCACCACCTGCGCCGCGCTGCGGCCGTGCTTCGCGGCCACCGCCGTGACCTCCGGCAGCGTGAGCAGCTCCTTGCCCTGACCCAGGGGGGACCAGGCCTCGGTGACGATGCCCAGCGAGGCGTGCAGGGCGCGCAGCTCCTCCTGCGGGAAGAGCGGGTGCAGCTCGATCTGGTTCACGGCCGGGACCAGCGGGCTCTCGGCGCCCAGCCGCTCCAGGTCCGCCGGGCGGAAGTTCGACACGCCGACGGCCCGGGCACGGCCGCTCTCGGCGATCTCCTCGAAGGTCTTCCAGATGCGCAGGAAGTCGTCGCGCATCGGGCGCGGCCAGTGGATGAGGTACAGGTCGACCCCGTCCAGGCCCAGCTTGTCGAGCGAGTCGTCGAAGGCGCGCAGCACCTCGTCACGGCCCCACCGCTGCTTCGGCCCGTTCCACAGCTTGGTGGTGACGAAGAGTTCCTCGCGCGGCAGGCCGGAGGCGGCCACCGCCTTGCCGGTGCCCCGCTCGTTGGCGTACACCGCCGCCGTGTCGATGCTGCGGTAGCCCGCCTCCAGGGCGGTCGCGACCGCCCGCTCCGCCTCGTTGTCCGGGACCTGCCAGACGCCGTAGCCGAGTTGGGGCATCGTGATGCCGTTGTTGAGCTCGATGGTGGGGACCTGGATCACGTCGGGTCGTTCCCTCGGGGTCGATGCGGTCGTGGCCCGGCCGCGGGCCACGGTGTACGAGGGGCGACAACCGGCCCCTCGTACACCGTATTCCCGCCACCCGCGACGGTGCCCGCACGCCCCCGCGCGCGGCCGGGCGACGTGCCGTACGGGTGGGGCTCACGCCGTGCCGAGGTAGGCCTCCCGCACCCGCGGATCCGCCCGCACCTCGGCCGGCGTCCCCTCCGCGAGGACCGTCCCGAGGTCCAGGACGACGACCCGCGCGCAGAGCTCCATCACGAAGCCCACGTCGTGCTCGACCAACAGCACCGCGCAACCCTCCTCGTCGGCGAGCCGCCGCACCACGCGGGCCAGCAGTTCGCGCTCCGGTCCCGACAGGCCCGAGGCGGGTTCGTCGAGCAGCAACACCCCCGGCGGATCGGCCACCGCCCGCGCCAGCTCCACCATCCGGGCCTGCCCCACCGGCAGCCCGCCCGCGTACGCCGCCGCGAGTTCCCCCGCCCCGCACTCCGCCAGCAGCCGCCCGCCCCGCTCCCGGCGGGCCCGCTCCCGCGCCCGCCGCGCCGGCAGGGCCAGCAGGTCGGCGGCGAGTCCGCCCCCACCGCCCCGCCACTCCTGGGCGACCAGGACGTTGTCGGCCACGCTCAGCTGCCCGAACAGCTGCCGGCGCTGGAAGGTCCGGCGCATCCCGTGCCGGGCCCGCCACACGGGGGACCGGCGCGTGATGTCGACGCCGTCGAGCAGCAGCCGGCCCCGATCGGGGCGCCGGATGCCCGACAGGACGTCGAACAGGGTGGTCTTCCCTGCCCCGTTCGGGCCGATCAGCCCGCACACCTCGCCGGCCCGGACCCCGAGGTCCACCCCGTTCAGGGCCCTGACCCCGCCGAAGCGGACGTCGACCCCCCGCGCCTCCACCACCCAGCCGCTCATGTCCCGCTCCCCGACGCCGTGTCCGTGTCCGTGCCCGTGCCCTGGCCCGTACCCGCTCCGGACCCCGCCGCCAGTCCGAGGTAGGCCTCGGTCAGCCGGTCCGCCTCCACCTCGGCCCGGGGACCGCACCACGCGACCCGGCCCCGCGCGAGGTAGGCCACGGTGTCCGCGACGCCGAGGATCCCGGCGGCCTTCTCCTCCACCAGCAGCAGCGCGCAGCCGGCGTCGCGCAACTCGACCAGCAGCGCGTACACCTCGTCCACGACGCGCGGCGCGAGCCCGAGCGAGGGTTCGTCGGCGATCAGCACCCGGGGCGGGCGCTGCAACAGCGGGGCCAGCGCCAGCATCTGCTGCTCCCCGCCCGACAGCGCGCCCGCGACCACGGCGCGGCGCTCCCCGAGACGGGGGAAGCGGTCGTAGACGGCGGCCCGCCCGTCGGCCTCCGGCAGGCGCAGGGCGAGGTTCTCCTCGATGGTGAGGGAGGGGAAGATCCCCCGCCCCTCGGGGGCGAGGAGCACCCCGGCCCGGGACCGCCGTACGGCCCCGTCGCGGGTGGCGTCCCGTCCCGAGACCCGGACCGCCCCGCCCGTGACGGGCAACAGGCCGGCGGCCACCCGGCAGGCGGTGGACTTCCCCGCCCCGTTGGGGCCGAGCACCGCGAGGATCTCCCCGTGACGCACGGCCAGGTCGACTCCGTGCAGCACGGTGCCCCCGTCGTAGCCGGCGCTCACCCCGCACAACTCCAACGCCGCCCGTACGCCGCCCCCTCCCGCACCCCCGCCGCCGTCCCGCTCACGGGCCCGGGGCACGTCCGGGGCGCCACCGCCCCGCCACCCCCCGGCCGGGACGGTCTCCACCGCCCGCCCGCCCCCGCCGTCTCCTGCGGAGGCCTTCCCGCCACCCGAACCGCCTCCGGTGCCGTGCCCCGCCCCTGCCGGCTGCCCGGGTGCGGGGCCGGACCCCCGTCCCGCCCCGGCCCCGACGGGCTCCCCGGCCCCGGTCCCGGCCGCCCGCCCCGCCCCGGGCCCGCTTCCCGGCCCGGCGAGGGCTGCGGCGCGGCGTTTGGCGCGTCGGAGGGCCGGGGCGGCGCAGTAGCCGTCGGGGTCGTTCGCCAGGGCGAGCCCCGCCAGGCCGAAGAGGATCACCGGAAGGTGCGCCGACCCGGTCACCCAGTCCGCCATAAGGCGCGGCGCGACGGCGAACACCAGGCCGGCCACCACCGCGTACTGCGGTCTGCGGACCCCGGCCGCCACCACGACCGCCAGCCACACCAGCCCCGTCATCGCGGTGAAGTCGGTGGCGGTGATGCGGGTGTTGTACGAGGCGTACAGCACGCCCCCGAAGCCCGCGAGCCCCGCCGACAGCGTGAACAGCAGCAGCTTCGTCCGCAGGACGGAGACCCCCGAGGCCATCGCGGCGGCCGGCGCCGACCGCACCGCCAGCATCGCCCGCCCCGACGGGGAGTTCCGCAGCGCGCTCAGCCCCGCCGCCACCACCGCGACCAGCACCACCAGCGCCACGCCCAGGGCCCGGTCGTCGGAGAGGTCCACCGGCCCGAACACCGGCCGGGGGATCGGCCAGCCCGCGTCCCCGCCCCGCAGCCACCGCATCTGGAACAGCACCTGGTCCGCGAGGAACGCCAGCGCCAACGTGGCCAGCGCCAACGACCGCCCCCCGAGCCGCAGCGCCGGCAGCGCGACCACCGCGCCCAGCGCCGCCGCCACCAGGGTTCCCGCCACCAGCGCCGCCCAGAACGGCCAGCCCCGGCTCATCAGCACCCCCGCCACCAGCGCGGCCCCGGTGACGAAGGTGGCCTGCGCCAGCGAGACCATCGCCCCGAGCCCGGTCACCACCGTGATGGACAGGAACACCAGGGAGACGGCCAGGCCCTGGGCGAGCAACCCGCTCCAGAACGGGGTGGTCACCGTGTAGAAGGCCACGCACAGCAGCCCCGCCGCCACCGCCCACACCCCCCAGCGGCGCCGCCACGAGGCCCCGTCCAGGGGGTCGACCGGTGGGGTCTCCACCGCCGAGACCCCGGCCGCGCGCGCCCGCCGGGTCAGGACCAGCAGCCCGCCGAAGAGGATCAGGAACGGCACCGCCGTCCGGAAACCGGTGATCCCCTCGGCGAACGACGCGTACCCGGCGACGAGGTTCTGGACCACGCCGAGCCCCAGCCCGCCCGCGAAGGCGAGCGGTACGGAGGCGAACCGGCCGATGACCGCCGCCGTCGCGGACACGAACAGGAACAGGGTGAAGTCGTGCGCGGACAGCCCCAGCAGCGGCGTCGCCAGCACCCCCGCCAGGCCCGCCAGCCCGGACGCGATCATCCACGCCAGCGACGACAGCCGGTCGGCGCTGATCCCGCGCAGCTCGGTCAGCGAGCGGTTGTCGACGGCCGCGCGCAGCAGCAGCCCCGTGCGGGTGTGCCGCAGCAGCACCCACAGGGCCACCGCCACCACCGCCGTGACCACCCAGGTGATCAGCTGGTCGGAGTCGACGCCGACCCCCTCGGCGAGCTGCCAGGACCGCGCCGGGCTCGGTCCCACGCCCGGCAGCCCGAACTGGTTCTCCGCCGGCTTCACCGGGGCGCCGGCCGCGTCCAGCAGTTCCACGATCCACAGCCCGGCCGCCGGCAGCGCCACCAGCAGGCCGATGGTCGCCACGATCTGGGCGCTCTCCCCGACCCGTGCCAGCCGGCGGAACATCAGCCGGTCGAGCCCCCAACCGAGCCCCGGGGCCAGGACGCACACCACCACCAGCGCGGCCGGGACGGCGGGCCAGCCGAGCCCGGAGTGCAGCTCGTGGAAGGTGAGCGCGCACAGGTAGGCGGTGGCCCCGTGCGCGAAGTTGAACAGCCCGGAGGCCGAGTACGACAGCACGAGGCCGGTGGCCAGCAGCGCGTACAGGGCGCCGGAGACCAGACCGCTCAGCACGAAGACGAGCAGATCACCCATGCCGGGTTCCTACTTGAAGGGGATGGGCTCGTGGCAGGTGAACGGGACGGAGACCTCGTACGCCCCGTTCCTCAGCTGGACGAGCGCCCCGCAGCCGAAGCTGTCCTTCTGGCCCTTGGGCAGCGTCCGGGCGCCGACCAGGGTGTCGGTGTCGGAGAAGCTCTGCGCGGCGTTCTGGAAGTGGGTGGGGGTGAGGTCCCGGCCGGCCTTCTGCGCGATCGACAGGAAGAGGTCGGCCGACATGTAGCCGGTCAACATGTGCATGTTCAGCGGCACGTCCTGTCCGCCGGAGGCCGCCTTGATGTCCGCCTTGAACCGGTCCATCTTCGGGTTCGTGGACTCGAAGGGCTCGAACTGGAGCAGGACGTGCACCCCGTCGAGGGCCTGGCGGGTGGCGTCCTTGGCGAGCAGCCCGGGGTCGTAGTCGGTGGGGTCGGACAGGACGCCCTTGTAGCCGCCGCGCTTGAGGGCGGTGAACAGGCCGATGTTGTTGGGCGTCTGCATGACCGAGACGACGGCGTCGGGGGCCCGGCCCCCGGCGCTGCCGAGGATCTCCTTGACGTACGCCGACCAGTCGCTCGGGACGGCCGTCGCGGGGACGGAGGCCTTGGCGTAGGCCACGTCGAAACCGGCCGAGGCGAAGCCCTGTCGGAAGGTGCGCACGCCGAACTTCCCGGCGTCGCTGTCGTTGGCGACGATCGCCACGGACTTGCCCCGCGCTCCGCCGAGGATCTTGGCGATGCCCTCGGGCCAGGTCTGGTTGATGGTGCCGCCGGGGGAGGGGACGAGGCAGCCGTTGAACCCGTAGATGTACTTGGGGCCGCAGAAGGACGGCAGGGTGCCCCAGCCGAAGGTGGGGACCTTCTCCTGTTCCAGGAAGTCGGCGCCGGAGAAGGTGACCGAGCTCATCGGGGCGACGGCGAAGACCTTGTCCTGCTGGACCAGCTTGCGGGCGGCCGCCATGTTCTTGCCGGGGTCCTGGCCGTCGTCCTCGGCCCCGATGTAGTCGATGCTGCGGCCGTGGACCCCGCCCTCGGCGTTGGCCCGCAGGTAGCGGGCCCGCGCGCCGAGGTCGGTGTCCTTCTTGCTGTAGCCGCTCGAACTGGTCATCGACACGATGCCGCCCACCTTGATCGAGGTGTCGGTCACCCCGCGCGCGGCCGCCGTGGAGTCCCCGGGCTTGCCGGGATCGGTCCCCCGGGAGGGGGAGTTGCAGGCGGAGACGAGCGCGAGCGCGGCTGCGGCCACGGCCAGGGCGCGGATGGGTCGTGACATGTGGGATCCCCTCCGGTTGGAATCCCCGCATTCTGTGCGTGACCTGACGCACCGTCAATATTCGTGGCAGGGTGAAGTGACGCATCGTCAGAAACGGTGCGGGGTCCCGGTGGCCGCCGGTGGCCCCCGGGCCGCGGGCCCGTTCAGGAGGGGTAAAGGTCGGTGATCTCCCGCGCGTAGGCCTTCTCGATCGCCCGCCGCTTCAGCTTCAACGAGGGCGTCAACAGACCGCGTTCCTCCGTGAACTGCTCCGCCAGCACCCGGAAGGCGCGGATCCCCTCGGCCTGCGAGACGAGGGTGTTCGCCGCCACCACCGCCCGCCGCACCTCCGCGGTGAGCGCCGGATCGCCCACCACCTCCGAGGCGGTGCGCTGCGCGAGGCCGCGCATCGACAGCCAGTGCGCTATCCCCTCCATGTCCAGGGTCACCAACGCCGCCACGAACGGCCGGTCGTTGCCCACCAGCACGCACTGCGCCACCAACGGGTGGGAGCGGACCCGCTCCTCCAGAGCGGCCGGCGCCACGCTCTTGCCGTTGGAGGTCACCAGGATCTCCTTCTTGCGGCCGGTGATGGTCAGGTAGCCGTCCGCGTCCAGCCGCCCCAGGTCCCCGGTCGCCAGCCACGCGCCGCGCAGCACCTCCTCCGTCCCCCGCGCGTCGCCCAGGTACCCGGAGAACACGTGCGGGCCGTGCAACCACACCTCCCCGTCCCCGGCGATGTGGACCGTGCAGCCCGGGATCGGCAGCCCCACCGTGCCGTACTTCGTCGCCCCCGGCGGGTTCGCGGTCGCGGCCGCGCTGGACTCCGTCAGCCCGTACCCCTCGTACACGGTGATCCCGGCGCCGTCGAAGAACAGCCCCAGCCTGCGCGACATCGCGGACCCGCCCGACATCGCGTGCCGCGCGCGCCCGCCCAGGGCCTCGCGCACCTTCCCGTACACCAGTCGTTCGAACAACTGGTGCTCCATCCGCAACGCCGCCGTGGGGCCCGGCCCCGTCCCGAACGACTTCTGCTCGCGCGCCTCCGCGTACCGCACGGCCACCTCCACCGCCCGGTCGAAGGCGCCGACGCGGCCCTCCGTCTCCGCCTTGCGGCGGGCCGCCGCGAACACCTTCTCGAAGACGTGCGGAACCCCCAGCACGAAGGTCGGGCGGAAGGCGGCCAGGTCCGGCATCAACTCCGCCGCCGCCAGCACCGGCTGGTGCCCGAGCTTGACCCGGGCCCGCACCGCCGCGACCTCGACCATCCGCCCGAAGACGTGCGCGAGCGGCAGGAACAGCAGGGTCGAGGGCTGCTCACCGGGCCCCGCCCGGAACACCGACTCCCACCGCGCCACCATCGTGTCGGCCTCGAACATGAAGTTCGCGTGGGTGAGCACGCACCCCTTGGGACGGCCCGTCGTCCCCGAGGTGTAGATGACGGTCGCCACCGCGTCGGGAGTCACCGCCCGCCGGTGCCGGTGCACGACCCCCTCGTCCACCGTCCGACCGGACTCCACCAACCCCTCGACCGCACCCGCGTCGAGCTGCCACAGCAGCCGCAGACCCGGGAGCCGCTCGATGACCGAACCGACGGTCATCGCCTGGTCCTCGTCCTCCACCACGCACCCGGCGCAGGAGGAGTCCTGGAGGATCCAGTGCACCTGGTCGGCGGAGGACGACGGGTACACGGGCACCGGCTGCGCGCCGATCGCCCACAGCGCGAAGTCGAACAGCGTCCACTCGTAACGGGTGCGCGACATGACGGCGACCCGCTCCCCGAACCGGATCCCCTGCGCCAGCAGCCCCTTGGCGAGGGCCATCACCTGATCGGCCAGCTCCGCCGAGGTCACGTCGCGCCAGACCCCGCCCGTCTTGCGCCCGAGCACCACCCGGCCCGGATCCTGCCCGGCGTACTCGAACACGCAGTCGGCCAAACCGCCGACCGGCGTGGCTGTGACCAGGGGTGGGACGGTGAATTCGTGCGGCATCCCGCTCCTCTCCGTGCCGGGCGCCGCGACGCTACCCCACCGGCCCCGGCCCCCGGCACCCCCCGGGAAACCTCCACAAGATCTTCCCGGCGGCCGGGCCCGCCACGCGCCCCGACCGCGACCACCTCGGCCGACCGTCCTACGCCGGCCGGCTGAGGCGGTCGCCACCCGCGAGGACCGCCGCCGCGAGGGCCTCGGCGGCCGGGGTCGGCCGGTTCCCCTGGAGCAGCGCGAACTCCACCGGACCCAGCTCCGGCAACCCGCCCACCCGGACCAGCCCCGGCGGGATCAGGCCCCGCGTGTGGGCCATCACCCCGAGCCCGGCGCGGGCCGCGGCGATCAGACCGCTGAGGCTGCCGCTCGTACAGGCGATCCGCCAGGCCCGGCCCTCCCGCTCCAGCACCTCCAACGCCCGCGCGCGCGTGATCCCCGGCGGCGGGAAGACGATCAGCGGCACCGGGCGCTCCGGGTCCACCCGCAGCCCCTCCGCCCCGATCCACACCATCCGGTCCCGCCACACCAGCCGGCCCCGCTCGTCCCCGGGCCCGCGCCGCTTGGCCAGCACCAGGTCCAGCCGGCCCGCGTCCAACCGCTCGTGCAGGGTGCCCGACAGTTCGACCGACAGTTCCAGGTCCACCTCGGGGTGCTCGTGCCGGAACCCCTCCAGGATCTCCGGCAACCGGGTCAGTACGAAGTCCTCCGACGCCCCGAACCGCAACCGCCCCCGCAGCCGCGTCCCCGTGAAGAAGGCCGCGGCCCGCTCGTGGGCCTCCAGGATCGTCCGGGCGAAGCCCAGGAGCGCCTCACCGTCCTCCGTGAGCGCCACGCTGTGCGTGTCCCGGGCGAACAGCGGCCGACCGGTCGCCTCCTCCAGCCGCCGCACGTGCTGGCTCACCGTCGACTGGCGCACCCCCAGCCGGTCGGCGGCCTGCGTGAAGCTGAGCGTCTGGGCCACGGTGAGGAAGGTCCGCAGCTGAACCGGGTCGTACATACCGCGAGCCTAAGCCCTGCCATCGCCGAACGTGATGACAGTCAGTGCGGTATGCGCATTTCCCGATGACCGCCCACCGGCCACCATGGCGGGGGAGCGCCACGGGAACCGTCCGCAGCCGTCCGCCCCGCCGCCCACGGCCCCGCCGACCTCCCCCGACAGCAAGCGAGCACCGCCCATGCGCCGCCCCCGCCTCCCCGCCCGGTTGCCCCTCGACCCGTACCTGGCGGCCCTGCTCGCCACCGTGGGCATCGCGGCCCTCCTCCCCGCCCGGGGCCCGGCCGCCACCGTCGCCGAAGGGGCCTCCACCGGCGCGGTCGCCCTCCTCTTCTTCCTCTACGGCGCCCGGCTCTCCACCCGCGAGGCACTGGAAGGCCTGCGCCACTGGCGCCTGCACCTCGCCGTGCTCGTCTCCACCTTCGTCCTCTTCCCGCTGCTCGGCCTCGCCGCCCGCGTCCTCGTCCCCACCCTCCTGACGCGGCCCCTCTACGAGGGCCTGCTCTTCCTGTGCCTGGTCCCCTCGACCATCCAGTCCTCCGTCGCCTTCACCTCGATCGCCCGCGGCAACGTCCCCGCCGCCATCTGCGCCGGATCCTTCTCCAGCCTCGTCGGCCTCCTGCTCACCCCCCTCCTCGCCGTCGTCCTCCTCGACGGCGGCGCCGGCTTCTCCCTCGACGCCCTCCTCAAGATCGTCCTCCAGCTCCTGCTGCCCTTCCTCCTCGGGCAGCTCCTGCGCGGCCGGATCAACGGCTTCCTCGTCCGACGCAAGAAGGTCCTCGGCCACGTCGACCGGGGCTCGATCCTCCTCGTCGTCTACGCCGCCTTCAGCGCGGGCATGGTCGCCGGCATCTGGCACCGGGTCAGCCCGGCGCGCCTGGGCGCCCTGATGCTGGTGGAGGCCGTGCTCCTCGCCCTGATGCTCCTCGTCACGTGGTACGGGGCGGGCCGCCTCGGCTTCGCCCGCGCGGACCGCGTCGCCATCCAGTTCGCCGGGTCGAAGAAGAGCCTCGCCGCCGGACTCCCCATGGCCGGCGTGCTGTTCGGCCCCCAGGCCGCGCTCGCCGTGCTGCCGCTGATGCTCTTCCACCAGACGCAGCTGATGGTCTGCGCCGTCCTCGCCCGACGCCGCGCCGCCGACCCCCCGACCGAACTCCCCGCCCAGGCTGTGGCGGAGGTCTCGCCGCGGGGGCAACACCCCGCGGCGCGGGGCCGGTAACGTGCGGCGGTGACCTGGATACGCCCGCACGCCGCCCACGCCCCGCGCCCCTGCACCCTGGTGGTGTGCCGGGGCTGCTGCTGCGGCGACCCCCGCAAGAACCCCGGCACCGACCACGCCGGCCAACTCGCCCGCCTGCGCGAGGCCGCCGAGGCGTCCGAGGGGCGGCTGGCCGTCCGTACGAGCGACTGCCTCGGGCCCTGCGCCCAGGCCAACGTCATCGTCGTCCAGCCCACGAGCGAGGCCCGCTCCCGAGGAGCCCGCGCGGTCTGGTTCGGCTGGGCCCTCGACGACACCGCGACCGACGAGATCATCGAATGGGCCCGCTCCGGCGGCCCCGGCACCGGCCCCCTCCCGGCCACCCTCGAACTGCACCGCATCGACCCGCCGGAACCCAAGGCGCCGACGGGCCGCACCCGCGGCAGGCGGAAGCGCTGAATCCCGCTCCCGCTACGCGACCGTCCCCGTACCCGGCAGGAGGATCCGTTCCTCGCCCGCGTAGATGTTCATGTCGGCCCCGCGCAGGAAGCCCACCAGGGTGAGCCCCGATTCCAGGGCCAGGTCCACCGCCAGCGAGGACGGGGCGGAGACGGCCGCCAGCACGGGTATGCCCGCCATCACCGCCTTCTGCGCCAGCTCGAAGGAGGCCCGGCCGGAGACCAGCAGCACCGACCCGGCCAGCGGCAGCAGGCCCGACTGGGCGGCCCGACCGACGATCTTGTCCACGGCGTTGTGCCGCCCCACGTCCTCCCGTACGTCGAGCAGCTCGCCCGTCGCGGAGAAGAGCCCCGCCGCGTGCAGGCCGCCCGTGCGGTCGAAGACCTTCTGCGCCGCCCGCAACCGGTCCGGCAACGCCGTCAGCAGTTCGACGGGGATCCGTACCGGGTCGTCGGCCAACCCCGGGAAACGGGTCGCCGTCCGGACCGCGTCCAGGCTGGCCTTGCCGCACAGCCCGCAGGAGGACGTCGTGTACACGTTCCGCTCCAGCGTGATGTCCGGCAGGGGCACCCCGGCGGCCAACCGGACGTTGACGACGTTGTAGGTGTTGGAACCGTCCTCGGTCGCGCCCTCGCAGTAGGTCACGGCCTCGACGTCCGACGTCCGACCGATCACCCCCTCGCTGACGAGGAAGCCCACCGCGAGCGCGAAGTCGTCGCCCGGGGTGCGCATCGTGATGGCCAGCGGCCGGCCGTTCAGCCGGATCTCCAGCGGCTCCTCCGCGACCAGCGTGTCGGGGCGGACCCCCGTCGCGGCGCCCCGGACCCGCACGACGCGGCGTCGTTCGGTGACCCGTCCCATGGTGATCAGCCCACCCGTTCCGTCCTCGTCGTGCACCTGACCATGACATTCTCCCGGATCGCCGGACGATCACGCCCCCGGCAGCGAGTTGCTCGGAATTCTCCAAATTCCGCTACCGGAATCCTGTCGGGTCACACGCACACGTACCCGTCAGTAGCAGGCAAAGCTGGGTGATCCTGACTGCCGTACAGAGGGGGACCCCGCCCATGACCGGTTCACGCGTGGTGGCGCTAGGGCACTACCAGCCCGCGAAAGTGATCACCAACGAGGACCTCGCGGCCATGGTCGACACCAACGACGAGTGGATCCGTTCGCGCGTCGGGATCAAGACCCGTCACATCGCGGGCCCCGAGGAACCGGTCGACGAGCTGGCCTACCAGGCCGCCGGAAAGGCCCTCGCCAACGCGGGCCTCACCCCCGACGACATCGACCTCGTCCTGGTGGCCACCTCCACCGCCATCGACCGCTCGCCCAACATGGCCGCGCGGGTCGCCGCGAAGCTGGGCATGGGCGGCGGCCCCGCCGTCATGGACCTCAACGTCGTCTGCTCGGGCTTCACCCACGCCCTGGCCACCGCCGACCACGCGATCCGGGCCGGCTCCGCCACCCGCGCCCTGGTCATCGGCGCCGACAAGATGACCGAGATCACCGACTGGAGCGACCGCACCACCTGCGTGCTGACCGGCGACGGAGCCGGCGCGGCCGTCGTCGAGGCCAGTGAGCGGCCCGGCATCGGCCCGGTCCTGTGGGGCTCGGTGCCGGAGATGGGCCACGCGGTGCGCATCGAGGGCACGCCGCCCGTCTTCGCCCAGGAGGGCCAGGCCGTCTACCGCTGGACCACCAGCCGGCTCCCCGCGCTGGCCCGCAAGGTCTGCGAGAAGGCCGGGATCACCCCCGAGGACCTCGCCGGAGTCGTCCTCCACCAGGCGAACCTGCGGATCGTCGAGCCCCTCGCGGCCAAGATCGGCGCCGTGAACGCCGTCGTCGCCCGCGACGTCGTCGACTCCGGCAACACCTCCGCGGCGAGCATCCCGATGGCCCTGTCGAAGCTGGTCCAGCGCGGCGAGATCCCCTCCGGCGCCCCGGTCCTCCTCTTCGGCTTCGGCGGAAACCTCTCCTACGCCGGCCAGGTCATCCACTGCCCGTAGCCCCCCGCCCCCGCGCCCGGTCCCCGAGGCCCGCCCCGCCACCGCCCCCCGGGGCGACGCCGGGGCGGGCCTCGCGGCATCCGGGACATGCCCGCAGGTCAGCGCGGCGTGGCGGGACGACGACCGGTCGGATAAGTGGTCGGAGGCCCGCCGATCCCCTGCTATTGTTGTCCATGTCGCCGCGGGAAACCGGGGCCGACCACCTGGTCCGGGTGGCGGAATGGCAGACGCGCTAGCTTGAGGTGCTAGTGCCCTTTATCGGGCGTGGGGGTTCAAGTCCCCCCTCGGACACAACAAGCAAGAGCCCCACTCCGGTGGGGCTCTTTCGCGTTCCGGCCTCGCGCCGGTGAGCGGGGGAGAATCGGTGCGACAGGTCGAGGACGAGCTCGCCCGGCAGGACTGGAAGGGCATGCGGTGCGGCTGTGGCCGCTCCGCCGAACACATCGCCCGGGAGCTGCTGCGGATCACGGCGGAGGGAGCGCGGGACGAGGCGACCTCCCGGGACTTCGAGGAGCACGTCTGGTCCCCGGTGGTGCTGTACGAGCCCGCCCCCGCGGTGACCTCCGTCCTGCTCGCCGCGCTCGCGGCCGAGCCGGCGCCCGACACCCGCACCCGCCTCCTCGACCTCCTCCAGTCCCTGGTGACCGGCGAGGGCACCGATCCGGACTCGGCGCGCCGCGGGCTGGACCTGCCGGAGCTGTGCCGGGAACGCGCCGCGCGGGGCATCGGACTCCTCCACCGGGAGGTGCTCTCCAACCGCTCGCCGGGGGCGGCGGGCGCCGCCTTCGAGATCCTGACGGTGCTGGACCCCGACCGGGCACGCCTGCGGGACCTCCGCGAGATTGCCGCCGACCGGCTGCCCGTGTGCTGCCGTACGGGACTGTGCCACGACTGGTGGGAGGACGAGGAGCAGAGCCGGGAGACGGACCGGATCTAGCTCGTCGCCGTGAGGACCGTGACCGCGGTGACCGCCGCCATGGCCGCCTGCATGTCGCGGATCGCCTTGCGGACGCTCTCCGCGGCCCACTGACCCTCGGCCATCTCCGCCATCCGGGCCTTCACCTCGGCGCGAGGGCCCTCCGCGAACGCCAGGTCGTGCAGCTTCGCCGAATGCAGCAGCGCGATCAGCCCCGCCGTGCGCTGGTCCGGCTCCGCTCCGTCCAGGACGCACGCGCGGAGCCGCTCGCGCAGGGCCCGCTCGTGGGAGCCGTCCGCCTCGGGATAGCGGCGGACCGGGAACATGCCCAGCGCCTTGTGTTCCCTGCGCTCGACCACGCCCCGCGCGCACAGACTGTCCAGCGCCGCCGCGACGGCCTTGGTGTGGTCCTTCGTCAGCCAGCCGGTCACCGTGTGCCGGCCGCGCCGCTCCAGCCAGGTGCGGATCAGCTCCAGCCGGCCGTCCAGGAGGGCGTCGCCCGTGGGGCTGGTGTCAGCCGCCTCCAGCTCCTTGCCGACGATCGTCAACCGCCCGGCGAGGACCAGTTCGAGGAGGATGCCGCCCGCGACGGCCCACCCCGCGGCCTGCCGCTTCTTCGCCGTCCCGGACTCGTCGTCCAGCGACAGCAGCATGACCTCTTCCGCCAGCGTGATGTTCATGAACGTCCCCCCGTAGTTCCTACGAGGAGGACGATCGGCGCCCCCCGACGGTTCCCCGGTCCCTCACAGCCGCAGGACCACCAGGCCGTCCCGCGCCGGCAGCGTGCCCGGCGCGACCTCGGTGAAGGTGTGGGGGAGGGCCAGGCGCGGGTGGTCGGGGTCCGGCGGGGCATCGGCGGCCTCGAAGAGGTAGGCCGCCGCCGCCGAGGGATCGCTGACCAGGTGCGGCCCCTCCTGCGTGGTGACGCGCGTCAGCGGAGTCCGGAAGAGGCGGCCCAAACGGCGCAGGGTCTCTGGGGTGCCCCCGGTCGGGACGCCGGTCGCGGTCGCGGCCCGGACACCGGCCGGCCCGACGGCCCGGGCGGCCGTCGGGGGAGCGGCCGGCGCGTCCGGCGGGATCGCGCCCGACAACAGCAGCGCCAGCAGCACCGGGACCGCCTTGCGGCGCAGGGCCTCCGTCGCCGAGTGCAACCGGTGGGCTTGCGCGGCGGGCAGGGACAGCGCCAGGCTCCCCGCCGCGCCGCCGGTGGCGATAGGCACCGCCGAACAGACCACGCCGGGCGCGTACTCGTGCAGGTCGAAGACGGGCGCGCCCGGGGCGACCGCGTCCAGGGCGTTGAACAGGACCCGGCTGTCGGTGATCGTGCGCGGCGTGAGCCGGGCCGGTCGGTGACGGGCCACGTGGTCGGCCCGGCCGTCCCGGTCGAGCTGCGTCAACAGGCACTTGCCGACCGCGCTGGCGTGCGCGGCGGCCCGGAAGTCCACCCACTCCCGCACCGGCGGCGTCCCCGGCCCGTCGGCCATCTGCGTGATGCGGACCTCGCCGTCCGCGTACCGGCTCAGGTAGACGGCGGCGCCCGCGCTGTCGCGCGCCAACGCCAGGGTGCGCTGGAGCTGCCCCGCCAGGCCCAGGCCGCCCGGGGCAGCGAGCCGGTCCAGGGCCGGGCCGGGCGCGTAGACGCCGACCCCGGTGCGCCGCGCGTACTCCTCCTCGCACAGCATCGTCAGGATCGGCCGCAGCGCCGCCTCGCCCAGCCCCGACCTGCGGGCCAGCCGGTCCGTGCGCACCCCCAGCGGATGCCGCTCCAGTACCTGGACGACGTCCAGCGCGCGCCGGGCCTGCGCCAGGGCGCCGCCCGTGTCGACCGGGCGCGCGGGCCCCCGGGGCGGGGGCACCGGCGCGGGGCGGCGGCGCGGCGGGAAGACGGCGCCGGGCCGGGGGCCGGGCGTCGGGGGCGGGGGCGGCGGCAGGAACGCGTCCAGCACCAGGGGCAGCCCCGGCCTCGGCATCGGCACCGGGCCCAGGTCGGGGTCGTCGTGCTGGTCGACGTAGCGCAGGACGGCCGCCTGCGCGCACAGCCGGACCTCGCGCAGTTCGCGGCGCCCGCTCGGGCGGAAGCCCCGGCGGCCCAGCTCGCGCGCCCACACCCGGGCGTCGTGGTGTTCGCCGCGCCGGGAGTGGTCGAGGAAGAGGCAGTACGCGGCCTGCGCGGTGTGGGGGCTGCCCGAGCCGGCGGCGAACTGCCACCAGAAGCGGGACCCCTCCCGCATGCCCGCCAGGTGCAGAAGGCAGCCGAAGACGACCGCCCCGGGCAGGTCGCACTGCCCGCTGTCGAGGAAGCGGTCGAGGTCGCCGCGGGCGCGGGCGTCGCAGACCACGGCGAGGCAGGCCGCCTTGAGGTCGCGCCGGGCCCGCTCGGAGTCGAGCGGGGTGTCGCGGGCGGGATCGCTCCATCCGAAGGGCCGTCGCCGGCCGCCCCGTCCGACGGGGGCGGCCGGGCCGGGAGCGCGCGGGACGCGCAGCAACCGGGCCTCGGCCGCGCCGAGGTCGTAGTGGGGGTAGCGGTCGCGCACGACCGCCCGCTCCAGGAACTCGGCGAGCGGCCTCCGCCCCCGGGCGCCGTCGCCCCGGCCGTCGCGGTCGTGGTCCTCGCGGCCCCTCATGATTCGGCGGACGCGTCGAGCAGCCGGGCCAGGCGCCGGTGCGCCTGGCCGAGCTGGGAACGGACGGTGGCCTCGTCGACGCCCATCACGGCGGCGGCCTCTCCGGGGGTGCACTGGAGCCCGTAGCGCAGCATCACCGTGTCGCGCTGCCGTTCCGCGAGACGGGCGACGGCGGAGTAGAAGCGGATCGCGTCGGTGAGGACCTCGTAGCGGTCGGACGGGGAAGCGGCGGAACCCGACGGGTCGGTGGGGTCGGTGGGCTCGGGGGTGTCGGGGCCGCCGGAGTGGACCTCCTTGAGGGCGGCCTCGAAGGCGCTGATGTCCATCGGCTCGGGTGGTCGGCGGCGCGGGTCGCGGTGTCGTTGCCCGTCGACGATGCGCTGCTTGAGCACGGTCCAGGCGTAGGCGTCGAGCCGGTCCATGTGCAGCATGCGGAGCCATTCGTTCATGATCGAGTCGAACGCGGCGTCCACGGCGTCCTCCGCGGCCGCGTCCGAGCCCAGCTGAAGGTACGCGAAGCGCATGTACGCGGGACGCCGGTTGGCGTGGAAGGCCCAGTACGACAGGCGCGCGGTCGGATCCCACTGACTCATGGGCGTCGGCTGCCGCCGTCGGCTGGGCAGGCCCACGGCCCCACCGGACTCCTCCGGTCCGCCATCGTTCACCGTTCCCCACCTCATCCCCTGTGCGCGGCCCATCAGACCAGCGCCGGCGCGTTCCGGGGGCGCGGAGCGGCAAGATGGAGGATTACGGCCGTCGACGATCGAGTGGTGATCGGGAACGATCGGGACGCGTTTCAGCGGGCACGGACGCATATGCCCTGTCGGTGGGGGCGCACGGTGCAAGTGCGCCGGGGAGACCCGCGGGGCGTGTGACCATCCCACGAATCACTCGTTTGACGGGCCGTGGCTTCCTCACAACGCCCCGGCTCCACGCCGCAGACGCCCCCCGGTCCCTCCCCGCGGCCACCGCGCGCGCGGAGCGCGGTCGAGCAGGCCGAGGCCGTCCTCGTCGAGCACTACCCCCGGCTCGTGCGACTGGCCTACGTGACCCTCCCCGACTCCCTCACCCGGCACGACCGGATCCTCCTCGCGCACCGCGCCGTCCAGCGCGCCCTGCCCCGCGCCGGCGCCGTCCGGGCCGCGCCGGCCGGCCCCGGCGGCCCGGGCGGGCCGTTGGAGGAGGTGCGGGTACGCGTCCTGCGCGCCGTCCTCGCCCCCGGCGGCCGCACCCGACTGCCGCCGCTGCGCCTCATCCGGCCGTGCACCCCTCCCTACGTGTGGGGGCTGCGCATGTGGCCCCCGGCGGGCGGGATCGACGAGGCGGCCCGTCTGGTGGCCGGGGCGCCCGGCCCGGTCCGGGCGGCCTTCGCCCTGCACCGGCTGGAGGGACTCCCCGAGGAGGCGGCGGTACGGCTCCTCGCCGCGGCCGGGGCCGGCGACCCCGAGGACGCCGTGCGCGAGGCCCGCGCCCTACCCGTCGGCGAAACGCTCCTGCGGGAGCTGCGCAACCCCGCCCACGACGCCAGCGTGGTCAGCGCCCGCCCCACCGACCTGCTGCGCCGCCGCCGCAGGGTCCGCGCCGGCTGGGCCGCCCTGGCCGCGTTCGCCCTGGCCTGCACCGTCCTCACCGCCGACGGGTCGGCGCCGCGCACCGAGACGACCCCCGCCGCCGGGCCGGTCGCCGCCCGGGCACTGGATCCGGCCCGGCTGGTCCGCGTACCCGCCGAGGCCTGGGCCGACACCGCCCGCGTGGACTTCACCGCCTGGCCCGCCCGGGGCGCGCGCACCGCGGACCGGGCCCTGCTCGCCCGCGCCCTGGGCGCCTGGGCCGCCCGGCCCGGATCGGTCACCGTCACCACCGCCCCCGGCACCGCCGCCGACCCGCCCGCGCACTCCCCGCGGCTGCTGTACGCCGGGGACGTGCCCGGACCGGACGCCGGCGGCGCGCGCGCCGTGGTGGTCCTGCTCGACGGCGACCGGATCGCACGCTACGCCGAGGCCGCGGGCGGCCCGCGCGCACGCACCCTGGACCTCGCCCGCACGGACGAGGCCGGGGTCACCACGGCCGCCGCCCTGACCCTGACCCGGGACGGGGCCGGCGGCTCCGCGCGCTACCTGCTCGCCCCGTGGATCGCCGGCGCCGGCGTCCGCGACCTGCTGCGCGCCGGGGACGCGGCCCGGCCCCTGACGGTGGGCGCCGACGGGGTCACGCCCCCGGTGGAGGTGCCGCGGGGCGACGGCCCGTGCGCCGCGTGGCCCGCGCTGGAACTGACCTCCTCCGCCCGCATCGTCGAGAAGCACGCCTTCGTCCTCGCCGACCTGGGCGGGCTCACCCCCGTCCACCTCACCCACACCCCCCTGCCCGACGGACCCGGGGCCGTGCCGGCCCGCCAACCCCGCGAGGCGACCGGCCCGGCCGCGCGCGCCGACTGGGCGCCCGTCGTCTGCGGGCTGCGGGAACTGCGCGGCGGCGCGACCCGGGCCGTCAACCTCTGGGCCTTCGCCGAGACCGAACTCCCCGACGGCGCCGGCCGGGCCCGCTGGACCTGCACCCGCGCCTCCGGCTGGGCCGGGCCCGGCGACGTGCTCGTCCAACTGCGCCCGCCCGCCGGACCCCCGCTGGACGTCGCCCGTGCCCGGTCCACCGCCGCCTGCGGACGCTTCGGGCAGCACCTGCTGGCCGGCACCCGCTGGCGTTCCCCGGCGGGCCGCGCGTACCTGCTGGCCGCCGGGAGCCGCGAGGTCACCGGCATCACCGCGACCGGCGCCGTCCGGGCCGAGGCGGACGGACGCGCCCTGGCCGCCCCCGCCGGACCCGAGGGCGCCCCCGTGACGCTGACGGGCCGGCTCGCGAGCGGCGCCCGGATCACGGCCCTCGACGGCGCGGGCGGCGGCCGGGACTGACGCCGCGGCGACCCCCGCCGCCGGTCCGCGAGACCGGTCCGCCGCCGGTCCGACACCGGTCCGGCGGCGCCTTCGGGCGGCTGTAGCATGGGCCCATTGCGAGGGCCGTGACGGAGAGGTCACAGCCCTCGCTCGTTTTTGCGCCATGTCCACCCACAGAAATGCGGGCGCGTGCCGTTTCGACGGTTCGATACGATGAACCGCGTCACAGTCCGTCACAGACGGCCCGGTACCGCACGCTTTCGCACTCAGTGACCGTCGTCACGCACAAATGAAATGGAGCATCCGAGGATGGCTCGACACCTGATCACCAGCGCGCTTCCGTACATCAACGGGATCAAGCACCTGGGCAACATGGTCGGGTCGATGCTTCCGGCGGATGTGTACTCCCGGTACCTCCGCCAGCGCGGCCACGACGTCCTGTACATCTGCGCCACCGACGAGCACGGCACCCCCGCCGAACTCGCCGCCAAGGAGGCCGGCATCTCGGTCGCCGACTTCTGCGCGCAGGCCCACGACGCCCAGAAGGCCGTCTACGACGGCTTCGAGCTGTCCTTCGACTACTTCGGTCGCAGCTCCTCCGCGCAGAACGCCGAGATCACCCAGCACTTCGCGCGCCGGCTCCAGGAGAACGGCTTCATCGAGGAGCGCGCGATCCGGCAGGTCTACTCGCCCGCCGACGGCCGCTTCCTCCCGGACCGGTACGTCGAGGGCACCTGCCCGCACTGCGGTTACGACAAGGCCCGCGGCGACCAGTGCGAGAACTGCACCCGCGTCCTGGACCCCACGGACCTGATCGAGCCCCGCTCGGCCATCTCCGGCTCCACCGAGCTGGAGGTCCGCGAGACCAAGCACCTCTTCCTCCTCCAGTCCAAGCTCCAGGTCGAGGTCGAGGCCTGGGTCGCCGAGCACGAGGAGGAGTGGCCGCAGCTGGCGTCCTCCATCGCCCGCAAGTGGCTGACCGAGGGCCTGCACGACCGTGCCATCACCCGTGACCTCGACTGGGGCGTCCCCGTCCCGGTCGACACGTGGCCCGAGCTGGCCGCCGAGGGCAAGGTCTTCTACGTCTGGTTCGACGCCCCGATCGAGTACATCGCCTCCACCAAGGAGTGGTCGGACGCCGACCCGGCCAACCGCGACTACAAGTCCTGGTGGTACGAGGCCGAGGACGTCCGCTACACCCAGTTCATGGCCAAGGACAACGTCCCGTTCCACACGGTGATGTTCCCGGCCACCGAGCTGGGCACCCGCGAGCCGTGGAAGATGGTCGACTACGTCAAGGCCTTCAACTGGCTGACGTACTACGGCGGCAAGTTCTCCACCTCGCAGAAGCGCGGCGTCTTCACCGACCAGGCGCTGGAGATCCTCCCGGCCGACTTCTGGCGCTACTTCCTCATCGCGAACGCGCCCGAGTCCGACGACTCCTCGTTCACGTGGGAGCACTTCGCCGCCACGGTCAACAAGGACCTCGGCGGCACCCTCGGCAACTTCGTCAACCGCGTACTGACCTTCTCCCGCAAGAAGTTCGGCGACGAGGTCCCCGCCGGCAGCCCCGCCGGCGAGGTCGAGGCCAAGCTGGGCGAGCAGATCGCCGAGCTGCTGGCCGAGTACGAGGGCCACATGGAGTCCCTCCAGTACCGCAAGGCCGCCGCCGCGCTGCGCGCCCTGTGGTCCGCCGGAAACGCCTACCTCGACGAGAAGGCCCCCTGGCTGGAGGTCAAGACCGACCTGGAGGGCGCGGCGCTGACCCTGCGCACCGCGATGAACCTCATCCACCTCTACTCGGTGGTCTCCGAGCCCTTCATCCCGGCCTCGGCGCGGGTCATGCGCTCCGCGTTCGCGCTCGCCGACGACACGGCGACGTGGGTGTCCCCGGAGCAGGCGAAGGCGCTGGACGCGGTTCCGGCCGGTACCCCGTTCACCGTCCCGCCGGTGCTCTTCGCGCGGATCACCGAGGAGGACCTGGAGTCCTACCGCGAGCGCTTCGGCGGCGACCCGGAGGCCCAGGCCTAAGTCGTACGGTCCGAAGGGGCGCGACCCGCGGGGTCGCGCCCCTTCGGCGTTCCCGCCCTTCGGCGTTCCCGCCCTTCGGCGTTCCGGGCGGCGGCGGGGGTAGGGAAAACCCGACCGCGAAGGCTCCACCTGGGCGTGCAGACCCGGCGGACCCGCGCGGCTGGAATGGGGGCATGACCCCTCCTCCCGTCGTCCGCCGCGCCGGCGGCTGGCTGCTCGCCGCCGTCTGGGCCCTGTCGTTCCCGCTGTTCTCCTCCCTGGGCCCGCACCGGCTGTGGGGCTGGTGCGCGGCCGCCGGCTACCTCTCCGCCGCGGGCGCCGCCGCCCTCGGACGCCGCCGCGCCGCGCTCGGCGCGGCCCTGGTGGGCGCCGTCGCCGTACCCCTGCTGTACCTGGTCCTGACCGGGCAGGGCCAGTCCGAGGTGGCGGTGATCGAACGCTCCGGGCGGCTCCTGCTCGACTCCGGACGCCTCTACGTGGACGGGCCGACCCGGGTCGAGGACTACACCCCCTACCTCCCCGCCACCGCCCTCCTCGGCCTCCCGCGCGCCCTGCTCGACGGCGCCTTCGGCCCGGGCGGGGAGTGGGCGGTGCGGCTGTCGGGCGACGCCCGGCTCTGGTGCGCGGCCGCCCTGTTCGGCTGCCTCGCGGCCGGTCGCCGGCTGCTGGGCTCCGCCCCCTCCCCGCTGCTCCCGCTCCTCGTGGCCTCGCCGGTGGTGGCGATGCCGCTCGTGGTGAGCGGGGTGGACCTGCCGCTGGCGGGCCTGTGCTGCCTGGCGCTCGCGGCGGCCGTGTCCGGGCGGCCGGTGGTCGCCGGGGCGGCCCTCGCGGTGGCCTGCGGCCTCAAGTGGACGGCGCTGCCGGCCGTCGCGGTCGTCCTCGCCGTCCTCGCCGCCGGACGGGGCCCGCGGGCCGCCCTGCGCTGCGCCGGGACGGCGGCCCTCGGCACGGCCGTCCTGGTGGCGCCGGCGGCGCTGCTCCAGCCGGCGGAGCTGTGGCGGCAGGTGTTCGCCTTCCCCACCGGGCGGGCCGAGGTCGCGACCCCGGCGGGCAGCCCGCTGCCGGGGCACCTGCTGGCCGGACTCGGGCCGTGGGGCTGGCACCTGACGGTGGGGCTGCTCGTGACGGGCGGCCTGGCGGTGGCCCTCTCCCTGGTGGTGCGGCCGCCGCGCACCCTCGTGGCGGCGGCCGACCGCCTGGCGTTCGGCCTCACCCTGGCCTTCCTGCTGGCCCCGGCCGGGCGCTTCGGCTACCTGGCGCTGCCGCTCCTGCTGGTGGTCTGGGCGCGGTCGGCGACGGTCCCCGGGACCTCCCGCGTGGTCGCCGGCTCCGCCGGGCGCGGAGCCCGCGGCGCGGCCGTGCCGCACCGCGCGAACCCGGCCTAGTGCCTGCCGTCGAACTCCCGCCTGCCCCGCGGCGTCCGGGCGGCGACAGGAGTGTGACGACAGGCCCTGGCGCGGGGCGGCGGGTCAGGGTCCGGTGCCCCGCAGGTGGGCCAGGACCGCCAGGACGCGCCGGTTGCCCTCGGTCGGGTCCAGGTCCAGCTTCGTGAAGATGCTGCTCGCGTGCTTGACGACGGAGGCCTCGGTGATGAACAGCCGCGCGGCGAGCGCCTGGTTGTTGAGGCCCTCGGCCATCAGGGCCAGCACCTCGCGCTCGCGCGGCGTCAGCCGGGCCAGGGGCCGGTCCGCCGCCCGGGGGGCGAGCAGGACCCGCACCACCTCCGGGTCGATGACCGTTCCGCCCTCGTGGACCCGGCGCAGGGCGTCGAGGAACTCCGTCACGTCGCCGACCCGGTCCTTGAGCAGGTAGCCCAGGCCGGCCGCCGAGGCGCCGGTGAACAACTGGGTCGCGTACGCGGTGGCCACGTACTGCGAGAGCACCAGGACCGGCAGGGAGGGGTCCCCGGCGCGCAGTTCGAGCGCGGCCCGCAGGCCCTCGTCGCGCAGCCCCGGCGGCATCCGTACGTCGGTGACCACCACGTCGGGCCGTTCGGTCGCGACCGCCCGCAGCAGGCCCGGGGCGTCGCCGACGGCGGCGAGGACCCGGTGGCCGCCGAGGGTCAGCAGTTCCGACAGTCCGGCCCGCAGCAGGACGGAGTCCTCGGCGATGATCACCCGGAGCACGGGACCTCCACCCGGAGTTCGGTGGGCCCGCCCACCGGACTGGACACCATCAGCCTGCCCTCCAACATCGCCACCCTGTCCGCGAGACCCGCCAGGCCCGCTCCCGCGCCGGGGTCCGCCCCGCCGCGGCCGTCGTCGGTGACGGTCAGGACGAGCCGGCCACCCTCGACCCTACCGGC
Source organism: Streptomyces sp. NPDC103540 (assembly GCF_055584445.1). Taxonomy (NCBI): domain Bacteria; kingdom Bacillati; phylum Actinomycetota; class Actinomycetes; order Kitasatosporales; family Streptomycetaceae; genus Streptomyces; species Streptomyces sp. NPDC103540. The sequence goes on from NZ_JBVJMA010000006.1 coordinate 72,361, forward strand.
GACGGCGACGTGCTCGGCGCCGCTGTGCTTGGCGGCGTTGGCGAGGGCCTCCGTGACGGTGAAGTAGGCGGTGACCTCGACCCGTTCCGCCAGGCGGGGCACGTCGAGGTCCACCTCGACCGGCACGGGATGGCGCAGCGCCACCTCCGTCACGGCGGCGGAGAGTCCGTGGTCGGTCAGGACCTGGGGGTGGATGCCCCGTACGAGGTCGCGGAGTTGCTCCAGGGCCCGTCTGGCCTCGGCGCGACCCCGGTTGACCAGCGCCACGGCCTCGGCCGTGTCCTCCGTCGCGGGGACTGCCCGCAGCCGCATCTCCGCGAGCCCCAACGTCATCCCGAGGGCGACCAGTTGCTGCTGCGCGCCGTCGTGGAGGTCCCGTTCGATGCGCCGACGTTCCGCCTCGAAGGCGTCGACGAGGCGGACCCGCGAGCGCGTCAGTTCCAGGACCCGTTCGTCCTCCTCGCGCGGCCCGAGCAGCAGCCGGGCGGCCTTCACCTGCGCTCCGGCGACGAGCCCGCCCGCGTACGCCGTCACGGCGAGGGCGAGCAGACCGACGGCCGTGCCGCCCAGGGCCTCCAGCGGTCCGGCCACGGCCCGGCCGGGTATCAGCATCACCGGTTCCGGGGCGAGCGCCCACACGACGACCGGGGACACGACGAGCGTCACGGAGAAGGCCAGCAGGACGAGCACGCCGAAGCCGGCGGGCGCGAACACCACCCCGAGCAGGGCGGCGTGGCCGAACTCCCGCCAGGTGGCCCGCTCCCGCAGCCTGGTCCGCAGCCAGGCGGCGGCGCCGGCCCCGGCGAGCGAGGTGTGCGGGTCGGGCACCGGCAGGGGGTCCACCCAGCGCAGTCGGCGTCGTTCCAGCTCCCCGAGCGGCACCGCGCCCGCCAGGGCGGTCACCAGGAGCAGCAGCCCGATCCCGACCACGGCCAGCAGCAGCCCGAGCCCGACGAGCAGCGCCAGCGCGACCAGGACCGCGCAGCCGAGCGCGAATCCGCTCCCGAGGTACGCCCAGCACCGCCAGGGCCACCACGAGAACAGGAACCGGCGCGGACGTCCCAGCAGCGCCCACACGGCCACGGGGGATTGCGCGCGCGGGTCGGCGCCGGCGCCCACGGGCGCTCCCGCTCCCGCACCCGCTCCCGTACCCGACACCCCGTCCGGCTTCCCGTCCATGTCCACGCCCCCTTCGGCCGAACCGTCAGCCTACGGGGGCGGGCGCCCGACGGGCGCCGCGTCACATCGCTGCGCCCAGGACGAGGAAGCCGCAGATCAGCACGGCCAGGATGGCCAACAGCGGCCAGATGAAACGCAGGTACTTGTCGTACCCGACCTTCGCGAGGGCGACGCCGCCGATGACCACGGCCGAGGTCGGGACCCACAGGTTCATCCAGCCGCTGGCGGACTGCCAGGCCGTCACCACCACCGCGCGGGAGACCCCCGCGAAGTCGGCCAGCGGGGCCAGGATGGGCATGGCGAGGGTGGCGTGGCCGGAGGTGGAGGGGATCAGGAAGGCGAGGGGCAGGTTGACCAGGAAGACGATCACCGCGAACAGTCCGGCCGAAGTCCCGCTCACCACGCCCTCGATGGAGTGCAGCACGGTGTCCGTGATCTTCGAGTTGTTCATGATGACGGTGACCCCGCGCGCCAACATGATGACCAGGGCCGGGGAGATGAAGTCGGCGGCCCCCTGGACGATCGTCGCGCTGATCCTCGCCTCGCCCATCCGGGCCACCGCGCCGACCAGGACCGCGGCGCACAGGAAGAGGGCCGACAGCTGGGGGAAGGACCAGTCCAGCTCCCAACCGTACGGGGTCGCGTCGGCCCGGCCGGTGAGGGCGCTCGACCAGGGCACCACCGAGAAGATCATGAAGGCGAAGACCAGCACCAGCAGGAGGAGCACGGTCTTGTGCAGGCGGGTCAGCACCGGCGGTTCGTCCGCGTCGGCGGCGGCCTTCTCCATCCGGTCGCCGGGCAGGAACCCGCACAGGGACTTCGACGGATCCCGCCGCACGCGGCGCGCGTAGCGGATCACGTAGAGGACCGTGACGGCCGTGAGGACCACCCACATGGCGAAGCGCAGCACGATCCCGTCGCCCAGCGAGATGTCGGCGGCGGAGGAGGCCACGCCGGTCGCGAACGGGTTCACGGTGGAGCAGAGCACACCGACGCCGGCGCCCAGGATGGCGGCGCCGACGGCGACGAGCCGGTCGTAGCCCAGCGCCAGCATCATCGGCACCAACAGGCCGTAGAAGCCGAGGGTCTCCTCCGCGAAGCCCTCCACGGTGCCGAGGACGGAGAAGACCACCATCACGGCGGCGATCAGCAGCGCGCCGCGGTCGCGCAGGCGGTGGGCGAGGAGGGCGATGCCCCGGTCGAGGGCGCCGGTGGCGAACACGACGGTGATGAACGCGCCGATCGCCAGGACGAACAGGAACACGCCCGCGGCGCCGTACAGGTCTCCGGTCAGGCTCGGGCCGACCTCGCGGGTGGCGGGGTCCTGGATGCCGTACAGGCCGTTGACGGGGGCCAGGAAGAGGTCGTTCAGGCGGTCGGTGAAGCTCTGGGTGTCGTCGACCCGGTGGTAGGTGCCCGAGAGCGGGGCGCCGCCGTCGTTGCGCTCGTACTCGCCGGCCGGGACCAGGAAGGCCAGCAGCCAGATCGCGAGGGTGACCAGGGCCAGGATGGTGAGGGCGCTGGGGAAGCGCATGGCCCTGGGGGCGGCGGGCCCGGGGTCCGGCGGCGGCGCGGCCGGGGCGGGCGGCCCGGGCGGGCGGGGTGCGTCCGGGGTGCCTCGGCCGTCCGTGTCCACGCGCCACCGTCCCTTCGGTGCTGCCGAGCTGCGGGTACGTCCTCCTTCCGATCATCGGACGACCCGGGGCGCGCCGTCGTGACGGGATGGGCCGGGAGGGTGAGCGTGAGGACGACGGCGCCCCGGGGGCGGTCCGGCGGTGCTCCGGCGCGGTCCGGCGGTGCCCTGGCGCGGTCCGGGGCGGTCCGGCGCGGTCCGGCGCGGTCCGGTCGGGCGGGGCCGGCCGTTCGAAGGCGTCCCCCGGACAGGGACACCGACCCGTCCGCCGCGTGTCGAAGCGCCGACTTGATCGTTTCTTCGGCAGTGACCCTCGTACCGGGTGCCGAATCGGGAGGACCGCGGTGACGGCTTGGCAGTACTACGCCGCGGCGGGGCTGGTGGCGGCCTCGTGCCCCCTCCACGGCCACGTCGCGGTCGCCGGGGACGGCCACGGCCGCGGGGCGCGGGTCGACGTGTGCGTCCCGGGCGGCCCGCCGAGGCCCCCCGCCGTGCTCCCCGGCCCCGCCCCCCGACCGCAGGGCCCCCGCCCCCACGTCCCCGGGTCACCCGTACCGCGCCCCGGGGCGCCGTCGGTACGGGTGACCCTGCCGGGCGAGTCGCGCCCGACCGCGAGCCACCCGGGACTGGCCCCCGCTCCGCCGGCGGCGCCGGAACCCGCGCCCCCGGCACCGGGGGACGATCCGAAGCCCGCGCCGGCCGAACCGACCGCGCCGGCCGCCGAGGACCCGCCGGAGCCCGCCGCGGCGCGGGCCCCGGCCCCGCCCGCGGTCGCGGCCGGCGCCGCGTTCACGAGCGCGTTCCACGTGCGCCCGTACCGCTCCGTGGCCCTGGCCCGACGGGGCCCGGACGGCATGGGCACCATGATGCTGATGGTGGTCGTCGCCACCCCGGCCGTGCTCGCCGCCGCCGCGCTGCGCCCCCGCTCCAAGGGCCGTGGCGCCGGCGCCACGGCCCGCTGACGCCCCCACCGACCCACGAACGGGAGACCCCTCGTGTCCGAATGGCTGGTCCTGGCCATCGCCATGGTGCTCGTCTGCGCCGCCGTCCTCACCATGACGACCATCCGGCACCGCCGGGTCGCGGCCGACGAGGACACCAGCGAAACCCCCGACGTCATCGAGTACATGATGATGATGGTCGGCGTGGTCTACGCGATCGTCCTGGGCCTGGCCATCGCGGGCGTGTGGGAGGCCCGCGGCGCCGCCGAGGACAGCGTGCGCCGCGAGGCGCAGTCGCTGTACGAGGTCAGCCAGCGCGCCGACGTCTACCCGGCCGTCGTCCGCGACCGCATCCGCGGCGAGGTCGACGCGTACGTCGCCCACACCGTGGCGGTGGACTGGCCGCGGATGGCCGACGGCGAGAACGCCTCCGCCGAGGGCGCGCGCCTGCTCGGCAAGCTGCGCACGGACGTCACCCACCAGACGCCCGCGACCGAACTCCAGGCGCAGGCCTACCAGCCGCTCCTCGACCACATCGCGGCCGCGGACGACGCCCGGCACTCGCGCACCCAGAGCGACGAGACCACGCTGCCGGACGTGATCTGGGTCGGGCTCGTGGTCGGCGGCGTCGTCACGATCGGGCTCATCTTCACCCTGCAGATCCGCCGGTCCGGGCGGGAGCTGCTGCTCGCGGGGCTGTTCAGCGCCCTGATCGTGTTCCTGCTGTTCATGGTCTGGAGCTTCGACGCGCCGTACGGGCGGGACGGGGTCGACTCGGCGGCTCCCTTCCAGGACCTCTTCCCGAAGACGTCGGTCACGGCCTCCCGCTGAGGGCCGGCCCGTCCGCGGGCGCGGATCGACCCGCTCGCGGGCGCGGATCGGCCCGTCCGCCGGCGCGTGTGGGCTCAGCCGCCGGCGGGGGTGGCCCGGCGCCGGGTCGCCGCCACCACCGGCGAGTGCCGCAGCGCGTGCGAGATGCGGACGAGGTCACGGGGCCCGTCCGCCATGATGAGCACCCGTTCCCCCTCGCCGGTGTCCTCCGCCGCCGTCCCCTCCGGGTCGGCGGCGCTCGTGCGCACGGCGGCAGCCACCATCGCGGCGTCGGCGACGGCGCGGGCGGTCTCCTCGTCGGCGCCGTGGGCGAGGGCCTCCTCGTAGGCGGCGTCCCGGTGCCGGCGGTCGAAGCAGGGACCCAGGCGCAGGAACCCGTCGTGGATGTCGGACTCCCGCTGGATCACCCGGATCTCGGCCGGCGACCACCAGGACATCCGCACCCCCGGGGTACCGGCCGGGGCGGTGCTCTGGACCTCGTGCCAGAGCGTGCCGAGCCGGCGGTACGTCGACCAGGTCTGCCAGCTGTCCGAGGTGCGCTGGCACACCAGCGGCAGGATGAAGCCCACGGCGCTGATGAGGGCGCCGGCGGAGGCCAGCGGCGGGGCGACGTAGGTGCTCAGGTCGTCGAGGTTGTGGCCCAGCCAGCGGGCGACGACCGCCGACATCTTCGTGGCGTCGTAGGTCAGGCTGAAGGCGTAGCCCGCCACGATGATCACCAGGCCGCCGCGCAGCCAGCCGCGGACCTGGAGCGACCAGCGCCAGCACATCGCGACCATCGTCATGGCCGCCACGTTGTGCGCCAGCAGGTAGGCGGCGATCATCACGCGGATGTACGGGGTGTTCGCGTAGAAGGTGTCGAAGTCGCGCAGCCGCTGTTCCGGGGCGTCGCCCAGGGCGAACAACACCATGATGGCGACGACGACGGTGGCGTAGCCCGAGATCCAGCGGCGCGAGGTGGCCCGGATCTCCTCGGCCGGACCGCCGCGCCAGTTGAACATGAGCACCAGGCAGGAGGCGCTGAAGGCGGTCATCAGGCAGTAGACGAGCGGGGCGGAGAAGTTGGGGATGCCCGTCCACTCGTTGACGGCGTCGATGGTGGGCGGGGCGGCGAAGGTGAAGACCGCCCCGGCCAGGGTCAGCAGGACACAGACCGACCGCAGGAGCGGGTCGCGCCAGTTGTTGCGCAGGGCCGGCAGCTTGAAGACGAGCGCGATCGCCATCGCCGCCGCCGGAATGTAGTAGTCCTGTCCTTTCAACGGTCGTTCCTGTGCCCCCGGTAGCCGAGGGAGGTCTCGATGCGGCCGGCCAGCTCGTCGCGGTGGGCCGGGGCCCGGTGCGCGGCGGAACCGGCCAACCAGGTGCGACACCGACTGCCGAGCAGCAGGCCGAAGGTCTCGGCCTCGGTCTCCTCCTGGACGTCGGCGCGGGTGCGCGCGGCGACGCTGCGGACCGTCTCGCCGATGTCCACCCCGTCCGTCAGCAGCCGGGCGGCGACGGCGGCGCCGTCGACGTGGTGGCTGCAGTGGCCGGCCTTCATGTGCCACAGCTCGTGCCCGAGGATCACCAACTGGTGGTCCGGCGCGGTGCGCTCCTCGATGACCACCAGATCGCGGTCCGCCATGTCGAGCCACAGCCCACTGGCCGTCCCCTGGGGGAAGGAAGCCATCCGGAACTCCACCGGGCGCCCGCGATGCCGGCTCATGCCCTCGCAGAGGGCGGCGTAGAGGTCCACGGGTTCCACGGGGGCGGCCAGCTTGATGCCGGCCACCAGCTCCGCGCACAACCGGCGCTGCGCTCTGCCTATGCTCACCGTTCTCCCCGTCGGCGCGGATCCGGATCAGGACTCAAGGATCAGATCCAGACTTTCGACTGGGTCATGATTCGTTCGGTTTGACGCTTTCGAGAAGCATGTCCAGCCATTCGGTCACCTTGTCCCGGTGCTTGTCGCTGGGCAGTTGCGCGGCCCGCCAGGCGATGCCCCGTACGCCGTGGTTCTGCAGGAGTCTTGCCAGCGGATCGCCCGCCGAAGCGGCCTCGGCCGGTACGGTCTGGCGTTCGTGTTTCGCGAAGTCCTGGAGCAGCTGCTGCTCGGTCCGCTGGAGCGCGTCGGTCAGGGCGTCGGCGTCGTGGGCGGTGAGGAAGCCGGCGTGGACCCCGAAGAAGCGCTGGATGGCGTCACAGTGTTCCATGGTGGGGCGGCGGTCGCCGTTGATCAGGGCGCCGGCCTGCTGGCGCGACATCCCGGCGCCGTCCGCGATCTCCTGCTGCGTGTAGCGGCGCCCGTTGGATTTGACCCGGGTGCGGCGGAGCAGGTCGAGGCGCTGGAGGAAGCGCGCCTGGAGGTCGGGTTCGCCGGCCCGTCGGCCGTCGAGCAGGGTTTTGATCACGTCCGTCGGGACCCCGGAGGCCTCGGAGAGCCGGCGCAGGTCGAAGACCTGGTTCACGTCACGGCCCATTTTGTTCGCGAGTTCGGCGACCCGCGTGACGGTCGCTGCCAGGGGCGCGTTGGCCACCGCGACGGGAGCCGGGAAGCCGTCTGTCACCAGTGGTTCTCCTAGATCGCGCGAGGTCAGTGGGCACGTGGTCGGCCTCAGGGAATCTATCCGGTCTGCCTCGGGAGAGCCAGAACTTGCCACAGCTGTGGCGGGAATGAGCTGTCGCAAGGCTGGAATTGCCACAATAGTTGACACTCGAATGAAGTCGGTAGCAGGATCGCCACACGGAAATGAAGATCCAGACCGTGAGGAGGGGGAGCTCTCGGTGCCACATCTCGCAGCGGTGGGCCAGTCCGATGGCCTCGTCCGAGCCGGTGAGGAGCGCCTGGCGGGCGAGGAGTCCGCGCCCGGCGCGGTGCGGTCGGAGCGGCGCAAGGAGATTTTGCGCCAGCGCCGTGAGGAACTGGGCCTGAGCCAGGAAGACCTCGCCTCAAGACTGCGCATCAGCGTCCGTGCCTACGGGAACTGGGAGCGCGGGCTGGTCAAGGAGTGGACGGACCGCAAACTGCTCGCCCTGGCCGAGGCCCTGGAGATGAGCGAGCGGCAGTGCTTCTGGCTCTTCCGGGTCATGGTCGACCGGGACCCGCCGCCCACCTGGCGCGCGGCCGAGGAGAACCGTCTGCCCCGGGACCCGGCCCAGCGCGACTACCTGTGCGACTACGCGGCCCTGATGGAGGCCTCGCCCTACCCGACGTTCCTGGTGGACCACCGGTGGGACGTGGCGCTGACCAACTCGGCCTTCGACCGGCTCTTCCAGACGGTGCGCCCGCACCCGACGGCCCTGCCGGACGACAACTTCCTGCGCTTCGTGCTGTTCCACCCGGACGCCGCGGCCGTGCTGGAGGACCACGAACCGGGCTGGTGCGTACCGCTGTTGGCGCAGTTCGCCGCGGCGCTGGCCGCCGCGCCGGACGACGAGGGGCTGCGGAGCATCCGTCAGGAGGTGGCCCGCGACCCGTTCATGGAGGCGGCCTACCGCTACGGGGTCCCGCACTGGCTGAGCACCCACGGGGAGCAGGCCGCGGAGCGGGACGGCGCGGTGCGGACCGTCCGCCACCCCGAGTCCGGTTGGGGCACGGTGCGCTGCCGGCTGGTGGCGGAATCCGGCCACATGCTGGAGGCGATGGGGCTCACGCGGATCACCTTCGTGCTCTCCGCCCCGCAGGGAACGCCGACCGGTCCGGTGCGCGACGGCGGCGTCCCGCGGCAGCAGGGACCGCGCCTGCGGGCCGTGCCCTCGCCGGTCGACTGAACGGACGGGGGACACTGGTCCCCTGAAGCGTGTGCCACGGCCCCCGGCGGCCCGGCCCCCGGCGCGGTCCCCGCGTCGCGGTCGGCGGCGGGGGCGGATGCCACGGTCGGTGCCACGATCCGTGTCACCGCGCGAATGTCACCGATCGTGGCATCGGGCGGGACTCGGCGCCACCGACCGGGCGACGGCGGCCACGGCCGGGGAACGCCCCGGCCGGCGGGTCCGGGGCACCGGTCGTGACGGCGAAGGGCGGTAGGGGCGTGCGGTTGACCATCCTCGGCGGGGGCGGATTCCGCGTCCCGCTCGTCTACGGGGCCCTCCTCGGCGATCACGCCGAGGGACGGGTGTCCCACGTGACGCTCTACGACGAGGACCCCGGCCGGCTCACCGCCATGGCCCGGGTCCTCGCGGACCAGGCCCGCGCCGCCGGCGTGCCCGACGCCCCCGGGGTCACCGCCACCGGGGACCTGGACGAGGCCCTGCGCGGCGCCGACTTCGTCTTCTCCGCCATCCGCGTCGGCGGCCTGGAGGGACGCGCCACGGACGAGCGCGTCGCCCTGGCCGAGGGGGTGCTGGGCCAGGAGACCGTGGGCGCCGGCGGGATCGCGTACGGGCTGCGGACCGTCCCGGTGGTCCGCGCGCTGGCCCGCCGCATCGCCCGGATCGCCCCCGAGGCCTGGGTCATCAACTTCACCAATCCGGCGGGCGTGGTCACCGAGGCCATGGCCGAGGAACTCGGCGACCGGGTCATCGGCATCTGCGACTCCCCGGTCGGCCTCGGCCGCCGCATCGCCCGCCTGCTCGGCGCCCGTCCCGAGGAGGCCTGGATCGACTACGTCGGCCTCAACCACCTGGGCTGGGTACGGGGCCTGCGGATCGGCGGGCGCGACGAGCTGCCCCGCCTGCTGGCCGACCCCGAGGCCCTGGAGTCCTTCGAGGAGGGCCGCCTCTTCGGGGCCGAGTGGCTGCGCTCCCTGGGCGCCGTCCCGAACGAGTACCTCCACTACTACTACTTCAACCGTGACACCGTACGGGCGTACCAGGAGGTCAAGCAGACCCGCGGTGCCTTCCTGCGCGACCAACAGCGCGGCTTCTACGCCGAGGCCGGCCGGCCCGGGCAGCCCGCCGGGGCGGCGCTCGCCGCCTGGGACCGGACCCGGGCCGAGCGCGAGGCCACGTACATGGCGGAGAACCGCGAGGTGGCCGGGGTCGGCGAACGCGAGGAGAGCGACCTGGAGTCCGGCGGGTACGAGCGGGTGGCGCTGGCGTTGATGCGGGCCATCGCCCGCGACGAACGGGCCACCCTGATCCTCAACGTCCGCAACCGCGGCACCCTGTCGGTCCTTGACGCGGAAGCGGTGATCGAGGTGCCCTGCCTCGTCGACGCGAACGGCGCCCACCCCGTGGCCGTCGACCCGCTGCCCCTGCACGCCGTCGGCCTGGTGACCTCCGTCAAGGCGGTCGAACGCGAGGTGCTGGCGGCCGCGGCGAGCGGCGTGCGGGCCGACGCCGTCAAGGCCTTCGCCCTGCACCCGCTGGTGGACTCGGTGGCGGTGGCCCGGCGCCTGCTGGACGGGTACGCGGCGCAGCACCCGGGCCTGGCCCACCTGCGCTGATACCGCGCGGCCGTCACCCGTACGGTCCCGTGCCGGATGCGGGGGCGCGGGGGCGCTGTGAGAGTGCGAGATGTGACCACAGCCCCCGCCGTCCCCGCCGCGGCGCCGCCCCTGCCGGACCGGCGGACGCGCAACGTGATCTTCGGGACGATCATGTTGGGCGTGCTGCTGGCCGCCCTCGACCAGACGATCGTGGGCACCGCGCTGCCCACGATCGTGGCCGACCTCGGCGGCGGCGACCACATGTCCTGGGTGGTCACCTCCTACCTCCTCGCCGAGACCGTCGCGACCGTGCTGGTCGGCAAGTTCGGCGACGTCTTCGGCCGCAAGCTCATCTTCCAGATCTCGGCGATCGTCTTCATCACCGGCTCCTTCCTGTGCGGCCTCGCGGGCAACATGACCCTGCTGATCCTGTGGCGGGGCGTGCAGGGCATCGGGGCCGGCGGGCTGATGGTCACCGCCATGGCCCTGATCGCCGACGTGGTGCCGCTGCGCGAACGGGGCAAGTACCAGGGCGCCATCGGCGCGGTCTTCGGGGTCGCCACCGTCATCGGGCCCCTGCTGGGAGGCCTGTTCACCGACCACCTCACCTGGCGCTGGTGCTTCTACGTCAACGTGCCCATCGCCATCCTCGTGGTCATCGCGGCGGCGCGCACGATCCCGACCGGACGGGCCGAGGGGCGGCCGGTCATCGACTACCTGGGCATCGCGCTGGTGGCGATCGGTTCGAGCGCCCTGATCCTCGCGACGAGCTGGGGCGGCAACGAGTACGCCTGGAACTCCGCCGTGATCATCGGCCTGTTCGTCGTCGGCGTCGTGGCCCTGGGCCTCTTCTGCCTCGCCGAGCTGCGGGCCGTCGAACCGATGCTGCCGATGAGGCTGTTCCGCAACCCCGTCTTCAGCGTCTGCTCGGTGCTGAGCTTCGTCGTGGGCTTCGCGATGCTCGGCGCGATGACCTTCCTGCCGACCTACCTCCAGTACGTGGACGGGGACTCGGCCACCGTCTCCGGTGTCCGGACGCTGCCGATGGTCATCGGCCTCCTGATCGCCTCCGTCTTCAGCGGCAACGTCACCAGCAAGACCGGCCGCTACCGGATCTTCCCCATCGTCGGCTGCGCGGTGATGGGAGCGGGCCTCTACCTGCTGTCGCTGATGGGGCCGGGCACCGACACCTGGCTCGAATCGCTGTACATGTTCGTCCTCGGAGTCGGCATCGGCCTGTGCATGCAGGTGCTCACGATCGCCGTGCAGAACACCGTGGACTACGCCGACCTCGGCACCGCCACCTCCGGCGTGACCTTCTTCCGCACCCTCGGCAGCTCCTTCGGGACCGCCGTCTTCGGCACCATCTACGCCAACACCCTCACCCCGAGGCTCAAGACGGCCGTCGCCGAGGCCGCCGCGGCCACCGGCCAGGACCCGGCGCGCATCGGCGCGGCGGCGCAGAGCCCGCAGGGGGTGCGCGAACTGCCGCCCGACGCCGCCGGCCCGGTCGTCGCCGCGTACGCCGACACCCTCCAGACCGTGTTCCTGTGGACCGTGCCGGTGGCGGTGGTCGGCTTCTTCGTCGCCCTGTTCCTCAAGCAGGTCCGGCTGCGGGACTCCGCGCGGGCCGCCTCGACCGACATGGGCGACGGGTTCGCCTCGCCTGCCTCGGCCTCCGGGGACTCGGCGAAACTGCTGGAACTCGCCGTCGGCAAACTGGTGCGCACCATGGGCCCCGACACGGCCCGGCAGATCGTCAACGGATCCGACACGCGGCTGGACATCGCCGGCGCGTGGGCGGTCATGCAGGTGGACCTGCTGACCCGGACGGTCGGCCACGCCGCCCTCACCATGGTGGCCGCCCGACGTTCCGTACCGCCGGAGGTGCTGCTGCCGGTCTTCGACCGGATGGCGGAGGAGGGGTACCTGACGCGGGAGAACGGCTTCTTCTCGCTCACCCCCGCCGGCCGGCGGGAGGCCGACGTCATCTCGGCGGCGTGGGCGCGGTGGCTGGGCGACCGACTGGAGAAGGACCGGGGACGTCCGCGCAGCGCCGAGCTGCGGGCGGCGGCCGACGCGATCGCCAAGCGGCTGCTGGCGGAGGACCTGCGGGAGGGCCACTTCGCGCCGGTGCGCGCCGGACGGGAGCGGGGGGCGTAGCGCGGGCGGTGGGGGCCCGTCCGTCTCTCGCGGCACATCATCGGTCGCCCCGGTCGCCCCGGACGGCTCGTGCACCTGTGCGACTGGGGGACTGGTGTGCGGGTTTCGGCCACGTCCGCTTCGTGCAGGCTCCGGTTGGTCCGATCGTCGTACGTTCGTCGGTTCAGGGGGTCCGCATGGTGCATGTGCTGATCGTCGGCGGCGGGGTCGCGGGGCTCGCCACCGCGCTGCTGCTCGCCCGGCGGGGACACACGGCCGAGGTGTTCGAGCGCGACACCCGTGCCCCCGGCACCGCCCTGGACCGTGACTTCTTCGACTGGCGCCGGACCTCCGTGCCGCAGGCGGCGCAGCCGCACGTCCTGCTCGGCGCCGCCCGCCAGGTGCTCGTCACCGAGCTGCCCGACGTCCACGCCGAGATGCTGCGGCTCGGGGCGCGGGAACGGCACGAGCTGGACTGGTTCGACGTACGGCCCCCCGAGCGGCCGGGCGACGAACGGCTCGTCATGATCCAGGCCCGCCGCATCGTGCTGGAGAGCGCCCTGGCCGGCGCGCTGCGGGCCGAGCCGGGCGTGGTGACGCGCCACGGGGAGCCGGTCACCGGCCTGCTGACGGCGACCGGGGCCGGGAGCGGTCGCGGCGGGGGAGGCGGGGGCGGAGGCGCGGGGGGAGGCGCCGCGGGCCGGGGCGCCGCAGCGCGGGACGGGATCCGGGTGACCGGGGTGACCACGCACGCCGGCGCCTACGGAGGGGACCTCGTCGTGGACGCCGGCGGCCGCAGGGGCGGCTGCGAACACCGGCTGGCGGACGCCGGCTGCCGGCCGGGGAGCGTCGAGCGCCACCGTACGGGGCTCGCGTACTTCTGCCGCTGGTACCGGCTGCCCCCGGGCACGGACGAGGGGCCGCGCCGGCCGTGGACCGTCACCGGCGGCGGCTTCGCGGGCTGCGCGGTCTTCCCGGCCGACAACCGGCTCTTCGCCGTCACCCTGTTCCTGCACACCTCGGACCCGACCCGCTCCGCGCTGCGCGACCCCGCCGTCTTCGAGGAGGCCGCCCGCTCCTTCCCGCCGGGCGCCGCCTGGCTGGCGCTGGGCGGCGAACCGCTGTCCGGGGTCCTGGCCACGGCGAGCCTGGACAACCGGTGGAGTACCCTCGCCGACGAACGCGGCCCGGTGGTGAGCGGGCTCGTGCCCGTCGGGGACGCCCTCGCCCACACCAACCCGACCCTGGGGCAGGGCACCTCCCTCGCCCTGTGGGCCGCGCGCCGGGTGGCCCGCACGGCGCACCTGGACCCCGGGTCGACCGAGTTCGCCGCGGCCCACCACGCCTGGGCCGTCCGTACGGTGAAGCCCTGGTTCGACTACCAGGTCGCCGCCGACACGGCCATCGGGGACCGTTTCGCGACCCGGGCCGGCCGGACGGGGACGGCGCGGGCGGTGGCCGCTCTCTTCGAGTGCGCGCTGGAGGACCCGGAGGTGATGCGGGCCCGTGCCAAGGTCCGCCACCTGGCCGAACCGCCGGCCCGGGCCTACGCCGACCCCCTCGTCCGCTCCCGGGTGGCCCACTGGCTCGCGCTCCGCCCCGGATTCCTCCCCCACGACGCCGGCCCGGACCGCGCCCACTGGGAACGCCTCACCGCCGGCTGACCGGCGGTGGGCGTCATCGGGGTTCCGACGGGCCGAGGACCTCGGCCAGGTCGTAGCCCACCACTTCCTCCAGCTGGTCGTAGGTGCAGGTCTCGGGGGTGCGGTCGGGGCGCCAGCGGGCGAACCGGGCCGTGTGGCGGAAGCGGTCGCCCTCCATGTGGTCGTAGCGCACCTCGCAGACCCGCTCGGGGCGCAGGGGCACCCAGGACAGGTCCTTCTTGCCCGTCCAGCGGCTCTGCGCGCCCGGGAGTCGGGCGCCCTCGTGCGCGGACTCCTCGGTCCAGGCGGCCCAGGGGTGGCCGTGGGCGTCGGGCATGCGCAGGGGTTCCAGCTCCTCCACCAGCTCGGCCCGGCGCTTCATGGGGAAGGCCGCGCAGACGCCCACGTGCTGGAGGGCGCCGTGCCCGTCGTACAGCCCGAGGAGGAGCGATCCGACAATCGGACCGCTCTTGTGGAAACGGAAACCGGCGACGACGACATCGGCCGTACGCTCGTGCTTGATCTTGAACATGAGTCGGGCATCGGGCCGGTAGGGGAGGTCGAGGGGCTTCGCGATCACCCCGTCCAGCCCGGCGCCCTCGAACCGCTCGAACCACTCCCGCGCGAGCGCCGGGTCGGTGGTCGCGGGCGCGAGATGGACGGGGGGCAGTGCGGTGGACAGTGCGTCGACGAGCAGGGCGCGGCGCTCGCCGAGCGGGGTGTCGAGGAAGGCCTCGTCACCGAGGGCGAGCAGGTCGAAGGCGACGAAGGAGGCCGGGGTCCTCTCGGCCAGCAGCTTCACGCGGGAGGCGGCCGGGTGGATCCGCTCGGTCAGCCGGTCGAAGTCGAGACGGCCGCCGTGGACGATCACGATCTCCCCGTCCATCACGCAGCGGATCGGCAGGTTCTCCCTCAGCGCGTCCACCAGCTCCGGAAAGTACCTGGTCAGGCTCTTGCTGGTGCGGCTGCCGATCTCGACCTCGTCACCGTCGCGGTGCACGATCGCCCGGAAGCCGTCCCACTTGGCCTCGTACTGCATCCCCGGCGGGATCTTCGCCACGGACTTGGCGAGCATCGGCTTGACGGGCGGCATCACCGGCAGGTCCATACCCGGCATTCTGCGCCGCTCCGTCCGGGCGCGCCCGGTGTGCGCACCCGCCCGGGCCCGCCTACCGTGGCGCACATGGGTGCTGCGGGTGCTGCGATCGAGCTCGACGCCGGCGGGCGGAAGGTACGCCTGTCCAGTCCGGACAAGGTGTACTTCCCCGAGCGGGGCCTCACCAAGAGGGACGTCGCCACCTACTACCTCGCCGTCGCGGAAGGGATCACCCGTGCCCTGCGCGACCGGCCCACGACCCTGGAGCGGTTCCCCGACGGGGTGCAGGGCGAGTCCTTCTTCCAGAAGCGGGCCCCCAAGAACCTGCCCGACTGGATCCCGACCGCGCACATCGCCTTCCCCAGCGGGCGCACGGCGGACGAGATCTGTCCCACCGAGCCGGCCGCCGTCCTGTGGGCCGCCAACCTGGGCTGCCTCACCTTCCACCCGTGGCCGGTACGGCGCGGGGACACCGACCGCCCCGACGAGCTGCGCATCGACCTGGACCCGCAGCCGGGCACCGACTACCACCACGCGGTGGCCGCCGCCCACGAGCTGCGCGCCCTGCTGGAGGAGCTGGGTCTGCGGGGCTGGCCGAAGACCTCGGGGGGCAGGGGCCTGCACGTGTTCGTGCCGATCGCGCCGCGCTGGACCTTCACGGAGGTGCGCCGGTGCGCGATCGCCCTGGGCCGGGAGCTGGAGCGGCGCATGCCCGGGAAGGTCACCACGGCCTGGTGGAAGGAGGAGCGCGGTGAGCGGATCTTCGTCGACTACAACCAGACCGCCCGGGACCGGACCATCGCCTCGGCGTACTCCGTCCGGCCGCGCCCGCACGCCCCCGTGTCCGCCCCGCTGCGGTGGGAGGAGGTGGATGACGCGGAGCCGCGCGACTTCGACATCGTGACGATGCCGGCGCGCTTCGCCGAGCTGGGCGATCTGCACGCCGACATGGACGAGCACGCCTTCGGCCTGGAGGCGGTGCTGGAACTGGCCGACCGCGACGAGCACGAGCACGGCCTGGGCGACATGCCGTATCCGCCCGACTACCCGAAGATGCCGGGCGAGCCCAAGCGGGTGCAGCCGAGCCGTGCGAAGCACGAGGAGTGAGCGAGGAGAGAAGGGCTGCCGGCAACCGCCGGCGGGCGGTGTTGATCAGGCGTTGATCGGACGTCCATCTCGGGCGGCCACGATCGGCGCATGTCGATGAACACCACCACCACGACCACCCCCGCCTGGTACGACCTCGCCCTGTGCGCGCAGACGGGCCCGGGGTTCTTCTTCCCGGAGCCGGGCTCCTCGCTCACGGACGCGAAGCGGCTGTGCGGGGCGTGCGAGGGGCGGGCGGCCTGCCTGGAGTACGCGCTGGCGAACGACGAGCGCTTCGGCGTGTGGGGAGGGCTCTCGGAGTCCGAGCGCCGGGCCCTGCGACCGGCCGGGGGCCGCTGACGGGCGCACCCCCGGCGGAGCGGTGCTCGGCCGGGGGCGGTGGCTGCCGTGCGGGGGCGCGTCGTGCGCGGGCGGGGCCTGCGGGGGCGCGTCGTGCGGGGGCGCGTCGTGCGGGAGGTCAGCCCTTGCGGGCGGCGAGGCGGGCGGCGCGGGCCGCGAGGCGCTCGTCGAACTTGCGCGCCTCGGAGTCCAGGCCGTCCATGAACAGACCGAGCTCCTCCTGGGCCTTCTGCCCCTCGGGGCCCAGACCGTCGATGCTCATGATCTTCAGGAAGCGGATCACGGGGCTCAGCACGTCGTCGTGGTGGATCCGCAGGTTGTAGACCCCGCCGATCGCCATCTGCGCGGCCATCCGCTCGAAGCCGGGCATGCCGTGGCCGGGCATCCGGAAGTTGACGACCACGTCGCGCACGGCCTGCATCGTCAGGTCCGGGGCGATCTCGAAGGCCGCGCCCAGCAGGTTGCGGTAGAAGATCATGTGCAGGTTCTCGTCCTGCGCGATACGGGCCAGCATCCGGTCGCAGACCGGGTCACCGGACTGGTGGCCGGTGTTGCGGTGCGAGATGCGGGTCGCGAGCTCCTGGAAGGCGACGTAGGCCACCGAGTGCAGCATCGAGTGGCTGTTGTCGGACTCGAAGCCCTCCGACATGTGCTGCATCCGGAACGCTTCCAGCTTGTCCGGGTCCACGGCGCGCGAGGCCAGCAGGTAGTCGCGCATCACGATGCCGTGGCGGCCCTCCTCGGCCGTCCAGCGGTGCACCCAGGTGCCCCAGGCGCCGTTGCGCCCGAAGAGGGTCGCGATCTCGTGGTGGTAGCTCGGGAGGTTGTCCTCGGTCAGCAGGTTGACCACGAGCGCGATCTTGCCGATGTCCGTGACCTTGGACTGCGAGGGGTCCCAGGCCTCGCCGTCCTCGAAGAAACCGGGGAAGTTGCGGCCGTCGCTCCACGGGACGTACTCGTGCGGCATCCAGTCCTTGGTGACCTTCAGATGGCGGTTGAGTTCCTTCTCGACCACCTCTTCCAGCGCGAACAGCAGCTTGGCGTCGGTCCACGCCTCCGAGCTGCCGAGGTGGGGAGAGGTGATCGTCACGGGTGCTCCTGGGGACAAAGCGAATTACCTACGGTTCCGTAGCCTACGGAGTCGTAGGTTAAGCGCGACATCAAGGCCAGCCAAGCCCCGGCCATGCCTATGCCCGGTTACATCCCGTTATCCATGCAGTTCGAGGGGTCGCTGAAGGGGCGAGGGGGGCCAAGAATCACGCCGGAAGGTGGCCCGCGACCCCGCCTTGACGGCCGGAACCGGCATCCGGTCCCGGCCGTCGGCACGTCCCCCGCCGCTACCAGCGGGAGTCGCGGACCTCCTCGGCCGTGGTGGCCCGCAGCTCGCCGTCGAGCACGAGCCAGCGCGTGATGCCGATCGACTCCAGGAACGGCACGTCGTGGCTGACGACCAGCAGCGCGCCCTCGTACGACTCCAGGGCGTCGGTGAGCTGCCGCACGCTCGCCAGGTCCAGGTTGTTCGTCGGTTCGTCCAGCATCAGCAGCTGGGGAGCCGGCTCGGCCAGGAGCAGGGCCGCGAGCGCGGCCCGGAACCGTTCGCCGCCCGACAGGGTGCCGGCGGCCCGGTCGGCGCGGGCGCCGCGGAACAGGAAGTGCGCGAGTCGCGCCCGGATCTGGTTGACCGTGGCGTGCGGGGCGAACCGCGCCACGTTCTGCGCGACCGAGAGCGCGTCGTCGAGGACGTCGATCCGCTGGGGCAGGAAGCGCGTCGGCACGTGCGTCAGCACCTCCCCGGACTCCGGGGCGAGCGTCCCGGCGATCGTCCGCAGCAGCGTCGTCTTGCCCGAGCCGTTCCCGCCGACCAGGGCGATCCGCTCCGGGCCGCGCAGTTCCCACTCGCCCGCCACCCGCGCCCCGTGGGGCAGCCGCACGTCGCTCAGGGTCAGGACCCGGCGACCGGGAGGGACCTGCGTGGCCGGCAGCTCGATCCGGATCGCGTCGTCGTCGCGGACCGCCTCCACCGCCTGGTCCAGCCGCTCGCGGGCGTCCGCGAGCTTCCCGGCGTGCATGATGCGGTGCTTGCCCGCCGACTCCTGGGCGGACCGCTTGCGGGCACCCATCACGATCTTCGGCTCGCGCTTGTTCTCGAACATCTTCTGCCCGTACCGCTTGCGGCGGGCCAACTTCACCTGGGCTTCCGCCAGTTCGCGCTTCTGGCGTTGTACGTCGGCTTCGGCCACCCGCACCATCCGCTCGGCGGACTCCTGCTCGGCGGCGAGCAGCTCCTCGTAGCGGGTGAAGTTGCCTCCGTACCAGCGGACTTCGCCGTCGCGCAGGTCGGCGATCTGGTCGACCCGGTCCAGCAGCTCCCGGTCGTGGCTGACCAGGACCATCACCCCGGACCAGGACTCCACCGCCGCGTACAGGCGTCGGCGGGCCCGCAGGTCCAGGTTGTTGGTGGGCTCGTCGAGCAGGAGCACGTCCGGGCGGGCGAGCAGCAGGGCCGCCAGTCGCAGCAGGACGCACTCGCCGCCCGACAGCTCGCCGACGGTGCGGTCCAGCCCGATGCCGGTCAGACCGAGCTGGTCCAGCGTGGCCCGGGCCCGCTCCTCGACGTCCCAGTCGTCGCCCACGGCGGCGAAGTTGGCCTCGGTGGCCTCGCCCGCCTCGATGGCGTGCAGGGCGTCGCGGGTGGCCCGGATGTCGAGCGCCTCGTCGACGCGCAGGGAGGTGTCGAAGGTGACGGTCTGCGGCAGGTAGCCGATGGTGCCCGCCACGGACACCTGTCCGTCCGTCGCGGCCAGTTCACCGGCCAGCAGTTTCAACAGGGTCGACTTGCCACAGCCGTTGAGCCCGATCAGGCCGGTCCGGCCGGGACCGACGGTCAGGTCGAAGTCCTCGAAGACGGGAGTGCCGTCGGGCCAGTCGAAGGACAGGGCGGAGCAGGTGACGAAAACAGGGGCATGACTCATGGAGGCCTCCAGGTTGCGTAAGGGGTGCGTGCAACGCGGGGAGACAGCCGACTGTCACGGGAAAGGGGTGGTGGTCGGTGTCTCGGACCTCAGAAGAGCAACGTCCTGCTCCGTTTCGACGGCGATGGGGCGTCATCGAAACTACGGGCGGCCGGAGCCGCCCGCAAACGAATTACCGTGACGGGCGCGCGCGGCGCGGCGGGGGCTCAGTGCGGACCGCGCATCAGCTCGGCCAGGCCGTGGTCCAGGTCGAGGTACAGGTGCTCCGTTCCGGGGACCACGATCTCGGCGGCCCGCTCCAGGAAGCGTTGGAGTTCGGCGGTGGTCATCAGCACGATCGCCACCCCCTCGGGGGCGTGGAACTCGATCGACGTCCGGTCCCCGTCGTAGGGGCGGACGCGCACGTCACCACAGCCGGCCGGGTTGCGGATGCCCGACATCAGCAGCTCGCGGGCGAAGGTCCACGACACCTCGACGCCCTCCAGGGTGGCCAGGGCGGGGAAGGCCATGCGGACGGCGAAGGGGTCCGCACGGTCGTAGCAGAGGGTGACGGGCACGGTCTCGACCTTCGGTGCGGTGGCGACCAGTCGGGCCTGTACGGCCTGCTCGATGACAGTGATCAAGGCGCGCTCCCTTGCGGCGGATCTGCTGCCGGGCTGTGGGGTGGAACCCGGGCAACCGGATAGACGCCGGAATCGGCAAATCCGTGCATGGCCGATGACGTGAGCTGTGTCACCGATTGGCCTGATGTCATCCGTCTGATCGCACAGAGTGACCGTACGGGGTGCGCGGCGCAAGGGAAGACCCGGGCCCGGGGGGCCGCGCGGCGAGCGAAACAAGGCCGGTTCACGCTCACTCGGCAGGCCCAAGGCACCGCATTCCTCCCCCGTTCGGCCCTACCGCCCCCGACGGTCACGTTCCGTCGCGTGCGCGGGAGGGGGTGGCCGAGGGGCGACCGTACGAGGGCCCGGGAAGGGCCGGAACCGCACCCTGGACGGGGGCGGGGGCGTGCGTTAGCTTCCGGCGCCATGAGACTTCCGGTGATGGGCATGTGCGTGGCGCTGCTGTGCGCGGTGGTGCCGGTGGGATCCGCCTCGGCGGCGACCCCGCCCCCGACCCCGATCCCGACGGCCACCCCGACAGGGAGCGCGCCCGACGCGGCGCCTGACGCGGCGTCCGACGCGCTCGCGTCCCGCGGGGCCGGCTGGGCGGTGAAGACCACCGGGAAGGACTCCCGCTTCCGGGGGTTGGCCGCGATCGACCGGACGACGGCCTGGGTCGCCGGCTCCAAGGGGACGGTGCTGCGCACCACCGACGGGGGCCGCTCCTGGCGGGACGTCTCGCCGCCCGGGGCCGTGGCCGAGGCGCTGGAACTGCGCGACATCGAGGCCTTCGACGCCCGGCGGGCGGTCGCCCTGTCCATCGGCGAGGGCGAGGCCTCCCGGATCCTGCGCACCGAGGACGGCGGGGCCACCTGGACCGAGACCTTCCGCAACCCCGACCCGCGGGCCTTCTACGACTGCCTGACCTTCTTCGACTCCCGGCACGGGCTGGCGATGAGCGACCCGGTCGACGGTCGCTTCCGGATCCTGGCGACGGACGACGGCGGGCGCGCCTGGCGGGTGTTGCCGGACGCGGGCATGCCGCAGGCCCTGCCCGGGGAGGCCGGTTTCGCGGCGAGCGGCCAGTGCCTGGTCACCGCCGGCCCGCGCGATGTCCGGCTCGCCACCGGCGGCGGACCGGTCGCCCGCGTCCTGCACTCGTCCGATCGCGGCCTGACCTGGAGGGCGGCCGACTCCACCCTCCCGGCCGGGGACCCGGCGCGCGGCGTGTTCGCGCTGGCCTTCCGCGACCGTACGACGGGTCTGGCGGTCGGCGGGGACTACCGCACCGGCGAGGCCTCGCCGCGCGCCGCCGCCCGTTCCCTCGACGGGGGCCGGAGTTGGGGCGGGGCGACGACGCCGCCGCCCGCGTACCGGTCGGGCGTCGCCTGGTACCCGTACGGGCGCTCGACGGCCCTGGCGGTCGGCCCGACCGGCACCGACGTGACCACCGACGCCGGTCGCACCTGGCGTGCTCTGGACGGCGGTTCCTTCGACACCGTCGACTGCGCGGACGACGGGGCCTGCTGGGCGGCGGGGGAGAAGGGCCGGGTGGCCCGGCTGGAACGACGCTGATCAGGCCGGCGGCGAGCTCCCCGGCGCGCTCGCCGTATCCGGCGCCGCGTCGGGCACGGGCTCCGCACCGGCCGCCCGCCCGCTCCCCGGCGTGAGGAACAGGTCCATGCCCGGGTAGCGGCCGGCGGTGAACCCGGCGGCGCGGTAGACGGGTTCGCCGTCGGCGCTCGCGTGCAGCTGCACGTGCCCGACGCCGATCCCCTCCAGCCAGGCCACGAGCCCCTCGACGATCCGGCGCCCGTGGCCCCGGCCGCGGGCCGCCTCGTCGGTGACGATGGCGTCGAGGTAGCCCCGACGGCCGTCGGGGCGCAGGGGGTTCGGCAGGTGGTACGTCACCCAGGCCATGCCGGTGGCGAGCAGCGGTTCCCCGGGGGCGCCGCCGACGACCAGGCAGCGCACGTCGGCGCGGCCGGTCAGGCGCTCGCGGAACCAGCCGTCGGCGACGACCCGCCAGGGGGCGTCGGCCGGGCCGGGATCGGTGCCGAGCGAGGCGAGCGCCACGGCACGCAGGCGGATCAGTTCGGGTATGTCGGCGGGGTCGGCGGTACGGGGTCGCACGATCGGTCTCCTGGCGGGGCTGCGGCCGTGGCCGTACGGTCAGGCAGGCGGGTTCTCGCGGACCGGGGCCAGGTCCGCCGAGGTCTTCGTGGCGATGAACTCGGTGATCCGGTAGGCACAGACGCCCGCGACCGCGAAGGGGTCCCCGGCCGCGATCCGCTCGATCTCCGCCCGCGAACGACCGGCGGCCACGATCACGCCGCCCTCCCGCGGCACCTTGCGGCCCGAGGCGAGGAAGACGCCGCTCGCGTAGTACCCGTCCAGCCACGCGAGGTGCGCGTCCATGTGTTCCTCGACGGCCTCGATCGGTGCGGTGTAGGTGAGTTCCATGATGAACATGATCGCCAGGCTACTCTCGCTTCCCATGACGAGTGCGAAGCCCCCGACGGACGAGACCGAGGCCCGGGCGATACAGGACCGACTGCGCGAGAGCCTGGTGCTCGACGAGCCGGGCCCCCCGCCGGGGCGGGGGCTCGTCGCGGGGGTGGACGTGGCCTACGACGACGACCGCGACCTCGTGGCCGCCGCCGTCGTGGTCCTGGACGCCGCCACGCTGGAGGTCGTCGCCGAGTCGACGGCCGTCGGCCCCGTCAGCTTCCCCTACGTACCCGGCCTGTTGGCCTTCCGCGAGCTGCCCACCCTGCTCGACGCGCTCGACGCCCTGGCCGTCACCCCCGACCTCGTCGTCTGCGACGGCTACGGTCTCGCCCACCCGCGCCGCTTCGGGCTCGCCTGCCACCTCGGCGTGGTCACCGGCCTGCCGAGCATGGGCGTCGCGAAGAACCCCTTCACCTTCACCTATGAGGAACCCGCCGGCGCCCGCGGCGCCGCCGCGCCGCTCCTGGCGCCCGACGGCGCCGAGGTCGGACGGGCCCTGCGCACGCGGCGCGGCGTCAAGCCGGTCTACGTCTCCGTCGGGCACCGCGTCTCGCTGGACAACGCCTGCGCCCACGCCCTCGCGCTGAGCCCGCGCTTCCGGCTCCCCGAGACCACGCGGCACGCCGACTCGCTGTGCCGGCGCGCCCTGCGCGAGGCCTCCTGACCCCGGGCGGCCCGAGCCGCGCGCCCGAGCGGCGTGCCCGGGCCGCCGCGTGCCCGGGCCGCTCCGCGGCGGGTCAGCGCTCGTCGGCCACCCGGAAGCGGATGCCCGCCTTCTGGAGCCGGTCCAGCAGGGCGTCGCCCATCGCCACGGCGGTCGTCAGCTGTCCGGCGCGCTCCGGCAGGGCGTCGTGGGCCAGGCACAGCGCGGACTCGGCCAGCATCTTCGCCGTCTCCCCGTAGCCCGGGTCCCCGCCCGAGACCTCGGTGAACACGCGGCGGCCCCCGCCCTCGCCGACGAAGCGGACCGTGAACCAGCTGCGCGCGCGGCGCTCCGCGTCCGGGCCCCGCCCCGACTCCCAACGGCCCATCAGCCACCGCCGGGCCGGCGGGACCTGGGCGAGGGCCGCCACCGCGCCCACGGCGGCGCTCCCGCCCACGGCGACCGGCAGGTGCCGCACCGAGGCGTAGTGCCGGTAGCGGAAGTCGGGCCCGTAGCGCTCCAGCGCCGCCGCCGACCGGGTCACGACCCGGGGGTCCAGCGAGGGCAGCGGCAGCGCCCAGGTGCCGGTCTCCCGGCTGAACCGCGGGGCGCCCACGGGTCCCCGTACACGACGTCCGAGCAGCCGGGGCTCGTGCAGCCGGCGGGCCCGCGCGGCCGAAAGGGTCTGCGGGCCCCGGCCCATCGCGGTGAGGGCGGAGGCCAGGGTGCCGCCGGAGGCCAGCGCGGAGGAGCGCATGAACCCGTCCACGCGCAGCGGCACCCCGGCGGGCAGCCGGTTGACCGTGAAGTACGCCCCGAGGTCGGCCGGGATCGAGTCGAAGCCGCAGGCGTGCACGAGTCGGGCCCCCGTCTCGCGGGCGCGCGCGTCGTGCGCGACGTACGTCCGGTCGACGAACTCCGGCTCGCCGGTGAGGTCCACGTAGTCGGTGCCCGCCCCGGCGCAGGCGGCCACGATCTCCTCCCCGTACCAGACGTACGGGCCGACCGTGGTGGCCAGCACCCTGGTCGAGGCGGCGAGTTCGCGCATCGCCCTGGCGTCGCCGGCGTCGGCGCGCAGCAGCGGCAGCCCGGCGCAGGCCGGGTTCAGGCCCGCGAGCCGCTCGCGCAGTGCTTCGAGACGGGCGAGTTCGCGCCCTGCCAGTGCCCACCGGCAGCCGGCCGGCGCGTGTGCGGCGAGGTACTCGGCGGTGAGGGCGCCGACGAATCCGGTGGCGCCGAAGAGTACGACGTCGTGGGCCCGTTCGGGACCGTGGTCGCGGACGTGATCGTTCATGGACCGCTCCTCCCAGCTGGTGTCGGGGGCTGACGTTAGCGTGGGACCCGACGGTCTGTGCGATCAGGTGTGACCTGCGGTAAGTGGGAGGCGTCGGTGAAGGCTGCGGTGCGCAAGTGGGAGACGGTGCGCGAGTTCGCCCTGGGGCTGCCGGAGGCGGTCGAGGAGTTCCCCTGGGGTCCCGAGGACTGCGTGGTGAAGGTGAACAAGAAGATCTTCGTCTTCCTGGGGAACACGGACGGACCCCGGCCGCCGGGCCTGTCGGTCAAGCTCAAGGACGAGGCGCTGCACGGGCACGCCATGACCGCCCCCGGCGCCGAGCCCACCGGTTACGGGCTGGGCCGGGCGGGGTGGGTGTCGGTCCCGCTGGGGGAGAAGGGGGCGCCGTCGGCGGAGGTGCTGTGCGAGTGGGTGGAGGAGAGCTACCGGACCGTGGCGCTCAAGAGGCACCTGAAGGTCCTCGACGCCCGCCCGTCGGTCCTCGACGCCCGCCCCGCATCCGAGGCGTAGCGGGCGCGGTCCGGCCAAAGAGCCGCGGTTCCGCTCTTGTGCCGATCGGAACACGTTCCTAGCATCCCTGGTGTTACATCAGTTGTGTCACACACTCGCACCAGGGCGCTGGGGGCTCGATGGCAGTGACAGGGAACGGACGGCCTGCGGGCCGCGGTCCGCTCGCGGGAGTGCGCGTCGTCGAGCTGGCGGGCATCGGGCCCGGCCCGTTCGCCGCGATGCTCCTCGCCGACCTCGGCGCGGACGTCGTGCGCGTCGACCGTCCCGGCCCCGGCGGCCTCGCGATCGACCCGGCCTACGACGTCACCAACCGCCACAAGCGCTCGGTGCTCGTCGACCTCAAGTCGCCCGAGGGCCCCGGCCTGGTCCTCGACCTCGTCGAGCGGGCCGACGTGCTGATCGAGGGGTTCCGTCCGGGCGTCGCCGAGCGGCTCGGCGTCGGGCCCGCCGTCTGCCACGCCCGCAATCCGCGCCTGGTCTACGGCCGGATGACCGGCTGGGGCCAGGAGGGCCCGCTCGCGCGGACCGCCGGGCACGACATCGCGTACATCGCCGTCACCGGCGCGCTGGGCATGATCGGCGACGCCGACGGGCCGCCGGCCGTCCCGGCCAACCTGGTCGGGGACTACGCGGGCGGCTCCCTCTACCTCGTCATCGGCGTCCTCGCCGCGCTGCGGCACGCCCACACCCCCGACGGGACGGGCCAGGTCGTGGACGCCGCGATCGTCGACGGCACCGCCCACCTCACCGCCATGATCCACGGCATGGTCGCGGCCGGCGGCTGGCAGGACCGCCGCGGCGCCAACCTCCTCGACGGCGGCTGCCCCTTCTACGGCACCTACGAGACCTCCGACGGCGGGTACATGGCCGTCGGCGCGCTGGAGCAACAGTTCTACGACACCTTCGTGCGGCTCCTCGGCATCGAGGCCGAGGCCCCCGCCCGCAAGGACCTGGCCCGCTGGGGCGAACTGCGCGCCACCGTCGCCGCGCGCTTTCGCACCCGCACCCGCGACGAGTGGACGGCGGTCTTCGAGGGCAGCGACGCCTGCGTCGCCCCCGTGCTGTCCCTGGGCGAGGCCCCGCACCACCCCCACCTCGCGGCCCGCGCCACCTTCACCGACTTCGGCGGCATCACCCAACCGGCCCCGGCGCCCCGCTTCTCCGCCACCCCGACCGCCGTCACCGGCGGCCCGGCCCGCCCGGGGGCCGACACCGCATCCGTGGCCCGCGACTGGGACGTACCGGGCCTGACCACCGGGAAGGGCGCCTGATGGAACTGTCCATGCTGCTCGACTACGCGGGCGACCCCCGCAAGGCCGCGGACGAGGCCGCCGCGCTGGAGGCGGCCGGTCTCGACGCCGTCTGGGTCGCCGAGGCCTGGGGCTTCGACTCCCCGACGATCATGGGCTACCTGGCCGCCCGCACCGAGCGGATGAAGATCGGCTCGGCCATCCTCAACGTCTACTCCCGCACCCCCGCCCTCATCGCCCAGACCGCCGCCGGCCTCGACGCGATCTCCGGCGGCCGGGCCGTGCTCGGGCTCGGGGCCTCCGGCCCGCAGGTCGTCGAGGGCTGGCACGGGAAGCCGTACGACAGGCCGCTGGGCCGCACCCGCGAGACCGTCGAGCTCTGCCGGCGGATCTGGCGCCGCGAGACCGTCGAGCACCACGGCATCACCGACATGCCGCTGCCCGCGGAGAAGGGCGGCCGGCACGGCAGGCCGCTGAAGATCCTCACCCGCCCCGTCCGCGACCGGATCCCCATCCACATCGCCTCCCTCGGCCCCGCCAACGTGGCGCTGACCGCCGAGATCGCCGACGGCTGGCTGCCCACCCTCTTCCTGCCCGCGAAGGCGTCCGCCGTATGGGGCGACGCCCTCGCCGCGGGCACCGCGAAGCGGGACCCCGCGCTGGGGCCGCTGGACACCGTCGCGGGCGGCCTGCTCGCCATCGGCGAGGACGCGGCCGCCGCGCGCGACCTCGCGCGCCCGCAGATCGCCCTGTACGTCGGCGGCATGGGCGCGCCCGGCAAGAACTTCTACAACGACCTCGCCGTCGCCTACGGCTACGGGGAGGCGGCCCGCAGGATCCAGGAGCTCTACCTCTCCGGCCGCAAGCGCGACGCGGCGGCGGCCGTCCCGGACGAGTTCTGCGAGCTGATGACCCTGTGCGGGCCCGAGGGGTACGTGCGCGAGCGCGTCGAGGCCTTCCGGGAGGCCGGCGTCACCATGCTCAACGTGACGCCCGTCGGCCCCGAGCCGGCCCGGCTGATCGAAACCGTCAAGAGCTGGCTGTAGGACACGGGGGAGACGCACGATGCAGCGCAGGATCTACGACGCCGACCACGAGGCGTTCCGCGAGACCGTCCGCACCTTCCTGAACAAGGAGGTGCTGCCGCACTACGAGCAGTGGGAGAAGGACGGCGTCGTCAGCCGTGACGCCTGGCTCGCCGCCGGCCGTCAGGGGCTGCTGGGCCTGGCCGTACCGGAGGAGTACGGCGGCGGGGGCAACCCCGACTTCCGCTACGCCGCCGTCCTGGCCGAGGAGTTCACCCGTGCGGGCGCCCCGGGCCTGGCCATCGGCCTGCACAACGACATCATCGGCCCGTACCTGACCTCGCTGTCCACCGAGGAGCAGAAGCGCCGTTGGCTGCCCGGGTTCTGCTCCGGCGAGACGATCACCGCCATCGCGATGACCGAACCCGGCGCCGGCTCCGACCTCCAGGGCATCCGCACCACCGCCGAGGACCGCGGGGACCACTGGCTGCTCAACGGCTCCAAGACCTTCATCTCCAACGGGGTCCTCGCCGACCTGGTGATCGTCGTCGCCCGGACCACCCCCGAGGGCGGCGCCCACGGCCTGTCCCTGCTCGTCGTCGAGCGGGGCGCCGAGGGCTTCGAACGGGGCCGCAACCTCGACAAGATCGGCCAGAAGGCCCAGGACACCGCCGAACTGTTCTTCCAGGACGTGCGCGTCCCCAAGGAGAACCTCCTCGGCGAGCTCAACGGCGCGTTCGTGCACCTCATGACCAACCTCGCGCAGGAGCGCATGGGCATCGCGATGGCCGCCATCGCCGCCGCCGAACACCTGCTGGAGATCACCACCACCTACGTGAAGGAACGCGAGGCCTTCGGCCGGCCGCTGTCCAGGCTCCAGCACGTCCGCTTCGAGATCGCCGAGATGGCGACCGAGTGCGCGGTCACCCGCACTTTCCTGGACCGCTGCATCACCGACCACTCCAACGGCGAACTCGACCACGTCCACGCCTCGATGGCCAAGTGGTGGGCCACCGAACTCCAAAAGCGCGTCGCCGACCGCTGCCTGCAACTGCACGGCGGGTACGGGTACATGAGCGAGTACCGGGTCGCCCGGGCCTTCGTCGACGGCCGGATCCAGACCATCTACGGCGGCACGACCGAGATCATGAAGGAGATCATCGGCCGCTCCCTCCTGGGCTGAACCGCCGAACCCCCTTCCCCCGCCTCCCCCTCGGAACCCTGCGAAAGGCTTGACCAGTGAGCACCGAAGCTTACGTATACGACGCGATCCGCACCCCGCGCGGCCGCGGCAAGGCCAACGGCGCCCTGCACGGCACCAAGCCGATCGACCTGGTCGTCGGCCTCATCCACGCCCTGCGCGAGCGCAACCCCGGACTGGACCCGGGCACCATCGACGACATCGTGCTGGGCGTCGTCGGCCCGGTCGGCGACCAGGGCTCCGACATCGCCCGGATCGCGGCCATCGCGGCGGGCCTCCCCGACACCGTCGCCGGCGTCCAGGAGAACCGCTTCTGTGCCTCCGGCCTGGAGGCCGTCAACCTGGCCGCCGCCAAGGTCCGCTCCGGCTGGGAGGACCTCGTCCTCGCGGGCGGCGTCGAGTCCATGTCCCGCGTCCCGATGGCCTCCGACGGCGGGGCCTGGTTCGCCGACCCCATGACCAACTGGGACACCGGCTTCGTGCCGCAGGGCATCGGCGCCGACCTCATCGCCACCATCGAGGGCTTCTCCCGCCGCGACGTGGACGAGTACGCCGCCCTCTCCCAGGAGCGCGCGGCCAACGCCATCAAGGAGGGCCGCTTCGCGAAGTCCGTGGTCCCGGTCACCGACCGCAACGGCCTGGTCGTCCTGGACCACGAGGAGTTCGTCCGCCCGGGCACCACGGCCGACTCCCTGGCCCGGCTCAAGCCCTCCTTCGCCGACATCGGCGACCTCGGCGGCTTCGACGCCGTCGCCCTCCAGAAGTACCACTGGATCGAGCGGATCGACCACGTCCACCACGCCGGCAACTCCTCCGGCATCGTCGACGGCGCCTCCCTCGTCGCCATCGGCACCCGCGAGGCGGGGGAGCGGGGCGGTCTGCGCCCCCGCGCCCGGATCGTCTCCGCCGCCGTCTCCGGCTCCGAGCCCACCATCATGCTCACCGGCCCCGCCCCGGCCACCCGCAAGGCCCTGGCCAAGGCCGGCCTGACCATCGACGACATCGACCTGATCGAGATGAACGAGGCCTTCGCCGGCGTCGTCCTGCGCTTCGTCAAGGACATGGGCATCACCCTCGACAAGGTCAACGTCAACGGCGGCGCCATCGCGCTCGGCCACCCCCTCGGCGCCACCGGCGCGATGCTGCTGGGCACCGTCGTCGACGAACTGGAGCGCCAGGACAAGCGCTACGGGCTCGTCACCCTGTGCGTCGGCGGCGGCATGGGCGTCGCGACCGTCGTCGAACGCGTCTGAACCGTCCTGCATCCCCTCCCCGGACCTTCCGAAACGAAAGCAGTGACCATGAGCGAGTCCACCACGATCCGCTGGGAACAGGACGAGACCGGCGTCGTCACCCTGATCCTCGACGACCCGAACCAGTCCGCCAACACGATGAACCAGGCCTTCAAGGACTCCATCGCGGCCATCGCCGACCGCGCCGAGGCCGAGAAGGACTCGATCCGCGGCATCATCTACACCTCCGCCAAGAAGACCTTCTTCGCGGGCGGCGACCTCAAGGACATGATCGGGCTGCGCCCCGAACACGCCCGGATCGCCTTCGACACCGGTACCGAGATCAAGCGCTCCCTGCGCCGCATCGAGACCCTCGGCAAGCCGGTCGTGGCCGCCATCAACGGAGCGGCCCTCGGCGGCGGTTACGAGATCGCCCTCGCCTCCCACCACCGCGTCGCCCTCGACGCCCCCGGATCGAGGATCGGCCTGCCCGAGGTCACCCTCGGCCTGCTCCCGGCCGGCGGCGGCGTCACCCGCACCGTGCGCCTCATGGGCATCGCCGACGCGCTGCTCAAGGTCCTGCTCCAGGGCAACCGGTACGACCCGAAGCGGGCCCTGGACAACGGCCTCGTCCACGAACTGGCCGCCACGCCCGAGGAGATGCTCGCCAAGGCGCACGCCTTCATCGACGCGAACCCGCAGTCGCAGCAGCCCTGGGACGTCCCCGGCTACCGGATCCCCGGCGGCACCCCGTCCCATCCGCGCTTCGCCGCCAACCTGCCGGCCTTCCCCGCGAACCTGAAGAAGCAGCTGAACGGGGCCCCGTACCCCGCGCCGCGCAACATCCTCGCCTGCGCCGTCGAGGGTTCCCAGGTGGACTTCGAGACCGCGCTGACCATCGAGGCCCGGTACTTCACCGAGCTGGTCACCGGCCAGACCGCCAAGAACATGATCCAGGCGTTCTTCTTCGACCTCCAGGCCGTCAACGCCGGCCGCAGCCGCCCGCGGGGCGTCGAGCCCCGCGCGGTCCGCAAGGTCGCCGTCCTGGGCGCCGGGATGATGGGCGCCGGCATCGCCTACTCCTGTGCCCGCGCGGGCATCGAGGTGGTGCTCAAGGACGTCACCCCGGAAGCCGCCGCGAAGGGCAAGGCGTACTCGGAGAAGCTCCTCGACAAGGCCCTCTCCCGGGGCCGTACGACCGAGGCGAAGCGCGCCGAACTGCTGGCCCGGATCACCCCGACCGCCGAGGCCGCCGACCTGGCCGGCTGCGACGCCGTCATCGAGGCCGTCTTCGAGGACACCGCCCTCAAGCACAAGGTCTTCCAGGAGATCCAGGACGTCGTCGCCCCCGACGCGCTGCTGTGCTCCAACACCTCGACGCTGCCCATCACGGGCCTGGCCGAAGGGGTCTCGCGTCCCGCCGACTTCATCGGCCTGCACTTCTTCTCGCCGGTCGACAAGATGCCGCTGGTGGAGATCATCAAGGGCGATGCCACCGGCGACGAGGCCATCGCCCGCGCCTTCGACCTGGTCCGGCAGATCGACAAGACCCCGATCGTGGTCAACGACTCGCGCGGCTTCTTCACCTCGCGCGTCATCGGCCAGTTCATCAACGAGGGCGTGGCCATGGTCGGCGAGGGCGTCGAACCCGCCTCGATCGAGCAGGCCGCCGCCCAGGCCGGCTACCCGGCCAAGGTGCTCTCCCTGATGGACGAGCTCACCCTGACCCTGCCCCGCAAGATCCGCAACGAGACCCGCAAGGCCTTCGAGGCCGAGGGGCGTGCCTGGAGCGAGCACCCCGCCGACACGGTCATCGACCGCATGGTCGACGAGTTCGGCCGTCCCGGCCGCAGCGGAGGCGGCGGCTTCTACGAGTACGACGAGGCGGGCAAGCGCGTCGGCCTGTGGCCGGGCCTGCGCGAGCACTTCGCGAAGCCGGCCGGGCAGGACCCCGCCGGGGCCGTGCCCTTCGAGGACATGAAGGAGCGGATGCTCTTCTCCGAGGCCCTGGACAGCGTCCGCTGCCTCGACGAGGGCGTGCTCACCTCCGTCGCCGACGCCAACATCGGCTCCATCATGGGCATCGGCTTCCCCGCCTGGACCGGCGGCGTGCTCCAGTACATCAACGGCTACGAGGGCGGCCCCGCCGGCTTCGTGGCCCGGGCGAACGAGCTGGCCGCCCGCTACGGCGAGCGCTTCACCCCGCCGGCCTCCCTGGTCGCGAAGGCCGAGCGCGGCGAGACGTACGCCGACTGAGCCCGGCCCCGCCGGCCCCGCCCGGCCCCGCCCGGCCCCGCCCGGCCCCGCCCGGCCCCGCCGGCCCCGCCCGGCCCCGCCGGCCCCGCCCGGCCCCGCCCGGGGCCGGGCGGGCCCCCGGCCGTGCGGTCCGTCCCCCACGGGGCGGGCCGCACGGCCCGGAGACGTCACGGCGCGCGGCGGGGTCACGGCCCCGAGCGGTCACGGCCCGAGCGGTCACCGCCCCGAGTCGCCGCCCCCGGGCTCCGGTTCCGCGACGAACGCCGCCCGCAACTCCTCCTTCAGCGACCGCTGGAACGCCGTCACCAGGGCCTGCACCACCATCGGCTGCATGTGCGCCGACAGGGCCTTCATCGACTCCACGCGCTCCGGATCGTCCTCGCCCTCGGTGAACGGACTCCACACCTCGTCGCGGAACAGGGCCGTCAGCTGGTGGGCCGCCGTCCGGGCGTGCTCCAGCAGCACCTCGCGGGCCGCGAGGATCGTCTCGTGCGCGATCGGCACGTCCAGCAGCGCGACGCCGAGCCGCAGCAGACCCACGTCCACCCGGAAACCGTCCCCCGAGGCCGCCAGCACGTTCATCGCCGCCAACCTGCGCAGGTCACCGTCCGCGAGGTTCCGTCCGGCCCGGCGCTCCAGCTCCGCCCGCGAGAACTCCCGCGCCCCCTCGGGCGCCCAGGTGGTCACCAGCGCCCGGTGGATCGCCAGGTCGTGCGCGCTCAGGTCGTCGGGCAGCGCGTCCAGGTACCGCTGGATCGCCGACAGGGTCATGCCCTGGTGCTGCAACTCCTCGATCAGCGCGAGGCGCGACAGGTGCTCCGGACCGTAGTGCCCCACACGACGGGCTCCGATCACGGGAGGGGGCAAAAGCCCGCGCGTGCTGTAGAACCGTACGGTGCGGACGGTGACACCGGCCTTCGACGCCAGCTCGTCGACGGTGAGCATCGGCTCGGTCGCCCGGTCGGTCATCGTCCGCTCCTCGCTCTCTGCTCCACAGCTTGGGTTCAACAGTATTGCTGTCGCACCAACGATGTGAAACGGCCAGGAGCTGCCCATGACCACGAACCTGCGACTCCCCGGACGACCCGAGGAACTCACCCTCCCGACCCTGCTCGCCCGCAACGCGGAGGAACACGCGGAGCTGCCCGCGCTCTCCTGGCGCGAGGGCACCGCCTGGACCACCCTCACCTGGGGCGAGGTCCGCCGCGAGGTCGCCGACCTCGCCGCCGGCTACAGCGCCCTCGGCGTGGGCCGCGGCGACCACGTGCTGATCATGATGGGGAACCGTCCCGAGCACTGGCTGAGCGACCTCGCCCTCGTCCACCTCGGCGCCGTCCCCGTCACCGTCTACGGAACCTCCGCGCCCGACCAGGTCGCCCACATCGCCCGCCACAGCCGGGCCCGGCTGGCCGTCGTCGAGGGCGCCCGCGAACTCGCCCGCTGGGAACCCCTGCTGGCCGACACCGCGACCCCGCTGGAGCGGCTCGTCGTCGCCGAGCCCGCCGACGCCGGACCCCACCGCGCCTACGCCTCCGTCCGGGCCGCCGGCGCCCGCGCGCACCGCGCCGACGCCTTCGAGAAGGCCTGGCGCGAGAGCCGCCCCGAGGACCCCCTCACCGTCGTCTACACCTCGGGCACCACCGGCGACCCCAAGGGGGTCCGCCTCACCCACCGCAACATCCTGCTCCAGACCGTCCGCCTCGACCGCAACGTCGACCTCCCCGAGCACGCCGAGCACATCTGCTACCTGCCCTTCGCGCACATCGCCGAACGCATCCTCGGCATCTACCTCCCCCTGCTGCGCGCCGCCCACGTCCGCCTCGTCGCCGACCCGACCACCGTGGCCGTCGCCGTGCGCGAGCTGCGACCCGTGCAGTTCTTCGGGGTGCCCCGGGTCTGGGAGAAGCTGGCCGCGGGCGTACGGGCGGTCCTGGCGCGGCTCCCCGAGGAGCAGCAGAGGGCCATCGCCGAGGCGGGGGACGTGGCGCGCTCCGTCGCCGGGCACCGCGAACGCGGGGAGGAGGTGCCGGCCGCGCTGGAGGCCTCGTACGCCCGGGTCAAGGAGGCGGTGCTCGATCCGCTGTTGGGACTGGCCGGGCTGGACCGGCTGGTGTGGACGGCCAGCGCCACCGCGCCGATGCCGATCGACGTGGTCCGCTTCTGGGCGGGCTGGGGAATCACGATCATGGACGCCTGGGGGCTGACCGAGACCGCCGGGGTGTGCACGGTCAACAGCCCGGACGGGTTCCGGCTGGGCTCGGTGGGCCGCCCCATCGAGGGCCTGGAGCTGAAGGTCGCCGAGGACGGGGAGGTCCTCACGCGCGGCGCGACCGTCTTCGAC
This sequence comes from Streptomyces sp. NPDC103540, assembly GCF_055584445.1. Lineage (NCBI taxonomy): Bacteria > Bacillati > Actinomycetota > Actinomycetes > Kitasatosporales > Streptomycetaceae > Streptomyces > Streptomyces sp. NPDC103540. Next base: position 106,457 of record NZ_JBVJMA010000006.1, read on the forward strand.
GGCTACCTGCGCCCCGACGGCACGGTGGAGGCCGCGACCGACGCCGAGGGCTGGTTCCCCACCGGGGACGTGGGCCGGATCGACGAGGACGGCTTCCTGTGGATCACCGACCGCAAGAAGGAACTCATCATCACCTCCAACGGCAAGAACGTCTCGCCGGCGCTGGTGGAGAACACCGTCAAGGAACACCCGCTGATCGGCCAGGCCCTGGTGCACGGCGACGGCCGCTCCTACCTGGTCGCCCTGCTGGTCCTGGACCGCGAACTGGCCCCCGTCTGGGCCGCCGCCCGGGGCATCGAGGTCCAGGGCCCCGACGGGTTGGCGACGCACCCCGAGGTGCTCGCCGAGGTCGCGCGCGCGGTGGAGGCCGCCAACGCCCGCCTCAACCGCACCGAGCAGATCAAGCGCTACCGGGTTCTGGAGGGCGAGTGGGGCCCGGAGTCGGGTGAACTGACCCCCTCGCTGAAACTGCGCCGCCGGGTGGTCCGGGAGAAGTACGGCCCGCTGATCGAGGCGCTGTACGAGGACCCGTACCCGGCGGGCTGACCCGGACGGTCGAGCCCGCGAACGGGCGCGCGGGCGACGCCCCGCGTGACCCGGACGGCCGAGCCCGGCGGGCGGTCACCCGCCCGCCGGGCCAACGTGGACGAATGTCCGTACTTTCGTCCCGACCCTCCGGCCGCGGCGCGGAGCGGGGTGAGCGCTCGTGGGCGTACTGAGCGACCATCCCGAACTCGCGCTCTTCCTCTGCCTCGCCGTCGGCTACCTCGTCGGCAAGCTCCGCGTCGGCCCCATCACCCTGGGCGGCATCTGCGGGACGCTGATCGTCTCCCTCCTGCTGGGGGCCTGGGCGAAGATCCAGATCGACGCGGACGTCAAGACGATCTTCTTCGCCCTGTTCATCTTCGCCCTGGGCTACCTGGCGGGACCGCAGTTCTTCGCCAACCTCAACCGCAAGAGCCTGCGCTTCTTCACGCTCTGCCTGATCGAGCTGGTCTCCGTCCTGACCCTGGCCTACTTCCTGGCCAAGGCCTTCGACCTCGACGTGGGCACCGCCTCCGGCATCCTGGCCGGCGCGGCCACCGAATCCGCGGTCGTCGGCACGGCGAGCGAGGCCATCGGCAAACTGCCGGGCCTGAGCGCGGACCAGATCGAGACCTACCAGGGTCACGTGGCGACCGCCTACACCGTCTGCTACCTCTTCGGCCTGGTCACCATCGTGATCTACACGAGCCAGATCATGCCGATGCTGCTGCGGATCAACCTCAGGGACGCCTCGCGCGACCTGTGGGAGCGGATGCGCGGCAGCGGCGGTGGTCTGGAGGGCGACGAACGCGAGGCCCTCCCCGGTCTCGTCGGCCGGACCTACCTCGTCACCCTGGCCGACGGACGTACGGTCGGGAACCTGGAATCCGACTTCGGCGGTCGCGTCACGGTGGAGGCCGTCAAACGCGGCTCCAAGACCCTCGAACCGTACCCGGAGCTCGAACTCACCCTTTCCGACCTGGTCCTCCTCGTCGGCAGGCGGGCGAACACCATCGAGGCGGGCCGCGCGATCGGCCCGGAGACCCCCGGCATCCCCGGCGTGGACACCCCGCTGGCCACCAGCCAGATCGCGGTCACCAAGGCCACCGTGTCGGGGCAGACGATCGACCGCATCGTCCGCGAGCACCCCGAGTTCTCCCGCTCGGGGGTGTACGTCACCGAGGTGCTCCGCGGCGACCAGACCCTGCCCGCCACCCCGGACACGGTCATCCAGCGCGGCGACGTCGTCACCCTCGTCGGCGCCCGCAGCGGGCTGTCCAGGATCGTCGCGAAGATCGGCACCGTCGCCAAGAACGACGCCACCGACTTCATCTACCTCGGCTTCGGCATCGCCGCCGGCTCCCTCCTCGGCCAGATCGTGGTCCGCTTCGGCGGGGTCCCGCTCTCGCTCGGGACCGGCGGCGGCTGCCTGATCTCCGGGCTCCTCTTCGGCTGGTTCCGCTCCCGCAGGCAGACCTTCGGGGCCTTCCCGCCCCAGGCCGCGACCACCATCAAGGACATGGGCCTCGCCGTGTTCATCGCCTGCACGGGGCTCACCTCCGGCCCGCAGGCCTGGCCCCTGCTCAAGGAGTACGGGGCCCTGCTGCCCTTCGCGGGCATCGCCATGGTCCTCGTACCGGCCACGCTCTCCCTCTTCGTCGGCCGCAAGCTGTTGGGGATCGAGCCCCCGCTGCTGATCGGCGCCATCGCGGGCCAGCAGTGCTCGACCCCGGCCATCACCTCGGTCACCCAGGTCGCCCAGAGCTCGGTGCCCATGCTCGGCTACACGATCACCTACGCGCTCTCCAACTTCCTGTTGCCGCTGACCGGTCCGATCCTCGTCGGCATCCTCGGAGCCTGAACGCCGGAGGGCAATCCATGATCGACTTTCTCGACCGGAACGTCTTCGCGCCCCATCCGGAACTGCTCGTGTTCCTCACGGTCGCCCTGGGCTTCCTCGCCGGCAAGCTGCGGTGGCGGGCCATCGCGCTGGGCGCCGTCACCGGCTGCCTGGTCGTGGGCCTGCTCCTCGGGGCACAGTTCAAGATCACCATCGACGGCACCGTGAAGAACCTCTTCTTCACCATGTTCCTCTTCGCGCTCGGCTACAAGGTGGGCCCGCAGTTCTTCCGGGGCCTGAAGAAGGACGGGCTGCCCCAGGTCGTCAACGCCGTCGTCGTCTGCGTCACCGGCCTGTTGGTCTCCTGGGGCTTCGCCGTCCTCCTCGGCTACGGGCCCGGGCTCAGCGCGGGGCTGCTCGGCGGCGCGCTCACCCAGTCGGCCGTGATCGGCGTCGCCCAGGACGCGATCGGCAACCTCCCCGGCCTCACCCCCGACCAGATGAAGGAGCAGGAGAACCTCGTCGCCGTCGGGTACGCCGTCACCTATCCCCTCGGCACCATCCTGTGCGCCATGCTGCTCGCCAACGTGCTGCCCCGGCTCTACCGCCGCGACCTCGCCGCCGAGAGCGCGCTGCTGGCCAAGGAGCTCGACGCTCCCGAGGACGATCCGGACCTGCGCGAGGGCTACTACGAGGTCGTCCTGAGGGCCTACACCCTCCAGCGACCCGACCTCGTCGGCCGCACCATCGAGGACTTCGAACAGCAGCAGAAGGCCCTCGACCGCCGGATCTACCTCACCCGGGTGCGGCGTGACGGACAGATCCTCGACCACACCCAGCAGACCGTGCTGCGCGAGGGCGACGTGGTCGCCGTCAGCGCGCTGCGCGGCTCGCTCGTCGAGTTCGACGCCCGCACCCACATCGGCGCGGAGACCGACGACGTCGAACTCCTCGGCTACCGCACCGAAAGCCTCCACGTCGTCGCCTCCGAGAAGGCGTGCCTCGGCAAGACGATCGCGGAGCTGCGCCAGGAGCCCTTCATGGTCGGCGTGTTCATCGACCGGGTGTACCGCTCGGGCGCCGAGTTCCCCTACCGCCTCTCCACGAAGGTGGAACGGGGGGACACGCTGGTGCTCTCCGGGCCCGCCCGGCTCGTGGACCCCGCCGGAGCGGCGATCGGCAAGCCCGTGCCGACCAGCTTCGCCACCGACATGATCTGGGTCGGGGCCGGCATCTTCCTCGGCGGCTGCGTCGGCATCCCCGCACTGACGGCCGGCGGGGTCCCCATCTCCCTGTCGACCTCCGGCGGCGCGCTGATCATGGGCCTGGTCTTCGGCTGGATCCGGGGCAGGTACCCCACGTTCGGCAACGTCCCGCCCGGAGCCCAGTGGTTCATGGACACCTTCGGGCTGTGCCTGTTCGTGGCGGTCGTCGGTCTCAACGCCGGCCCCGGCTTCACCAGCGGCCTGGCGACGGCCGGCTGGGGACTGCTCGTCTTCGGCGCGATCGCCACCGTGATCCCGCTGATCGTGGGCTTCCTCGTCGGGCACCACGTCCAGAGGATCCGCTTCCCGATCCTCATGGGCGTCCTCGCCGGCGGACAGACCACGACGGCGGCCATCGGCGCCGTCAACGAACAGTCCAGGTCACAGGTGCCGGTGCTCGGGTACACCATCCCGTACGCGATCGGGAACGTGCTGCTGACCATCTGGGGCGCGGTCATCGTGCTCCTCACCCACTGACCACCCATCACAGCGTCCCTTCCCCCGACGAACGCCGGTCCGCCGGCGCCGACCCGAGGAACCACCGTGCCGGAGACCAGCTTCAGCCGCGAGGAGATCCAGTCCTTCGCGCAGCTCAGCCCCTTCGAGCTGAAGGACAAGTTCATCCAGCTCGCCACCGCCGCCCAGGAGGAGAAGCCGGGGCAGAAGGACACCACCGCCCGCGCCATGCTCAACGCCGGTCGCGGCAACCCCAACTGGATCGCGACGGGTCCGCGCGAGGCCTTCTACGCGCTCGGCTACTTCGCGCTCGACGAATCGCGTCGGGTGTGGACCGCCGACAACCTCGGCGGCATGCCCGAGAAGGCGGGCATCGGCGACCGCTTCGACTCCTGGGTCCGACGCCACCCGGAGCTGCCCGGTGTCGAGATGCTGTCCGCGTGCGTCGCGTACGCGCTGTCGCGCTGGCCGTTCGACAAGGACGCGTTCGTCCACGAGCTCACCGATGCCATCACCGGTGACAACTACCCGGTACCGGACCGGATGCTGACGCACGCGGAGCACGTGGTGCGCGGGTACCTCGCGGACGAGATGTTCGACAAGCGCCCCCCGGGGGACAACACGCTCTCCCTCTTCGCCACCGAGGGCGGCACCGCCGCCATGTGCTACATCTTCGACTCGTTGATGAAGAACGGAGTCCTCCACAAGGGCGACAAGATCGCCCTGATGACCCCGGTGTTCACCCCGTACATCGAGATCCCCGAACTCGACACCTTCGAGTTCGAGGTGGTCAACGTCTCCGCGAACCTCTTCGCCGAGACCGGCGTGCGCCAATGGCGCTACCCCGAGGACCAGGTCGCCCAGCTCGCCGACCCCGCCGTCAGGCTGGTCTGTCTGGTCAACCCGAGCAACCCGCCCTCCCTGGCCCTGAGCGAACGGGTCGCGAACCAGATCAAGGACATCGTCGCGGGCCCCAACCCCGACCTGATCATCGTCACCGACGACGTGTACGGCACCTTCGTGCCCGGCTTCCGCTCGCTCGCCGCCGAGCTGCCGCGCAACACCCTGCTGGTGTACTCGTACTCGAAGCACTACGGGTGCACGGGCTGGCGCCTCGGCGTCATCGGGCTGCACGAGGACAACGTCATCGACGAGATGATCGCCGGCTTCCCGCGGGAGCACAAGGACCGCCTGGCCAAGCGGTACGGCACGCTGAGCCTGGAACCCGAGAAGATCCGCTTCATCGACCGCCTCGTGGCCGACTCCCGCTCGGTGGCCCTCAACCACACGGCCGGGCTCTCCCTGCCGCAGCAGGCGATGATGACCCTCTTCTCCCTCTTCGACCTGATGGCCGAGGGCCAGGCCTACAAGGAACGCATCCGCGCGATCGTCCACCGACGCCTCGACCTCCTCCTCGAAGGCGCGCAGATGAAGATCAGCGACGACGACCGGCGGGCCGGCTACTACATCGAGCTGGACCTGCTCGCCGAGGCCGAGCGCACCCACGGCAAGGACTTCGCCGCCTTCCTGGAGAAGAACTACGAGCCCGTGGACCCGCTGTTCCGGCTCGCCGAACAGACCTCGGTGGTACTGCTCAACGGGGGCGGCTTCGACGGCCCCGAATGGTCGGTACGCGTCTCCCTGGCGAACCTGGACGACCTGGACTACCTGAAGATCGGCCACCACCTCAGGGGGATCTTCGACGACTACGCCGCGGAGTGGCGCCGCGCGGAGGCGGCCGGCTGACGGCGAGGGGTGCCCGCCCTCGCGGCGGGCACCCCGAGCGCGCCGGGTCGGGACGGGATCGAAGCCGCGGACGCGGCTGCCCGCCCCGGCCGGAGGGCGCTGTTCGCGGGTCAGCGTGCGACGACGAACCCGCGCCGCGGTTGCCGTGCGCCCGCCGCGGCGAGGCGCAGCAGGACGTGGCCCGTGATGTCCCGCCGGGGAACGGTGTCCTGCGCGGCGATGAGCCAGGGCCCGGACGGAACCGCCGGGTCCGCGGGTACCACCGCGCCGGGAATCCCGTACCGGCGCATCGCCGTGTGGATCTCCAGGGCGTGTTCCGCGTCCATGTCCGCACCTCTCGTTCGGGGGCGTCGATCCTATTCCCCGCCGCCACCGCTGGAGCAACCGTGCGTCGCGCAGCCACCGGGGTTGATCGGCCCGCACCCGCCCGGGACCGGGGTGTGCGAGCAGTTCGCGGCGACGGCGACCAGGGACCTTTTCGGGCCGCCCCACAGCTCGGCGTCCGGGGCGTATCCGGCCTGCTCGATCAGGGCGACCGTGCGGGTCATGACGTCGGGGTCGTGACGGCCTTCGTCGGGCCGCTCCGGGTAGTGGTGGACGGGCCGCCCCAGCCTGGCGCACAGGCTCGTGTACAGGTGCGTGTGGAGGATGAGGGCGTGCCATCCCTCGTCGACCTCACGGGTCGGGGCGATTCGCACGGTGGGGAACCGTGCCGCCGCCGCGACGAACTTGAGAGCCTCGACGACGAGCCTGCCCGCCATCTCGGCCTCCATGCCCGGGTTGTTGTCCAGGACGGTGGCGCGCACGTCGTTGAACTGGGCATCGGACAACAGGCCGCGCGGCGTCGCGGCGGGTGGTGAGAGCGGGCCCGGCTTGGTGCCGCACGGAGGGGGCGGAGGGGTCGGACTGGTCATTTCGTCTCCCTGGAGGTCGTGGTGCGGGCGGATCGGTGGACGCCGGTACGACCGCCGTGACTTCAAGCGGCCTCGATCGGGCGATGGACCCGGGCATGCGCCCTTGGTGGCGGGGGCGCCCCGGCGTTGCCCCACCATGTCGCGCGGTACCCGGCCGAAGCCACTGCACCGCCCTATAGGCCCGCCCTATATTCGGGGAATGGAGCCGGAGTTGGACGTCTGGGTACACCCCGACCTACGAGCCGCCGCCGCCATCGAGGACTGGCCGACACTACTGAAGACGTGGCGGAACCTGACCCGCAGCAGCCAGAGCAGGCTGGGGGCCCTCGTCGGCCTGGCCCAGCCGGACGTGTCGGCGATCGAGAACGGCAGGCGCGCCGTGACCTCCGTAGAGGTCCGGCAGCGGATCATCGACGGCCTCGGCGTCCCGCTCGAACTGGTCGGTGCCCGACGGGAGGGGCTCCCTCTCCCCTCGCTCGTGCTCCCCGGCGTGGTGTCGGAGGCCGATACGGAGAGACTCACGGCGGTCAAGACCGGAGGCCTACGCCTCGACACCCCCTCGCTGAACGCGATGGACTCGCTCTTGGCCGCGCATCGCCGAGCCGAGGACACGGTGGGATCACGTGCCATCGCACCACTGGTCACCGCCCAGTTCCGGGAGGTGCGCGCGCTCCATGGGCAGGCCCGGGGACCGCTGGCGGACCGGATCGTGAAGCTCCTCGCCGAGTACGCCCAGTTCTTGGCCTGGATGGCGCAGGATCAGGACAACGGGCCGGTCGCATTGGGGTGGTTCGACCGGTCGTACGACTGGGCACTGGAGTCCGGCCACGGAGACATGGCCGCTACGACGATGAGCATGAAGGCGCACCTCGCGTGGTCCGACGGCCAGGGCCGGCGCTGCGCCAGGCTCGGAGAGGCCGCGGCGGCGACATCCGGGGCGAGCGACACCACGCGCGCCATGGCGGTCCAGATGGCCGGACGGGGTCATGCCCTCGACGGAGAGAGGGGCGAGGCGCACCGGCGGCTGGACGAGGCGCAGCAGATCATCGCCGCCACGGCCGACGCACCGCCGTGGCTCTACTTCTACGGCGAGTCATGGTTCTCCGCGCAGCGGGGTATGGCCGACGTCCACCTGAGGAACTGGGGCGGCGCGGTCCGGCACCTGACGCTGGGGCTCGCCGGTTTCGATGCCTCCTACCGGCGTGACCGGGCCTGGTACGGGGCGTGCCTCGCGCACGCGTACGCCGGCGCCGGTGAACACGAGGCGGCGTTGGAGACGGCGCAGGGCATCATCGTCGATGCCTCCGAGATCGGTCGGCCGCACTCGTGGGGGGAGCTGCACAGGGTGGGAAGCCTGCTTCTGCGGCGCGGGGCTCCGCAGGGGCGTGCCCTGGTCGACATGCTTGCCGCGCTCGACTGACTCCGGCCACACGAAAGCGCCCCCTCCCGGCAGAAGGCGAGAGGGGGGCGTTCTCGGGTGGGGGGTGCTGTCGGCGATGAGGTCGAGGGTGCTCGGCGCTCGATCCGTGCCGCCTGAGCTACTGGGCCGCGGAGCCCACGACCGGGTAGTGGTCCGAGAGGGCGTCGTACGTGTAGGAGGTGCCCCAGCTGGAGACCGTCCAGGGGGTCGTCGTCTCCTTGACCACGTTGTTGTTCCAGCCGGCCGGGCGGGCGTGGCCCTTGCGGTGCAGGACGTAGTCCAGGTCCTCGCGCGGGTCGGTCGGGTAGCGGTACTTCGCGATCGAGTTCAGCGCGGTGTCGAAGGAGTACGGGTGGCCCGTGCGGCTGTCGGTGCCGGCCAGGTCGGCGTCGGCCAGCATGGAGGCGTACTCCGGGGTGCGCGAGTCGACGTTCATGTCGCCCGCGACGATGACCTGTTCGGCCGCCGGTATGTTCTTCGCGTCCAGGAAGGCGTCGATGGCCCGGAACTGTCGGGAGCGCATCTGGGCCGCCTCGCCGGCCCCGCAGCCGGGGTCGGTGGACTGGGCGTGCGTGCCCACGACGTGCACCCGGGTGCCGTTCACGTCGAGGACGACGTAGGCGAAGCCCTTGTTGGACCACCAGTCGGCGCCGCACGCGTCCTTGTAGACGACCTGCTCCTTGCGGACGATCGGCCACTTGCTGAGGACCATCACCCCGCCGTCCTCGGGCGTGGTGGCGGAGTACGCGCCGCCCGTGGCGTCCCAGCCGCTCTTGCTTCGGCCCACCACGGGCGTGGCGTACGGGTAGCGGGAGGCGGAGTTCGCCCGCAGTGCGTCCGAGGCTCCGTTGTCGAAGGCCTCCTGGAGCACCACCACGTCGTGGCCCTGGTAGAAGGAGGCCTTGGGGATCTCGGCGGCCCGGTGGTCCTGGCCCCAGTTCGGGTAGAGGTTCTTGCTCATCAGGAACGCGTTGTACGTCAGCACGCTCAGCCGCGGAGTGGCGGCCTCCTCCGCCGCCGTGGCGGCGGGCGCGGTGGCGAGGGCCAGGGAACCGACGGCCAGGGCGGCGACGGCCGTGGCGGCGGCCCGGTGGCGGCGGTGCGAGATCTGCGGCATGGGGGTCTCCGTCATTCCTGCGGGAAGATCGACGCCGTCATACAAGCAGCCGCGGTTACTTCGGGGTAACACCCGTGACAAGACTTTCTGTCCTGCTCGGGACATCGTGGGGGACCGACCGCCGGGGGCGGTCCGACGGAAGGGGTGAATACTGGAAGGACCGCCACAGGACACCCCGGGGGAGCACGGATGAGTACGAAGGCGACGCCCGGCACCACCGGCGACCACGACCCGGACCGGGAGCGCGGGGGAGCGCGCGCCCGCGATCCCGAGCCGCCGCCGCCCGGCGGAGTGCTCTGGAGCACCGCCGGGGACATCCGCTCCCTGCTGACCCTGCCCGCCGCCTTCACCCTCCAGGTCGCCCACCCCGCCGTCGGCGCCGGCGTCGACCGGTACTCCGTCTTCCGCACCGACCCCTGGGGGCGCGGCGAACGCTCGCTGCGCTCGGTGCAACTGTGGGTGTACGGCGGGGACGGGGCCGCCGCCGAGGGCCGGCGCGTGCGCCGTCTGCACCGGGAGATCCGGGGCGTCGACACCCGGGGCCGCGCCTACCACTCCCTCGACCCGGCCTGCTACGCCTGGGTGCACGCCACCGGCTTCCCCGTCTCCCTGTACGCCGGCCGCTACCTGTTCCGCCGCATCACCCCCGCCCAGGAGCGGCAGTTGTACCGGGAGTGGCTCCAGGTGGGCCGGATCCTGGGCCTGCGCGACCGGGACATGCCGCAGACCGTCGAGGAGTTCTGGCCCTACTACCACCGGATGCTGGCCGAGGAGATCGAGCCGACCAAGGTCGCCCGCGAACTGGTCGCCACCGACACCCCGGTGCCCCGCCCCGAACCCCGCTCCCGCGTCGCACGGGCACTGCTGCGCCTGACCTGGCCGCTGCTGCGGGTCGCCTACCTGCGCTTCCGGGCCTTCGTCACCGTCGGGTACATGCCGCCCGAGGCCCGGGCCGCCATCGGCCTGGAGTGGACGCCCGCGCAGGAACGCCGGCTGCGCCGGCTCAGCACGGCCGCGCGGATCCTCGTACCGCTGCTGCCGGAGAGGGTGCGCTACCTGCCGATCGCCCGCGCCGCGCGGGCGCGCCGGCGCGCCGGAGTCCGCTGAAGGACCCCGGCGCGCCCGCACGCGGCGCCGTCGGGCGCGATCAGTGGCCGTGGTCGTCGCCGGCGGCGTGACCCCGGTCGTCGCGGTCGTGGACGGTGTTCGTCGCGGCGATCTTCTTCCAGGACTTCGGCTCCGCCGCCGGCTTGGCGGGCGCCGAGCCGAAGGTGCGGGCGCCCGGGGCCGCCGCGGTCGACGGGGCGTAGCCGGGCTTGCCCGCGGTGTAGAGCCAGGTCTCGAACAGCTGGGCGAGCGGCTTCTTCGAGATCTTCTCCGCGTACCGGACGAAGTCCCCGACCTTCGCGTTGCCGTAGGCCCGCTCGGTCGGCCAGCCCTTGAGGATCTTGAAGAAGTCCTCGTCGCCGATCTCGTCGCGCAGCGCCTGGATGGCGATGGCGCCGCGGTCGTAGACGGCCCCGTGGAACTGGTTCTCGGCGCCCGGGTCACCCGGCTTGACCTGCCAGAACGGGTCCTCGGCCGGGCGGGAGGCGTAGGTCCACTGCGCGAGCTCGCGCGCGGTGCCCTCGCCCTCCTTCTCCGACCACAGCCACTGGCTGTAGCGGGCGAAGCCCTCGTTGATCCAGATGTCCTTCCAGTTGTCCACGGAGACGCTGTCGCCGTACCACTGGTGGGCCAGCTCGTGGACGACCACCTGGATGTTGGCGCCGCTCGCGAACTGGCGCGGGCTGTAGAAGGGCCGCGTCTGCGTCTCCAGCGCGAAGCCGCTGGGCACGTTCGGGACGTAGCCGCCCAGGGCGTTGAAGGGGTACGGGCCGAACACCCCTTCCAGCCACTCCGCGACCTCGCCGGTCCGCTCGATGCTCGCGCGCGCCGCGCCCGCGTTGTCGCCCAGGTCCTTGCTGTAGGCGTTGAGGATCGGCAGGCCGTTCGCGGTGGTGTCGGTGGTGATGTCGAACTTGCCGACGGCCAGCGTGGCCAGGTACGTGGCCTGCGGCTTGTTGGAGCGCCAGTTGTAGCGGGTCCAGCCGAGCTTGGAGGACTGCGACTGGAGGACGCCGTTGCTGATGGCCTGGGTGCCGTCCGGGACGTTGATCGACACGTCGAAGGTGGCCTTGTCGAGCGGGTGGTCGTTGCTCGGGAACCACCAGGCGGCCGCGTCGGGCTCCTGCGCCGCGACCCCGCCGTCCGGGGTGCGCTGCCAGGCCGACCAGCCGTCGACCTTGAACTCCGAGGGCTTGCCCGCGTACTTGACGACGACGCTGACCTGCTTGCCGCGCGGGAGCGCCTTCTCGGGGGTCACCTCCAGCTCGTGGGCGCCGGAGGTGGCGAACTTGGCCTTGATCCCGTTGACGCGGACCTCGCTGACCTTGAGGCCGAAGTCGAGGTTGAAGCGCGACAGGTCCTGCTTGGCGGTGGCCAGGAGGGTCGCGGTGCCCTCCAGCAGGTCCGTCTTCGGCTGGTACTGGAGGCGCAGGTCGTAGTGGGAGACGTCGTAGCCGCCGTTCCCGCTGGCCGGGTAGTAGGGATCGCCGAGACCCGGGGCACCCGGAGTCGAGCTCGCCGCGGATGCCGGGATCACCAGCAGGAGGGAGGCGGCGAGCACGCTCGGGGCGATGACTGTGCGGCGCACGATGAGCTCCAAGTGGTAGGGGAGGCCGATGTGTTCGACCGTATTCACCCGCGATGCCCGCGTCATGTCCATGGCCACCTCTGTCACACGATCGCCATTCGGCCGTCACACCCCGCTCAGCGGACACCGCGCGGGGCCGGTGTCCCCGTACGGGGAGCCGCGCGCGGGGGCGCGGACCGTACGCGGCCGGGCGGGCGAACGGCGTCAGGAAGGCCGGAAATCGTCGGGTCCCGAGTCCCCGGAACCCGGGATCCCGGGAGGACGGGCGCCGGGCGGGCGGGCCGCGACCGGACGGGTGCCGCGACCGGAAGGGTGCCGGCCCGCCGGGCGGGCGTCGAGGAGGCGCGCGGGCGGCGGCGGGCCCCGAAGGGGCCGAAGGCCTGGACGACGTCGCGGGCGTCGCGCCGCGCCGCGTGGGGCGGGGCGGGACCTGAACGCCGGGCTCTCGGGGGTACCGGACATACTGAGCGGTCGGTAACCTGCGGGGCATGACGCTTCCCGCGCACGCCGCCCGCCGCTGTTGGCACGCCGCCATCAACCCCCTGCACTCCACCGTCTACTTCTCCCGCGACCTCGCCACCGAGTACGCCGCCCTCGGCGTCACCGACTCGGTGGCCGTCAACCTCGCCTCCCGCTCGGCCGCCATGGGCGCCGTCGGCCCCGGCGCGGTCACCGCCGCCTTCTACAACTACCGCCACGACCTCGTCGCCACCCACCTGCCCGCCGTCTGGCGGACCCTGACGCCCGAGCAGGCCCTCGCCGCCCGACTGCGCGCCGTCGACGCCACCCTGCGCCGCGTCCTGGGACCCGAGGCCGTCGACTCGCCCGAACTCGCCGAGGCCGCCGACCTCGCCCTGCGCGCCGCCGAGGCCTGCACCCGGCACGGCCGCACCCTCTACGCCGCCCACGCGGACCTCCCCGTCCCCACCGAGCCCCACCTGCGGCTGTGGCACGCCACCACCCTGCTGCGCGAGCACCGGGGCGACGGCCACCTCGCCGCCCTCCTGATCACCGGCCTCGACCCCCTCGAAGCCCTGGTCAGCCACACCGCCACCGGGCACGGCATGAGGCCGAAGTGGGTCAAGGGCATCCGCGGCTGGCGACAGGAGGACCTCGACGCCGCCGCCGACCGGCTGCGCGCCCGCGGAGCCCTCGACGCCGCCGGGGAACTCACCGAGGAGGGCGCCGCCCTGCGCGAGCGCCTGGAGACCGAGACCGACCGGCTCGACGCCGCCCCCTACGAGCACCTCGGCGCCACCGGTCTCGCCCGCCTCCACGAACTCGGCGGAGGATTCGTGCGCCGGGCCGTCATGGGGGGCGCCTTCCCGGCGGACCTGACCGGCAAGGCCGCCTGACCGCGACCCGCAGGCCTCCCGACGTCCGCCGCGGCCACCTGCCACAATTGGCAGCCTTCCACGCAAACGAAGGCAGGCGGGACCGCAGTGACGATGTCCATCGAAGGCAGGATCGCCGAGGAGCTCGGCGTACGGGAGCGGCAGGTCAAGGCCGCCGTCGAGCTGCTCGACGGCGGCTCCACCGTGCCGTTCATCGCGCGCTACCGCAAGGAAGCGACCGAGATGCTCGACGACGCCCAGCTGCGCACCCTGGAGGAGCGGCTGAGGTACCTGCGCGAGCTGGAGGACCGCCGCGCGGCGGTCCTGGAATCCGTACGGGAGCAGGGCAGGCTCGACGCCGAGCTGGAGGCGCGGATCAACGCGGCCGACACCAAGGCCCGACTGGAGGACATCTACCTCCCCTTCAAGCCCAAGCGCCGCACCAAGGCCCAGATCGCCCGCGAGGCCGGCCTGGAGCCCCTGGCCGAGGGCCTGCTGAGCGACCCCTCCGTCGAACCGGCCGCCGCCGCGGCCGCCTTCGTCGACGCCGACAAGGGCGTCGCCGACCCGGCCGCCGCCCTGGAGGGCGCCCGTGCCATCCTCACCGAGCGCTTCGCCGAGGACGCCGACCTGATCGGCGACCTCCGCGAGCGCATGTGGGGGCGCGGCCGGCTCGCCGCGAAGGTCCGCGAGGGCAAGGAGGAGGCGGGCGCCAAGTTCGCCGACTACTTCGACTTCGCCGAGCCCTTCACCGCCCTCCCCTCGCACCGCGTCCTCGCCATGCTGCGCGGCGAGAAGGAGGACGTCCTCGTCCTGGACCTGGAGCCCGAGGCCCCCGAGGACGCCGCCACCCCCGGCCCGTCCACCTACGAGGGCATCGTCGCCCGCCGCTTCGGCGTCGCCGACCGCGGCCGCCCCGGCGACAAGTGGCTCGCGGACACGGTCCGCTGGGCCTGGCGCACCAAGATCCAGGTGCACCTCGGCATCGACCTGAGGACCCGGCTGCGCGCCGCCGCCGAGGACGAGGCCGTACGGGTCTTCGCGGCGAACCTGCGCGACCTGCTGCTCGCCGCCCCCGCCGGCACCCGCGCCACCCTCGGCCTGGACCCGGGCTTCCGCACCGGCGTCAAGGTGGCCGTCGTCGACGCGACCGGCAAGGTCGTCGCCACCGACGTGATCCACCCGCACGTTCCCGCCAACAAGTGGGACGCCTCGCTGGCCACGCTCGCCCGCCTCGCGAAGGAGCACGCGGTCGAGCTCGTCGCCATCGGCAACGGCACCGCCTCCCGCGAGACCGACAAGCTCGCCGGCGACCTCATCGCCCGCCACCCGGAGCTGAAGCTCACCAAGGTGATGGTCTCGGAGGCCGGCGCCTCCGTGTACTCGGCCTCGGCGTTCGCCTCCCAGGAACTGCCCGACATGGACGTGTCGCTGCGCGGGGCGGTCTCCATCGCCCGCCGGCTCCAGGACCCGCTCGCCGAACTCGTCAAGATCGACCCGAAGTCCATCGGCGTCGGCCAGTACCAGCACGACCTGTCCGAGGTGAAGCTGTCCCGCTCCCTCGACGCGGTGGTCGAGGACTGCGTCAACGGCGTCGGCGTCGACGTCAACACCGCCTCCGCGCCGCTCCTTTCGAGGGTCTCGGGCATCAGCGGCACCCTCGCCGAGAACATCGTCGCCCACCGCGACGCCAACGGCCCCTTCCGCAGCCGCAAGGGCCTCAAGGACGTCGCCCGCCTCGGCCCGAAGGCCTACGAACAGTGCGCCGGCTTCCTGCGCATCCGCGGCGGCGACGACCCGCTGGACTTCTCCAGCGTCCACCCCGAGAGCTACCCGGTGGTGCGGGCGATGGGCAAGACCGCGGGCGCCGAGGTCGCGGCCCTGATCGGCAACACCTCCGTCCTGCGCTCCCTGCGGCCGGAGCAGTTCGTCACCGACTCCTTCGGCCTCCCGACCGTCACCGACATCCTGCGCGAGCTGGAGAAGCCGGGCCGCGACCCGCGTCCCGCCTTCAAGACGGCCACCTTCAAGGAAGGCGTCGAGAAGATCGGCGACCTGGCCCCCGGGATGATCCTGGAGGGCGTGGTCACCAACGTGGCCGCCTTCGGCGCCTTCATCGACATCGGCGTCCACCAGGACGGCCTCGCGCACGTCTCCGCCCTGTCGAAGACCTTCGTCAAGGACCCCCGCGACGTGGTGAAGCCCGGCGACATCGTCCGGGTCAAGGTCATGGACGTCGACATCCCCCGCAAGCGCATCTCCCTGACCCTGCGCCTGGAGGACGAGGCCGGCGCCGAACGCGGCGCCGGGGTGCCCGGCCGGCGCGAGGAGCGCCGCGAGGACCGCCGCGGCGGCGGACGCCCGCCGCAGCAGCGCGGCGGCGGCCAGTCCGGCCAGACCGGCCAGACCGGCAACGGCGGCAACGGCCAGGGACGGAGCGGCGGCCAGGGCCAGGGCGGACGCGGCGGACGCGGCGGCGCCGGCGACCGCCGCCAGGGCGCGCAGGGCGGCGGCCGTCCCTCCTCGGCGCCCGCGCCGGCCAACAGCGCCATGGCCGACGCCCTGCGCCGGGCCGGCCTCACCGGCCCCGACCAGGGCCGGGGACGCTCCTGACACGGCGACCGGCGCCGCCGGCCGGCGGGAAGCGGCACGAAGCGGCAGGAATGGCCGAATAGGCACCCCACCAGCGGGAATGCCTTGCCAACCCGCCCGGCACGTCTGTAGGGATGGTGGAACGCCCGTTCGTCACGCGCGAACGGGCGTTCCGCATTCCCCCACCGGGGCCCCACCCCCGAGCCGCCCCAAGGCACAGGACGCCATGCCGCCACCCACCCACGCCTACCGACGCTGCCCGCGAAAGGGTCCGCGGAGGGAACCGCACATGCCCCACCGGAACCTCAGCCTGCGCAAACGGTGCGAGGTGATTCTCGGTCACATGGACCTCGCGCCACCGCTGTCCCTCGAGACCCTGTGCGCCCGCATCGCCGAGCGCCGGGGCCGGCCGATCCGCCTGCACCCGCTCCCCGAGGAGGCCGCCGCGTCCGGGGTATGCGGGCTGTGGGTCGGCACCGACACGGTCGACCACGTCTTCTACGAGGACCGCACCACCCCCCTGCACCGCGAGCACATCGTGCTGCACGAACTGGGCCACATCCTCTTCGGCCACCACTCCCTCGACGGCGAGGAAAGCGACGGGCACGCCCCCGTGGTCCTCGGCCGCACCGACTACAGCACCCGCCAGGAGCGGGAGGCGGAGATGCTCGCCAGCATGATCCGCGTCCGCATCCGCACCTCCGGCGCCGCGCACGCGCGGCCCGCCTCCGCCGCCCGGGGCGCGCTCGCCCGGCTGGAGTCCGCCATGGGCTACGAGCGGGGCGTGCGCGATGGCGGCTGAGCTGCTCGCCCTCGGCGACCGGCTGGCCCTCCCCAGCGTCCTCGCCCTGTGGGCCGCCGTCCTGCTGCGCGCCCCCGGCGCCCTGCGCTCCCCGGAGCAGCGCGGACTGTGGCTCGCGGTCGCCACCGCCGCCGCCGCGATGACCCTGAACCTGCCCGCCGTCGTCGCCTACGCCATGAGCCGCGATCCCGGCTACGCGCACTCCGTCGGCCTCGTCCGCAACGTCATCGGGGTGCTGTCCGCCGGCGCCGTCCTCTACTTCGTCGCCGCCGCCACCCGCGGCCCGCGCCTGCGCCTGGCCTCCTGCGCGGGCACGGCCGCCTGGCTCGCCACCCTCCTGACCCTGGACCTGGCGGCCCCGGCGCACGGCCCCCACACCGTCGGGCCCGCCGGCGCCCCGGTGCCCTCGCTCGCCTACTGGCTCGTCCTGATCTCCGCCCACCTCGTCGCCAACACGATCTGCGTGCGGGTCTGTTGGCGCTACAGCAGGCGCACCGAGAGCCGCGGCCTCGCCGCCGGACTGCGCCTGTTCGGCCTCGGCACGGCGCTGGCGGGGCTGTTCTGGTTCGCCTTCCTGCTCAAGGCCCTGTTCGGGACCACCTGGGCGATGCCCGCCCTGCCCCTGCTGATGAACCTGCACGGCCTGTTGCGGGCCGCGGCCATCCTGGTCCCGACCCTGTTCACCCTGCGCCGCACCACCGCCGACATCGCCACCGCCTGGCGGCTGTGGCCGCTGTGGCGCGACCTGGTCCAGGCCGTCCCGCACGTGGTGCTCTCCGAGCCCCGCACCGGCCGGGTCCTGGAACTGCTGTGGCCGCCCGTACCGCGCGACCTGCTCGTCTACCGCAAGGTGATCGAGACCCGCGACGCGATCCTGATCCTGGGCGAGTACGCGGCCCCCGGCGCGACGGAGCGGGCGCACAGCCACGTCGCCGGCAGCGGGATCCCCGAACCCCGGCGCGCCGCTGCGGCGTTGGCCTGCGTACTGAAGGAGGCGCGCCAGGCCAAGCTCGCCGGGCGGACCGGGGTGCCCGGGCCGACCCCCGGCCTGGAACTGCCCGCCGAGATCAGGGCATCGGGGGAGGGCGGCGACCTGGAGGGCGAGGCCCGCTTCCTCGTGGACGTCGCCCGCGCCTACGACTCGCGGGCCGCGACCGCCTTCGCCCCCGGCGCGGCCTGACCGGCCACCGACGCCGACCGATCCGCCGTACGGGACCGCCGCGCGCGGACCCGCGCACCGAACCGCAGGAAGTGGGACCCAGTTGACCACCGTACTCATCACCGGCGCCAGCGCCGGACTCGGCGCCGCCTTCGCGCGCGGCTTCGCCGCCAAGGGCTGCGACCTGGTCCTCGTCGCCCGCGACAGGGAACGCCTCGAATCCGTCGCCGCCTCACTCGCCGGGGAGTTCGGGACGGTCTGCGAGGTCCTGCCCGCCGACCTGCTGGACACCGGCGACCTCGAACGCGTCGCCGCCCGGCTCGCCGGCACCGCCCGACCGGTCGACGTCCTGGTCAACAACGCCGGTTTCGGACTGCCCGCGCCCTTCCCGTACAACCCGTACGAGGACGAGGAACGGATGCTCGACCTGCTGGTCAAGGTGCCGCTGCGGCTCACCCACGCCCTGCTCCCGGGGCTGCGCGAGCGGCGCCGGGGCGCCGTCCTCAACGTCTCCTCGGTCGCGGGCCTGCTGCCGACCGGCACCTACGGGGCGGCCAAGGCCTGGGTCACCGCCTTCAGCGAGTCCCTGCGCGTCGACATGGAGCCGTACGGGGTGCGCGTGCTGGCCGTCGTACCGGGCTTCACCCGCACCGAGTTCCAGGAGCGGGCCGGCATGGACGTCAGCGCCCTGCGCGAGGCGGTGTGGCTGGAGCCCGAGGCGGTGGTCGCCAAGGCCCTGGGCGACCTCGCCCGGCGCCGCCCGATCAGCGTCACGGGTCGCCGCTACCGGGCGTACGCCCTGGCCGTACGCCACCTGCCGCGCGGGTTCGTCGCCCGGAGGATGGCCCGCCGGCGCGCGGCCCCGACGGGGACGCGCACCTGACGCGCGACCGCGCCGACCCCGCACCGCCCCAGGCGGTGCGGGGGCCGGGCTAAAGCTCCGTGACCTTGCCCTCCGCGACCTCCAGGCGGCGGGTCACGTGGACCGCGTCGAGCATCCGGCGGTCGTGGGTCACCAGCAGCAGGGTGCCCTCGTAGGCGTCGAGGGCCGCCTCCAACTGTTCGATCGCCGGCAGGTCGAGGTGGTTCGTCGGCTCGTCCAGGACCAGCAGGTTCACCCCGCGCCCCTGGAGCAGCGCCAGCGCCGCGCGCGTGCGCTCGCCCGGGGAGAGGGTCGCCGCCGGACGCAGCACGTGCGCCGCCTTCAGGCCGAACTTGGCCAACAGCGTGCGGACCTCGGCCGGTTCGGTGTCCGGCACCGCCGCGCAGAACGCCTCCAGCAGCGGCTCGTCGCCCAGGAACAGCCCGCGCGCCTGGTCCACCTCGCCGACCAGCACGCCCGAACCGAGGGTGGCGGCGCCGGAGTCCGGGGCGAGCCGGCCCAACAGCACCGCGAGGAGCGTGGACTTGCCGGCGCCGTTGGCCCCGGTGATCGCCACCCGGTCGGCCCAGTCGATCTGGAGGCTCGCCGGCCCGAAGGCGAAGTCGCCCCGCCGCACGGCCGCCTCGCGCAGGGTGGCGACGACCGAGCCGGAGCGCGGGGCCGACGCGATCTCCATGCGCAGCTCCCACTCCTTGCGCGGCTCCTCGACCACCTCCAGCCGTTCGATCGCGCGCTGCGTCTGGCGGGCCTTGGCGGCCTGCTTCTCGCTGGACTCCCCGCGCAGGTTCTTGCCGATCTTGTCGTTGTCGCCCGCCTTGCGGCGGGCGTTGCGCACGCCCTTGTCCATCCAGTTGCGCTGCATCTGGGCCCGGCCCTCCAGGGCGGCCTTCTTGCCCGCGTACTCCTCGTACTCCTCGCGGGCGTGACCGCGTGCGCGCTCGCGCTCCTCCAGGTAGGACTCGTAGCCGCCGCCGTAGAGGTTGATCTGCTGCTGGGCCAGGTCCAGTTCCAGGACCTTGGTGACGGTCCGGGTCAGGAACTCGCGGTCGTGACTGATGACGACCGTGCCCGCGCGCAGCCCCTTGACGAACTGCTCCAGCCGCTCCAGACCGGCGAGGTCGAGGTCGTTGGTGGGCTCGTCGAGGAGGAACACGTCGTAGCGGGACAGCAGCAGCGAGGCGAGACCGGCCCGGGCCGCCTGCCCGCCGGACAGGGCCGCCATCGGCAGGTCCAGGCTCACCGAGAGCCCGAGCTCGCCGGCCACCTCCTCGGCCCGCTCGTCGAGATCGGCGCCGCCCAGGTCCAGCCAGCGGTCGAGGGCCTCCGCGTACGCGTCGTCCGCGCCCGGGGTGCCGTCGACGAGTCCCTGCGTGGCCGCGTCGAGCTCCGCCTGCGCGGCGGCGACCCCGGTGCGGCGGGCCAGGAAGGCGCGGACCGACTCGCCCTCGCGCCGCTCCGGCTCCTGGGGCAGGTGGCCGACGGACGCGCCGGGCGGGGACAGCCTGAGCTCACCGGTCTCGGGGGTGTCGAGCCCGGCGAGCATCCGCAGCAGGGTCGACTTGCCGGCGCCGTTGACGCCGACCAGGCCGATGACGTCACCGGGCGCCACCACGAGGTCGAGATCGGCGAAGAGCGTGCGCTCACCGTGCGCGGCGGTGAGCTTCTTGGCGACGAGGGTTGCAGTCATGATGCCCCGATCCTATCCGCGCCCCGCCGCACCCCCGGCGGCCACCGCCCGCCCGCGCGCGACCCCGCCGCCCCGCCCCGATCCCGATCCCGCGGAGCTAGGAGCCGATCAGGCGCAGCCCGCACCACAGGGCGGTCACGGCCACCACCAGGGCGGCGGGGGTGGTGAGCAGGCCGAGCCGGGTGAAGCGGCCGAGGCCCACCGGTACGCCGTGCTCCAGCAGGACCCGCCGCCACAGCAGGGTCGCCAGCGAGCCCGCGTAGGTGAGGTTCGGGCCGATGTTCACGCCGATCAGCACGGCCAGGACCGGCCCCGCCCCGCCGCCGGCCGCCAACGGCAGCAGGGCCAGCACGGCGGGCAGGTTGTTGATCAGGTTCGCCAGGACGGCGGCCACCCCGGCCACGGCGAGCAGCGTCGGCAGGGAGTCCCCCTCCGGCAGCACCCGGGCCAGGCCGTCGCCGAGCCCGTGGTCCACCACGGCCCGGACGACCACCCCGAGCGCGAGGACGAACAGGCAGAACGCGGGAGCTGCCGAGGCCACGACCCGCCGCACCGTCGTCTCCCGGCGGCGCAGGGCCCGTACCGCCAGGGCGATCGTGCCCGCCAGCGCCGCCCACGCGGGACTCGCCCCGGCGACCGAGGCCACGGCGAAGCCGACCAGGGTCAGCGACAGCACCACGAGCGCGAACCGGGGCATCGGCGCCGGCTCGACGGCCTCGGGGACGTGCTCGGGCGCGGCCGCCAGGTCTGCGCGGAAGAAGCGGCGGAAGACGGCGTACTCGACGGCGATGGCGCCGACCCAGGGCAGGAACATCAGGGCCGCGAACCGGGTGAAGGTGAGCCCGCTCGCGGCGAAGGCCAGCAGGTTGGTCAGGTTGGACACCGGAAGCAGCAGCGACGCCGAGTTGGACAGGTGCGCGGTGGCGTGGACGTGCGGGGCCGGTCGGGCCCCGAGGCGGGCGGCCGTCGCCAGCACCACCGGGGTCAGCAGCACCACCGTGGCGTCGAGGCTGAGCGCGGCCGTCACCCCGGAGGCCACCAGGAACACCCCGCCGAGCAACCCGACGGGGCCACCGCCGGCCGCCCTGCGGGCCACGGCCGCGCCGGCCGCGCGGAAGAGCCCCTCGTCCGCGCACAGCTGGGCCAGGGCCAGGATCACCGCGAGGAAGCCGACCACCGGCAGCAGCTCGCGGACCTGCGCCCAGGCGTCGGACGGCGACACCGCGCCGAGCGCCACCAGCAGCCCGGCCGCCGGCACCGCGGCCGCCGCCTCCGGCAGTCCGCGCGGGCGCAGCACGGCGAAGCCCAGGACGCACAGGAGCAGGGCGGCCGAGAGGGACTCGGCGAGGACGGTGTTCAGGGCGCTGCTCCGGAAGGACGGGGTCGGTGACGGGCCGGAGCCCAAGGATCGCAGCCCCGCCCGGGCCGCCCCGCACCGGATGCCCGATGGCCGGATAGGTGGGATCCCCGTCATTGCGGCCATCGGCGGTGCGTCACACCATGGAGGCATGACGTCGCGAAACGTACTGGTCGTCCTCTACGACGGGGTCCAGAGCCTGGACGTGACCGGCCCGGTCGAGGTGTTCAACGGGGCCTCGCGCTGCCCCGGCGACCGGAAGGGCTACACGATCCGGACGGTCTCCCCGGGAGGCGCCCCGGTGCGCACCGACAGCGGCCTGAACCTGCTTCCCGACGGCCCGCTGGAGGGCGCCCGGCCCGACGCGGACACCACCCTGCTGGTGCCCGGCGGGCGGTACTCGGGCGATTTCGAGCCCCGGATCACCGAGTGGCTGCGCGCGTACGGGGGACGCGCGGGCCGCCTGGTCTCCGTGTGCACCGGCGGCCTGCTGCTCGCCGAGGCGGGACTGCTCGACGGTCGCCGGGCCACCACCCACTGGAACGCCTGCGAGGGGATGGCCCGCGCCTATCCGGCGGTGACGGTGGAACCGGACCCGATCTACGTCCGCGACGGCCACGTCGCCACCTCCGCCGGGGTCACCGCCGGCATCGACCTGGCCCTGGCCCTGGTCGAGGAGGACCACGGGCGGGACGTGGCACTGCTGGTCGCCCGGCACCTGGTGGTGTTCCTGCGCCGGCCGGGCAACCAGGCGCAGTTCAGCGCGCAGCTCGCGGCGCAGACCGCCCGGCGCGAGCCGCTGCGGGAGGTCCAGCGGTGGATCGCCGAGCATCCGGGCGGCGACCTGAGCGTGGAGGCCCTCGCCGGGCGGGCCGCGCTGTCCCCGCGACACTTCGCGCGTGCTTTCCAGGCCGAGACGGGGGTCACGCCGGGGAGGTACGTGGAGCGGGTGCGGGTGGAGCACGCGCGGCGGCTGCTGGAGGACACGGGGGAGGGGGTGTCGCAGATCTCCCGGGCGTGCGGGTACGGCACCCCGGAGGCGCTGCGCCGCGCCTTCCTGCGCCACCTCGGCCAGTCCCCGGCCGAATACCGCCGCCGCTTCGGGCCCACGCCGCCCGCCACCCCCGCCACCCCCGCCACCCCCACCGCGCCCGCCGCCCGCTTCCCCGCCCTCGACCCGGTCTGACCGATCGGCCCCACGGGCCGTCCCCGTACGCCCGTCCCCGTACGACCGCCGCCCGATCCCGGGCGGCGCGACCGCACACCGTCCGCTCCCGAGGAGCCAGCCATGCAGATCGCCGTACTGCTCTACGACCGCTTCACCGCCCTCGACGCCATCGGCCCCTTCGACACCCTGGGCCGGCTCCAGGACGCCGAGGTCGTCTTCGTCTCCGAACACCCCGGGCCCGTGCGCACCGACAACGGCTCCCTCGCCCTCGTCGCCGACAAGGCCCTCGACGAGGTCACCCGACCCGACATCGTGATCGTGCCCGGCGGCCCGCACCCCGAGCTGCAGATGGACAACCCGGCCGTCCTCGACTGGCTGCGCTCCGTGGACGCGACGACGACCTGGACCACGTCCGTGTGCACCGGCTCGCTGCTCCTGGCCTCCGCCGGCCTCCTCGACGGCCGCCGGGCCACCAGCCACTGGCTCTACCTCGACCGGCTGCGCCCCTTCGGCGCCGAGCCCACCGGGGACCGGGTGGTCTACGACGGCAAGTACGTGACCGCCGCCGGGGTCTCCTCCGGCATCGACATGGGCCTCGGTCTCCTCGGCCGGATCGCCGGCGACACGTTCGCGCAGACCGTGCAGCTCATGTGCGAGTACGACCCCCAGCCGCCCTACGACGCCGGTTCGCCGGAGAAGGCACCCGCCGCGCTCGTCGCGGCGCTGCGCGCGGTCAATCCGTTGGACGCCAGCTGAACTTCGGCGTCCGGCGCTCCAGGAAGGCGGCGACGCCCTCGGCGGTGTCGCCGCTGCCGGCCGCCTGGTCGGCCCAGTACCCGTCCCGGTCGGCGAGGCCGTCGGTGAACTCCTTGGCCGCCGCCTGCGTCAGGCGCGAGCGGGTCGTGAGGATCCGGGCGAACGCGGCCACCCGCTCGTCCAGCCGACCGGCCGGCAGCAGTTCGTTCAGGAAGCCCGCCCGCAGCGCGGTGTCCGCGTCGATCAGCTCGGCGGAGAAGAGGAGGTACTTGGCCCAGGCGGGGCCGACCAGGGAGGCCAGCCGCCGGGTGGACGAGGGCGGGTAGACGATCCCCAGCCGCGCGGGGGTCACCCCGAAGGAGGCGCCCTCCTCCGCGAACCGCAGGTCGCAGGCGGCGGCCAGCTGGCTCCCGCCCCCCACGCAGAACCCGCGGACCGCCGCGATCGTCGGCAGCGGGAACGCGGCGAGGGCCTCCTCCGCGGCCACCGCGAGGGCCTGCGGGTCGTCGTCCCCGGTGAGGGAGGAGATGTCCGCGCCCGCGCAGAAGGTGGGACCGCGCCCCGTCAGGACCAGGACGCGCACGTCGGGATCCGCCCCGAGGCGCGCGAGCTCGCGCGGCAGCGCCCGCCACATCGCGGCCGTCATGGCGTTCCGCTTGGCGGGGTGCGAGATCACGACGGTGGCCACGCCGTCGGACACGGAGGAGTGCAGGCCTGCGTCCATGCGCCGGATGCTATCCCGGGCGCCCGATCCTATGATCGGGGGGAGTCCGTCCGACCGGGGGAGTCCGTCGCGGGGGGTGCTGAAAGGTGGCACACGTCCATGGGCACCGACCGCACCGACCACCCGGCCGATCACACGGGCCGCGCCGCTCACCACGGCCGCACGGGTCCGCAGCAGGACCGAAGGAAACTCAGCCGCGGCTTCGGCCTGATGGCCCTGCTCGGGGTCGTCCTCGTCCTCGCCGGGCTGGTGGGCCTCTGCTACACCGGGTTCGCGACCCTCACCTCGATGTTCCTGTTCGGCTGGCTCCTGCTGATCGGTGGCGTGATCGGCCTGGTGCAGGCGGTGCAGGCGCGCAAGAGCAACTACTTCTGGCTGGCCGTCATCGTGGCCGCCATCAACATCGCCGCCGGTTTCGTGATCCTGCGGCGCCCCGAGGCCAGTGCCGAGGCGCTGACCATGTTCGCGGCGCTGTTCTTCCTCATCGGAGGCGTGTTCCGGCTCGCGGGCGCCCTCGTGGTGCGCGGGGCGCACTTCGGGCTCACCCTCGTCCAAGGCGCCTTCGGCGTCCTGCTCGGGATCCTCGTCCTGTGGAGCTGGCCGGGCAGCAGCCAGTACGTGATCGGCGCGTTCTTCTCGCTCGCCCTGTTGTTCGACGGACTGAGCCTGATCGCCCTGGGCATGGGAGCCCGGCGGATCCTGGGCCTCGTCAAGGACGAGGAGCCCGAGGGCGCGGTCGTGGGCGGCGCCGCGGACCCCGGCGCGGCCGCCCCCGCTCCGGGCACATCGGATCAGGAACGGTCGAACAACTGACTCTGTCATACGCCGGCGGTCAAAAAGCGTCCGATTGCCGCTGACTTATGGTCAGCGGTCCGGTCCGGACCAGCGTCTTCTCCACTCTTGACACGTGGAGACGATCGAGCGTGAAGACGGGGGCCGGAAGATGAACGAGAGCGGGAGTGTCCCGCCGGCCGGGGGAGGTGAGGTGCCGGCTCCGGCCGACCCCCTCGCGTACGAAGGGGTGTGGCGCTTCACCGCCCCCGCGGTAGAAGAATCCGTTCCGCAGGCCCGCCGGGCCGTGCGCGACCTGCTCGGCCGCCAGGGGGTGCCGACCCACCAGGACGTGGTGTACTCCCTGCTGCTGATCGTCTCCGAGCTGGTGACGAACTCGGTCCGGCACGCGGCGCTGCTCTCCCCCGAGGTGGCCGTCGAGGTGGCCGTGGGGCGGGCGTGGGTACGGGTGGCCGTCGAGGACAACCACCCGTACCGGCCCAAGGCGCTGGAGGCCGACTTCGGCCAGACCGGCGGCCGGGGCCTGCTGCTCGTGCGCGAGATCACGCGCGAGGCCGGCGGGGTGTGCGACGTCGAGCACACCTCCACGGGGGGCAAGGTGATCTGGGCGGCCCTGCCGCTGACCACCCCGGCCCCGGCCGCCGTCGGCTGAGCGCGGGCCCGGCCGCCCGAGCCGGCCGCCCGAGCCCGCCGCCGCGGCTCGCCCCGGCCACCGCTACCAGCCGGCGGCGTCGCCCGTCAGCTCGCGGATCGCGGGCCGCGCCGCGTCCAGCACCGTCATGAACCAGGCGGAGAAGGGTGCCTCGGCGTGCCGCTTCGCCAGCTCCTCGGCCGTGACGAACGCGGTGTCGCCGACCTCCTCCGGATCCGGTCGCGGCGTCGAGCGCGCCAGTCCCACGAACAGGTGGTTGTACTCCTGCTCCACCAGGCCCGACGCCGGGTCCGGGTGGTTGTAGCGCACGGTCCCCGCCTCCGCGAGCAGCGCGGGCGACAGGCCGAGCTCCTCGTGGGTGCGCCGGGCGGCCGCCGCGAACGGCGACTCGTCGGGGTAGGGGTGCCCGCAACAGGTGTTCGACCAGACACCGGGGGAGTGGTACTTCCCGAGGGCGCGCTGCTGGAGCAGCAGCCGGCCCTGCTGGTCGAAGAGGAACACGGAGAACGCCCGGTGCAAGAGCCCGGGTGCCTGATGCGCGGAGAGCTTCTCCGCCGTGCCGATGGTGTTCCCGGACTCGTCGACCAGTTCGAGCATGATCGGTTCCTGAGTGCCGGTGCCGGGGGACGCGTGGCCTGCGTCGGTGGCTGGTGTGGTCGGCATACCCATCCTTCGCTTCGGACTTCGACCTTCAGTCTGCCGTACAAAAGAGGCTTGTCCCCACTTCGGTGATCCGCGCATGTCCCCTCCCCGCCGCGTGGTAGGGCGGCGGGGAGGGGCGTGCTCAGCGGGTCGCCGGCACCTTCGGGCGCAGGATCAGACGCCGAACGGCGCCGGGTACGCGATGGTCCCCGACGGCACCGGAACGGAATCGTCCAGTACCAGCGCCATCATCGCCTCGTCCGGTACCTCGAAGGGTGCCCGGATGCCGAACCGGGAGGCCGGTACGAAGCCGAAGCGCGGGTAGTAGGCGGGATGGCCCAGCACCAGCACCAACGACTCCCCCCGCTCCCTGGCCGCCGCCAGCAGCGCGCGCACCACCGTGCTGCCCGCGCCGGAGCGCTGGAGCGCCGGATCGACGGCCACCGGCGCCAGCGCGAGCGCCGGTACGCCGTCCACCTCGCACCGGGTCAGCAGGGCGTGCGCCACCACCGCGCCGTCGGACCCCTCGGCCACGTAGGACAGCCCCGGCAGCCAGGCCGCGTCGGCGCGGAGCGCGTCCACGAGATCAGCCTCCAGCGGGGTTTCGAAGGCGGCCAGGTTGACGCCCCGAACGGCCGCCCGATCGGACTGCGTCTCCGGACGGGTCCGTCGCGGGTCGCCGTCGCCGGCGCTCACCGGGGTCAGCACGTAGCCGGTGTACCCGTACTCGTGTCCGTGCCGTTCCCGTACGGCGAGTTCCTCGCGTACGGCGGCCAGCGCGACGGCCCGGGCCGCGTCGCCGCCCGGGGCCTCGCGGACCCGCTCGCCGAGCGGACCGTAGTACTCGGCCCAGTCGGAGTCCGGCTGGGGCAGCAGACCCAGCAGCCGGTACCCGGCGGCCTGGACGGCGGCGATGTTGCGGGAGCCCGACCGCAGCGGGTATTGGGGGTCCCAGAAGGCGCGGGCGCCGGCCGAGGGTTCCCCGGTGGTCCACTCGCACTCGCTCAGCACCAGCGTGCCGCCGGGCGCGAGCAGCCTCCTCCACTCGGCGAGCGCGCGGTCGAAGCCGATGTTGTAGGCCGAGCCCTCGGCCCAGACCAGGTCGAAGGAGCCGTCCTCGAAGGGGAGCGCCCCCATGTCGGCCCGGACGGGCCGGATCCGGTCGGCGAGGCCGCGCGCGTCGGCGGCGGCCCGCAGTTCGTCGAGGAACGGCTCGTGCAGGTCGACGGCGGTCACCTCGGCGCGGCCCGCGCCGCCGGCCTCGGCGGCGAGCAGCAGCGCGCTGCGGCCCGGACCGCAGCCCAGGTCCAGGACGCGCGGCCGCTCGGGCAGCGCTCCGCACAGGGACAGCAGGTGGCGGGTGGAGGCGTCGGAGCCGGGGGACTGCCGGGGCAGGCCGCCGTGCAGTTCCATGAACGCCGCGAAGACCGCCTCGGGAGAGGGGGAGGCGCAATCAGGCGTGGTGGAGGTGGAGGTCGAGTCGGAAGTGGTGTGACGGGTGTTGTCGGACAACGTGAACCCTTGTGAACGGGGGCTCCGGCCGACGGGGTGGGATCGGTGAGATCAGACCCGGCCGGACGCCCGGAGGGAGGTGATGGGGATGTACCGGAGTTCGCTGCGCACGGCCGCGACCACTACGACGGTCATCAACCCACCTCTTCCTCTCTCGGACCCGCAAGGCTCCACGTGACGGTCTGTACTCGATCTGTGCACGACCGCCGGAAAGCGGTCGGGAATACAGGTGTACGAGACTCGTGCACGTACGCCGTCCAGCGTAACAGCAGGGCCGAACGGCTGGTGAACGACGCCTTCCATTCATCCGATAGCCTCTGCCGACGTGCCGCCGCCCCCTCGGGCGCCCGCCGAGCGGCCCGTCGAACGTGTTCGTCGCAAGGAGTGAGTTCGTCTGTCGACCGTCATCCTCACCGGCCCGCCGGTACCCGGATCACCGCTCCAGGACGAGCTCCGCTCGCTCGGCTTCGACGTCCGCCCGGTCCCCGGGCCCGAGGACGCCGCCGCCGCGCTGGCCGACGTACCGGCCCACGAGCGGGTGGCGGTGGTCGACAGCGCCTTCGTCGGTCACCCGCACGCCCTGCGCCTGGCCCTGACCGACCCGCGCTTCGACGCCTGCGCGGTCACGGGCGCCCTCGCCGTCCAGGCCG
Organism: Streptomyces sp. NPDC103540; assembly: GCF_055584445.1. Classification (NCBI taxonomy): domain Bacteria; kingdom Bacillati; phylum Actinomycetota; class Actinomycetes; order Kitasatosporales; family Streptomycetaceae; genus Streptomyces; species Streptomyces sp. NPDC103540. Next base: position 135,145 of record NZ_JBVJMA010000006.1, read on the forward strand.
GCGCGCGCGGAGCCCTCGACCGGGCCGCGGCCCTGGCGCCCGAGACCGTGGGGGCCGGATCCGGCCCCTACCCGGACCGGCTCGCCGCCGCCGTCGAGGCCTCCGGGACCGACGTCCGGCGCCCCGAGCTCGGCACGCTGGTCGCCGCCGTCCCCGCACCGGGGGAGGAGCGCGACCGGGCCCTGGCCGAGGTGGCCGCCGTCGACGACGAGGCCGTCCGGCTGCGGACGGCCGTCAAGTCCCGCGACGGGTTCTTCACCACCTTCTTCGTCAGCCCGTACTCCCGCTACATCGCCCGCTGGTGCGCCCGCCGGGGCCTGACCCCGAACCAGGTCACCACCGCCTCGCTGATCACCGCGCTGATCGCCGCGGGCTGCGCCGCCACCGGCGACCGCTGGGGCTACGTCACGGCCGGCGTGTTGCTGCTCGTCTCCTTCGTCCTGGACTGCACCGACGGGCAGCTCGCCCGCTACTCGCTCCAGTACTCGACGATGGGCGCCTGGCTCGACGCCACCTTCGACCGCGCCAAGGAGTACTCCTTCTACGCGGGCCTCGCGCTCGGCGCCGCCCGCGACGGGGACGACGTATGGGCTCTCGCGCTCGGCGCCATGGTCCTCATGACCTGCCGGCACGTCGTCGACTTCGCCTTCAACGAGGCCAACCACGACGCCACCGCGAACACGAGCCCCACCGCGGCCCTCTCCGACCGCCTCGACAGCGTCGGCTGGACCGTGTGGGCCCGCAGGATGATCATCCTGCCCATCGGCGAGCGCTGGGCGATGATCGCCGTCCTGACGGCCCTCACCACGCCCCGGATCGTCTTCTACGCCCTCCTCGTGGGCTGCGCCTTCGGCGCCCTCTACACCACCGCCGGCCGTGTCCTGCGCTCGCTGACCCGAAGGGCCACCCGGACCGACCGCGCCGCGCGGGCCCTCGCCGACCTCACCGACTCCGGGCCGCTCGCCGAACTCGCCGCCCGCGCCGGGGGCCGCTTCCCGACCGCCGCGCGGCTGCCCGCCGTGGTCCTCGCCGCGCTCGCCCTGGTCGCCGCGGCCTTCTTCCAGCCCTTCGGGAGCGTGACCCTCGTCGCGGTGGCCCTGTTGTACGCGGTGCTGAGCGGCCTCGCCGTCGCCCGGCCGCTCAAGGGGCCCCTGGACTGGCTGCTGCCGCCGCTGTTCCGGGCCGCCGAGTACACCACGGTGCTGGTCCTGGCCGCCAAGGCGGACGTCCCCGGAGCCCTTCCGGCGGCATTCGGCCTGATCGCGGCGGTCGCCTACCATCACTACGACACGGTCTACCGCATCCGCGGTGGCACCGGAGCGCCCCCGCACTGGCTGGTGCGGAGCACCGGCGGGCACGAAGGCCGGGTGCTGCTCGTCGCGGTGTCGGCCGCCGCCCTGTCGGGGCGCCCCGCGGACTTCCCCGTCGCGCTCACGGTCCTGGCCGTGTTCGTGGCTCTGGTGGTGCTCGTGGAGAGCATCCGTTTCTGGGTCTCCGCCGGAGCACCCGCCGTACATGACGAAGGAGAACCAGCATGATCGGCCTTGTACTCGCTGCCGGTGCCGGACGCCGCCTGCGTCCCTACACCGACACCCTGCCCAAGGCCCTCGTGCCCGTCGGCCCCGAGGGGCAGGAGGACAGCCTCACCGTCCTCGACCTGACCCTGGGCAACTTCGCCGAGGTCGGCCTGACCGAGGTCGCCGTCGTCGTCGGCTACCGCAAGGAGGCCGTGTACGAGCGCCGCGAGGCGCTGGAGGCCAAGTACGGCGTCAAGATCACGCTGATCGACAACGACAAGGCCGAGGAGTGGAACAACGCCTACTCCCTGTGGTGCGCCCGTGACGTCCTCAAGCGGGGCGTGATCCTCGCCAACGGCGACACCGTGCACCCCGTCTCCGTCGAGAAGACGCTGCTCGCCGCCCGCGGCGAGGGCCGGAAGATCATCCTGGCCCTCGACACGGTGAAGAGCCTGGCGGAAGAGGAGATGAAGGTCGTCACCGCCGACGGCGAGGGCGTGCGGAAGATCACCAAGCTGATGGACCCCGCCGACGCGACCGGCGAGTACATCGGCGTCACCCTCATCGAGCCCGAGGCCGCCGAGGTGCTCGCCGAGGCCCTGAAGACCACCTTCGAGCGCGACCCCGACCTCTACTACGAGGACGGCTACCAGCAGCTCGTGAACGACGGCTTCACGATCGACGTGGCCCCCATCGGCGACGTGAAGTGGGTCGAGATCGACAACCACGACGACCTCGCCAAGGGCCGGACGATCGCATGCCAGTACTGACGCGGCTGATCCCTTCCCCCGTCGTCGTCGACATCAGCTGCGGGGCGATGGACAAACTGGACGGCATCCTCGCCGACCAGCGCATCTCCGCGTCCGGCAAGCTCGCGGTCGCGATCAGCGGCGGTTCCGGGCAGGCGCTGCGCGCCCGCCTGGAGCCGGCCCTGCCGCACGCCGACTGGTACCCCGTCGTCGACGGCACCATCGACTCCGCGGTCAAGCTCGCAGACGACATAAAGGGTCGCCGCTACGACGCCGTCGTGGGCCTGGGCGGCGGCAAGATCATCGACGTGGCGAAGTACGCCGCGGCGCGGGTCGGCCTGCCCATGGTGGCCGTGGCCACCAACCTGTCGCACGACGGGATCTGCTCCCCGGTGTCCATCCTGGACAACGACAACGGGCGGGGCTCCTACGGCGTCCCCACCCCGATCGCGATGGTCATCGACCTGGACGTGATCCGCGAGGCGCCCACCCGCTTCATCCGCGCCGGCATCGGCGACGCGATCTCCAACATCTCGGCGATCGCCGACTGGGAGCTCTCGCACCGGATCACCGGCGAGGCCGTGGACGGACTGGCCGCCGCCATGGCCCGCACCGCGGGCGAGTCCGTCCTGCGCCACCCCGGTGGCTGCGGCGACGACGAGTTCCTCACCGTGCTCTCCGAGGGCCTCGTGCTCTCCGGCATCGCCATGTCGATCAGCGGTGACAGCCGCCCCTCGTCCGGCGCCTGCCACGAGATCAGCCACGCCTTCGACCTCCTCTACCCGGGTCGCTCCGCGCTCCACGGCGAGCAGGTCGGCATCGGCGCGGCCTTCGCGATGCACCTGCGGGGGGCCGGCGAGCAGTCCGGGCTCTTCGTCGAGGTGCTGCGCCGCCACGGGCTGCCCGTGCTGCCCGAGGAGATCGGCTTCAGCGTCGACGAGTTCGTCGCGGCCGTCGAGTACGCCCCCCAGACCCGCCCGGGACGCTTCACCATCCTGGAGCACCTCAACCTGTCCGCAGCCGATATCAGGGACGCTTACGCCGACTATGTCCAGACCATCCATCGCTGAACTGCGGCCCGTCGTCCACCCGGCGGGCGTGAAGGACCGGCGCAGCGGAGAGCACTGGGGCGGGCGCCTCTACATGCGCGAGGTCTCCCTGCGCGTCACCCGGCTCCTGGTGACCACCGGGGTCACGCCCAACCAGCTGACCTACGTGATGACCCTCGCCGGCGTCCTCGCCGCCCCGGCCCTGCTCGTGCCGGGCGTCTGGGGCGCGGTCCTCGGCGTCGTGATGGTCCAGCTGTACCTGCTGCTGGACTGCGTCGACGGGGAGGTGGCCCGCTGGAAGAAGCAGTTCTCCCTGTCCGGGGTCTACCTCGACCGGGTCGGCGCCTACCTGTGCGACGCGGCGGTCCTGGTCGGCTTCGGCCTGCGCGCGTCCGACCTGTGGGGCGGCGGGCGCGTCGACTGGCTGTGGGCCTTCCTGGGCACCCTCGCGGCCCTGGGCGCGATCCTGATCAAGTCCGAGACGGACCTCGTCGGCGTCGCCCGCCACCAGGTCGGCAAGCCCGTGGTCCAGGAGTCGGCCGCCGAACCGCGTTCGGCCGGCATGGCGCTGGCCCGCCGGGCCGCCGCCGCGCTCAAGTTCCACCGGCTGGTCCTCGGCATCGAGGCCTCCCTGCTGATCCTGCTGCTGGCCGTCCTCGACCAGATCCGCGGCGACCTGTACTTCTCCCGGCTCGGGGTGGCCGTCCTGGCCGGCATCGCGCTGCTCCAGACGGTTCTGCACCTGGTGTCGATCCTGGCCTCCAGCAGGCTGAAGTGAGCGCGCCGACGCGGCTGGGCGCCGTGATCATCACCATGGGGGACCGCCCCGACGAGCTGAAGGCCCTGCTGGACTCCGTCGCGCGCCAGGAGGGCGACCCCGTCGAGGTCGTCGTCGTCGGCCAGGGCGTGAAGGTGACCGGGCTCCCCGAGGGCGTGCGCGCCGTCGAGCTGCCCGAGAACCTCGGCATCCCGGGCGGGCGCAACGTCGGCATCGAGGCCTTCGGCCCCGGCGGCCGTGACGTGGACGTCCTGCTCTTCCTCGACGACGACGGGCTGCTGGAGCGCACCGACACCGCCGAGCTGTGCCGCCGGGCCTTCGCCGAGGACGACCGGCTGGGCATCGTCAGCTTCCGCATCGCCGACCCGGACACCGGCGCCACCCAACGCCGGCACGTCCCGCGGCTGCGCGCCTCGGACCCGCTGCGCTCCTCCCGCGTCACCACCTTCCTGGGTGGCGCCAACGCCGTCCGGACGAAGGTGTTCGAGCAGGTCGGGGCGTTGCCGGCGGAGTTCTTCTACGCCCACGAGGAGACCGACCTCGCCTGGCGGGCCCTCGACGCGGGGTGGCTGATCGACTACCGCGCGGACATGGTGCTGCTCCACCCGACGACGGCCCCGTCCCGCCACGCGGTCTACCACCGTATGGTGGCCCGTAACCGGGTCTGGCTGGCCCGCCGCAACCTGCCGGCCCCGCTGGTCCCGGTGTACCTGGGCGTCTGGCTCGCCCTGACGCTCGTCCGCAGGCCCTCCGGGCCGGCCCTCAAGGCCTGGTTCGGCGGGTTCAAGGAGGGCTGGACCACCCCCTGCGGTCCCCGGCGCCCCATGAGGTGGCGCACGGTCTGGCGGCTGACCCGGCTGGGTCGACCGCCCGTCATCTGACAAGCTCGCGTCTGGGAGCATGGGCCCGATCACGGGCCCGGCGCTCCAGCCCCGATGCCCCTGCCGCATCTTGAAGACGGAAAGTTTCAACTTGTGAGTGACACAACCCACGACGGCGCCCTCGCCACGAGCAGGCCGCCGTCCGACGACGCGGGCCTGACCCCTGCGGAGCTCGCCGGGAAGTACGGCCTGTCCGTCAGCGGCGCGCGGCCCAGCCTGGGCGGATACGTACGGCAGCTGTGGGGCCGACGCCACTTCATCATGGCCTTCTCCCGGGCCAAGCTGGTGGCCCAGTACAGCCAGGCCAAGCTCGGCCAGATCTGGCAGGTGGCGACCCCGCTGCTGAACGCGCTGGTCTACTACCTGATCTTCGGCCTCATCCTGGACGCCGGCCGGGGCATGGAGAAGGGGGTGTACATCCCCTTCCTGGTGATGGGCATCTTCGTCTTCACCTTCACCCAGAACTCGCTGATGGCGGGCGTCCGGGCGATCCCGACCAACCTGGGTCTGGTGCGCGCGCTGCACTTCCCGCGCGCCTCGCTGCCGATCTCGTTCTCCATGCAGCAGCTCCAGCAGCTGATGTACTCGATGATCGTCGTGCTCGTCGTCGCCGTCGCCTTCGGGAACTACCCGCAGCTGTCCTGGCTGCTGGTGCTGCCGGCGCTGGTACTCCAGTTCGTCTTCAACACCGGCCTCGCCCTGATCTTCGCGCGCATGGGGTCCAAGACCCCCGACCTCGCGCAGCTGATGCCCTTCCTGACGCGTACCTGGATGTACGCCTCCGGCGTCATGTTCTCGATCAACGAGATGCTGAAGGACAAGCCGCAGTGGATCGCGGACGTGCTCCAGTGGAACCCCGCCGCGATCTACATGGACCTGGTCCGCTTCGCGCTGATCGAGGACTACGGACGGGAGAACCTGCCGCCACACGTGTGGGGCTTCGCGATCGGCTGGGCGGTCCTGATCGGCCTCGGCGGCTTCGTGTACTTCTGGAAGGCTGAGGAGCGTTACGGCCGTGGCTGACATCACCGAAGCGGGCAAGAACAAGACCGGGGTCCCGGCGAGCCGGGTGCCGACCGTCATCGCGGACGAGGTCCACATCGTCTACCGCGTGAACACGGGCAGCTCCGGCAAGGGCAGTGCCACCGCGGCGCTGAGCAAGATACTCCGCCGCGGCAAGGGCGACGCCCCGGGCGTGCGCCGCGTGCACGCCGTGCGCGGGGTCTCCTTCACCGCGTACCGGGGCGAGGCCATCGGCCTCATCGGCTCCAACGGTTCCGGCAAGTCGACCCTGCTGCGCGCCATCGCGGGCCTGCTGCCCTGTGAGTCCGGCAAGGTCTACACCGACGGCCAGCCGTCCCTGCTGGGCGTGAACGCGGCGCTGATGAACGACCTCACCGGCGAGCGCAACGTGGTCCTCGGCGGTCTCGCGATGGGCATGACCCGCGAGCAGATCAAGGAGCGCTACCAGGACATCGTCGACTTCTCCGGGATCAACGAGAAGGGCGACTTCATCTCCCTGCCGATGCGCACCTACTCCTCCGGCATGGCCGCGCGCCTGCGCTTCTCGATCGCCGCCGCCAAGGACCACGACGTCCTGATGATCGACGAGGCGCTCGCCACCGGTGACCGCAAGTTCCAGGTGCGCTCCGAGGCGCGCATCCGAGAGCTGCGGGAGAAGGCCGGCACGGTCTTCCTGGTGAGCCACAACAACAACTCGATCCGCGACACCTGCAGCCGCGTGCTGTGGCTGGAAAAGGGCGAGCTGTTGATGGACGGGCCGACCGAGGAAGTGGTCTCGGCGTACGAGAAGGCCACCAGCCACTGACGGCGGGCCGCGCGCCGGCTCCCCGTGAACGAGGCCCCCGCCGCTGTCCGCGGCGGGGGCCCCGTCGTGCGGCGGCGACATTCCGGGGCGCCGCGGGCACCCGATAGGCCCGCGCGGTGTTGTACAGCGTAAGCTGGACCAGTTCTCAATCGCGCCAAGAGGGGACGATTCCCCGCGGCCGGAATCCCGTCGGGTACTCCCCGGTAAGGTCCGGCGGCGTGTCCGAAATGGGATGACTTGGGTCGGCAGTGTAGAACGGGAGACGTGACGGCAATGGCTACGGGAATCCTCCGGCCCCCAGGCACGGTGGCCGTCCCCGCCCCGGGCGGCGGGCGGTGACCCCCGAGCACGGCCTCCGTCCCCACCCGGACACGGACCGGGAACCCCCCGCGCGCGCCACCCTCGCCAAGGCGACCTCGGAGAACTTCCCCGTGGCCCCCGCCTTCCTGCCGCGCGCCTGGCGCCGCGGCCTCATGGCCGTCTACGGGTACGCCCGCCTCGTCGACGACATCGGCGACGGCGACCTCGCCCCCGGCGGCCACGACGCCGTCCTGCTCGGCCTGGACCCGGCCGCCACGGGCGACCGCCCCGCCATGCTCGACGCCCTCGAAGCCGACCTGCGACGCGTCTTCGGCGCCCCCGACGGCCCCCCGCGCCACCCCCTGCTGTCGGCGCTCGTGCCCGTCGTCCGCGAACACGGCCTGACCCCCGAGCCCTTCCTCGCGCTCATCGAGGCCAACCGCCTCGACCAGCGCGTCACGCGTTACGAGACCTACGGCGACCTCCTCGCCTACTGCGAGCTGTCCGCCAACCCCGTCGGCCGCCTCGTGCTCTCCCTCACCGGCACCTCCACCCCCGAGCGGATCCGCCGCTCCGACGCCGTCTGCACCGCGCTGCAGATCGCCGAGCACCTCCAGGACGTCGCCGAGGACCTCGCCCGGGACCGGATCTACCTCCCGGCCGAGGACATGCGCCGCTTCCACGTCACCGAGAACGACCTCGCGGCCCCGACCGCCGGGGCCTCGGTACGCTCCCTCGTCGCCTTCGAGGCCGCGCGCGCCCGCGCCCTGCTGGACGAGGGCACCCCCCTCGTCGGCAGCGTGCACGGGCGCCTGCGCCTGCTGCTCGCCGGTTTCGTCGGCGGGGGACGGGCCGCCCTGGGGGCCGTCACGGCCGCCGGCTTCGACGTACTTCCCGGCCCGCCCAAGCCCACCCGGAGCGGTCTGCTCCGCGAGGTGGCCGCCGTCCTGCGCACAGCGCCGAGAAAGGGGTGAGCCCGACCGTGGAGGGCCCCACACACGTGTCCGCACCGTCCGCTCCGGTCCTCGCCGCCTACAGCTACTGCGAGGCCGTCACCGGCACGCAGGCGCGCAACTTCGCGTACGGCATCCGGCTGCTGCCCACCGACAAGCGGCAGGCCATGTCCGCGCTGTACGCCTTCTCGCGGCGCGTCGACGACATCGGCGACGGCACCCTCGCCCCCGAGGCGAAGCTGGTCCGACTGGAGGAGACCCGCGCCCTGCTCGGCCGGATCCGGGCGGAGGAGATCGAGGAGGACGACACCGACCCGGTCGCCGTCGCCCTCGCGCACGCCGCGCGACGCTTCCCGATCCCCCTCGGCGGCCTCGACGAACTCATCGACGGCGTCCTGATGGACGTCCGCGGCCAGGAGTACGAGACCTGGGACGACCTCAAGGTCTACTGCCGCTGCGTCGCCGGCGCCATCGGCCGGCTCTCGCTCGGCGTGTTCGGCGCCGCGCGCGCCGGCACCCTCGGCGCCGACGCCGCCCGCGCCGACGAGTACGCCGACACCCTCGGCCTCGCCCTGCAACTCACCAACATCCTCAGGGACGTCTCCGAGGACGCGGCCAACGGCCGCACCTACCTGCCCGCCGAGGACCTCGCCAAGTTCGGCTGCTCGGAGGGCTTCGGCTCCGGCCGGGCCCCCGCCGGCTCGGACTTCGCCGGACTCGTCCACCACGAGGTCCGCCGCGCCCGCGCCCTGTTCGTCGAGGGCTACCGGCTGCTGCCGCTGCTCGACCGGCGCAGCGGTGCCTGCGTCGCCGCGATGGCCGGCATCTACCGGCGCCTGCTCGACCGCATCGAACGCGAACCCGAGGCCGTCCTGCGCGGCCGCGTCTCGCTGCCGCCGCACGAGAAGGCGTACGTGGCCGTGCGCGGACTGTCCGGACTCGACGCCCGGACCATCTCCCGCCAGAGCGCCCGCAGGCGCGCCTGATGGCCCGGACCGCGCTCCGCGGCCCGCGCCCGGCCGCGCACCCGGACGGCCCGGCGACCGGCCGGCGCCCCGCCGGTCGCGGCCGGGCAACCACCGCGACGCACACCGCGTCTTCACCCCGGGCGACGGGCCGACGGCCGGCCACGACCACCGCCGCGTCGGACCTCCGCACGCCGGCGACCGGACACACCACGGGGGAGGGACCATGAGCGGCACCGACCGCGGCGAGCGCCGCGCGGTCGTCGTCGGCGGCGGCCTCGCGGGCGTCACCGCCGCGCTGGAACTCGCCGACGCCGGACTGCGGGTGACCCTCCTCGAAGGCCGCCCGCGCCTGGGCGGCCTGGCGTTCTCCTTCAAGCGCGGCGACCTCACCGTCGACAACGGCCAGCACGTCTACCTGCGTTGCTGCACCGCCTACCGCTGGTTCCTGGACCGCGTCGACGGCACCGCCCTCGCCCCGATCCAGGACCGCCTCGACGTACCGGTCCTCGACGTCGCCCACCCCGGCCGCCCGCGCCTGGGTCGGCTGCGCCGCAGCGCGCTGCCCGTCCCCCTGCACCTGGCCGCCTCCCTGGCCCGCTACCCGCACCTGTCCCTCGCGGAGCGCGTCGGCGTCGGGCGCGCGGCCCTCGCGCTGCGCCGCCTCGACCCCGCCGACCCGGCGCTCGACGGCCTCGACTTCGCCACCTGGCTGGGCCGCCACGGCCAGAGCCCGCGCACCGTCGAGGCCCTGTGGGACCTCGTCGGCGTCGCCACCCTCAACGCCACCGCCGACCAGTGCTCGCTGGGCCTGGCCGCCATGGTCTTCAAGACCGGCCTGCTCTCCGAGAACGGCGCCTCCGACATCGGCTGGGCCCGCGTACCGCTCGGCGAACTCCACGACACCCTCGCCCGCAAGGCCCTCGACGCCGCCGGCGTCGCCACGACCCTGCGCGCCCGCGTCACCGCCCTGTCCCGCACGGACGAGGGGGGGTGGCGGGTCGACACCGAGGACGGGCCCCTGGACGCCGACACCGTGGTCCTCGCCGTCCCGCAGCGCGAGGCGCACGGCCTGCTGCCCGAAGGGGCGCTCGCCGACCCCGACCGGCTCCTCGACATCGGCACCGCCCCCATCCTCAACGTCCACGTGGTCTACGACCGCAAGGTCCTGCGGCAGCCGTTCTTCGCCGCGCTCGGCACCCCCGTCCAATGGGTCTTCGACCGCACCGACTCCTCCGGCCTCACCGACGGCGGCCAGTACCTGGCCCTGTCCCAGTCCGCCGCCCAGGAGGACATCGACGAACCCGTCTCCGTCCTGCGCGCCAAGTACCTCCCCGAGCTGGAACGGCTGCTGCCGGCCGCGCGCGGCGCGAAGGTACGGGACTTCTTCGTCACCCGCGAACGCACCGCCACCTTCGCCCCGACCCCCGGCGTCGGCCGGCTGCGCCCGGGCACGCGGACCGACACGCCGGGGCTGTACCTGGCCGGTGCGTGGACCGCCACCGGTTGGCCCGCGACCATGGAAGGCGCCGTCCGCAGCGGTCTGGACGCGGCCCACGCCGCGCTCGCCGCCCTGGGCCGTCCCCGCGAACACCCTCTGCAGGAGGCGGTATGACGACGACCACGACCACCAGCACGACCGGCACAGCACGTACAGGAACCAGAGGAGAGCCAGTGAACCCCGGGAACCCGGCTGTCGAGAACACGGCTGCCAGTGTGGGCACGGCCGGCGCGGAGAAGGCGGACACCCTCGCCCTCCTGGAACGCGGCCGCACGCTGTCGACGCCCGTGCTCCGCGCCGCAGTGGACCGGCTCGCGGCGCCGATGGACACCGTCGCCGCCTACCACTTCGGCTGGATCGACGCCCAGGGCAACCCGGCGGACGGCGACGGCGGCAAGGCCGTACGCCCCGCCCTCGCCCTGCTCTCCGCCGAGGCGGCGGGCGCGGCGGCCGAGGTCGGCATCCCCGGCGCCGTCGCCGTGGAACTCGTCCACAACTTCTCGCTGCTGCACGACGACCTGATGGACGGCGACGAGCAGCGCCGCCACCGCGACACCGTGTGGAAGGTGCACGGCCCGGCGCTGGCCATCCTCGTCGGCGACGCCCTGTTCGCCCTCGCCAACGAGGTGCTGCTGGAACTCGGCACGGTGGAGGCCGGTCGCGCCACCCGCCGGCTGACTACCGCCAGCCGCAAGCTGATCGACGGGCAGGCCCAGGACATCTCCTACGAGCACCGCGAGCGCGTCAGCGTCGAGGAATGCCTGGAGATGGAGGGGAACAAGACCGGAGCCCTGCTCGCGTGCGCCGTGTCCATCGGCGCGGTGCTCGGCGGCGCGGACGACCGCACGGCCGACAAGCTGGAGGAGTACGGCTACCACCTCGGCCTCGCCTTCCAGGCCGTCGACGACCTCCTCGGCATCTGGGGCGACCCGGAGTCCACCGGCAAGCAGACCTGGAGCGACCTGCGCCAGCGCAAGAAGTCCCTGCCCGTGGTCGCCGCCCTCGCGGCGGGCGGACCGGCGTGCGAGGAGCTCGCGAAGCTGCTCGCGGCCGACGCCAAGAGCAACGACTTCGAGAACTTCTCCGAGGAGGAGTTCGCCCACCGGGCCGCGCTCATCGAGGCGGCCGGCGGCCGTCGGTGGACCGCCGACGAGGCCCGCCGCCAGCACGCGATCGCCATCCGCGCCCTGGACGACGTGGACATGCCCCAGCGGGTGCGCGAGCAGCTCGTCGCCCTCGCCGACTTCGTCGTCGTGCGCAAGAGGTGATCTCGGCCCGAAAGTGGATATGAATCGCGAGTCGCCGACCGGCGCCGCCTGACGGGCGGACCGGTCGACGGCGGACCCCAGCACAGCAGAGGACACTGTTCTAAGGGGAAGCCATGACAGCGATGACCGACGGCGGCGGCGCGGTGGCCGGCGGCGCCGATCCGCACGACGCCCGCACCGCGGCCGGGGCGCGGGCCCGACGGCCCGTGCCGGCCGCCCCGGGCGCCGGCGCCGATCTGCGCGGCGCCGTCCAGGAGGCCACCGCGCGCGCCGTCCGCGACCTCCTGGCCCGCCAGGACCCGGCCGGCTGGTGGAAGGGCGACCTCCAGACCAACGTCACCATGGACGCCGAGGACCTGCTGCTGCGGCAGTTCCTCGGCATCCGCGACGAGGCGACCACGGCCGCCGCCGCCCTCTTCATCCGGGGCGAACAGCGCGAGGACGGCACCTGGGCCACCTTCCACGGAGGTCCGCCCGAACTCTCGGCCACCATCGAGGCGTACGTGGCCCTGCGCCTGGCCGGCGATCCGCCCGACGCCCCGCACATGGCCCGCTCCTCGGCCTGGATCAGGGCCCACGGAGGGATCGCCGGCGCCCGCGTCTTCACCCGGATCTGGCTCGCCCTGTTCGGCTGGTGGAGCTGGGACCACCTGCCCGAACTCCCTCCCGAACTGGTCTTCCTGCCGCCCTGGGTGCCGCTGAACATCTACGACTTCGGCTGCTGGGCCCGCCAGACCATCGTCCCGCTCACCGTGGTCTCCGCGCTGCGGCCGGTGCGCCCCGCCCCCTTCGCCCTGGACGAGCTGCACACCGACGCCCGCACGCCCTTCCCCGACAAACCCCTGGCGAGCGCCGCCAGTTGGGACGGGGCCTTCCAGCGCATGGACCGGCTCCTGCACCTGTACCGCCGGGTGGCCCCCCGCCGGCTGCGCGAGGCCGCCATGGCCACCGCCGCCCGCTGGATCATCGAGCGCCAGGAGAACGACGGCTGCTGGGGCGGGATCCAACCGCCCGCCGTGTACTCCGTCATCGCCCTGCACCTGCTCGGCTACGCCCTGGACCACCCGGTGATGCGGGCCGGCCTGACCTCGCTCGACCGGTTCGCCGTCTGGCGCGAGGACGGCGCCCGGATGATCGAGGCCTGCCAGTCCCCGGTGTGGGACACCTGCCTGGCCGCCATCGCCCTCGCCGACGCGGGCCTGGAGCCCGACCACCCGGCCCTGGTCGCGGCGGCCGACTGGATGCTCGGCGAGGAGATCCGCAAGAGCGGGGACTGGGCCGTGCGCCGGCCCGGGCTCGAACCGGGCGGCTGGGCGTTCGAGTTCCACAACGACAACTACCCCGACATCGACGACACCGCCGAGGTGGTCCTCGCGCTGCGCCGCGTCCGCCATCCCGAACCGGCCCGGATCGAGGCGGCCATCGCGCGCGGGGTGTCCTGGAACCTCGGGATGCAGTCGCGCAACGGCGCCTGGGGCGCCTTCGACGCCGACAACACCTCCACCCTGCCCAACCGGCTGCCCTTCTGCGACTTCGGGGAGGTCATCGACCCGCCCTCGGCCGACGTCACCGCCCACGTCGTGGAGATGCTCGCCGTCGAGGGCCGGGCCGCCGACCCCCGCACCCGTCGCGGCATCGACTGGCTGCTCGCCGAACAGGAGCCCGACGGCTGCTGGTTCGGGCGCTGGGGCACCAACTACGTCTACGGGGTCGGCTCGGTGCTCCCGGCGCTGACCACCGCCGGCATCGCCCCCTCCCACCCCGCGATCCGGCGGGCCGTGCGCTGGTTGGAATCCGTACAGAACGAGGACGGCGGCTGGGGCGAGGACCAGCGCTCCTACCGGGACCGCGCCTGGGCCGGGAAGGGCGCCTCCACCCCCTCGCAGACCGCATGGGCGCTGATGGCGCTGCTGTCGGCGGGGGAGCGGGACGGCGAGGCCGTCGAACGCGGCCTCGCCCACCTGGTGGACACCCAGCGGGCCGACGGCACCTGGGACGAGCCGTACTTCACCGGGACCGGCTTCCCGTGGGACTTCTCCATCAACTACCACCTCTACCGCCAGGTGTTCCCGCTCACCGCGCTCGGCCGCTACCTGCACGGGGAACCCTTCGGCCCCGGAGGACGGCGCGGCGCCCCGGCCCCGTCCGCCTCCGCCACCCCGGCCCCGTCCGCCGCCACCCCGTCCGCCGCCGCCACCCCGTCCGCGTCCGCGGGCGCGGCCGAGGAGGCCGGATGACCGGGGAGGCCGGCTCCCCGGCCCCGCTCCTGATCGCCTGCGCGCTGCGCATCGAGCGGACGGCGTTGCGCGGCGCCGCCCGCGTCGCCCGGGAGGCGGGCCGGCCCGCCGCGTCCGTCCTGCGGACCGGGATGGGCCCGCGCGCGGCCGAGCGGGCCGTCACCGAGGCCCTGGGGCGCCCCGGGATGGAGGGGGCCGCCGTCCTCGCGACCGGGTTCTGCGCGGGCCTGGTGCCCGGCACGCACCCGGGCGACCTGGTCGTCGCGGAGACGGTGCGCGACCCGCGCGGCTCCGTGACCTGCACGGGCACCGCCCTGTTGGCCGAGGCCCTGGCCCGCGCCGCACCCGGGCGCACCGTGCACACCGGCGTCCTGACCGGCTCCGACCACGTCGTGCGGGGTCAGGAGCGCGACCGGCTGCGCGCCGGCGGCGCCCTCGCCGTCGACATGGAGTCCGCCGCGACCCTGTGGACCGCCACCCGGGGCGGGGCCCGCCCGGTTGCGGCCGTCCGGGTGATCGTGGACGCTCCGGAGCACGAGCTCGTTCGTATCGGCACGGTTCGCGGTGGAATATCGGCCTTCCGTGTGTTGCGTGCCGTACTGCCCGCTTTTTATGACTGGCACCGTTCGTTGCTGCTCCCCAGGAGGTGAGCCAGATGGCCATGCCACTGCGACAGTCCATCAGGGTCGGGACCTATCTGCTCGAACAGAAGGTCCGCAAGCGTGAGAAGTTCCCGTTGATCGTCGAACTGGAGCCGCTCTACGCCTGCAATCTCGCGTGCGAGGGGTGCGGGAAGATCCAGCACCCCGCCGGAGTGCTCAAGCAGCGCATGCCCGTGGCCCAGGCGGTCGGCGCCGTCCTGGAGTCCGGCGCGCCGATGGTGTCCATCGCGGGCGGCGAGCCCCTGATGCACCCCCAGATCCACGAGATCGTGCGCCAGCTGGTGGCCAAGCGGAAGTACGTCTTCCTCTGCACGAACGCCATGCTGCTCCGCAAGAAGATCGAGAAGTTCACCCCTTCCCCGTATTTCGCCTTCGCCGTCCACATCGACGGACTGCGCGAACGCCACGACGAATCGGTGGCCAAGGAAGGCGTCTTCGACGAGGCGGTCGCCGCCATCAAGGAGGCGAAGCGGCGCGGATTCCGGGTCACCACGAACTCCACCTTCTTCAACACCGACACCCCCCAGACCATCATCGAGGTCCTCAACTACCTCAATGACGACCTCCGCGTCGACGAGATGATGATCTCGCCCGCCTACGCCTACGAAAAGGCCCCCGACCAGGAACACTTCCTCGGCGTCGAACAGACCCGCGAACTGTTCAGGAAGGCCTTCGCCGGCGGAAACCGGCGCCGCTGGCGCCTCAACCACTCCCCGCTCTTCCTCGACTTCCTGGAAGGCAAGGCGGATTTCCCCTGCACCGCCTGGGCCATTCCGAATTACTCGCTCTTCGGCTGGCAACGCCCCTGCTACCTGATGAGCGACGGGTACGTCCCCACCTACCGGGAACTCATCGAGGACACCGACTGGAGCAAGTACGGCCGCGGCAAGGACCCGCGCTGCGCCAACTGCATGGCGCACTGCGGCTACGAACCCACCGCCGTCCTCGCCACCATGGGGTCCCTCAAGGAGTCCCTGCGCGCGGCCCGCGAGACCATCGGAGGCAACCGGGAAGCCTCGTCATGACGGCCGCCCAGGGCGGAGCCGGCGGCTTCGACCTCGCCGCGCTGCTGGCCGAGCGCGGCGGGGAACGCTACGAGCTGCACGCCCGCCACCTCAACCCCCAGCTGCCCCGGATGCTGCACACCATCGGCTTCGACAAGGTCTACACGCGGGCCGAGGGCGCGCACTTCTTCGACGCCGAGGGCAACGACTACCTCGACATGCTGGCCGGATTCGGGGTCATGGGCCTGGGCCGCCACCACCCGGTGGTCCGCCGCGCCCTGCACGACGTCCTCGACGCCGGCCTCGCCGACCTCACCCGCTTCGACTGCCCGCCGCTGCCCGGACTGCTGGCCGAGCGGCTCCTCGCGCACAGCCCCCACCTGGACCGGGTCTTCTTCGGCAACAGCGGCACCGAGGCCGTGGAGACCGCCCTGAAGTTCGCCCGGTACGCCACCGGCCGCCCCAGGGTCCTCTACTGCGACCACGCCTTCCACGGGCTCACCACCGGCTCCCTGTCCGTCAACGGCGAGGCCGGCTTCCGCGACGGCTTCGCCCCGCTGCTCCCGGACACGCGGATCGCCCTCGGGGACCTCACGGCCCTGGAACGGGAGCTGGCCCGCGGGGACGTGGCCGCGCTCATCGTCGAGCCCGTCCAGGGCAAGGGGGTGCACGCGGCCCCGCCGGGATTCCTGCGCGCCGCGCAGGAGATGCTCCACCGGCACAAGGCCCTGCTGATCGCCGACGAGGTGCAGACCGGCCTCGGGCGCACCGGTGACTTCTACGCGTACCAGCACGAGCCGGGCGTGGAACCGGACCTCGTGTGCGTGGCCAAGGCCCTCTCCGGCGGGTACGTGCCGATCGGGGCCACCCTCGGCAAGGACTGGATCTTCCGGCGCGTCTACTCCTCCATGGACCGGGTGCTCGTGCACTCGGCGAGCTTCGGTTCCAACGCGCAGGCGATGGCCGCCGGCCTCGCGGTCCTGTCCGTCATGGAGGACGAGGGGATCGTCGCCCGCGCCCGCGCCACTGGCGACCTGCTGCGCGGTCGGCTCGCCGCGCTCGTGGACGAGTACGAGCTGCTGCACGAGGTGCGCGGGCGCGGGCTCATGATCGGCATCGAGTTCGGCCGGCCTTCCTCGCTGGGGCTGCGCGGCCGTTGGACGATGCTCCAGGCCGCCCGCAAGGGCCTGTTCGCGCAGATGGTCGTGGCGCCCCTGCTGAGCCGGCACCGGATCCTCACGCAGGTCTCCGGCGACCACCTGGAGGTCATCAAGCTCATCCCGCCGCTGATCGTCGACGAGGCGGACGTGGACCGCTTCGTCGGGGCCTTCCGCGAGGTCATGGACGAGGCCCACGGCGGCGGCTCGCTGATGTGGGACTTCGGCCGGACGCTGGTCAAGCAGGCCGTCGGCAACCGCTGACGACCGCGGCTTCCCGCGGGGCCCGCGCGGCCCCGCGGGGGAGCGGTCCTACGGCTCCAGCAGCCGCCCGCGCAGTCGCTCCAGGGTCTCGGGCGCGAGCGCGAGACCCTCGGCGAGGTAGCGGTCGACCCCGCCCCAGCCGCCGTCGATGGCCTCGAACGCCGCGAGGAGGTACTCGGCGCGCGCGTCGAACAGCGGCGAGAGCAGCTCCATCACCTCGGGGGTGCGGGCCTCCGCTTCGTCGTCGCGGCGCACCCGGTAGCGGCGGTGCGGGGCGTTCGACTCCAGGTAGTCCGCCACGATGGCCTCGCGCTCGACCCCGAGCGCCAGCAGGGTGACCGCGATCGACAGGCCGGCCCGGTCCTTGCCCGCCGCGCAGTGCATGAGCGCCGGCACGCTGTCGTGCGCGAGCGCGTGGACGACCCGGCTGTGTTCGGCGGTACGGGTGCGCACCATGGTGCGGTACGACTCGGCCATGCGGGCGGCGGCCCTCCCTTCGCCCAGGAGCGCGCGCAGCTGCGCCAGATCGCCCTCGCGGACCATCTTCCAGAACTCGCGGCCGTCGGCGGGATCCGACAGCGGGATGTTCACGTTCCGTACGCCCGGCAGCTCGACGTCCGCCCCCTCCAGGGCGTGGTCGGCGCGGTTGCGGAAGTCGAAGACGGTGTGGAGGCCGAGGGAGCCGAGGAACTCTGCACCGGTTTCGGTGGCATGCGCGAGATGTCCGCTTCGGAACAGAAGTCCCGGCCTGACCCTCCGTCCGTCGGCGGTGGGCAACCCGCCCACGTCACGGAAGTTGCGCACGCCGATCAGCTCCGGCTCCGGTTCGGGCCGCGGCGGAAGGGGCGGGGGTATCAGCTGGGTCACGTGTGCTCCTCCATCTAGTCCTGTGTTGTCCGAATTACGCTGGTTGAGGCCAACTTGCCATAGGGGGAGGCGAGATCGCGCCGGACTCCGTGAGCCAGATCATACGGTGACCGTGCGTGCCTGATCACGAAATGCGAATTGCCTTGCCGGGGCGGTTGTTGATGGTCCGGAACAAACGGAGGGTGACAGGAATTACCTCGATTCCCCTTCCTCGTGAATGCGTCGGGGAATCGGCGGCTTGTTGGGCACGGTCCCGCTCGATTACCTTCGCGATCGATCCGGGTGGACCGCCTAATCCTGCCGCCGCCCGGGAACCGCACCCGACCATCGACGCGCGCGGCAGGAGCGGGGGAACCAGGTAAGCCGCCGTACCGGATCCCATCCGGTCGGCTAGGGGTGAAGCCGCACACGTCCTCGACGGATACGGCCGGACATCTCCAGTCCGAACCCGACAGCTCACCTCGCAGGCGACGGAGAGGAATTCGCCATGCCCGGAAAGGGTAAGCACCGCCGTCCGAAGTCCCGTTCCCTGTCCCGCGGAATCGCGGTGGCCGGCACCGGCGGCGCCGCGCTCGCGCTGCAGTTGATCGGAGCCGGCGGCGCCCACGCCACCGGTCCGGCCGCCACGTCGAACACCCCGGCCGCCGCGCCCGTGCGGGCCGAGGCGGCCCCCGTCGCCGCGCCGGCCGAGGCTCCCGCCGCCGCGCCGACCGTCTACACCGTCGTGCCGGGCGACCACCTCTCGAAGATCGCCGCCGAGCGCCACGTCACCGGCGGCTGGGAGCGGCTCTACGCCGACAACCGCGAGGCCGTCGGCTCCGATCCCTCCCTCATCCACCCCGGCCTGAAGCTCACCCTCGACGGCGCGGGCGCCCGGACCCCCGCCCCGCAGGCGCCGGCCGCGCCCGCCGCGCCGACCCAGGGCTCCTCCACCGGGACCCAGGCGGGCGACGAGGACTCCTCCGGCGCGGACGCCGCCGACGGGGCGACCCCCGAGGCCGCGCCGGCGCCGAAGCCCGCCCCGGTCAAGAAGACCGTCCCGGCCCCGCGCTCCGTCGGCAAGGCCCCGGCGGCCCCCGCCGCCCCGGCCGCCCCGGCGAAGGCCGGCGCCTTCGTCTCCCCGGTCGCCGGCGGCGTCACCACCCCGTACCGCCTCGGCGGCAGCATGTGGTCCTCCGGTTACCACACCGGCGTCGACTTCACCGCGAGCACCGGCACCACCGTGAAGGCGGTCGGCGCGGGCACCGTCGTTTCCGCAGGCTGGGGCGGCTCGTACGGCAACGAGGTCGTCATCCGCCACGCCGACGGCAAGTACTCCCAGTACGGCCACCTCTCCTCGCTGTCCGTCTCCGTCGGCCAGAGCGTCACCGCCGGCCAGCGCATCGGACTCTCCGGCGCCACCGGCAACGTGACCGGCCCGCACCTGCACTTCGAGATCCGCACGGGCCCGTCCTACGGCTCCGACATCGACCCGGTGACCTACCTCCGGTCGAAGGGCGTCAGCCTCTGAGGACACCCGCCGACGGGCGGTGAGGAACGTGGGGCCGGGGCCTGAGGGGGGTCCCGGCCCCATCTGTACTTATTCCTTATCCCCCGGGTGGTATAGATCACGGTCCGTCAACCCCTCATTACGTTGGCGTAGGTTGCTTTCGGGGGTGAAGGATGGGTTCCCGTGGCAGCGACGAAGACGACACTCAAGACCATCGGCTCGTACGCGGCGATCGGGGACAGCTTCACCGAAGGCGTGGGGGACCCGGGACCCGGGGACTCGTATCTCGGCTGGGCGGACCGGCTCGCCGTACTCCTGGCGGATCGGCGTGACGAGCACGACTTCAGGTACGCGAACCTCGCGGTGCGGGGCAAGCTCCTGGACCAGATCGTGGCCGACCAGGTCCCGAGGGCCAAGGCCCTCGCCCCGGACCTCGTCAGCTTCTGCGCGGGCGGCAACGACATCATCCGGCCCGGCACCGACCCCGACGACGTGGCGGAGCGCTTCGAGGCGGCCGTCGCCGACCTCACCGGCGCCGTCGGCCAGGTCATGATCACCACCGGCTTCGACACCCGGGGCGTCCCGGTCCTCAAGCACCTCCGGGGCAAGGTGGCCACGTACAGCGCCCACGTGCGCGCCATCGCCGACCGCTACGACTGCCCCGTCCTCGACCTCTGGTCGCTGAGGTCCGTACAGGACCGGCGCGCCTGGGACGGCGACCGGCTCCACCTCTCGCCCGAGGGGCACACCCGCGTCGCGCTGCGCGCGGCGCAGGTCCTCGGCTACGAGGTCCCGGCCGACCCGGACCAGCCCTGGCCGCCCACGCCGCCGCGCGGCTCGGTGGACGTCACCCGGGACAACATCCAGTGGGCGCGCGAGCACCTCGTGCCGTGGATCGGCCGCCGGCTGCGCGGGGAGTCCTCCGGCGACCACGTCGAGGCCAAGCGCCCGGACTTGCTGCCGCTGTAGCCGACCCGGGCGGAATCCTCCGGCGTCGGTGCGCGTTGGTCTGGTACGGAGTACGGAGCACGTCCGTACCAGACCGACCCGCACATTCCCCAGGAGGCGCCTTGACCGGCTCCCGACCCCTGCGTCCCCGGCTGCGCGCCCTGCGGCCCGAAGCCTTCGGCGCGGACCCCACCGGGGCGCGACTGGAGCGGATCCTGCGCTCGCCGAACTTCGCCGACGGGGCCTTCGTGAACCCCCTGGGAACCCGGGTCAGGCCCTCCGGGTCGAAGGCCGAGTTCGCGCGGATCTACTTCCACAAGGAACAGCGGGTCCGGCGCAACCCCGGAGCGCCGATCCCCGTCTACCCGACGACCCTCGCCGAACTGGCCAAGCCGCCGGTGAGCGGTCTGCGGCTGACCTGGATGGGCCACTCCAGCGTCCTCGCGGAGATCGACGGCCGTCGCGTCCTGTTCGACCCGGTGTGGGGCGAGCGCTGCTCGCCCTTCCCCTTCGCCGGCCCCAAGCGGCTGCACCCCGTCCCCGTGCCGCTCGCCTCGCTCGGCGAGGTCGACGTCGTCGTCATCTCGCACGATCACTACGACCACCTCGACCTGCCCACGATCAAGGCCCTCGCCGGCACCGACACGGTCTTCGCCGTCCCGCTGGGCGTCGGCGCCCACCTGGAGCGCTGGGGCGTCCCCGCGCACCGCCTGCGGGAACTGGACTGGAACGAGGCCACCGAGGTCGCCGGCCTCACCCTCACCGCGACGCCCGCCCGCCACTTCTGCGGGCGCGGACTGCGCAACCAGCAGTTCACCCTCTGGGCCTCCTGGGTCGTGGCGGGGGAGGAGCACCGGATCTTCCACAGCGGGGACACCGGCTACTTCCCCGGGTTCCGGGAGATCGGCGAGGCCCACGGCCCCTTCGACGCCACGATGATCCAGATCGGCGCCTACTCCGAGTACTGGCCCGACATCCACATGACGCCCGAGGAGGGCATGCGGGCCCACCTCGACCTCCAGGGCGGCGTCGCGCGCGGCACGATGCTGCCGATCCACTGGGGCACCTTCAACCTGGCCCCGCACCCGTGGGACGAGCCCGGGGAGGGCACCGTCGCCGCGGCCGAGGCCGCCGGGGCCGCCGTCGCGCTGCCGATCCCGGGACAGCCCTTCGAGCCCGGCGCGGCCGACGCCCCGGGCGAGGCCTGGTGGCGGCCCTTCGTCGCGGGCGTCACCCCCGCGCCGGAGGCCGTCGCGGGCGCGGCCGGGCGGTCCGCGGCGGCCCCGGCGTCCGCCGGCCCGGTCGCCGAGGCCGGACCGGGGGCGGGCCCGACCGGGCGAGGGGAACCGGAGGCCGTCGGCTCCTAGGGCTGTAGTCGAACTCCCGCCTGCCCCGCGACGCCCGGCACGCCGAGAGCACGTACCGGACGCCGGGGGGCCGCCCTCCGGGCGACGGCAGGCCCCGGCCGGCGCGCGTACGTGCCCGCCCGCCCCGGGCGGGCGGGCACGTCAGGACGGACGACGGCCCGTCACCGGGAACCCTCCGGCGCGAGGCGGGCCGCCAACCCGCTCGGGGTGGGGCGGGCGTAGAGGTCCCGCACCGCCACCGAGCCCAGGCCCGCCTTGCGCAACGCGCCCAAGAGCCGTACGGCGAGCAGGGAGTTGCCGCCGTTCTCGAAGAAGTGGTCGTCCGCCCGGGTGTTCGGCCCGACGACGCCGCGCCAGACGGAGAGGACACGCTCCAGGGTCTCGGACCCCGCGGCTCCGGGCCCCGGGGTCGCGCCCTCCTCCCGTACGGCGGCGGCCGGGGAGCGTCGCGGCAGCGCCGCCCGGTCCAGCTTCCCGTTGAGGGTCAACGGCAGCGCGGGGAGCGCGATCAGCTCCGCCGGCACCATGTAGTCGGGCAGCAGGGCCGCGACGCGACGGCGGACGTCCGCCGTGGTCCCCGCCCCGTCGGCGGGCACCACGTAGGCGACGAGCCGGGCGTGGGCCGGACCGTCCTCCCGGCCCAGGACGATCACGGCGGCGTCCGCGACAGCGGGATCGTCCAGCAGCACGGAGCGCACCTCCCCCAGCTCGATGCGGAACCCGCGGATCTTGACCTGGTCGTCCAGCCGCCCGGCGTGGTCGAGCGAGCCGTCGAGCCGCAGCCGCCCCAGATCGCCGCTGCGGTACAGCCGGCGGCCGCTCACGCCGTCGACCACGAACCGCTCGGCGGTGAGCTCCGGCCGGTTGAGGTAGCGCCGCGCCACTCCCGCCCCGCCCACCCAGATCTCGCCGAGCGCGCCGGGGGGCAGCGGCCTTCCCCGCGCGTCCCGGACGGAGACGGACCAGCCGGCGAGGGGGCGCCCCACGCGGTGGAGGTGCGTCGCGGGAGCCCAGGGCAGGACGTCGTGGAGGGTGACGTGCACGGTGGTCTCGGTGATCCCGTACATGTTGACCAGACGGCTCTCGCCGACCGGATGGCGCCGGAACCAGCCGCCCAGAGTCCGGGGGTCGAAGGCCTCGCCGCCGAGGACGACGAGCCGCGGCGCCGGGCCCGCCTCCCGCGCGTCGTGCTCCAGCAGGGCGGCGAAGGCGGACGGCGTCTGACTCAGTACGGTGACGCCCTCGCGCACCAGCAGGGCGTGGAACTCCTCGGGCGAACGCGTCACGAGGTGGGGTACGACGATGAGCCGGCCCCCCGTCAGCAGGCAGCCCCAGATCTCCCACACCGAGAAGTCGAAGGCCGCCGAGTGGAAGAAGCTCCACACGTCGTCGGGGCCGAGGGCCATCTCCCCGCGCGTGGCCTCCATCAGGGCGAGGACGTTTCCGTGGGGAACGACCACCCCCTTGGGCCGGCCGGTGGTCCCGGAGGTGTAGATGACGTAGGCGGTGTGGTCGGGACCGACGACCGGCAGCTCCACGTCCGGCGCCGCCTGCGCACCCGCCGACAGGGCCGCCGGCGCGAGCACCGGGGTACCGGGCCCGGCGGGGAAGGTCGAGACGGTGCTGATGACGAGGGCGAGCCCGGCGTCCTCGGCGATGTGGCGCAGCCGCTCGTCGGGGGAGTGCGGGTCGAGCGGGACGTAGGCGGCGCCGCTCTTGAGCACGGCGAGCAGGGCCACCACGAGGTCGACGGTGCGCTTCAGGCAGACGCCGACGAGATCGCCGGGGGAAACGCCCCGCCGCACCAGCTCGCGGGCCCAGGCCGAGGCCCGCTCGTCCAGTTCCCGATGGGTCAGCCGTCGCCCGCCGTCGTCCACGGCGATCGCGTCCGGCCGGTCGCGGGCCGCCCGCTCGACGGCGGCGGGGATCCCGAGGGCCTCCGCCGGGCCCGGCCCGGTGCGGTCGCCCCACGCGACGACGGCGCGCGCGTCGGCGTCGGTCAGCAGGGCGAGGTCGGCGACGATCCGCCCGGACGGCTCCCCGTCCAGCTCGGAGGCGAGCCGCCCGACCTGCCGGAGGAACGCCTCGGCGACCGTCGCGTGCACGGCCTCGGGCGAGCGGGTGCAGGTGTCGAGGACGACGCCGTCCCCCTCCCGGACGAAGACCGGCGCCAGCGCGAAGGCGTCGGGCGGGAACGGCAGGTAGGTCAGGCCGGGCCGGCGGTCCGACAGGACCACGCAGACCGCCGGGCCTTCGCCGCCGCCCGTCCCGCCCGCCCTGTCCGTCCCGCCCGCCCTGTCCGTCGCGTCAGCCCTGTCCGTCCCGTTCGCCCCGTCCGTCTCGCCCGGCGCGCGGAGTCGGGCCTCGACCCGGTCGAGCAGCCGCCCGATCGGGAGGTCCTCGTCGACCTCGACCCGGATCACCTTCGCCTCGGGGAAGTCCCCGAAGGTCGCGTCCGACACGACGGCCAGCCGCACCGCGGCGGCGCGCTCGTACCGGCTCAGGGCGAGGGCCGCGGCGGCCACGGCGGCCACCGGTCGTACGGGCCCCTCGGCGGCCGTCCCGGGCGCGCCCGGGACGGGGTCCGGACCCGGACCCGTGTCGCCGGCCAGGCCCCACGGGGGTGCACCGGCCGGACGCCGACCCGCGTCGTGCGCGTCCCGGCCGGCCCCGGCCCCGGCTCCGCCGTCGGTCCCGGCCCCGGCCCCGGCCCCGGTCCCGGTCAGGAGGTCGAGCAGGTCGCCGGGATCGGCGTCGGCGGCGGTCAGCGCACGGGCGACCGCGCGCAGCCCCTCGGCGGTCAGCCGTCCCCGACGGGCGACGACGCTGAGGTCGGCCGTGCCGTCCGGATGGCGGGTCAGGACCACGCGCGGGCCGGCGGCCCCGGGGCCGAGCGGCCGCAGGGCCTCTCGGTGCCCCCGGGCGGAGGCGGTCGGGGTGACCCCGGCCCGCGAGATCCAGTAGCTGCCGACCTCGTTTAGCCGCGCCGAGGAGGCCGCGCGGGCGATCCGCTCCGCGGCCCGGTCGATGCGGGCCCCGTGGGACAGGCGCAGGACGAGGCCGTGTTCGGTCGCGTCCCCGAGCACGGAGCCGGCGCCCGTACCCGTGTGAGTCGTTTCGGTCATCTCATCTCCACATCGGCCGGGACGGCTCATCGGGCGGAGAACCCGCCGTCGACCGTCAACGTCGTTCCGGTCACCTGGCGGGAGTCGTCACAGGCCAGCCAGAGCGCCGCGTTGGCGATCTCCTCGGGTTCGATCAGCGCGTTCATCGGCTGGGCCGTCACGAAGGTCCGCTCGTGTTCGTCGACGTCCACGTCGAGACTGCGGGCGATCTCGGCCAGCATGCGTCCCTCCACGTGGGGGGCGTCGCGCACCGAGCCGGGGCACAGGGCGTTGACCCGCACCCGCAGCGGCGCGAAGTCGAGTGCCGCCGCCTTGGTCAGTCCGACCAGCGCGTGCTTGGCCGCCACGTAGGCCGCGAAGTTCCGGTACCCCACGAGGCCCGCCGTCGAGGAGACGTTGACGATGCTGCCGCCGCGCCGGGCGAGCATGCCGGGCGCGACGGCCCGGATCATCCGCCAGGCCCCGGACAGGTCGACGTCCAGCATCAGCTGCCACTCGTCGTCCTCGATCTCGTGGACGGGCCTGCCGGACGGGGCCGCGATGCCGGCGTTGTTGACCAGTACGTCGACCGTGCCGAACCGGCGCAGCGCCGTGCCGATCGCGTCCCGCACCGAGGAGCTGTCCCGGACGTCCGCGAGCACGGACAGGGTGGCCGCGCCGGCCTTCCGGCACAGCTCGTCGGTCCGCTCCAACTGGTCCCGGTCGGCGAGCGGGTACGGTACGCCCGCGATGTCCGCGCCGATGTCCAGGAGCACCAGGTCCGCGCCCTCCTCGGCGAAGCGCACGGCCGTCGCCCGGCCGAGCCCGCGGCCCGCCCCGGTGACGACGGCCGTCCTGCCCTCCAGCCTCACCGCGCCTCCCGCCCGGTCGGGGCCTTCGCGCCGGGGTGGAGGTCCGCGGCGATCAGGCGGAGCAGTTCCCCGGGCGCGTCCAGCAGGTACATGTGGCCGCCCGGCAGCTCCGCGTACGTGAACGCGCCGGTGGTCGCCTTGCCCCACTCGGCCGCGTCACCCGCGCCGACCAACGTGTCCGCGTCGCCCCGCAGGCAGGTCACGGGCGCCTCTACGGGCGCCTGCGACAGCGGACGGTAGCCCTCGTGCATGGCCACGTCCGCGCGCAGCATCGGCAGCAACAGCTCCCGGAACTCCGCCACCTCCCACACCGGGTGCCGGTAGCCCGCGAAGGTCTCCACGGCGGCGAGGAACGCGTCGTCGTCGAGGTCGGCCGCGCTCTCGGTGCGACCGTGGAAGGGGCCCGGCGACCCGCTCACGTACACGTGGGCGACCGGGACCTCGGTGCGCTCCTCCAGGGCGCGGGCGAGTTCGAAGGCGAGCACGGCGCCCATGCTGTGCCCGAAGAGGGCCACGCGGCGGTGTCCGGCCGCCGCGGCCTCGGCCGCGGGGAGCAGGGCCCGGACGGCCTCGGCCACGTCGCGCAGGGGTTCCTCGTCGGTGCGCTCCTCACGGCCCGGCAGTTGCAGGGGCGCCAGGAGGACACCGGGCGGGGTCAGGGGGTGCCACTTGGCAAACACGCTCGCGCCGGCGCCCGCGTAGGGCAGGCACAGGAGCGGTACGGGCTCGGGCGTCATCGCGGGCTGTCTCGTTTCGTGCGGGGACGCGCCGCCCCGGACGCGGGTGCGTCCGGGGCGGCACGTTCGGTGTGTGGGGGACGCGTGGGCCGGCGCGGGGCGCGGGACCTCAGGGGCGCAGGACCGCCGGCGGCCAGGCCAGGGGCTCGTCGACGCGGGAGACGAGGGGCAGGTCGCGGATGTCGTCGTGACCGAGCACCCACATCAGGAACCGCTCGAAGCCCATGCCGAACCCGGAGGTGAGCATCGGGGTCTCCTCACGCATGCGGACGTACCACTCGTACTCCTCCTCCTTGACGTTGTGCATCGCCATGGACTTGCGCAGGAGCCCGGGATCGACGTGGCGCTCGCCGGAGCCGACGACCTCGCCCATGCCGAAGAGGAGGTCGGCGCAGCGCGCCCGGTCGCTGTCGTCCGGGCTGAAGGCCTGGTAGAAGGGCACGGCCAGGGTGTCCTGGTCGTGCACCCACACGAACTCGCTGACCCTGGCCATCAGCAGGCGCTCGCCCTCGCGGGTCAGGGTCCGCCAACCGCCCTCGTCGCGGACGCAGCCGTCCTCGTCCTGGAGGATCCGTATCGCCTCGTCCAGGGTGACCCGCTCGAACGGGGCGGTGTGACGGGCCATGCGCTCCAGGTGCGAGACGTCGCCGCGCGCGCTGAGGAGCTGCTCGCCGTGCCGGTCGAGCAGGGCCGCGGAGAGCGCCTTGACGTAGCCGTCGACGTAGCGGATGAGGTCTTCCATCCCGCCGGGTATCTCGGCCTCGCTGTGCGTGAACTGGCTCAGGTGCGTCGCGTCGGGGGTCTCGCCGCGGAAGCTCGGCAGGACGCTGTAGCAGCCGCCGGGCGAGAGGCGGCAGCCGTACTCCAGGGCGAACTGCATCGAGTCGGCCAGGTAGGTGTCGACGCCGCCCACGTCGACCTTGACGGCCTCGGTGTCGCTGCCGAGGGCGGTGGGGCAGGTGACGGTGCGCGTCGTGATCGGGAGCCACAGGTGTTTGAGCCCCTGCGAGCGCGCGTACTCCATGGTCGTCCACTGGAGGGTCTCCTGGAGGTCGGCCACGAGCTGGTACCAGGGGGAGCGCAGGGCCCGGACGAACGCCCCGGGCTCGTTGCTCGCGTAGGTGAGCGGCGGGGTGACGCGCGGGGTGAGCGGGGTGGTCGGCGACATGGGGGGTCCCTTCTTACCGGGGGGCGGAGGAGGTCGGGAGGATGTTCTGGTTGCCGGACAGCACGTTCAGCGGGTCGAAACGGCGCTTGAGTTCCGCCAGGCGCTCGTACCGGGCCGCGCCGTAGACCTCGGCGACCTTGCCGGGCGCCTCGTCCTGGAGGTAGTTGACGTACGCGCCGCCGTGCTGCCACGGCGCGAGCCCTCGTACGCCCCGCTGGCTCCAGTCCGCGTTGGCCGCGTCCCGGTCGGGATCGGTCCACTGCGAGGAGACGGTGACGATGTACGGGGCGTCCCGGCGGGGGAAGGCGGACTCCTCGTCGGGGACGTCCGCGATGGCGCCGCGCAGGTACTCGAAGTCGACGGACGAGTACGGGGAGACCATGGCGGCGGCGCTCGCGAGCAGCTGCCCGGCGGCGTCACCGGTGAGTTCGGACAGGTAGCAGGACTTGGTGTAGTAGCGGTTCCCGTGGGGCTCGCCGTGGTCCCCCAGCGCCTGGAGCTCGGCGTACTCCAGGAGGCGGACGTCGCTTCCGGCGGCGGACGCGAACAGCGGATCCGTGTGCTCCGGCCCCCTCGCGGGGTCGCCGAACCAGGCCGCCGTGAGGAACAGGGCCGGCTCGCCGCGCAGTTCCGCGGGGATCCAGTCCTGCGTCCCGGCGTGCTTGAGGGCGCCCACGGCGTGCAGGTCGGGGCCCTGGGCCTCGGCGAACTCCCGGTAGCGGGCCAGCGCTTCGAGCCCCCGGTCGAGGGGGAAGACGCCGGTGTGGAGGTGCACCGGGCCGACCGGGCGCAGCCGCAGCGTGAAGCGGGTGACGATGCCGAGGTTGCCGCCGCCGCCGCGCAGGCCCCACAACAGGTCCGCATGGTGGTCCTCGTCGGCCACGACCACGCTGCCGTCGGCCAGCACCACCTCGGCGGCGAGGATGTGGTCGCAGGTCAGGCCCCATTTGCGGGCGAGCCATCCGTAGCCGCCGCCGAGGGCGAGGCCGCCGAGGCCCGTGTGCGAGACGACGCCGGCGGGGCAGGCCAGGCCGTGCGGGGTGGTCGCGGCGTCGACGTCGGCGAGGAGGCTGCCGCCCTGGGCGTGGGCGATCCGCCGCTCGGGGTCGACCGTCACCTCCCGCATGAGGGAGAGGTCGATCAGTACGGCGCCGTCCGCGAGGGCGGTCCCCGCGACGTTGTGGCCCCCGCCGCGCACGGTCACCGGCTGCCCGGTCGCCCGGGCGTAGCGCAGCGCGGCGCCGACGTCGGTGGGGGAGGTGCAGCGCAGGATCGTGCTCGGCCGGCGGTCGTGCATGCCGTTCCACACGGCCCGCACCCGGTCGAAGTCGGGGTCGGTCGGTCCCACGACCGGGCCCCGGAAGGAGCGGCGCAGTTCCGTCTCGGCGGAGGGGGAGGTCGGTTCGAGGAGTTCGGTCACGGTCGTGCTCGCCTTCCGGTGGTTCGCGTGCGGTGCCCTCAGGGGCGGGTCAGGTCGGGGGTGAGGATCTCGGCGATCCGGCGCCGGGGTTCGGCGTCCATGGCCTCCTCGTGCCGGCAGTCGAGTGCGTGTCCGGTGACGTCCTTCAGGTACGGGTCCCAGGACAGGGGGCTCGGTCGGGAGGGGCCCCGGCTCCCGGTGGCGTGGAAGTACACGGTCCGGCCGGTGAAGGGGGCGGGCCGGTGCCGGGCCAGCAGACGGCTCGCGTTGACGCCGACCCGCACGAGCCGGTCCAGGTCCCCGACGGAGGTGCCCCACCGCTCCCGGGCCCTCGCGCGCAGTTCCTCCAAGACCCGCTCGGTGTCCTCCTCCGCGGCCCGTCCGGGGTCGGGGGGAAGGGGGGCCAGGGTGGTCAACAGGCCGTACTCGTCCCACTGTTCGGGGGTGGCGTGCGGCGGGTGGGGCCAGCTCTCGCCCGGGAAGGCGTCGATCAGGACGAGCAGGTCGACGCGGTGCCCCTCGCCCTCCAGGCGCGTCGCGAGCGCCTGGGCGATGTTGCCGCCCAGCGACCAGCCGAGCAGCCGGTAGGGGCCCTCCGGCTGCACCCGGCGGATCTCGCCGCACAGCGCGTCGAGCATCTCCTCCAGGTCCGCGGGCGCGGTTGTCCCCTCGGCCAGGCCGGGGGCCTGGAGCCCGTACAGCGGCACGGCGGGCGGCAGGTGGACGGCCAGGCCCGCGTAGCTCCAGGCCAGGCCGGTCGCGGGATGTACGCAGAACAGCGGCCGGGCGCCCGCGCCGGCGCGCAGCGGCAGCAGGACCGCGAGGTCCTCACCGGGGTCGTGCGCCCCGGCCGCCGCGAGGATCCCGGACACGGTCGGCGCCCGCAGCAGCGAGCGCACCGTGACGTCCAGCCCCATCTCCGTCCGCAGACGGCTGAGCAGGCGCATGGCCAGCATGGAGTGCCCGCCGAGGTCGAAGAAGCCCTCGTCGACGCCGACCCGGGGCAGGTCCAGCAGCTCGCGGAAGAGGCCGCACAGCAGTTCCTCCCGCCGGGTGCGCGGCGGGAGGCCTCCCTCGTCGACGGCCGTCCCCGGCGCCGGCAGGGCCTTGCGGTCGATCTTGCCGTTCGGCGTCACGGGGAGTTCGTCGACGCACACGAACACCGAAGGCACCATGTACTCCGGCAGCGCCGCGGCGGTGTGGCTCCGCAGCTCCGCCGCCGAGGGCGCCCCGCCGGCCACGGGGACCACGTAGGCGAGCAGGCGGGTGCCGCCGTGCCGGTCCGGCGCCGCGAGCACGAACGCCTGGTGGACGAGGGGGTGCCGTTCCACGACGACCTGCACCTCGCCGGGCTCGATCCGATGCCCGCGGATCTTCACCTGGTGGTCGGCCCGCCCGAGGAACTCCAGCTCCCCGGCCGCGTTCCAACGGACGAGGTCGCCCGTGCGGTACATGCGCTCGCCGGGCTCGCCGAACGGGTCGGCGACGAAGCGCAGGGCGGTGACGTCGACCCGGCCGGCGTAGCCGCGGGCCAGCCCGGCGCCGCCGACGTACAGCTCGCCGACGGCCCCGGCGGGCACCAATTGGAGCAGGTCGTCGAGGACGTACGCCCGCGTGTTGCGCAGCAGGCGTCCGATGGGGGCACGCTCGCGGCGGAAGTCGTCGCCGGCGCGGATCACCGAGATCGACACGTCGTCGGAGCACTCCGCGGGGCCGTAGACGTTGGCCAGCGGGATGTCGGGGTGGCGGGCGAACCAGCGGTCGACCAGGTCGGGGGGCAGCTCCTCGCCGTGCACGAGCATCCAGCGCAGGCCGCGCAGGAGGTCGACGTGCCGTGGGTCGAGGTCCCACAGGTCGAGGACCGCCCGCAGCACCTGCGGCACGATCTGAAGGACGGTGATGCCCTCGTCGGCGACGCAACGGGCGAGCGCCAACGGGTCACGGATGGTGTCCTCGTCCAGTACGTGGACCCGGCCGCCCACCGCCGCCGTCGTCAGCGCCTGCCAGACGGCGACGTCGAACGTCAGCGGCGCGTTGAAGGCCATCGTGTCGTGCTCGTCGAGGCCGTAGAGCTCGATGACGGCCAGCAGGTGGTTGGACAGGCCCCGGTGGGGCACCAGCACCCCCTTGGGGTGACCGGTGGACCCGGAGGTGAACACGGCGTAGGCGAGGGCGAGCGGGTGCGCGGCGCCGCCGGCCCCCTGCGGGGTCCCCGGGTTGCCGGCCGGGGAGGGGGCGTCCGCGAGCGGTCCGGCCCGCCGGACCCCCTCGACGCCCTCCAGCAGCAGCGCGGTCCGCTCCTCCAGCCCCGGCTCGGTCAGCACGAAGCGGGCGCCGCTGTCGGTCAGCATCCGCCGGGCCCGGTCGAGGGGCAGGTCGGCGTCGAGCGCCAGGTAGCCGGTTCCGGCCCCGAGGGCGCCGAGCGCGGCCGTGACGAACCAGGTGCCGCGCCGGGCGACGATGGCGGTCAGGTCGTCGGCCCCGGCCCCGGCGGCTCCCAGGCCGCGGGAGAACGCGGCCCCGGCCCCGTCGAGCTCCCGGTAGGTGTGGCGGCCGTCCGCCCCCGACACGGCCACGGCGTCGGGCCGTACGGCGGCCCGCGTCCGTACGGTGGCGGCCAGGTCGAGGTGGCGCTCCGCGACCTCGGGGCCGTTCCACTCCACCAGTTGCCGGTGCCGCTCGGACTCCGTCAGCACCGGCAGCTCGCGCAACCGCACCGACGGGTCGTCGGCGACCCGTACAAGCACCCGTTCGAGGCGTTCGGCCAGGAGCCGGACGGAGCCCTCGTCGAAGAGGTCCGTCGCGTACTCGAAAGACACGCGCAGCCCGTCCGGGCGCCCGGACCCGGTGCGGCGGTCCTCGAAGTCGAGGGACAGGTCGAACTTCGAGGTCCGCGTGCCCAGGCGCAGCAGTTCGGCCTCCAGCCCGGGCAGCCGCAGGGCGTCCCCCGGACCGCCCTCGTGCAGGGCGACCATCACCTGGAACAGCGGGTGGTGGGAGGGGGACCGCTTCGGGTTCAGGGCCTCCACGAGCCGGTCGAAGGGCACGTCCTGGTGGGCGTAGGCGTCGAAGTCGGCCGCCCGCACCCGGGCGAGCAGCTCCGCGAACGTCGGGTTGCCGGAGGTGTCGGTGCGCAGGACGAGCGTGTTGACGAAGTAGCCGACCAGTCCGTCGAGCGCCTCGTCCGACCGGCCCGCCGTGGGGGTGCCGAGCGGGATGTCGGTGCCGGCGCCGCAGCGGGTGAGCAGCGCGGCG
Organism: Streptomyces sp. NPDC103540; assembly: GCF_055584445.1. Classification (NCBI taxonomy): domain Bacteria; kingdom Bacillati; phylum Actinomycetota; class Actinomycetes; order Kitasatosporales; family Streptomycetaceae; genus Streptomyces; species Streptomyces sp. NPDC103540. The sequence continues at coordinate 167,485 of NZ_JBVJMA010000006.1, forward strand.
ACCGCGGCCTGGAGCAGCATGAACAGGCTGCAACCGTGCCGGCGGGCGACGTCGACCAGCCTGCCGTGCAGGGCCGCGTCGAGGAGGTGGTCGTGGACGTCCCCGGCGGCCTCCACGCCGTCGGCGGGCCGCCCGTCGCCGCCCCGGTCGGGCAGGACGCCCCGGTCGGGCAGGACGCCCCGGTCGGGCAGGACGCCCCGGTCGGGCAGGACGCGTCGGTCGGGCAGGACCAGCCGGTCGGGCAGCCCGGACAGCGTCCGGTGCCAGTACCGCAGCTGCCGGCTGACGAGGCTGTCGGGGTCCTCGTCGTCCCCGAGGAGTTCGCGCTGCCACAGCGTGTAGTCGCCGTACTGCACCGGCAGCGGCGCCCAGTCGGGCGCGCCGCCCCCGAGTCGGGCGGTGTACGCCGTGCCCAGGTCCCGCAGCAGCGGCGTCAGGGACCATCCGTCGCAGACGGCGTGGTGCAGGACCAGCGCCAGTACGTGCTCCTCGTCGGCCGACCGGATCAGGCGGGCGCGCGTCAGCAGGTCGCCGTCGAGGTCGAAGGGCTCCTCCACGACTGCGCGCAGCACCTCGTCGAGCGGTTCGCGGTCCGCGGCCGGCAGGACCAGGCGCGGGCCGGCCGCGTCGGCGGGCAGGACCCGCTGGTACGGCACTCCCTCGTGCTCGCCGAAGACGGTGCGCAGGCTCTCGTGACGGGTCACCACGTCGCGCAGCGCGGCTTCGAGCGCCGGGACGTCGAGCGGGCCGGTCAGCCGCACCGGCACGGGCACGTTGTAGGTGGAGGTGGGCCCCTCCAGGCGGTGGAGGAACCAGAGCCCCTGTTGGGCGTAGGACAGCGGGAACACGCTCACTCCTTGGGATCCCCGGCCGACGGGCGGAACGGGTACGGGGGTTCGGGCGCCGTCACGAGCGGCGGGCCAGGCGCGGGCGCGCCGGGCCGTCGGAGTCGCCCCGCTCCAGCAGGGCCGCGATGCCGGCGACCGTCGGGGCGTCGAGGACCCGTGCCAGCTCGATCGGCACTCCGGTGACCGAGCGGATGCGGTTCCACAGCCGCATCATCCGCAGGGAGTGGCCGCCGAGATCGAAGAAGTCGTCGTCCAGGGAGACCGACTCCACCCCCAGCACCTCGGCGAACGCGGCGGCCACCGTCACCTCCAGCTCCGTGCGGGGGGCGCGCCCGCGGCCGTCCGGGTCGGGGGACGCGGGCAGGGGGATCGCGAGCAGCGCCGCCCGGTCGATCTTGTGGTTGCGGGTCCGCGGCATCACGGCCACCTGCTGGAGCGAGCCGGGCACCATGTAGGCGGGCAGCAGTTCGGCGAGCCGGCCCGTCAGCGCGGCCGTGTCCAGCGGGCTCCCGGCGGTGAAGAAGGCCCGCAGCGAGGCGATGCCGTCGGCCTGCGGACTCAGGACCACGGCGGCCTCGCGGACCTCGGGGAGCAGGCCCAACCGGACCTCGATCTCCCCCGGTTCGACCCGGTAGCCGCGGATCTTGACCTGGTCGTCGGCGCGCCCGAGGTAGTCCAGCAGCCCCTCCTCCGTCCAGGCGGCGCGGTCGCCGGTGCGGTAGAGGCGGCCGTCGATGCCCGGCGCCGTCACGAACGCGGCCCGGTCGAGCTCGGGCCGGTTGAGGTAGCCGCCGCTCAGCCCGTCCCCGCCGACGCAGAGTTCACCGGGGACGCCGAGGGGCTGGGGGTTGAGGTCCCGGTCGAGCACCCACGCCGTGGAATTGGCGATCGGGCGTCCGATGGGGATCCGGCCGGAGCCGGCCTCGGTGACGCGCTGCACCACCGAGAACGTCGTGTTCTCCGTCGGACCGTAGGCGTTGCCGAGGGTGAGGGTCGGGCAGGCTTCGAGGGCCCGCGCCACGTGGCCCGGGGACAGGGCCTCACCGCCGACGAGCACGTGACAGCCCGCCAGCGCCGTGGGGTCCTGGTCGACGAGCTGGTTGAACAGGGTCGCCGTCAGGAACATGAGGTTCACCCCGTGCCGTTCGACGGCGGCCCGCAGCTCCACCGCGCTGAGCACGGTGGTGCCGGGGACCAGCACGACGGTGCCGCCGTTGAGGAGCGCGCCCCAGAACTCGAAGGTGGTGGCGTCGAAGGCGAGGGCTCCGGTCTGCAGGATGCGCGAATCGCGGGACAGGTCGACGAAGTCGGTGCCGCGCACCAACCGGACCACCGCCCGCTGGCCGATCGCCACGCCCTTGGGACGACCGGTGGTCCCCGAGGTGTACATCACGTACGCCTCGGCCCGCGGCCCCGAGGGCGGCGGCAGCGGCCGCTCGTCCTCACGCTCCTCGCGCTCCTCCCGGGGCGCGGTGAGGTCCAGCACCGGGACGGCGGCCGTGACCCGGGGGTCGTCGGTCACCAGCAGGCAGGCACCGCTGTCCTCCAGGAGGAAGTCGCGGCGCTCCGTCGGCGTGTCGACGTCGAGGGGGACGTAGGAGGCGCCCAGCCGTACGACCGCCAGCATCAACGCCGGCAGCAGGGGCGTCCTCTCCAGCAGGAACGCCACGCGCCGGCCCGGGGCGACCCCCCGGGCGCGCAGCAGCCCCGCCAGTTCCTCCGCCCGCTCCCGCAGCCGGCGGTAGCTGGTGGTCCCCTCCGCGTGGCTGACGGCCACGCCGTCCGGCCGGGCCTCGGCCTGCTCGGCGAAGAGCTGGTAGAGCCCCGTGTCGCGCGGGTACTCCCGGTCCGTGCGGGACAGCGCGCGCAGTCCCTCCAGCTCGGCGTCCGGGGTGAGGCGCAGTTCGCCGATCGTCGGCTCGCCGTCGGCGCACAGTCGCCCGAGCAGGTGCTCCAGGTGCCCGAGCATCCGCTGGACGAAGAGGGCGCCGAACGTGTGCTCGTCGGCGTCCGCGTGCAGGGCGAGCCCGCCTTCCCGGGACCGTTCGTGCGAGAGGACCAGCGCCGCCCGCGTGCCGGCGGGCGCCGGACCGTCGAGGACGCACACGATCTCGGACGCGCCGCCGCGCTCCGGCTCCGGGGCGCGCACCGTCCGCAGCGCGGCGGCGACGAAGGCGACGTGGTCGCTGGCCCGCAGCGAGGTGGGCATGGTCGCCACCAGGTCACGGGCCGGGTCGGCGGGCGACCAGGTCGTCCGCCGGATCCCCAGACAGAAGGCGGTGCCGTCGGCGTACTTGCGCGCCAGGACGAGCGCGGCCGCGCAGACGAGCTCCTCGGTCCGGTCGCCGATCAGACTCGCCAGCCCGGCCGGAAGAATGCGGGTGGACCGCGTCGTGCGGCACGGCCCCGTCATACGGCAGGTGGCGCCGAAAGGAAATCCGGTCGGGACGTCGGCCTGCCCCGGAAGCTCATTTCCCACGAGTTCTCTTCACCCATTTCGATCGGTCCGCACGGGCTCGTTCCCGTAAGGCGACAACGGCCGCGCCACATGCGTTCACGGGCGATTCGGATACCGTCGGCAATCAAACGCAGACCGATGCTAAGCAGCCGGACATCCGGCCGGGCGGCAGAACCCCGGGCACAATGGCGGTAGTTCGAACATGCCGGTCTGGTGCGCGGTACGAAGGGGCCGGCAGTGTAGGCCGGGCACGGAGCCCTTCCCCCCCACTACCCCAGGCAGGACAGGAAAGTGACACAGACGGCGCCGGCGCGGCGCACCGAAGCGGACCCCCCGGCCTCCCTGTGGCGGAACAGGAACTTCCTGCTGCTGTGGACGGGCCAGGGGATGGGCACCCTGGGCCCGCGGGTCGCCCTGGTGGCCATGCCGCTGCTGGCCCTGGAGGTGCTCGACGCGTCGACGTTCCAGGTCTCGTTGCTGACCCTGCTCGGCTGGCTGCCCTACCTGGTCTTCTCGCTCCCCGCGGGAGTGGTCGCGGACCGCCTCGACCAGCGCAGGACGATGATCGCCTGCGACCTGGGCCGCATGCTGCTCCTGGTGTCGATCCCCGTCGCGAGCATGACCGGATGGCTGAGCCTCGGCTACCTCTACGTCGTCGTCGCGACGACCGGCACCCTCACGGTGCTCTTCACGGTCGCCTACCGCAGTCAGCTGCCCAAGCTGGTCGGGGCCACCCAGCTGGTGGACGCGAACGGCAAGTTGGGCATGTCGGACGCGCTGGCCGAGATGGGCGGCCCGGCGCTCGCCGGCCTGCTCGTCGGCCTGATGGGCGCCGCGCGCGGCCTCTTCGCGAACGCCGCCACCTACGCCCTGAGCGCCCTCACGCTCGGACTGATCAAAGTGCCGGCCGCGGATCGGCAGGGCGCGGCGGTCAAGCGCCTGCCGTTCCGGACCGCCGTCACCGAGGGGTTCGCGTTCGTGCGGCGCGAAGCGGTCCTGCGCAGCCTGCTGCTGTGCACCACCGTCTCCAACTTCTTCTTCATCGCCGCCTCCTCGGTCCAGGTCACCTTCATGTCGCGCGAGCTGCACGCCTCGCCCGCCGTCATCGGCCTGGTCTTCTCCTGCGCGGCGGTCGGCGGGCTGCTCGCCGGCGCCTTCGCCAACCGACTGTCGAACGCGATCGGTTCGGCACGGATCATCTGGGTCTCCATGCTGGTCCCCGGCCCCCTCTACCTGCTGATGCCCGCCGCGGGCCCCGGCTGGGGCCTCGCCCTCTTCGCCCTCGGCCTCGCGGCGTTCTCGGCGAACTCGACGCTGTTCAACACCGCCTCCCTCTCCTACCGCCAACGCGTCTGCCCGCCCGACCTGCTGAGCCGGGTGAGCTCGGTCTACCTGTGGATCTCCTACGGGGCAGTCCCCCTCGGCTCCCTCCTCGGAGGAACCCTCGGCGCCACGCTCGGCCTCCGCCCCACCCTGTGGATCTGCGCCCTCGGCCTGTGGAGCGCGGCACTGTTCGTCGTTTTCTCGCCATTGCGCGCGATGCGAGACACCCCCGGAATCCCGACCGAGGTCGAGGAGAAGAAATGAACACGGAAGAAACGGTCGGGGAAAGCGTCGCGGACACCCTGCTGGCCATCTTCAGGAACAGCCTGGCGATATCCGACGTCACCCTCGACGGCAAGTTCTACGCGATGGGCGGAGATTCGCTCCTCGCCGTACGCGTCGTCAACGAGGCGCGGGAAAAGGGAATCGATCTCTCGCTGCGCGATCTGCTCGTCCACCAGTCGGTGCGCGCCCTGTTGAACTCCGAAAGCGTCCGGGCGGGCACCGCGAAGAATGCCCCGGACCGTTTCGGGACGCCCGTCGCCGGCGCGGGGCCGACGCACACCGCCGAGCCGTTCTCCCTGCTGTCCGCGCGGGACCGCGCACGGCTGCCCGACGGACTCCAGGACGCCCTGCCCGCATCGGCGCTCCAGGCCGGCATGCTCTACCTGTGCGAGGCGGGCGGGGACCGCCACCTCTACCACAGCGTCGAGGGCTGGGAGGTCCGCGCCCCCTTCGACGAGGCCCGCTTCCGCGCGGCCGTAGGGGACCTGACGCACCGCCACCCCGCCCTGCGGACCTCGTTCGACTTCGGAAACCTGTCCGCTGCGGCCCAACTGGTGTGGAGCCACGTCGAGCCCGCGCTGCGCGTCGAGCACGCCGACTCCGCCGACGCGGCGCTGCGCCTCCTCGAGGACTGGCGCTCCCTCACCGGGATCGCGCCGCTCGACTGGCGCACCGCACCCCTGGTCCGGTTCCTGGTCGTCACGCTGCCCGGCTCCTTCCACGTGGCCGTCTCCGCCCACCACGTGGTGCTGGACGGCTGGAGCTTCAGCCGGCTCGCGGTCGACCTGACGCGCCTCTACGACACCGGCGCGGACGAGCGCGGCACCGAGGAGGAGGCGGCGGACGCGAGGACCGCCGAGGAGGCGGCGCGCGAGGAGGCCGCCGTCAACGCCCGCGTCCAGCACGCCTTCGTCGCCGCCGAACAGGCCGCCTCCGCCTCCGCCGCCGCCGAGGCCCACTGGCTCGCCCAGGCGGGCACCGCGGACGCGCTCGTCCCCTACGTCGACCCGACGCGCGCCGTCGACGCCTCGGCGCGGCTCCGGCTGGACCTGCCCCGGGACCTCGTCGCGTCGCTGTCCGGCGTGGCACGGGACCTGGGCACCTCGCGGAAGTCGGTGCTGCTCGCCGCGCACGCGGCGGCGCAGGGAGCATGGTCCGGCCGCGACCGGGACGTGGTCACCGGGCTCGTCTTCAACACCCGCCCGGAGAGCCCGGGTTCGGACCGGGCCACCGGACTCTTCCTGAACACCCTCCCGGTCCGCTTCGAGACCCTCCCCGACAGCTGGCGCGACCTGATCCGCCACGCCGACGAGCTGGAGCGCGGCGGCTACGCCCACCGGCACTACCCGCTGGCCCTCCTGACCGAGCGCCTGGGCCGCCCGGCGTTCCCCGTCGTCTTCAACTACATGCACTTCCACGCCTACCGCGACCTCGACCGGCCCTCGGCCACCCCCACGCGCGGGCGATGGCGCAGGGGCAAGCCCAGCTTCCCCCTGCACGTCAACGTCGAGATCACGAACGGCCGCGGTCAGGTCCGCATCGGCTTCGACCCGGACCTCGTCCCCCGCCCCTCGGTCGAGGCGTACGCCCGCACGCTCCACGAGGGCCTCATCCGGCTCGCGGCCGACCCCGCCGGCCCGCCGCGGTGGACCCCGGACCCCACGCACCGTCCGCACACCGCCCCCCAGGAAAGCGACGACTGATCATGGCAACCCGCCCCCGGCCGCGTTTCGCCGTCCTCTACGACCTCGGCGCCGTCCCCGCCGGCGAGATCGGCGCGGGCCTCGCCGACCTGGGAGACGTCACGTTCCTGGTACCGGACGGCTCCGACCACGTCGAGCAGCTGCGGCCCGTGATGGAGATGCTCGGCGACGTCCACACCCTCTCCGGCGAGCCGGCCGAGGACGCCCGGCTGATCCGCGCGCTCGCCCCCGACGCCGTCCTCACCTTCTGCGACGACCTGCTCCGGCCCGCCGGAGCGCTCGCCGCCGCGGCGGGCGTCCCCGGCCCCTCGGAGCGGACCACCCGGCTGTTCACCGACAAGGGCCTGCAACGACGCGCCCTGCGCGAGGCGGGCGTGGACCGCACCCGGACCGCGGTGATCGACACCCTCGCCGCGTGGGACGCCGCCCTCGACGAGGTCGGACTGCCCGCGATCGTGAAGCCCGTCAGCGGAACCCTCAGCCGGCACACCTTCGCCGTACGGTCCCCCCGGGACCGCGCCGAGGTGCGCTCCCACCTGGAGGGACTGGTCGCGGCGGGGGAGTGGGGACCGTTCATCGTCGAGGAGTACCTCCGGGGCCTGCCGAGCGAGCCCTTCGGCGACTACGTCTCGGTGGAGAGCGTGTGCACCCCCGAGGGGATCACGCACCTGGTGCTCACCGACAAGACCCCGGTCATGCCGCCGTTCCGGGGGACCGGCCGGATCTGGCCGAGCCACCTGCCCCGGGCACGGCAGCGGGAGGTGCTCGACCTGGTCGGCGCCGCGCTGGAGGCGGTCGGCGCGGACCGGGGCTTCACCCACACCGAGGTCAAGCTCACCGCCGACGGACCCCGCGTCATCGAGATCAACGGCCGCATATCCGGCTACGTCAACATGATGGCCCGGGAGACCTGCGGAGTGGACCTGGTCGAGCTCGGCGCCCGCGTCGCCCTCGGCGAAGAGGTGGAGCGGGCCCCCTTCGACTTCGGCGGCAAGGTGCACTTCCAGTACAACAACCTCGCCCCGCTGCGCCCCTGCCGCCTCGAAGGCGTGGACGGCGCCGAGGAGGTCCGCGCCCTGCCGGGCGTCACCGCGTACCGCGCCTTCGTCCGCCCCGGCACGGACCTGGCGGGCGGGACCTCCACCCGCACCCTGGACGCCCTCTCCGGCGTGGGCGACAGCCACGACGAGGTGCTCGCCACCATCGAGGCGGCGCGCGCCGCCCTCACCTTCGCGTTGCGCTTCGAGGACGGCCCGCGCCGGCTGACCGGCCTGGAGCTGCCCGAGCACTGACCGCCGCCCGGCCCGCCGCCGAGGCCCGTCAGACCCCGGCGGCCACGGCGACCCCGAGCGCGAGGAGCACCAGCCCGGTGACCAGACGCAGCCGACGCTGCACCACCGGCCGGGTCATCAGGGCGCGGCCACGGCTGACACCCCAGGTGAACAGCAGGTACCAGCAGGCGTTCACCGACGCCCACACCGCGCCCAGCAGCGCGATCGAGGCGAAGACCGACCCGCGCGCGGTGACGAACTGCGGCAGCACCGACACCGCGAAGACACCGGCCTTCGGGTTGCCCAGGTTCGTCGCGAGGCCCGCCCCGAAGGCCCCCCAGCGCCCCGTGCGCCCGTCGGTCCGCCCGGCCGGCGCCGGACCGCCGCGCCCCGCCCTGAGCGTGTTGACCCCGAGGACGACGAGCACCAGGCCGCCGGCGATCCGTACGACGGCGTACAGGTCGGGGTTGGTCAGCAACAGGGTGGACAGGCCCGCCGCCGCGGACAGGGACCACAGCAGCAGCCCCACCGCGTTGCCGACGATGGTGGCCCGCGCGACGCTCAGGCCGCCCTCCAGCGTCTGCCGCATCATCATGGCCTGACCGGCGCCCGGGAGCATCGCCAGCAGCCAGGTGGTCATGACGAAGAGCGGCAACTGCGTGGGCACTACGGCAGCCCGTCGGCGACGGCGGCCAGGAACACGTCGTTCTCGGCCGGTGTCCCCACCGACACCCGCAGCCAGGACGGGACCCCGCCGTCGCGGACCAGGGCCCCGCGCGCCACGATCTCGCGCCAGGCCCGGCGGGTGTCCCGGAAGCGGCCGAACTGCACGAAGTTCGTCTCGGATGCGGCCACCTCGTAGCCCGCCGCCCGCAGTTCCCGCACCAGCCGGTCCCGCTCCGCGGTGATGCGGTCGACGTTCCCCAGCCGGGCCGCCGCCCGCTCCAGCAGGGCCAGCGCGATCGCCTGGGTCGGCGCGGACAGGTGGTAGGGCAGCCGCACGAGCTGGACGGCGTCCACGATCGCGGGGGCGCCGACGAGGTAGCCCAGCCGCAGCCCGGCCAGGCCCAACCCCTTCGAGAGGGTGCGCACGACGACCAGCAGCGGCCGCTCCTCGATCAGCGGCAGCGGGGACGGGGTGCGCTGGAACTCGACGTACGCCTCGTCCAGGATCACCAGCGCCGGACCCGCCGACTGGGCCGCGTCGTACAGGGCGGCCACCGTCTCGGGGCTCACCGCGGTGCCCGTCGGGTTGTTCGGAGCGGTGATCAGGACGACGTGCGGACGGCGCTCGACGATCGCCGCGCGGGCCGCGTCGGGCGCGATCGTGAAGTCCCGCGCCCTCGGCGCGCCGCACCAGGCGGTGCCCGTGCTGCGGGCGATCTCGCGGTGCACGGCGTAGGAGGGCTCGAACCCCATGGCCAGGCGGCCGGGGCCGCCGAAGACCTGGAGGAGCTGCTGGACGACCTCGTTCGCGCCGTTGGCCGCCCAGACCCGCCCCGCGCCGAGCGGCGGACCGCCCTCCGCCTCCAGGTGGCGGGCGAGCGCGGCCCGCAGGGCCAGGGCGTCGCGGTCCGGATAGCGGTTCAGGTCGCGCAGCACCGGACGCAGGAGCGCCAGCACCTCGTCGACCAGATCGTCGGGGAGCGGGTACGGGTTCTCGTTCGTGTCGAGCCGGACGGGGACGTCGACCCGCGGCGCGCCGTAGGCGGTCAGCCCCCTCAGCTCCGAGCGGATCGGCAGTTCATCGATGCTGACCATGGGAAGGTCCTTCAGTCGTCGAAGTCCAGGAAGTCCGACACGAGGGGCCCGGCGACGGCCCGGAACTCCTCGAAGTACGCGTGCCGCGCGCCCGGCAGCAGCGCGAGCCGGGCGCGGGGGACACGGTCCGCCAACAGACGCGCGTTGGCGACGGGGTTGAGCCGGTCGTCGGTGCCGTGCACGACCAGCGTCGGGCAGCCGATCCGCGGCAACGCGTCCCAGGCGTCGTGCCGGTCGCTCGCCACCAGGTGCCGGTTGCGCGCGAACGCCGGCATCGTCGGATCGCCGAGGGTGCGGTGGGGGCCGGGGTGCTCCGCGAGCCAGGCCGGCGTGTACATCAGGTCGAGCAGCGCCGCCCGCCGGCCGGCCGCGTCGCCGCCCGCCAGCGCCCGGCGCACGCTCTCGTCGCGCTCGACCGCGTGCGGACCGCCAGGAGAGGTGCAGCCGAGGACGAGCGAGCGCACGCGGTGCGGCAGGTCGACCGCCAGCCACTGCGCGACGCGGCCCCCCATCGAAGTGCCGTACACGTCCGTCCGCTCGATCCCCAGGTGGTCGAGGACCGCGCGCACGTCGTCGGCGAGCAGCCGCGTGCTGTAGGGCACGTCCGGCCTGTCGCTGTCCCCGGTGCCGCGGTAGTCGATCGTGAGGGTGGCGCGGACGGCGTGGAAGTCCTCGCGCACGCCGTCCCACCAGTGGTGCGAGTTCGCCTGGCCCGCGAGCAGGACCAGCGGGGAACCCGTCCCCCGGAGCTGGTAGGCGATGCGGGTGCCGTCCGCGGACCGGGCGTACGTCGTGCCCACGTCGCTCCTCTTCGATCGGGGTGGTGCGCGGAGGCTACATGCCGGCGACCGGGGCGGCGTCGGATTCCGCCTCGTGCGAGAAGTAGCCGGTGGTCGCCTTGCGGCCGGACCGCAGGTGGGCCCCCTCCTGGATCTCGAAGAGGGAGTTGAACTCGGCCGCGGCGAGCGGCAGTCGCCACGTGCCGCCCTCGCCGCGGGCCGTCTTGGAGACCTTGCCCCGCACCAGCTTGGCCGTGGGCTCGTTGTGCGCCGCGTGCGGGCCGTAGTAGAGGGGGAAGGCGTCGCTCGCCCGGTAGGCGGGGATGAAGGCGCGGCGGTAGCGGTCCGAGTTGTTCTGCTCGGAGGAGTGGACGACCAGCGGGTGCAGGAAGACGACACTGCCGGCCTTGCCCTGGCAGTCCACGACGGTGGACTCCGCCACGCCCACGCCGTCGAGGCTCACGATCTTGCCGCCGAAGAACCCGTCCACCTCGTGGCTGAGCAGACCGCTCTTGTGCGAGCCGGCGGCCACCTGGAGGCAGGCGTTCTCCCGGGTCGCGTCGTCGAGGTAGACGAGCGCGGCCACCAGGTCGGTGTTGGAGTGCGGGTAGTAGGCGAAGTCCTGGTGCCATTCGACGGGGCTGCCGACGTGCGGCGCCTTCACGTTGAGCTTCGAGTACTGCAGGATCAGGTCGTCGCCGATGAGGTCGGCGACGGCGTCGAGCAGGCGCGGGTGCTCCGCCAGTTCGGCGAACACCTTGTCACGGCTCGTCGGAGCCCAGATGCGACGGGCCTTCGAGGCGTCACCGGGTTCCGTCTCGGCGACGGAGTTCAGGTCCTGACTGGAAAGCAGGTCGTCGACGACCTGTCGCGCCCGATCGACGAAGTCGCTCTCGAAGAGCCCTTCCACGACCAGGAAACCGTTCTCCCGATAGGCTTCGATCTGGCTCTCGGAGAGGACGTGTCCCATGAATGCACTCTCTTTCCGGCAATCGCCCCGCCGACCGGCGGGGCGCGGTCCATCGGCACATGCGTGTGAACGATCTGCGGCAGCGGGTCTCGCACCGCCTGCCCCCGACCATACAAGGACCAACCGGACTGGAGAGGAGGCAACTTGGAGAATTCGAAAAGCAGCGAAAGTGCCTCCGGTAGTGCCCCTCGGGTACTGCGGTACTGCGTAGCGTGAGGAGCCCTGAGCGACTTTCCGACGGCTAGGGAGTTCCATGACCGGCGTCTCGCGAGAGCCCGCTGACCGTAGTACTGCGGCGGCGGTCGAAATCCTTGACTGCACGCTTCGGGACGGCAGTTACTCCGTGGACTTCAAATTCACGGAAGAGACCATTCGAGCCGTCCTCACCGGCCTGGAGAATTCGGGGATGGGCCTGATCGAACTCGGCCACGGACTCGGTCTGGGCGCGGGTGAGGCGCTTTCCCGGCCCAGCCTCGTCACCGACGAACGCTGCTTCGAGATCGCGGCCGGGACCCTGCGCCGGGCCGCCTGGGGGATGTTCTGCATTCCCGGGCTCGCCGAGCCGGCCCAGCTGGCCCGCGCCGCCGGGGGCGGGATGGTCTTCGTACGCGTCGGCGTCGACATCACCGACGTGTCCCCGGCCGCCCGGTTCGTCGGGCAGGCGAGGGAACTGGGCCTGCGGACGTTCGTGAACCTGATGAAGACCAACGTGCTCGACGAGCGCGGCGTGGTGGCGGCGGTCCGACGGTGCGCCGGGTTCGGGGCCGACGCCGTCTACCTGGTGGACTCCGTCGGCGGCTACCTGCCGCACGAGGTCGAGGCGCTGTTCCGACGGGTCGGCGAGGAGACGGGCGTCCCGCTGGGCTTCCACGGACACGACAACCTCGGTCTCGCCAACGCCAACGCGCTGGCCGCCGCGACCGCCGGCGCGCGCTACGTGGACACCACCCTCGACGGCATCGGGCGCGGCGCGGGCAACACCGTGACCGAGGCCTTCGCCGCGATCCTCGCGCGTCACCGGGGGATCGGGGCGTACGACTACCGGGCGCTCGCCCGGCTGAGCGAGACCGTCGTGCGCACCCTGCCGCGCCTGCACGACGACCGCACCTTCCAGGTGCTCGGCGGACTGACGCAGACCCACTCCAGCTTCTTCCCGCTGATCACGCGCTGTGCGGAGGCGGCCGACGTCGACGTCTTCGAGCTGATGACCGCCGTCGCCGAGGTCGAGCGCGTCCGCCCGACGGAGTCGCTCGTCAAGGAGATCGCCGCCGGTCTGCGCTCCTGAGTCCGGGCCGGTACGCCATCGGGCCGGCCGCCGCGGGGACACCCCGGGGCGGCCGGCCCCCGCTCGTCCGCGACGCCGGTCGGCGGCCCCGCGGGCCGGTCGCGACCGGGGGTCGACGGAGCGACTTGACATGCGCGGCCGGCGGCTCGGCATGACGTGCCTCACACGATTAATCCGTGAAATGCCGTCGGCGTCGAAAGGTTCGCGCCGGCATGGCGTCAAGTGGCGGGTCCTTATATCGGGAGCATGCGACCAAACCGCGCATCGCCTTCCGTTCGGGTCGACGGCATGAGGCAGTTGTCGGCCGGCGCAAGTGCCGATATGCCTCCCATTGGAACGCAATGCTTGATCGCCCGAGGGTTCCCCGGCCAACCAACTCCCGTTAGGGTCAGACCAGTCGGTACGTCCAATCTAGACGTTCCGCATGGGTAATCGCTTGAGGGGGACTCGTGGCAAACCTTTTCGACGATGCCGACGGGGAATTCGTAGTTCTTGTGAACGCCGATCGACAGTTCAGCCTCTGGCCCGACTCCATCGAGGTCCCCCCGGGCTGGGACGTGGTTTCGGGACCGGCCGGGCGCCGGGCATGCCTCGATCGCGTCGAGTCCGACTGGCGGAGCCTGCGGCCGGCGAGCCTCTCCGGAGAGCTCCTCGACTGATCCGTCGAAAATTACACTTCCGGCCAACGGGGGCCAGGAGAATTCCTCACCGGGAATGGCTGCCGGCCGCGTACGGAACCGTCACCCCCACCAACGGGACGGCGTGCGCGCGTATCCACATCTGGAGCAATTGAAGATGATGAACTGGGCGAATGTCGAGGACTTCGGTATCCAACTCCAGCGGTATCGCAAGAGGGCCCAACTGAGCCAGAAGACCCTGGCCGACCTCTCGACGGTCAGCGTGCGGGCCGTCCGCAACCTGGAGCTCGGGCAGGTGGCCGCCCCCCGCCGGGAGACGGTGCGCCTCCTCGCGGACGCACTCCTGCTGACCACCCACGAGCGCCTCTCGTTCGAGCTCTCGGCGGGCGGCGAGGTCGACGAGGCGCTCTTCGCCACCCTCAGCCCGCCGACCGACGTACTGGCGCGTCCCCTCCTCGGGCGCACCCGCGAACTCGACTCACTCGTACGGCAGTTGCGCAGCGATCAGCAGCGGATCACGGTCCTGTCCGGATTCCCCGGCGTCGGCAAGACGCACCTGGCGGTCGCCGCAGCGCGCACCGTCGAGGCCGCGACGGCCACGCCGGTCCTCTGGGTCCAACTGCAGAAGGGCCGCGACCGCGGCCCGCTCCAGGCGGCCATCGCCGACCTGCTGGTGGGCGAGGGGACGGGCGTGGGCCGGCTCGCCCGCCAGATCGGCGACCGGGCCACCCTCCTCGTCCTCGACGGCAACGACAGCGGCCAGGTCCGTCGCGAGACGGTGTGGACCCTCATCCGCGAGTGCCCCCACCTCAGCGTCCTGGAGACCGGGCGCGTCCCCCACGGCGTCTCGGACCACCACAGGTTCCTGGTGTCCCCCCTGCCCACCTGGCGGGCGGGCACGGCGCAGGTCCCCACCACCCACTCGCCCGCCCTGGACTTCCTGTTGCGACGCTTTTGCGACCTGCGGCCCCACTTCCAGGCGGGCGAGGGCGACCACCAGAAGCTCGCGGAGGTCTGCGCCCGACTCGACGGCCTGCCCGGCGCCCTCGAATCGGCCGCCTCCTGGGCCACCGTGATCTCCATCGACGAACTGGTGACCATGGCCCGGGACGAGCCGGAGGCCCTCGCCAGCCACCCCGCGACGCGCAGCGACCCGGTGGCGGCGGCCCAGGGCGTACTCGGTCAGCAGACCCCCGTCACCCAGGACCTGGCGCTCCGGCTCGCCGACCGGCCCGAAGGGTGGACCATCGACCAGGTCGTCCGCCAGGCGGGGCTCCCCAGGGCGCAGGCGGCCCTCGCCGTCCAGTCGCTGCTGCACGCCGGCCTGATCGTCGAACTCCCGTCGAAGCCGGGCGGCCCCGTCCGCTTCGCCCTCCTGCACCTCGCCCGGGTCGCGATGCGGGGGCGCTCCCCGATCGTGCCCAGACTCGCGCTCTGCGCGAGCTGACGAGTCCTCATCTTCTGTTCCTCGAAACGGAGTACGCATGCGCCTGTGCACCATGACCCTGGACGGCCGGGAAGACGTCGGCATCGCCGTCGACGGTGGGATCGTCCCGCTGAGCGTCCTCGCGGACCGGGCGGGGTCCCCCTTCGGTCCGACGCTCTTCGACATCGTTGTCGGCGACCGGTTGGACGCCATCCGGGAGGCCTTGGCCGATCCGGAGGTCAAGGCCGCGGCCGTGAGCTCCGCGGAGGCGGTCTTCGGCCCGATCTACCGCCGGCCGCCCAAGCTGTGGGGTGTCGGACTGAACTTCCGCAGGCACGCCGACGACCTCGAGGTCGAACAGCCCGCGGGCACGCCCGGCTCGTACCTGCGTCCGAGCAGCTGCGTCATCGGCCACGGGGACGAGATCGTCCTGCCGACCCAGTCGGACCGCGTCACGGCGGAGGCGGAGCTCGGCGTGGTGATCGGCCGGACCTGCCGGGACGTCGCACCCGAGGACGCCGCGTCCGTCATCTTCGGCTACACGACCGTCCTGGACATGACCGCGGAGGACGCGATCCGCGTCAACCCGCGCTACATACCCTGGTCCAAGGCCTTCGACACGTTCTGCAGCCTCGGCCCGTGGATCGTGACCCCGGACGAGGTCGGGGACCTGTCGACCCTGCGCGTCTCCACCGTGGTGAACGGCGAGACCATCGCCACCAACCGGGTCTCGGCCATGATGCGCGACCCCTACTGGCAGGTCGCCCACTTCTCCGGCGGCATGACGCTCGACGCGGGATCCGTCCTCGCCACCGGCACCCCCGGGGCCGGCGTCATCCGCGACGGCGACGTCGTCGAAGCCGTGGTGGAGAGGGTGGGCACCCTCCGCAACACGGTGCGCCGAGCCTCCCGTTAGGCACGGCCCCCGCGCGCGGTCGGGCGGCGTACGCCCGTGAAGGGCGGGGGCGTACGCGCTCCCGGCGCATTCGGGCTGTCGTACGAGCGCTCCGTCGGGAGCGGGAAGCAGGCCGCCCAAGTTCCCCAACTGGGCGTCCGGGGCGGGAGCGTGCGGTCTAGCGTGGGTATCCGGTGATCAACACCGGGCCCCGGGAACGCTGGGGGCCGGGCCCCACGTACCGAGGACCCCGATGTCCGGACTCCGCGCCGCACGCCACGCACCGTCGAGACACGCCGCCACCGGTCCCGACCGGCGGATACGGCCCCAGCTGGTCCGCGCCGCCGTCCTGCCCACGCTCGCCGCCGGGCTCAGCGGCGCCGCCGCCGTGATCTTCACCCTCCAGCTCGGCGGCGGCGCCGGGGAACGCGACGCCCGCCTGTGGCCCGTCCTCACCGGCTGCGCCCTGCTGGTCCTCGGGGCCCTCGCCGCCGCCCTGCTCGGGGCGCAGCGCGGCGCCAAGACCGTCCGGGACCGCTGCGAGGCGCTGCGCCGCTCCAGCGTGCGCGGTCGCCAGGAGCTGCGGACCGCCGCCGAGGCGCTGGAACGCGGGGAGGCCCCGTCCCGTCCCGCGCGCGGCGCCCAGGGCCCGGCCGGCCCGTCCGGCGAAGGGGGCGGGGGCGGCGGTGGAGGCGACGAGTTCCGGCTGCTGGCCCAGGAGTTGCGCGGCGCCCGCGAACAGGCCCACGAGACCCTGGTCCGGCTCGCCGTCGCGCCCGCGCCCAGCGACAGCGACCGGAAGGTGGAGGTCTTCGTCAACCTGGCGCGCCGCCTTCAGTCCCTCGTGCAGAGGGAGATCTCGCTCCTCGACGAGCTGGAGGACACGGTCGAGGATCCCGACCTGCTGAAGGAGCTCTTCCACGTCGACCACCTCGCCACCCGGATCCGCCGGCACGCCGAGAACCTCGCCGTGCTGGGCGGCGGCGCCTCGCGCCGCCAGTGGACCCGCCCGATCGACCTGAGCGAGGTGCTGCGCTCCTCCGTCGCCGAGGTCGAGCAGTACACCCGGGTCAAGGTGGTGCCCCCGGCGGGCGGCACGGTCCGCGGACACGCCGTCGCCGACGTGGTGCACCTGCTGGCCGAACTCGTCGAGAACGCCACGGTGTTCTCCGCCCCCGACACCGATGTGGTGGTCCGCGCGGAACGGGTCACCGCCGGCATCGCCGTCGAGGTCGAGGACCGCGGCCTGGGCATGCCGCCCGAGGAACAGCACCGGATGAACGCCCTGCTCGGGGACCCCGACCAGGTGAGCGTGGGGCACCTGCTGGCCGACGGCCGGATCGGGCTCTTCGTGGTCGCGGCGCTCGCCCGCCGGCACGGCGTCAAGGTGGAGCTGAAGTCCAACATCTACGGCGGGGTCGTCGCCGTGCTCGTCCTGCCCCAGGGCCTGCTGGGCGCGCAGGCGCCGACCGCCTCCGACGTGCGGGGCGGCGCGCGGACCACCTCGTGGGGCACCGGCCAGGGCGTGGGACTCCCGCCGCTGGAGCCCGTACGGGTCCCCGCGCCCGCCTCCTGGCCCACGACGCCCACCGGCCCCACCGGCCCCGTCGCGCCCGGCGGACCGCGCCGGTCCGCCGCCCCCGAAGGGCCCGCCACCCCGACGGACCGCCACCCGACCCCCACGGTGCCCATGGCCCGCGTGGACGGCGGCGACGGCCCGATCGGCGACGACGAGGACGGGGACCGCCCCCTCCTGCCCCGCCGGCGCGCCCAGCAGCACCTCGCCCCCCAACTGCGCGAGACCCCCGCCCCCCGCCCGGCCGCCGACCCGGAGCCCGCCCCGCACGACCCCGGCCTGATGGCGGCCTTCCAACGCGGCTTCGGCCGGGCCGAGTCGGACCCCCACGCGTGAACCGGGCCCCCGCCCGGACCCCCACCCAGCAAGGAGCACATCCCCATGACCGGTGAGACCGCGACGAAGACCGGCAGCCTCTCGGACCTCGACTGGCTGTTGGGCGGACTCGTCCAACGCGTGCCGTACACGCGCAGCGCGGTGCTGCTGACCGCCGACGGGCTCGTCACCTGCGTCCACGGGCTCGACGCCGACAGCGCCGACCACATGGCCGCCCTGGCCTCCGGCCTGTACTCGCTGGGGCGCAGCGCCGGAGCGCGCTTCGGGGACGGCTCGGAGGTCCGCCAGGTGGTCGTGGAACTCGACACCGCCCTCGTCTTCGTCTCCGCGGCCGGATCCGGTACCTGCCTCGCGGTCCTGGCCGACCGGGAGGCCGACGCGGGCGTCCTCGGCTACGAGATGGGCATGCTGGTCAAGAGCGTGCGACCGTTCCTGGCGGCCCCGCCGCGCCGCCCCGTGCCCGTCGCCTCCCCCGCCGTCGAAGCGGAGCGATGAGGGCCCGGGCGCGGGGGGTCCACGGCACCCGGGCGGCGCTCGACCCGCCGTGGCTGGACGATTCGGCGGGCCGGGTCGTGCGCCCGTACACCGCGTGCGGCGGGCGGACCCGTTCGGCCGTCGCCCTCGACCTGCTCTCCCTCGTCACCGCGACGGGGGTGCGCCCGCGCGTCCCGCTGGGGGCCGAACACACCCTCGCGCTGCGGCTGTGCGCGGGCACGGCCGCCGTCACCGTGGCCGAGCTGGCCGGGCAGCTCCGGCTGCCGGCGGTGGTGGTGAAGGTGTTGCTGTCCGACCTGATGGAGTACGGGGCCGTCATGGTGCGGGCGCCGCGCTTCCCGGGCGGCGGATCCTTCGCCGCCGACGACCAGAGCCTGCTGAGGGCGGTGCTCGATGGCCTACGCCGCCGGCTGTGAGCCCGCCCCGGGCCTCCCCGCGACCTTGAAGATCCTGGTCGCGGGCGGGTTCGGCGCGGGCAAGACCACCTTCGTGGGGGCGGTCAGCGAGATCGAGCCGCTCTGCACGGAGGAACTCCTCAGCGGCATGAGCGCGACGGCCGACCGGCTGGAGGGGGTGGAGACGAAGACGACGACGACCGTCGCGCTGGACTTCGGCCGCATCACCCTCGACGAGCGCCACGTGCTGTACCTGTTCGGCACGCCCGGTCAACACCGGTTCTGGTTCCTCTGGGAGGAACTGTGCGCGGGCGCGCTCGGCGCGGTCGTCCTCGCCGACACCCGAAGGCTCGCCGACTGCTTCCCCGCCGTGGACTTCTTCGAGCGGCGCGGCATCGGCTTCCTCGTCGCCGTCAACGAGTTCGACGAAGCCCACCGCTACACGGCCGAGGAGGTCCGGGAGGCGGTGGGCCTCGACCCGCGGGTGCCCGTCGTACGGTGCGACGCGCGGCTGACCGGCTCCGGGACGGCCACCCTGGCCGCCCTCGTCCACCACCTGCTCACCGCGGCCGGCCCCACCGGCCGACCCACCCACACGGATCCGGGGGAAC
The DNA here is from genome assembly GCF_055584445.1 of Streptomyces sp. NPDC103540. Lineage (NCBI taxonomy): Bacteria > Bacillati > Actinomycetota > Actinomycetes > Kitasatosporales > Streptomycetaceae > Streptomyces > Streptomyces sp. NPDC103540. The sequence goes on from NZ_JBVJMA010000006.1 coordinate 186,540, forward strand.
CGCCATGAACCGCTACGAATCGACCGGCCACCTGTTGTTGACCCCGGTGGACCGGGAGGCGCCGGCGCGCGCCGTCCGCCTGCGCGAACTGGGCCTGGGGGAACGCCCCGACCCCGAGCTGGACGCCTTCGCGGCACGGGTCGCGCGGCGGCTCGACGCCCCGTACGCGGGCGTCAACTTCGTCGGCGGGGAACGACAGTTCTTCGCGGGCCTGCACCACGCCCGAGAGGCCCCGGCGAGCGCCTACCCGGCGCGGGTCCTGGCCCGCGACCACGGCTACTGCCCGCACGTGGCGGTGCGGCGCAGCGCGCTGGTGCTGGAGGACGTACGGGACTTCGCGCGCTTCGCGGGCAACGCCGTCGTGGACGAGAGCGGGGTGCGCTCCTACCTGGGCGCTCCCCTGACCGACCGGCGCGGGATCGTCCTGGGCACGGTGTGCGCGGTGGACGTGGTGCCCCGGCGCTGGGGCACGGCCGGCCTGGCGACGGTCAAGGAGTTGGCGTCGGAGCTGGTGGCGCTCTTCCACGCGCGCGAGGACCGGCGCCCCTGACGGAGTCCGCGGCCGGGTGGGGGACGGGGCCGTCCCCCGCCCGGGCGGGCGGCGTTCAGCGGGCGGCGTTCGGCAGGAAGGCCGTGATCCGGCCGCGCAGCGAGGCCGGGTCCAGGCCGTGGGCGGCGGTGTGCTCCTCGATGGTGCCGTAGCGGCGCAGCTCCGCCCTGCCGACGCCCAGGCCCAGAATCCGGTGCGGGACGTCGAGGAGGGCCTCGCCGGCCTGCCGCGCGGAGGTGCCGGCGAGGTAGGGCTCGACCAGTACCACCTCCGCGCCGGCGCGCGCCGCGGCGGCGCGCAGGGCCGCGTCGTCGAAGGGGCGCACGGTGGCGGCGTAGAGCACCGTGACGTCGAGGCCCTCGGTCGCGGCCAGGACGTCGTCGAGCAGCGGGCCGACGGCGAGCACGACGCCCGCGCCGCCCTCGCGGACGGTCTGGAAGCGCAGGTCGCCGAGCGGGCGCGGCGCGCTGTTCGACTGCTGGGAGAGCCGGACGTAGACCTTGTCGTCCCCGGCGGCGTAGGCGTGCCGCAGCAGCTCCTCGGCCTCGTCCGGGTGGCCCGGCACGTGGACCGTCCAGCCGTCGAGGGTGTCCAGCAGGGCCACGTCGCCCGGCGCCATGTGGGTGTACCCGCCGGCGGGCCAGTCGTGGCTGGCGCCGGCGCTCACCAGGACCCCGCCCGTGTCCTGGTGTCCGAAGTCCAGCTTGATCTGCTCGAACGGCCGCTCCACCAGGAAGGCGGCGAAGGTGTGCACGATCGGCCGCAGCCCGGTGAGCGCCAGGCCGCCGCCGACGCCGATGAGCAGCTGCTCGCGGATGCCGACGTTGATCACCCGGTCCGGGTGGCGCTCCTGGGCGGGGCGGAACCCGTCCATGGTGATCTCCGCCAGTACCAGCGCGAGCCGGGGGTCCTCGTCGAGCACCCCCGAGGTGACCGAGACGAACCGTTCCCGCATGGTGTCCATGATGGTTTCCCTCCCTGACCCTTCGACCCTGTCCGGGTCCTTCAGAACTTCTTCTCGACCCGGGCGACGACCGCGTGCGGCCGGCCCGGGTGGGGTGCGGTGAAGGCGGCGTACAGCGCCGCGTGGTCGCGCCCGTCGACCGTGACCGCCGACCAGCCGGCGGCCTCGAAGCGGGAGGCGATCCCGCCCCGCCAGCCGTGGGTGGCGGAGTCGTTGTCGATCACCACGGTGTGCAGGTTCTCCAGCCCCGCGGAGCCGGCGTAGGCCAGGGCCTCGTGGTTGCTGCCCTCGTCGAGCTCCGCGTCGCCGATCAGCGTCCAGACCGCGGCCCCGTCCTCGCCCCGGGCGCGCAGCCCGAGGGCGCTGCCGACCGCCAGCGGCAGCCCGTGCCCGAGCGAGCCGCTGCCGATCTCCACGCCGGGGATCAGGGTGCGGTCGGGGTGGTGGCCGAGGGGGGAGTCGTAGGAGCCGAAGCCGGGGAGCCAGTCGACGGGGAAGAACCCCTTGGCGGCGAGTACGGCGTAGTAGGCCATCGGCCCGTGCCCCTTGGACAGCAGGAAGCGGTCCCGGCCGGGGTCCTCGGGGGCGCGCGGGTCGACCCGCAGCACGCGGTCGTAGAGCACCCACAGCACGTCGAGGGTGGAGGTGGCGGCGGGGCCGTGCTTCTCGGCTCCCGTCATGAGGGCGATCAGTCGCCCCAGATCCTGGTGGCGGTACCCGGCGTCCGTGGTTGCCTGTGTCATGCAACCACCATGTGACCTCAAGCGCGGTTGAGGTCAAGCGTCGTCCGTCCGGTCCGCCGGATCCGTCGGATCCGGCGTCGGATCCGGCCGTTCGGGAAAGGTGCGCGCGAACACCCCCGGAAGTGCGGTATCGTTCTTCTGCGCGTCCGGCCAGGGGAAACCCCAGGTCAGCGCGCATCGGGACGTGGCGCAGCTTGGTAGCGCACTTGACTGGGGGTCAAGGGGTCGCAGGTTCAAATCCTGTCGTCCCGACTCTGCTGACGCAGGTCGGAGGCCGTTCTCTCATCCGTGAGAGGGCGGCCTTTCGTGTATCCCGTCCCGCCCCCCGATGTGGCGCACGTCGCGGACCACCGCCGCCGGCAGCGGCACCGCCGCCCCGCGTAGCATGTCCGAGCGAACAACGACCACGTTAACGTCTGGCAAATCGGCTGAAAATTGATATCTAAAGCATCGCGAACCCTTTCGCGCAGAGACGGTGGAACCGGGACCGCCGCGTGGCGGCGCCCGCGCGTCGTGTTGTGGACCGCGGCGAGCGTGGTGACCCTCGGGTTCCTCATCGGGCTGGAGATCGCCGCGCGCGGCTACGGCACGCGCGGACCGATCGCCGCCCAGGCGCGAGAGGTGATCTTCGCACCCCAGTCGGGGACGGTGCTCTACGCGGCCATGGCGTTGATGATGGTCGTGCTCACCTGGAGACAGCGGTTCATCGCGATCGGCGCCGCCATCGGCATCGACCTCGTCTTCTGGCTCGTGCGGTGGCTGGTCGGCGCCGAGATGATGTACGGCAACGGCGCCCTGCTGGTGACCCTGGCCTGCGGGGTCATCGCCCTCACGCGCCGCACCGGCCGCGAGCGCGCCCTGCTCCTCCAGGGCGTCGGCCTGGCCCTGCTGCTCGTGACCGGCCGCAAGACCGGCTACACCTGGCTGCTGATCACCTCGAAGACCCGCCCGATGGTGCTCGACCAGTACGTGGCGACCGCCGACCACGCCCTGGGCAACCCGTCGTGGGTGGCGGGGCGGATCGTCGAGGCCACCGGCGTGGTCGGCTTCCGCGTCCTGGAGTTCGTCTACATCCAGCTCGCCGTGATGGCCGTCATCGTCGCGCTCTACCAGCTGCGCAACGTGGCGGCCGAGCGGCGCTTCCCGAGCCACCACCTCGTGCGCACGTTCCTGGTCATCGGGCTGCTCGGGCCGGGCATCTACATGATCTTCCCGGTGGTCGGGCCGATCTTCGCCTACGGCGCCGACGGCGGCCAGTGGGCGCTCGCCGACCTGTGGCCGAACACGCCGCCGCCGCTCGGCGTACCCCTCCCGATGCCCTTCGACGGGTTCACCCCGCGCAACTGCATGCCCAGCCTGCACACCGCGTGGGCCACCGTGATCTTCATCCACTCCCGCAAGGGCCCCCGCGCCCTGCGCTGGGCCGGCACGTTCTGGCTGATCGCCACGCTCGGCGCGACGCTGGGCTTCGGCTACCACTACGGCGCGGACATCGTCGCCGGCGTCGTGTTCACGCTCACCATCGAGGCGGGGCTGCGCGCGCTCGCGCGCGGCTGGGACCGCTCGGCGACCGTCCTGGTCGCCTCCGGCGCGGCCGTGTTCGTCGCGCTCCTGCTGGCGTACCGCTACCTGTCGACCCAGATGGCCGCGCACCCGTGGCTCTTCGGGCCGCTGGTCGTCCTGTCGATGGTCGCGGTGATCTACGGATACGTCCGCACCACCCGGGCCTGGGAGCGCACGCCCGTGCCCGTCCGGCTGCCGGGCCAGCGCCGGGAGCAGCAGCCCGAGCTGGTCTGAGTTCGAGCCGAGCCGGGTCGAGTCGGGTCGGGGCGAGCCGAGTCGGGTCGCGTGCGCGGGCCGCGTTCGCGTGTCGGGGCCGTACCGGAGGGATCCGGTACGGCCCCGACCGCTTTCGCGCGGCGTCCGCCTCAGGACACGGTGACCCGGGCCGGGGCCCAGGAGGTGTGGTCGAAGGTCGAGCGGTGCTCGGCGTCCTCGACCCGCAGAGGTAGGAGTCGCGGGTGGGCGGGGGAGGTGGCGTCGCGACCGTGCCCGTCGTGGGACAGCGGACGGGGCCCGCCGCGGTGAGGGCGCCGCCCTCCGCGGTGCATTCCCACGGGGGCGCGGGGGCGGCGTTCGCGGGCGGGGTCACCTGCCACGACGCGGTGAGCCGGGCGCCGGGCCGGGCACCGTGACCCGCCTGTCCACCCGGGCCACGCACCGACCGCCCCGGTTCGCCCGGCGCCCGCCCGGCGCCCGACCGGGTCGCGTGCGGCGCCCGTCGGGGCGGGGCGGGCGGACGTCCGTGGCGGGCGGGGTGTCGCCGCGTGCGCGCGACCCCCTACAGTGCGTGATGTCCCGCCCGGTCCGTGCCGACGTACCACCGTCGAACAGGAGCAGATCCGTGACCACGCACGCCCGTCCGTCCCCGGCCGGTCGCCGGATCCCCGAGCTCGATCCCGCGGAGGTCGGGCGGTGGCGGGAGCGGGGCGGTGAACTCGTCGACCTGTTCGCCCGGGCGCGGGAGGAGATCGGCGGGGTCGCCGCCGTGCGCCTCGGGCCGCGCCCGACGGTCCTGGTCACCGACCCCTCGGCCGTGAGGCACGTGCTCGCCCTGCATCCCGACCGCTACGTGAAGCGCTCCCACCGGGCGCGCCTGCTGATCGGCGACGGCGTCCTGGCCGCCACCGGCGACGCGTGGCAGCGACAACGGCGCCTGTTGCAGGGCCGGTTCACCGGGCCGGGCATGCGCCGCTGGGAGAGGCGGATCGCCGGGGCCGCGCGGACTGCCGCCGTGCGCTGGGACGCGTACGCCCGCACCGGGGAGGTCTTCGACGTCGGCGACGAGATGCGCCGCTTCGCCCTGGACACCATCTGGCGCTCCCTGACCGGGCACCCCCTGGACACCGGTACCGAACGCGAACTGGCCGCCGTGGCCGCCGTGGTGGCCGCGCTGCCCAGCCTGCCGGTCGACGGGGTACGGGCCCGGGGGGCCGTCGCCGACGAGCTCGCCAGGATCGACGCCGTCGCGGCCCTCGCCATCGACGCCGCCCGCGCCGGCGGGGCAGGTCCCGACGGTCCGGGGCTGCTGCACGTCCTGCTGGAGGCGGCGGACACCCGTCCCGAGTACACCGACGGGCTGATCCGCGACGAACTCGTCACCCTGCTCGTCGCCGGCCACGAGACCACCGCCGGCACCCTGACGTGGCTCCACCTCCTCCTGGACCGCAACCCCGAGGCCCGTGCGCGGGCCCTCGCGGCGGGCGCGCACGGCTCACCCGAACGGCGCAACGCCCTCCAGGGGCTCGTCCACGAGACGCTGCGCTTCTACCCCTCCGCCTGGATACTGCCGCGCAGCGCGGCGCGGGACGACCTCCTCGCCGGGTACGTCGTCGAGGCCGGCACCGACGTACTGGTCTGCCCCTACCTCACCCACCGGGACCCGGACCTGTGGGAGGACCCGGAGCGCTTCGACCCGGCACGGTTCACCACCCCCGGCCGCCGCCCCGCCCACCCCGGCGCCTACCTGCCGTTCGGCCTCGGCCCCCGGGCCTGCCTGGGCCTGCGGTTCGCGATGGTCGAGTCGACGGTCCTGCTGGAGCACCTGCTGCCGGCCCACACCCCGAGGTTCCGCTCCGTCCCGACGGAGGCGGCGTACGGCATCACCGTGCGCCCAGACGGCCCGACCCCCGCGACGCTCACCGGATAGCGCCGAAAACGCTTGGACGCTGCCCGGTGCCGCGCGGGACACTGCGGACCCTCTCCGATCGGTCCGACAAAGCAGGGTTGGGATGGGTACGCCTCAATCGCGCAAAATCACGCCGAACAAAGGTTCGGTGGTCCTCGCACTTCGCTACTACGGACGGGAGTTGGCGCGCCTTCGATGGCTGACCGTGCCCGCGATGCTGCTCCCGGCGCTCGGCAACATCGGCATCGACTACGTGGCCCCGCTGGTCATCGCCAAACTCGTCGGCCGCATCGCCGACGACGCGGGCTCCGGGGCCGGCGTCGACGTCGCGGCGATGCTCCCCTACGTCATCGGCTTCGCCGTCGTCCTCCTGTGCGCCGAGGCGCTGTGGCGCGCCGGCCTCCACTGTCTGAACCGCGTCGACGCCCTCGGCATCGAGCGGCTGTACGTCATCGGCATGGACGAACTCTTCGCGAGGGACGCCGCGTTCTTCCACGACAACTTCGCCGGATCGCTCACCAAGCGGGTCCTGAGCTTCGCCTCCCGCTTCGAGGAGTTCATGGACACCCTCACCTTCTCGGTCGTGGGCAAGTTCGTGCCCCTGCTGTTCGGGTCGGTGGTGCTCTGGCAGTACGAACCCCTCCTCGTCGTCGGGCTCCTGGCGATGATCGCCTTCGCGGCCCTGCTCGTACGGCCCCTGATCCGCCGTCGGCAGGCCCTCGTGGACGAGCGGGAGGAGGCCATCGCCCGCGTGTCCGGCCACGTCGCCGACAGCCTGATGAACATGGACACGGTCCGGGCGTTCGGCGCCGAGGACCGCGAGGCCGCCGAACACCGCAGGCGGGTCGCCGAGTCGCGCCGGCTCACGCTCCGCTCGTGGGACTACGGCAACCTGCGCATCGACACCATCGTCGCCCCGATGTCCGTACTGACCAACGCGCTCGGCCTGCTCCTCGCCGTCACCCTCGCCGGGGGAGGGCACGGCGTGGAGGCCGTCGTCGTCGCCTTCACCTACTACTCCAACGCCACCCGGATCATGTTCGAGTTCAACCAGATCTACCGCCGGCTGGAGAGCTCGATGACGGAGGCCGCGCAGTTCACCGAACTCCTGCTGAAGCCGGCGACCGTGCTCGACCCGCCCTGCCCCGAACCCCTCCTCTCCGAGGGCGCCGACGTGCGCTTCGAGAAGGTGGACTTCACCCACGGCGGCGCCGAACCGCTCTTCGAGGGCCTCGACCTGGCCGTGGCCGGGGGGTCGAAGATCGGGCTCGTCGGACGGTCCGGAGGCGGCAAGACCACCCTGACCCGGCTGCTGCTGCGGATGACGGACATCGACGCGGGCCGGATCCTCATCGGGGGCCAGGACATCAGCCGGCTGTCCCAGGCCGACCTGCGCGGCCTGATCGCCTACGTGCCCCAGGACCCGGCGATGTTCCACCGCACGCTGCGGGAGAACATCGCCTTCGCCCGACCGGACGCGACCGAGGCCGAGATCCGCGCCGCGGCCGAGGCCGCGCACGTCACGGAGTTCGCCGACGCCCTGCCCGAGGGCTTCGACACCATGGTCGGCGAGCGCGGGGTGAAGCTGTCCGGCGGGCAACGCCAACGGGTGGCCCTCGCCCGCGCGATCCTGCGCGACGCGCCCATCCTGCTCCTCGACGAGGCCACCAGCGCCCTCGACTCCGAGAGCGAGATCCTCGTGCAGGACGCGCTGTGGCGGCTCATGGAGGGGCGGACGGCGCTCGTCGTCGCCCACCGCCTGAGCACCGTCGCCGGCATGGACCGGCTCGTCGTCCTCGACCGCGGCCGGATCGTCGAACAGGGCACGCACCAGGAGCTGCTCGCGGCGGAGGGCGCCTACGCGAAGCTGTGGCAGCACCAGTCGGGCGGCTTCCTGGAGGACGCCCCCGACCGGGCCGACCTGCGCTGAGGCGCGGCTCCGGAGGCGGGGCGGGGCGGGCGGGGGCGGGCCCGGGTGCCGGGGTGTCGGCCGGGTCGGCGGGCGCGTCCCCGCGCCGCCGGCCCCGCCCCCCCGGGACGGGTCTCAGGAGCCGACGTACGCCGCCAGGTGCTCGCCCGTCAGGGTGGACCGGGCCGCGACCAGATCGGCCGGCGTGCCCTGGAAGACGATCTTCCCGCCGTCATGGCCCGCACCGGGCCCCAGGTCGATGATCCAGTCGGCGTGCGCCATGACCGCCTGGTGGTGCTCGACGACGATCACCGACTTGCCGGAGTCCACGAGCCGGTCCAGCAGCGCCAGCAGGTGCTCGACGTCCGCCAGGTGCAGCCCGGTCGTCGGCTCGTCGAGGACGTAGATCCCGCCCTTGTCGCCCATGTGGGTGGCCAGCTTCAGCCGCTGCCGCTCCCCGCCCGACAGGGTGGTCAGCGGCTGCCCGAGGCTGAGGTAGCCGAGGCCGACCTCGGAAAGGCGTACGAGGATCCGGTGCGCCGCCGGGGTGTGCGCCTCGCCCGCGCCGAAGAACTCCTCGGCCTGCGACACCGACATCGCCAGCACCTCGCTGATGTCCCGCCCGCCCAGCCGGTACTCCAGCACCGACGCCTGGAACCGCCGGCCCTCGCACTCCTCGCAGGGGCTCGCGACCGCGGCCATCATCCCGAGGTCGGTGTAGACCACCCCGGCGCCGTTGCAGGTGGGGCAGGCGCCCTCGGAGTTGGCGCTGAACAGCGCCGGCTTCACCCCGTTGACCTTGGCGAACGCCTTGCGGATCGGGTCGAGCAGGCCGGTGTACGTCGCCGGGTTGCTCCGTCGCGAGCCGCGGATCGGGGTCTGGTCGACCGACACCACCCCCGCGTCCGCCGGGATCGACCCGTGGACGAGCGAGCTCTTGCCGGAACCGGCGACGCCCGTGACGACCGTCAGCACCCCCAGCGGGATGTCGACGTCGACCCCGCGCAGGTTGTTGGCCGTGGCGCCCCGCACCTCCAGGGCGCCGGTGGCCTCGCGGACCTCCTTCTTGACGCCCGACCGGTCGTCGAGGTGGCGACCGGTGAGGGTGCCGCCCGTCCGCAACCCCTCGACGGTGCCCTCGAAGCAGACCGTGCCGCCCGCCCGTCCGGCGCCCGGGCCGAGGTCGACCACGTGGTCGGCGATCGCGATCATCTCCGGCTTGTGCTCCACCACCAGCACCGTGTTGCCCTTGTCGCGCAGCCGCAGCAGCAGCTCGTTCATCCGCTGGATGTCGTGCGGGTGCAGCCCCGAGGTGGGCTCGTCGAACACGTACGTGACGTCGGTCAGCGAGGAACCGAGGTGACGGATCATCTTCACGCGCTGCGCCTCGCCGCCCGACAGCGTGCCGGCCGGCCGGTTCAGCGACAGGTAGCCGAGACCGATCTCGACGAACGAGTCCAGGGTCCGGCCGAGCGCGGTGAGCAGCGGCGCCACCGACGGCTCCCTGAGGCCCCGCACCCACGCGGCGAGATCGCTGATCTGCATCGCGCAGGCGTCGGCGATGCTGATCCGCTTGATCTTCGAGGAACGCGCGGCCTCGCTCAGCCGGGTCCCGTCGCACTCGGGGCAGGTGGTGAAGGTGACCGCCCGCTCCACGAAGGCCCGGATGTGCGGCTGCATCGCTTCCTTGTCCTTGGACAGGAACGACTTCTGGATCTTGGGGATCAGGCCCTCGTAGGTGAGGTTGACCCCGTTGACCTTCACCTTCGTCGGCTCGCGGTAGAGGAAGTCCTGCATCTCCCGCTTGGTGAACCGGGAGATCGGCTTGTTCGGGTCCAGGAACCCCGACTCGGCGTAGATCCCCACCGTCCAGACGTTGTCCGACTTCCAGCCGGGGATGGTGAAGGCGCCCTCGGCGATCGACTTGGAGTCGTCGTACAACTGCGTGAGGTCGATGTCGGAGACCGAGCCGCGCCCCTCACAGCGCGGACACATGCCACCGGTCCGGTTGAAGGTCGCCTTCACGGTCTTCTGCGCCCCGCGCTCGACCGTGATCGCGCCGCTCGCCCGGACCGAGGGCACGTTGAAGGCGTACGCGCCGGGCGGCCCGATGTGCGGCTTCCCGAGCCGGCTGAAGAGGATCCGCAGCATGGCGTTGGCGTCCGTGGCGGTGCCGACCGTGGAGCGCGGGTCGGCGCCCATGCGCTGCTGGTCGACGATGATCGCGGTCGTCAGTCCGTCGAGGACGTCGACCTCGGGCCGCGCCAGGGTGGGCATGAAGCCCTGGAGGAAGGCGCTGTACGTCTCGTTGATCAGCCGCTGCGACTCCGCCGCGATCGTGTCGAACACCAGGGAGCTCTTGCCCGAACCGGACACACCGGTGAACACCGTCAGGCGCCGCTTGGGGATCTCGATGCTGATGTCCTTGAGGTTGTTCTCGCGCGCTCCGTGCACGCGGATCAGCCCGTGGCTGTCGGCGGCGTGCGGGGCGGGCGAGCGGGTGTCCGTCCTCCTGGCCATGGCTCTCGTGTCTCCCTCGGTCGGCGGGGCCGCCTGCGCGGTCACCTGCGGCGTCACCCGGCCCGGCCGGAACACCTCCGGGCCGACGATCACGCTACCGGCGGCCCGGCGGCCGGCGCTTCTCGAATCCTGACCGGATCCCGATCGCCGTCCGCCGGACCTCCCCTCCCGCCGGGGCCCCTCAACCCTCGGCGGGCGTTCCTCGTCGGCCCCACTCGCGGGCCAACAGTTCGTACGAGCGGACCCGGGCCGCGTGGTCGTGGGTGATCGTGGTGATCAGCAGCTCGTCCGCCCCGGTCGCCCCCGCGAGCCGCTCCAGGTGGTCCGCGACGGTCCGCGGCGACCCGACGAACCGGGTGTCCACCCGGTCCGCCACGAGCGCCCGGTCGGCCTCGGTCCACGGCAGGGCCCGCGCCTCGTCCGGGGACGGGTAGGCGATGGCGCCCTCGGCGGTACGGATGCTGCGCACCCAGGGCCCGTACCCCTCGGCCAGGCCGTGGGCGCTCTCGTCGTCCTCGGCCACCACCACGTCCGCCGAGACCGTCACGTACGGGCGCTCCAGCTCCGCCGACGGTTTGAACGCCGCCCGGTAGCCCTCCACCGCCTCCAGCACCGAACCGGGGCTGACGTGGTAGTTCCCGGCGAACCGCAGACCGTTCCGCCCGGCGGTCTCCGCGCTCTGCCCGCCGCTGCTGCCCAGGATCCACACCTGTACGTCGGCCCCCTCGCCCGGTACCGCGCGCGCCCCGATCCCCTCCGGGGACCGGTACTCCCCGCGCAGCAGCGCGAGGACGTCGTCCACCTGCTCGCCGTAGTCCTGCGCGGTGGCTCCCGGCAGGTTCAACAGCTTCTGCTGGAGCGCCACCCGGGGGTGACCCAGCAGGTGCGCGAAGGAGAACCGGGGCGGGATCAGCAGCCCGTTCGGCGTGTACCCGACGAAGGGCTCGGCGGCCCCCTCCGCGGGCCGCGGGGGCCGGCCCGCCGAGCGGCCCAGCCCCAGGTCGAGCCGGCCCGGGTGCAGGGCGTCGATCAGGCCGAACTCCTCGACCGTCGACAGCGCGGTGCGGTGACCGAGCTGGACGGCGCCCGAACCGATCCGGATCGTGGAGGTCGCCGAGGCGGTCAGGGCGAGCAGCACGGCCGGGGAGGTCCCGGCGACGCCGGGGTTCAGGTGGTGCTCGGCGAACCAGTACCGCGCGTAGCCGAGACGTTCTGCCTGTCGGGCCAGGTCGATGCTGCGGTGCAGGGCCTCCGCGGCGGTGGAACCGGAGGTGATCGGCACGAGGTCGAGGACCCCGAGCGGGATGCCGGACATGACGGGTCTCCTTACGGGTCGGCGTACGCGCCTTACAGGTCGGCGTACGCGCCGGCGGCCTCCGCACCGCCGCCGGCCCCCTCGGCCCCGGCGGCGGGCCGCCGGGCCTCGGGTACGGACAGGCCGAGGTGGTCGCGCAGGGTGGTGCCGGTGTACTCGGTGCGGAAGGCGCCCCGCTCCTGGAGCAGCGGCACCACCGTGTCGGCGAAGGCGTCGAGCCCGCCGGGGGTCAGGTGCGGGACCAGGACGAAGCCGTCGGCGGCGTCCGCCCGCACCAGGTCGTCGATGGCGTCCGCGACGGTGGCGGGGGAGCCCACGAAGGTCTGCCGGGCGGTCGTGGCGATGACCAGCTCGCGGATCGACAGGTTCTTCGCCTCGGCGAGCGCCCGCCACTCCCGGGCCGTGGCGAGGGGGTCCCGGAACTGCCGCACGCTCGCCCGACCCAGGGCGATCGTGTTCTCCCCGGGCACCGGGTCCACCTCGGGCAGCGGGCCGTCCGGGTCGTAGCCGGACAGGTCCCGGTTCCAGACGTGCTCCAGGTACGCGATCGCGGTGGCCCCGCTCACCTGGAGGCGGCGCACCTCGTGGGCGAGCTCGCGGGCCTCGGCGTCGGTGTCGCCGAGGACGAACGTGGCGGCGGGCAGGATCAGCAGCTCCTCGGGGCGCCGGCCGTACCGGGCGAGGCGCCCCTTGACGTCGGCGTAGAAGGCGCGGCCCTCGTCCAGCGTGCCGTGGCGGCCGAAGATCGCGTCCGCGCGGGCGGCGGCGAACTCGCGCCCCTCGTCCGAGTCGCCCGCCTGGAAGATCACCGGTCGGCCCTGCGGGCTGCGCGGCACGTTGAAGCGGCCCTCGATGTCGAAGTGCCGCCCGCGGTGCGCGAAGGTACCGGCGCGCCCGTCCCGCAGGAAGGTGCCGGAGACGGGGTCGGCGGCGATCTCCGTACCGTCCCAGGAGTCGAAGAGCTCGGTGGCGGTCGCCAGGAACTCCCGGGCCCGCGCGTAGCGGTCCTCGCGCGCCAGGAACCCGCCGCGGCGGAAGTTCTCGCCGGTGAAGGCGTCCCAGGACGTCACCACGTTCCAGGCGGCCCGGCCGCCGGAGAGGTGGTCGAGGCTCGCGAACTGGCGGGCCACCTCGTACGGCTCGTTGAAGGTGGAGTTGATCGTGCCCGTCAGCCCCAGGTGCTCGGTGACGGCGGCCAGCGCCGCGAGCACGGTGAAGGTGTCGGGACGGCCGACCACGTCCAGGTCGTGGATCCGGCCGCCCTGTTCGCGCAGCCGGAGTCCCTCGGCGAGGAAGACGAAGTCGAACCTGGCGCGTTCGGCGGTCCGCGCGAAGTGGGCGAAGGAGTCGAAGTCGATGTGGCTGCCCGCCTCGGGGTCGCTCCACACCGTGGTGTTGTTGACGCCGGGGAAGTGCGCCGCCAGGTGGATCCGCTTGCGCGGCTCGCCGCTCATGCCGTCCTTCCGGTTCCGGGGGTCCGGGCCCCGCGTCGGGTCGGGTGCGTGGTGGAGCCGGCGGCGCCGGCGGCGTACCGGTTGGGCGGGCGCTCCAGACCCAGCAGACCGCGCAGGGTCCCGGCACCGTACGAGCCGCGGAAGGCCCCGCGCCGCCGGAGCTCGGGGACCAGGCCCCGGGTGATCGCCGGCAGGTCGTCGGCCAGTACCGCGGGCCGCAGCCGGAAGCCGGTCACCCCCGCGCGCCGCCACTCCAGGAGCAGCTCCGCGAGCCCGGCCGGGGTGCCCGTGAAGAAGGCGCCCTCCGGGTCGTACGGGCCGCCGGCCGCCTCATCGAGCCGGTCGCGCCGGGCCGCCGCGGTCGCGGTGTCCGGGGCGAGCAGGACCGTCAGGTCGGCGAAGACGTGCCGCGGCGCGGCCTCCGAGCCGAAGGCGGCCGAGGCCGCCGCCCGCGCCTCGTCGAGGTCGCGCGGCGCCACGTACACCAGGTCCACCAGACCGGGCCGGGGCGCGGCCGAGCCGGCGGTCGCGGTCACCAGCGGCTGGCCCTGCGGCGGTCGGGGGGTGATCGAGGGGCCCCGTACGCGGAAGTGGCGCCCGACGAAGTCGATGTGGTGCAGGCGGTCGCGGTCGACGAAGCGGCCCGTGGCGGCGTCGCGGATCTCCGCGTCGTCCTCCCAGCTGTCCCACAACCGCCGGACGACCTCGATGTGGTCGGCGGCCTCCTCGGCCGACTCGCCGACCGGCAGCGGGAACGTACGACGGCCGAAGTGGGCCGCCTCGTGCGGCGGCGCGGAGGCCCGCAGGAGCACGCCCGCCCGCCCCCGGCTGACGTGGTCCAGTGTGGCCAGCGCCTTGGAGATGTGGAACGGCTCGGTGTGGGTGGCCGTCACGCTCGGCACGAGCCCGATGTGCCGGGTCAGCGGGGCGACCCGGGCGGCCGTCAGGACCGCGTCCAGCCGCCCCCGCACCCGGTCGGTACGGGTGTCGTGCTCCGTCGGGGAGGAGGACTGGAGGGTCAGGCCGTCCTCGAAGGTGACGAAGTCCAGCAGACCCGCCTCGGCCTCGGCGACGACGTCGGCCCAGTACCGGGCGGTGAACAGTTCGCCGGGGCGGGCCCCCGGCTCCCGCCAGGCCGCGGGATGCCACCCGGCTCCGTCCAACGCGACGGCGAGGTGCAGTTCGGACACGTCGAGCCCTGCCTTCCGGATCGGTCTCGGAGGAGACCTTCCGGATCCCCTCCGAGAACGCTATGCCGGGGCGTCGGCCCGAACCATGGATGGGCCGTTAAGTGCATTTGACGGGATTGTTTCCCGCGCCGGCGTCTGCGCCCGGAGGGCGGGCGCGTACGCGGACGTGGCCGCGGAACCCGGGCGGCGATCGGCTGTCCCACCCTTCCGGCCGGGGACGCCGGACCGTCACACCACGGCTGACCTGCGCGGACCCTGCCGGTGGCCGGGTTCGGCGGGACTCGATCGGCACCCGCGCCGAAGGACGGTCACCGGGCGCGGGCGTCCAGGGGGTGGACGGGTCCGACGGAGCGGGGGGCACCACTGGAATGATCAAAGGACGGTGGGGTTAGCATATGAGCGCCGCCTAGCTCGAAAGATGAACCTGTGACTGTCAACGAGGACTCGTTCACCAACTGGAAAAACCGCGAAGAGATCGCGGAGTCCATGATCCCCATCATCGGGAAGCTGCACCGGGAGCGTGACGTCACGATCCTGCTCCACAGCCGCTCCCTGGTGAACAAGTCAGTGGTCAGCATCCTCAAGACCCATCGATTCGCCCGGCAGATCGACGGCGAGGAGCTCTCGGTCACCGAGACGATGCCGTTCCTCCAGGCCCTCACCACCCTCGATCTCGGCCCCTCGCAGATCGACATCGGCATGCTCGCCGCGACGTACAAGAGCGACGACCGCGGTCTGTCGGTGGAGCGGTTCACCGCCGAGGCCGTCGCCGGCGCGACCGGTGAGAACAAGATCGAGCGCGGCGACGGCCGCGACGTCGTCCTGTACGGCTTCGGCCGCATCGGCCGCCTGGTCGCCCGCCTGCTCATCGAGAAGGCCGGCTCCGGCAACGGCCTGCGCCTGCGCGCCATCGTCGTCCGCGGTGGCGGCGAGCAGGACCTCGTCAAGCGCGCCTCGCTGCTGCGCCGCGACTCCATCCACGGCCAGTTCCAGGGCACCATCACCGTGGACGAGGAAACCAGCACCATCCTCGCCAACGGCAACGCGATCAAGGTGATCTACGCGAACGACCCCTCCGAGGTCGACTACACCGCGTACGGCATCAAGGACGCCATCCTCATCGACAACACGGGCAAGTGGCGCGACCGCGACGGTCTCGCCAAGCACCTGCGCCCGGGCATCGACAAGGTCGTCCTGACCGCCCCCGGCAAGGGTGACGTCCCGAACATCGTGCACGGCGTCAACCACGACACGATCAAGCCGGACGAGCGGATCCTGTCCTGCGCCTCCTGCACCACCAACGCGATCGTCCCGCCGCTCAAGGCCATGGACGACGAGTACGGCGTGCTGCGCGGCCACGTGGAGACCGTCCACTCGTTCACCAACGACCAGAACCTCCTGGACAACTACCACAAGGCCGACCGTCGTGGTCGCAGCGCGCCGCTCAACATGGTCATCACCGAGACCGGTGCCGCGTCCGCCGTCGCCAAGGCCCTGCCCGAGCTCAAGGCGCCCATCACCGGCAGCTCGATCCGCGTCCCCGTCCCGGACGTCTCGATCGCCATCCTGAGCCTGCGCCTGGGCCGCGAGACCACCCGTGAGGAGGTCCTGGAGCACCTGCGCGACGTGTCGCTGCACTCGCCGCTCAAGCGCCAGATCGACTTCACGACCGCCCCCGACGCCGTCTCCATGGACTTCGTCGGCTCGCGCCACGCCTCGATCATCGACGCCGGCGCCACCAAGGTCGACGGCGACAACGCCATCCTGTACCTCTGGTACGACAACGAGTTCGGCTACTCCTGCCAGGTCATCCGCGTCGTCCAGACCGTGTCCGGCGTGGAGTACCCGACGTACCCGGCCCCGCAGGTCTGAGCGACCCGGATCCGCCCGACGGCCCCCGCGCCGTAGGCCCCGAACGCGCCGCGGCCGGGGCGAAGAAGGAACCCCCTTCCTCGCCCCGGCCGCGGCGCTTCGTCGTTTCCGGGGCCGGGCGGGGCCGGGCGGAGCGGGGCGGGGGCGGGGCCCGCACGTCGTGCGTCAAAAACGCATAAAGATTGCCGGAACCAGGCAGTGTGCGGGCCGGGGGCGCGATGACACGATGCCGTTGTCCGGCGGGTTCGACACGCGGCAGGGGGAGAGTGCCATGGGATGGTTTCTCGGTCTCGGCATCACGGGGGTCCTCCTGCTCGTCGGCTCGCTGGTGTTCGACGGGGTGCTGGAGTCGGTCTTCGACGCCGCCGCCGCCGGACCGCTCGACGGTTGGCTGTCGCTCCCGGTGATCGCGGGCTTCGTCTCGATGCTCGGCTTCACGGGGGCGATCGTCCTCGGTTCCACGGGACTGGGGACGGGAGCGGCGGCCACCGCCGGCGCCGTGGCCGGTGCGGGCGTCGGCTGGGCCACGTACCGCTTCGGCCGCGCCCTGGCGCGCGACCGCGACGGGGCGGCCCCCCGCCAGGGCGACCTCGTCGGATCGGCCGGCACCGTGGTCACCGGCATTCCCGGGGGCGGCGGCTACGGCGAGGTCCTGCTGCGGCTCGCCGGCCAGCCGGTGAAGTACGCCGCCACCTCCGCCGGGCCGCTCGGCCGCGGCGCCGAGGTGTGGGTGAGCGCCGTCCCGACGCCGACCTCCGTCGAGGTCCGCGCCGTGGAGCGCTGACCGAGGCCCTACGGGGCCCGCGGCCCGGCCACCCGCCCGCCACCACCTCGGCGGTGCGGCGGCGCGCCGCCCCGTCCCATGTCGTTGTTCCGCCTGTTCACGGGAGTGTGCCCATGAGTCCTGTCGTCGTCTCCGTCGTGGGGGTGGTCGTCCTCCTGGTCCTGTCGGCCCTGGTCGTCGTCACCCGGTACAAGGTCGCCGGCCCCAGCGAGGCCTTCATCATCACCGGCCGGCGCGGCAGGAAGACCACGGACCCGTCCACCGGCCGGGTCGTCACCGACAACAGCGGGCAGAAGGTCGTGGTCGGCGGCGGGGTCTTCGTCGTCCCCTTCGTGCAGCAGCGCTTCACCCTCGACCTGTCCAGCCGGCACATCCCCGTCGCCGTGCGCGGCGCGGTGACCCTGCGCGGCATCAAGGCCAACCTCGAAGGCGTCGCGATCGTCAAGGTCGGCGGCACCGAGGACGCCATCCGCGCGGCCGCCCAACGGTTCCTCCAGCAGCAGGACGGCATCGTCGGCTTCACCCAGGAGGTGCTGTCGGGGGCCCTGCGCGCCATCGTCGGCCGCATGTCGGTCGAGGACGTCATCCGTGACCGCGCCGCCTTCGCCGGCCAGGTCGCGGAGGAGGCCGAGGCGAGCCTGTCCGGGCAGGGCCTCGTCCTCGACGCCTTCCAGATCCAGGACATCACCACCGAGGGCTCCTACCTGGAGGACCTGGGCCGCCCCGAGGCCGCCCGCGCCAAGCAGGAGGCCGACATCGCGGAGGCCAACGCCCGCCGCACCGCCGAGCAGGCGCGCCTGAAGGCGGAGGAGGAGATCGCCGTCGCGCAGCGCACGCTCCAGCTGCGCCAGGCGGAGATCAAGGCGGAGACCGACGCGGCCTCCGCCCAGGCCAACGCCGCGGGTCCGCTGGCCGAGGCCGACCGGCAGCAGCAGATCCTCACCGAACAGGAGAAGGTCGCCGAACGACAGGCCGCCCTGACCGACCGCCAGCTCGACACCCAGGTGCGCAAGCCCGCCGACGCCCGCCGCTACGAGGCCGAACAGGAGGCGGAGGCCAAGCGGGTGGCCCGCGTCAAGCAGGCCGAGGCCGAACGCCTCGCGGCCATCGCCGCCGCCCAGGCGGAGGCCGAGAGCGCCCGACTGACCGGTGAGGGCGAGAAGCAGCGCCGTTCGGCCCTGGCCGAGGCGGAGGCCATCGAGGGCGCCCGGCGCGGTGAGGCCGAGCGGGCCCGACGCGCGGCGATCGCGGAGGCGGTCCGCCTGGAGGGCGACGCGGAGGCCGCGTCGATCGCCGCCCGGGGCGCCGCCGAGGCGGAGGCCATGGACAAGAAGGCCGAGGCCTTCGCCCGCTACGGCGAGGCCGCCGTGCTCCAGATGCTGGTCGAGGTCCTGCCCGAGGTCGTCGGCAAGGCCGCCGAACCGCTCGCGGCCATCGACAAGATGACCGTCATCTCCACCGACGGGGCGAGCCGGCTGTCCCGTACCGTCGCCGACAACGTCGCCCAGGGCGTGGAACTGCTCGGCTCGACCACCGGACTGGACCTCCCGCAGCTCCTCAAGGGTCTGACGCGGGGCGCCGACGCCGCCACCGCCGCGCAGGCGGGGGCCGGCGAGGCTTCCGGCACCGGCCGGGACCGCGGCTCGGACCGGGGTGGCGACGGGCGGATCCCCATCGCGGGGTAGCGGGAGCCGCAGCGCGGCCCGGCCCGGGGACCACCGTCGGTGAGCCCCGGGCCGGACCCGTCGGCTACTTCCCGCCGAGCAGTTCCCTCATGTGGGCGATCTCGGCACCCTGCGAGGACACGATGGCGCCGGCCATGTCCTTGGCGGCCTGGAACCGGCCGTCGGACTGTTCGGTCTTCGCCATGGCCACGGCGCCTTCGTGGTGCTTGACCATGAGTTCGAGGAAGGCGGTGTCGAAGGCCCGTCCCTCGGCCTTCGACAGGCGGTCCATCTCCTCGCCGGTCATCATCCCGGACATGGCGTGCCCGCCGTGCCCGCCGTCGGCTCCGGCCGCGGGCACCTGCTCGCCCCAGGCGGCGAGCCACCCGGAGAGGGTCTTGATCTCCGGGTCCTGGGCCTTCCTGATCTCCTCGGCGACCTTCCTCACCTCGGCGGATCCGGCGCGCGTCGCGGCCAGGTCGGCCATCTCGACGGCCTGCCGGTGGTGGGGGATCATCCCCTGGGCGAAGGCGGTGTCGGCCGCGTTGTTCTCGCCGCGGGCGCCCGTGCCCGGCAAGGACCCGGCGGAGGGCGTGGCCCCGGCGGGAGGCGTGGCGGCGGCCGTCCGGCCGGAGGAGCCGTGGCCGGAGTGCGTCGGGCCGCCGTCGGCCGGGTCGGAGTTCCCGCCGCAGGCTGCGAGGACGAGGGCGGCGGTCGCGGCCAGCGCGACGGCGGAGGTACGACGGATCGTGGAACGCCGGATGGTCATGGTGGTGCTTCTCCTGTGCTGCGGCACGCCGGACGACGGCGTGCGGGAAGTGGACGGGCTCGTGCGTCGGGGTGACGCCGGAGACCGCCTATACGCGCAGGAGTTGCAGTTCCGAGAGTGAGGGTGGTGCCCGTCCGTCCACCGCCGAGGCGGGGGCGATCCCGTGGGCGGCCGGCGCCGGCGCCCCGAGCGCGCCGGGCGCGGGCGCCGGGCCGGGCAGGACCGGGGGAGCGCCGGTGCCGGGGGCCGCGCAGGTGGCGTCCGCGTGCTCGGCGTGACCGCCACCGGGGCCGTCGTGCGGACAGGCGCAGGGCGCGGCGGGGACCGCGGCGTCCCGCGCGCGGACCGGCGTCGTGCGGTCCGCCGGCGTGTCGTGGGGTGAGGCCTCGGGCCGCGCCGCGTCGTGGGACGGGGCGGCGTGCCCGGCGGTGTCGTGCGGGGAGGTCGCCGCCGCGAGGGCGGGCCGGAACGCCGCGGCGACGGCCGCCGGGGCCTTCGCCGGGATCCCGCCCGGGCCCAGCCCGTGCATGCCCAGCAGGCCCGTGAGCACGGCCAGGACGAGCCACAGGCGTCGGGGCAGCCCGAAGGGGCCGCTCGCCCGACGCACCGTTTCGCTCATGCGCGCATCGTAGGCGACCCGGGAAAAATACTCCAAGGGGGTATGCCCACGCGGAGGACCCCGCTGTCCTCGCCGATCCCCGCCGCCCCCCGCCACGGTCCGTTCGGGTCCTACGGGGCGCCGGCGGGGCGGCCCTCGTGCAGCTCCAGCGGCCCGGTGCCCTTGGCGCGCGCCTTGAGGCAGGCCTTGATCTGCCGGCGCAGCAACGGTTTGACGACCCCGCGCAGTTCCCCGGGGTCCACCGTCCGCCAGCTCAGCAGCTCGCCCTCGGGCAGGCGGATCCGGCCGAGCGTGTCGGCGTCGAGCACCCCGCCGTCGTAGAGGAAGCGGATCCGCGCCGGATGGCCGGGGCGGTGCGACCAGTTCACCGCCAGGAGCCGGCCGGGGGGCAGGTCCAGCCCCAGTTCCTCGCGGACCTCGCGGGCCGCTCCGGCCCTCGGGGTCTCGCCGAGGTCGCTGTCGACGCCGCCGCCCGGCAGCAGCAGGCGCCCGGCGTCGCCGTAGCCGGGCTCGACCAGCAGCACCCGGCCGGCCCCGTCGGTGAACAGGACGTTCGCCGCCGTGAGGGACTTCGGCCGGGCGGCGCGATGGCCGGCCGCGTCGAAGCCGCCCGCGTGCTCCAACGCCGCCCGGTCGGCCGGATCGAACCCGGCGGGCGAGCCCGGCTGGGGCACGCCGTCGACCAGGTGCGCGAACGAGCCCAGCCGCAGCGCGGCCAGCGCCGCGCGCAGCCGGGGCGCCAGGCGGGCGGGCAGGCGCGCGTGCGCCTCGTCGGGGGTGAGCCAGTGCGCCCCGGTGATCTCCCCGTCCGCGAAGGAGACGGCGTCGATCCGGTCGGGGGCGAGCGGGCCGACGAGATGGACGTGCACCACGAGCGAGCGGCCGAGCCGGCCGGGTCGGCAGGAGTCGACGGCGAGCAGCCGGCCCACCGGGACGGACAGGTCCAGCTCCTCCTTGAGCTCCCGGGCCAGGCCCTCCTCGGGGGTCTCGGTGTCCTCGACCGTGCCGCCCGGCAGTTCCGCGTCCTTCTTGTAGGAGGTGGTCAGGACGAGGACCCGGCCCTCGGTGTCCATGACGATCCCGGTCGCGGCGACGAGCGGGGCGGGCTGCGCGGCGTAGTACGCGCGCAGCCCCTCGTCGGACGCGGACGCGAGGGCGGCGGTTGAGGAGGGCTGGTCGGGCACGGTGGGGGCTCCAGCGGGTTCGTCGTGCGGCCGGCTCGGTGCATCGCCGGCATCACCGCATGCCTACCACGCGGCGCCCCGCCCCCCGCCCACGGACACCTTCACGATCCGTGGGTGAGGGCCGCCTCGACCACGGCCCCGGGGCCGGCGCGCGGAGGATCCGCCGGTCGAGCTCGTGGACCCGCCTTCGTCGCGCACCGCCCGTCGATCATGGGTGATCACCCTGAACCACCCCTGAACGCACCCCGATCGTGTCGCGAGCCCGAGGGCGGGGTCGAGGGCCCCGGCTGAAACCGTCCGGCGTCACTTCGACGACACGCTCAGGCCCGTACGAGGAGCAATCCGCCCAGGGTCACCATCGTCGCGGCGACCAGGCCGTCCAGCACCCGCCAGGCCCCGGGCCGCGCGAGCAGGCCTCCGAGCAGCCGGGCCCCGTAGCCGAGGGCGGAGAACCAGATCAGGCTGGCCAGGACCGCGCCGATGCCGAACGCCCACCTCAGGTCGCCCCGGTCGGCGGCCAGGGAGCCCACGAGCAGCACGGTGTCCAGGTACACGTGCGGGTTGAGCCAGGTCATCGCCAGGCAGGTCAGCACCGCCCCGCGGGCGGAGCCGACGGCCGCCCCCGAGGCGGTGAGGGCCGCCCCGGGGGCGGGGCGCAGCACCCGGCGGGCCGCCAGGAGCCCGTAGCAGATCAGGAACGCGCCGCCGGCGACCGCGACGGCGGTGAGGGCGGCGGGCCAGGCGGTGACGAAGGCCCCGACCCCGGCCACGCCGAGGGCGATCAGGGCCGCGTCCGACACGGCGCAGATGGCGACGACCGGGAGGACGGCCTGGCGGCGCGCCCCCTGGCGCAGCACGAAGGCGTTCTGCGCGCCGATGGCGACGATGAGGGACAGTCCGGTGCCGAAGCCGGCCAGGGCCGCTGTGGTGATGCCGTGGTTCATGGGACGACCGTAGGCAGCGTGGCGCAACCAGTACAGCTAAAGATTTTTACGTAGCATTAGCGCTCGTGATGGAAGACCTTCCCCTGGACCAGGTCCGGACCCTGCTCGCGGTCGTCGACGAGGGCACCTTCGACGCCGCCGCCGCGCTCCTGCACGTCACCCCCTCCGCCGTGAGCCAACGCGTCAAGGCGTTGGAGCAGCGCACCGGGCGGGTCCTGCTGATGCGCTCCAAGCCGGTGCGCCCCACCGAATCGGGAGAGGTGGTGATCCGCTTCGCGCGCCAGCTCGCCCGGCTGGAACGCGACGCGCGGGCCGAGTTGGGCATGGCCGACGACCTGGGCCCGGTCCGACTGCCCCTGGCGGTCAACGCGGACTCCCTCGCCACCTGGTTCCTGCCCGCGCTGACCCGGGTGCCGCAGGAACCGCCGATCTGCTTCGAACTGCACCGCGAGGACGAGGGCCACACGACGGCGCTGCTGCGCGAGGGGCAGGTCATGGCCGCCGTCACCTCCTCGCCCGACCCGGTGGCGGGGTGCTCGGTGCGGGCCCTGGGTCTGGTGCGCTACCTGCCGGTGGCGAGCCCGGCCTTCGTCGCCCGTCGGCTGCCGGGGGGCGCGCGATCGGAGGCGCGGCGGCTGTGGGAGGCGCCGGTGATCGTCTTCGACCGGCGCGACGAGCTCCAGGACTCCTACGTACGGGTGCTGTCCGGCGGCGCCGCCGGGGCCGGCTCCGTCCGTCACCTCGTGCCGACCTCGGAGGGCTTCCGGGACGCGGTGGTGGCCGGGCTGGGGTGGGGGCTGGTGCCCGAACCGCAGGCCGAGCCGCTGCTGCGGTCCGGGGCGCTGGTGGAGCTGGCGTCGGGCCGCCCCCTGGACGTACCGCTGTACTGGCAGCAGTGGAAGCTGGACTCGCCCGCCCTGGCGACGGTGGCCCGCGTGGTCGCCGAGGTCGCGCTGGAGGAGCTGCGCCCCGTGCCCCCCGCCCGACCGGACGTCGGCCCGGCCCGGCCCGCGCCGCCGACGGGACGCTGAGGGCGGCGCCGGACCGGGACGCGCCCCGACCCTTCCCGACCGTGGCCGGGGCGGGGGTGCGACGGTGGCAGACTGGCCGCTGATCCGCCGAAGGGGAGTACGTCCGTGTCCATGTTCAGCAACCTGCGCCGCGCCGTGCGCCGCGGCTACCGGCGGGCCGTCGACCTCAGCCACCCGGCCCGCTCCCCGCTCGGCAGCGCCGTCGTCAACTGCGTCGTGTACGTGGACGGCGCCCGCCAGGACGGGTGCACGGAGGTGGAGGAGGCCCTCCACCGGGTGCGCAAGGCGGGCGAGGGCTTCGTCTGGATCGGTCTGCACGAGCCCTCCCAGACGGAACTGGCCGGCCTCGCCGCACTGTTCGGGCTGCACCCGCTGGCCGTCGAGGACGCGGTCAACGCCCACCAGCGCCCCAAGGTCGAACGCTACGACGAGACCCTCTTCGCCGTCTTCAAGACCGTCCGCTACGTCGAGCACGAGGAGCTGACGGCGACCAGCGAGGTCGTGGAGACCGGCGAGCTGATGGCCTTCGTCGGCGAGGACTTCGTGATCACCATCCGGCACGGCGGACGCGGCACCCTCGGCCCCGTCCGCGAGGCCCTGGAGGCCGAGCCGGCGCAGCTGGCGCAGGGTCCGGCCGCCGTCCTGCACGCGATGGCGGACCACGTCGTCGACGACTACGTGGCCGTCACGGACGCCGTGCAGAGCGACCTCGACTCCGTGGAGACCGCCGTGTTCAGCGAGCACGGCGGCCGGGGTGACGCCGGTCGCATCTACCAGCTCAAGCGGGAGCTGCTGGAGCTGCGCAGGGCGGTGGCCCCGCTCGACCGGCCGTTGCAGCACCTGGCGACGCAGCCGATACCGGTCGTTCCGCCGGAGGTCCGCGCCTACTTCCGGGACGTGGCCGACCACCTGACCCGCGCCACCGAGCAGATCTCCGCCTACGACACCCTCCTCGACTCGATCCTCCAGGCCCACCTCGCGCAGGTGACGGTCGCCCAGAACGAGGACATGCGCAAGATCACGGCCTGGGCGGCCATCGTCGCCGTCCCCACGATGGTCTGCGGGGTCTACGGCATGAACTTCGACCACATGCCCGAACTGCGCTGGACCTACGGCTACCCCACCGTCCTCGCCGTCATGGCCGTCGCCTGTTTCCTCATCCACCGGGGCTTCCGCCGCAACGGCTGGCTCTGACGGACCTCGGGGCCCGCCTCCCCGACCCCCGCCCTCCGGCCCCCCGTCCCCCCCGACTCGGGGGGTCGGGCGTGGCCGAAAAGCGTCGGCGGGAGCGATGGGCGCGTGGTGCGTGGGGTGTTCGCGTCTCCCGATGTCTGGTAGGAAAGTTTCCTAACGGAATCGGGAACGCCCAACCACCGCATGGAGGCCCCGTGTTCACCCCTCACCGCAAGTCCCTGACGATCGGCGCCGTTCTCACGGCCGCCCTGCTCGCCGCCCCCGTCGCCGCGCACGCGACCGACGCCCCCCGGGCCGAGGCCGGCCCCCGCGTCGCCGCCGCGGCGGCGACCGGCCTCGACGATCCGGCGAAGAAGGACATCGCCATGCAGATCGTCTCCAGCGCCGAGAACTCCTCGCTGGACTGGAAGGCCCAGTACAAGTACATCGAGGACATAGGCGACGGTCGCGGCTACACCGCCGGCATCATCGGCTTCTGCTCCGGCACCGGCGACATGCTCGACCTCGTCGAGTACTACACCCAGGTCAAGCCGGGCAACGTGCTCGCCAAGTACCTGCCCGCCCTGCGCAAGGTCGACGGCAGCGACTCGCACGCCGGACTCGACCCGAACTTCACCAAGGACTGGGCCAAGGCCGCCCAGGACAGCGCGTTCAAGAAGGCCCAGGACCACGAGCGCGACCGGGTCTACTTCGACCCGTCCGTCAAGCAGGGCAAGTCCGACGGCGTCGGCACCCTCGGCCAGTTCATCTACTACGACGCCATCGTGATGCACGGCGACGGCACCGACTCCACCAGCTTCCGCAACATCCGCAAGCGCGCCCTGACCAAGGCCAAGCCCCCGGCCCAGGGCGGCAACGAGACGACCTGGCTGAACGCCTTCCTCGACGCCCGCGTCTGGGCGATGAAGCAGGAGGAGGCCCACAGCGACACCAGCCGCGTCGACACCGCCCAGCGGGTCTTCCTGAAGAAGGGCAACCTGAACCTCAACACCCCGCTCGACTGGAAGGTCTACGGGGACTCCTTCCACATCGGCTGACCCGGACGGGCCGGCCCGCGTCGGGTCGGCCCCGACCGTCTCCCCGGATCCGCGGGATCGCCGACATCCCCGGCACCGCCACCCCCAGTCGCCCCTCTATCCCCAACCCCCGCAGAATGCAAGCGAGTTGGCCAAATCGAGACCTGCGGAACCGGCTTGGGTGTGCCCCCCACAGGGAATGAGTCCGGCCCGGCCCCTTCCCGGGTGGAGCGGGCCGATCGATGCCGTCCTCAGGGGGGACTCGTGCACTACTACATCGACGTCATCAAGCGCTACGCGGACTTCTCCGGCCGGGCACGCCGCCAGGAGTACTGGATGTTCGTCCTCTTCAGCATCCCGATCATCGTCGTCCTGATGGTGGTCGACTTCGCCCTCGGCAGCTACCCGGTCATCTTCTGGATCTACAACCTCGCCGTCTTCCTCCCGACGCTGGGCGTCAGCGTCCGCCGCCTGCACGACACCGGCAGGTCCGGCTGGTGGTACCTGGTCAGCGTCATCCCGTTCGTCGGCTGGATCGCCATCATCGTCCTCATGGCCATCGAGGGCGACGCCGGTCCCAACACCTACGGACCCAACCCCAAGCAGCTCCAGGCCTGAGCCGCACCGCGCCAGGCCGCACCACCCACGACGGCGCCGCTCCACGACCTACCGGGTCGCGGGCGGCGCCGTCGCCGTCGTACGCCCGGACGGGTCGCGCCGCCGCCGGGGTGACACGCGTCTCGTCCGTCTTGCGGCAGGGGGCTGTCCAGAGCGGCCCGATCACGAGATATCTTGATGTCGAGCAATGTTGCAGACGAGAGACGCAGACTGTGGAGCGGAGCATCCGGTGACTGACTCGACCATCATCTACACGCACACTGACGAGGCCCCGGCCCTCGCGACGTATTCCTTCCTGCCTGTGATCCAGGCCTACGCGTCGACGGCCGGTGTGAATGTCGAGACCCGTGACATCTCCCTGGCCGGTCGGATCATCGCCAGCTTCCCCGAGCACCTGGAGGAGGGCCAGCGCATCGCCGACGCCCTCGCCGAGCTGGGCGAACTGGCGAAGACCCCGGAAGCCAACATCATCAAGCTTCCGAACATCTCGGCCTCGATCCCGCAGCTGAAGGCCGCGATCGCCGAGCTCCAGGGCCAGGGCTACGCCCTCCCGGACTACCCGGACGACCCGAAGACCGACGAGGAGCGCGAGATCCGCTCCCGCTACGACAAGGTCAAGGGCAGCGCCGTCAACCCGGTCCTGCGCGAGGGCAACTCCGACCGCCGCGCGCCCGGCTCGGTCAAGAACTACGCCAAGGCCCACCCGCACCGCATGGGCGCCTGGTCCTCCGAGTCGAAGACGAACGTCGCCACCATGGGCGAGCACGACTTCCGCTCCACCGAGAAGTCCACCGTGATCGCCGAGGCCGGCACGCTGCGCATCGAGCACGTCGACGCCGACGGCACCACCACCGTGCTGCGCGAGTCCGTACCGGTCCTCGCCGGTGAGGTCGTGGACGCGTCCGTCATGCACGTCGACGCCCTGCGCACCTTCCTGAACGACCAGATCGCCCGCGCCAAGGCCGAGGACGTCCTGTTCTCCGTGCACCTCAAGGCCACGATGATGAAGGTCTCCGACCCGATCGTCTTCGGCCACGTGGTCCGCGCGTTCCTCCCGAACACCTTCGCCCGCTACGGCGCCACCCTCGCCGCCGCCGGCCTGTCCCCCAACGACGGCCTCGGCACCATCCTGAACGGTCTGGGCGCCCTGCCCGACGGCGACGCGATCAAGGCCTCGATCGACGCCGAGATCGCCGAGGGCCCCGCCCTCGCGATGGTCGACTCCGACAAGGGCATCACCAACCTGCACGTCCCCTCGGACGTCATCGTCGACGCCTCCATGCCGGCCATGATCCGCACCTCCGGCCACATGTGGGGCCCGGACGGCGCCGAGGCCGACACCCTCGCCGTCCTCCCGGACAGCAGCTACGCGGGCGTCTACCAGGTCGTCGTCGACGACTGCCGCGCCCACGGCGCCTTCGACCCGGCCACGATGGGCTCGGTGCCGAACGTCGGCCTCATGGCGCAGAAGGCCGAGGAGTACGGCAGCCACGACAAGACCTTCGAGATCGCCTCGGCGGGCACCGTCCGCCTCGTCGACGCCTCGGGCGCGGTCGTGCTGGAGCAGGAGGTCGCCGCCGGTGACATCTTCCGCGCCTGCCAGACCAAGGACCTCCCGATCCAGGACTGGGTCAAGCTCGCCGTCACCCGCGCCCGCGCCACCGGCGCCCCGGCCGTGTTCTGGCTCGACAAGACCCGTGCCCACGACCAGCAGCTGATCGCCAAGGTCAAGACGTACCTGGCCGACCACGACACCGACGGTCTCACCATCGAGATCCTCTCGCCGGTCGAGGCCACGGCGTACTCCCTGGAGCGCATCCGCCGCGGCGAGGACACCATCTCCGTCACCGGCAACGTGCTGCGCGACTACCTGACCGACCTCTTCCCGATCCTGGAGCTGGGCACCAGCGCCAAGATGCTGTCGGTCGTCCCGCTGATGGCCGGCGGCGGCCTCTTCGAGACGGGCGCGGGCGGCTCGGCCCCCAAGCACGTGCAGCAGCTCGTCAAGGAGAACTACCTCCGCTGGGACAGCCTCGGCGAGTTCTTCGCCCTGGCGGCCAGCTTCGAGCACCTCGCCACCACCACCGGCAACGCCCGCGCCCAGGTGCTGGCCGACACCCTGGACCGCGCGACCGGCACCTTCCTCAACGAGGACAAGTCGCCGACCCGTCGCATCGGCGGCATCGACAACCGCGGCAGCCACTTCTACCTGGGCCTGTACTGGGCGCAGGAGCTGTCCCGCCAGATCGACGACCCGAAGCTCGCGGCCGCCTTCGAGCCGCTGGCCAAGACGCTCGCCGAGTCCGAGCAGAAGATCGTCGACGAGCTGAACGCCGTCCAGGGCTCCCCGGCCGAGATCGGCGGCTACTACCAGCCCGACCCGGCCAAGGCCGCGACCGTGATGCGTCCCTCCGCGACGTGGAACGAAGCGCTGCGACTCCTGGGCTGATCCCGCCCGGGTCCCGACGGGGACCCGCGCGACCCGCTCCGCCCCGGCCGGCCTCGTGCCCGGCCGGGGCGGACCCGTATCCGCGTACGGCCCCGGCCGGGTCCACCGCCGCCGGCCCGATCCGTCCGGGCCGACGGCCGGCGGCGAATCCGCAGGTCAGACCCCAGGATCCGGACCCGCGTCATTCAATGACCCTCGCATGACAGTGCCGTGGCGTTGCCGCGCCGTGGCACGCGTGTGACCGGGCCCGCGGTCGCCCGGTCGCCCGGTCGGCGCGTGAGCGGGCCCGGCGTGCGCGGGCCCGGCCTTCGCGGTCGCTCAGGCGCGGTCGCCCGGTCGCCCGGTCGCTCAGAGGTGGTGCACCCGGCCCTGGCCCACGGCGAGCGGCTGCCGGCCGGCGGCCAGGATGCGCAGGCCGGGCGCGACGGCGAGCAGCGCGCGCAGCCAGTCCAGCGCGACGGGGTTCAGCCGGTCGCTGTCGTCCAGGACCAGCAGCATGTCCCGTTCGGCGAGCCACGAGGCGGCGTTCGCGGTCCCGCAGGGCAGGAAGGGCATTCCGGGTACGCAGCCCAGTGCGGACACCAACTCCCCGACACTGCCCTCCCGTCCGACCGAGACCACGGCAGTGCCGTCGCAGAAGTTGGACGCGAGGCGCCGCGCCACGTCGCGGACGAGCGTGCTGCGCGGCTCGTGGGACCGGCCGGTGACGGTCAGGACCCGGCCCCGCCGCACGGCGGTGAGCAGGGCGGACAGCTCGGTGGACGTGGCAGGCAGTGTTCCGCTCGTTCGGTGGTCCCTCATCATCACGATGCCCCCCATTGCATGCGTGACCGGCGCGGCAACAGGGATGATTCGAGCCGCGTGACGACGATTATGCGCCAATTCCACCGCATCACCAGGGGAATGTCGTATTCCGTCACCGGGGCCCGGACGCCACCCCGTGTTTTCCTTCGGGGGTGAACATCGAGAGCTCCAGAGTGCCCCACGAGAGGCCGATCCGCAGCCTGCGGCGCAGGACCGACGACGACCTCGCCACGTGCGTACGGCTCCTCGCCGAAGTCCACGCCCACGACGGCTACCCCGTCAACTGGCCCGAGAATCCAGCCGCTTGGCTGGCCGGTGACCCCGTGCTCGGCTCCTGGGTGGCCGAACTCGGCGGCCGCCCGGTGGGACACGTCGGTCTGTCGCGCGGCGGCGAGGCAGACGCGGCCCCGCTGCTGTGGAGCGCGCGCGGCGGCGCCGGGTCCGGGCGGACGCCCGACCGTACGGCCGTCGTCGGTCGGCTGTTCGTCGCCCCGGCGGCGAGGGGACACGGGATCGGCGCCCTGCTGATCGCCCGGGCCGTGGAGGAGGCCCGCCGTCGCGCGTTGCACCCGGTGCTCGACGTCGTGGCCTCCGACACCGCGGCGACGTCCCTGTACGAGCGGCTGGGCTGGGAGTTGCTGGACACCGTCGAGCAGCGGTGGGGGCCGCGCCAGGTGGTCTCCGTACGGTGTTACGCGGCGCCCGCGTGACCCCGCGCCGGGCGTGACCGGGGGGCGGGGGACGGTTGTCCGGACGTCGGGCATGCGCTCTACTGCCGTTGGACCCCGGGAGCGGGGCGGACGTCGGCGGAGGGGCCACGATGACAGCGGACCGGCAGCAGCGGCGCCCGGCGGCGCGGGACGGCGCACGGGCCGCGCGCGCCTCGCACCGAAGGCCCCGACACCGGGGCCCCCGCGCCCTGTTGGCCTTCCTCCTGGCCGCGTTCCTCCTCGTCGGGATCGGAGCCGCGGCCGGCATCGCCTGGAACGCCGACCCGACCGGGTCCCGATCCGACCGGGCCGGGCGCGACACGGGTCCCCCCGGAGCCCGCACCCCCACCCCCACGGGAGCCGTGCCGGCCGCCCCGGCCCCCGAGCCGCCACCGCCGTCCCCGTCCGTCTCGGCCTCCCCCTCCGGACCGGCCCCGACGGACGGCCCGCCCGGCCACGCCGCCACCCCGGCCCTGCCCTTCGACCTGCCCTCCCCGGCCGCGCTGCGCTCGGGAGCGGCCGCCGGGAAGCTGGTCTTCGCCCACTACTTCACCCCGTACCCGCTCTCCCTGGACAACGCCGCCGCCGACGTCGACTACTACACCCGCAACTACCTCCAACCGGCCGGGGAGAACGGCCGGCACCTCGGCTACGGCGGCCTGCTGCGCGACCGCCCGCCGCCGGTGGCGCCCGGGACGGGCGACTGGGAGTACGCCAACCTCCTGCGGGAGGTCCGCACCGCCCGCGCCGCCGGCCTCGACGGGTTCACCCTCGACCTGCTGTCCCTCTCCGGGAAGAACTGGGAGCGCTCGACCTCGCTGCTGCGGGCGGCCCACGCGGTCGACCCCGGCTTCAAGATCATGCTGATGCCGGACATGGCCTCCCTGGACACCGACGATCCGGCCGTGCTCGCGGACGCCCTCGCCGCCCTCGCCGCTTCCCCCGCGGCCCACCGGCTCGGCGACGGACGCCTCGTCGTCTCCCCCTTCAAGGCCGAGGCGAAGGACGTCGGGTGGTGGGAACGGGTCCTCGACCTCCTGGCCTCCCGGCACGGCGTGCGCACCGCCTTCGTGCCGCTGTTCCTCGACTTCGCGGCCCACGGCACGCGGTTCGCCCCCATCAGCCACGGGTTCTCCGAGTGGGGAAGCCGCAGCCACGTCGGCCAGGAGGGCGCCACCGAGGACGTCCGCCGGGCCCACGCCCTCGGCAAGATCTGGATGCAGCCGGTGTCCGTCCAGGACGCCCGCCCCAACCAGGGCGTCTACGACGAGGCGGGCAACACCGCCACCCTGCGGTCCACCTGGACGCACGCCATCGAGGACGGCGCCGACTGGGTCCAACTGACCACCTGGAACGACTACTCCGAGGGCAGCCACATCGCCCCGTCCCTGCACAACGGCTCGACGTACCTGGACCTGACCTCCTACTACCTGACCCGCTTCAAGACGGGCAGCTGGCCCGAGATCGTCCGCGACACCCTCTACCTCACCTCCCGCACCCAGTTCGCGGGCGCCGCCCCGACCGTCCCCGGGCAGACGCGGCTGATGTCCCTGCGCAAGGGCAGCGCCGCCGCCCGGGACACCGTGGAGGTGCTCAGCTTCCTCACGGCCCCCGGCACCGTCCGCACCACCGTCGGCGCCGCGAAGGCCGCGCACGAGACCCCGGCCGGGGTCCACGCCCGACTGCTCCGGCTCGCGCCGGGCACCAGCTCGGCCCGGCTGGCGCGCGACGGCTCCGAGGAGGTGCGGGTGGAACTGCCCTACCCCGTCGAGCGCACGCCCGACGTCCAGGACCTCCAGTACTACGCGGCCACCAGCGGCCGGAAACCCTAGGCCCTGTCGTCGCACTCCCGCCCGCCCCGCGATCCGGGCGACGACGGGAGTTCGACGACAGGCCCGGGGCCCTGTCGTCGATCGGGCGCAGGCCAATACGTGCGAAGTGGTCCTTCCGCGCGCGCCCCGCCCCCGGCATGATCCCGATGCCGCACCCACCGCCCGGTGCGTCACCGACCGTCCCCGGAGGTACCCCGTGACCCAGCCGCCCGCCCCGCCCGTCTTCCCGGGCGGTCCCGGCCTCTTCGCGCTGGACCCCGCCATCGCCCACCTCAACCACGGCTCCTACGGGGCGGTCCCCCTCCCCGTCCAGCAGGCCCAGGAAGCCCTGCGCGACCGGGCCCACGCCGACCCCGACTCCTTCTTCAACGGCGCCGCCGACCGGCTGGCCGGCACCCGTGCCCGCGTCGCCGCGCACCTGGGCACGGACCCCGACGGCCTCTCGTTCATCACCAACGCCACCGAGGGGGCCAACCTCGCCCTCGACGCGATCCCCCTCGCCGACGGGGACGAGATCCTCGTCACCGACCACGGCTACGGCACCGTCGTCGACGCCGCCGCCCGCCGCGCCCCCCTCAACACCGTCGCCCTCGACCCGCGCCTGCCCGACGAGGACGCCGTCCGAGAGACCGTCCTCGCCGCCCTCACCCCCCGTACGAAGGTGGCCCTGCTCGACCACGTCAGCTCGCCCACCGCCCGACTGATCGCCACGCCCCGACTGATCGCCGACCTCTCCGCCCGCGGGGTGACGACCGTCGTCGACGGCGCCCACACCCCCGGCATGCTCGACCGGCCGATCGCCCCCGGGGCCGACTTCTGGTTCGGCAACCTCCACAAGTGGGCCTACGCCCCCGCCGGTACCGCCCTGCTGCACGTGGCCCCCTCCCACCGGACCCGCGTACGCGCCCAGTCCCCGTCCTGGGAGGACCACCACGGCTTCCCGCGCGCCGTCGAATTCCGCGCGACCGTCGACTACACCGGCTGGCTCGCCGCCCCCGAGGGCCTCGACCTGCTGGAACGCCTCGACGCCGAGAAGGTCCGCGCCCACAACAGCGCCCTGGCCGCCTACGGAGCCGAGCTGCTCGCCGGGCTGCCCGGCGTCGAGCTCCTGCCGCACACCCCGGGCCTGCCCCTGCGCGCCCTGCTGCTGCCGCCGGGGATCGCCGAGACCCGAGACCAGGCCGTCGCCCTGCGCGAGGAGATCGCCGCCCGCCACCGGATCCGGGTCCTGATCTGGCCCCGGCCGGGCGGCGGCGGCATCCGGATCTGCGGCCAGATCTACAACCGGCCCGAGGAGTACGAGCGGCTCGTCGCCGTCCTGCCCGAGTTCCTGGGCTGACGGGGGCGGGGTCGGGGCCGGGGCCGAAGCCGCCCGGGCCGGGGTCGCCCGGGCCGGGGTCGACCGGGGCCGCCGCGGTCGACCCCGGCCGCGCCGGACGGCGTGCCTCAGTGGCGTCGCAGCAGGTACGTGTCCATGATCCAGCCCTTGCGGGCCCGCGCCTCGGTCCGCAGCTCCTCGATGCGCCCGGCCACGTCCGCCAGCTTCCCCGAGACCAGGATCTCGTCCGGCGTGCCGACGTAGGCGCCCCAGTAGATGTGCAGGTCCTGGTCGAGGTGGGCCGTGAAGGCGTGCCGCGCGTCCAGCATCACCACCACGTCGTCCACGTCCTGCGGCCAGCCCTCCGCGAGCCGCCGGCCCGTGGTGATCTGCACCGGCCGGCCCACCCGGTTCAGGTTGACCCGGTGCCGGGCCAGCAGCGCCGAGACGCTGCTGATCCCCGGCACCACCTCGTGCTCGAACGCCACCCGCCCGTGCTCCAGCACCTCGTCGAGGATCGCGAGCGTGGAGTCGTAGAGCGAGGGGTCCCCCCACACCAGGAAGGCCCCGGTCTCGCCCTCCGCCAGGTCCTGCGCGATGAACCGCTCGAAGATCTCGGCCCGCGCGCTGCGCCAGCCGTCCACCGTCGGGGTGTAGTCCGCCGGGGTGCGGTCCCGGTCCGGGTCGCGACCCTCCACCAGCCGGTGCCCCGGACGGGCGTGCGCGTCGAGCATGGCCCGCCGCAACCCCGTCAGGTCCGACTTCTCCTCCCCCTTCTCCAGGATGAGGAACGCGTCCGCCGCGCCGATCGCCCGCACCGCCTGGAGGGTCAGGTGTTCCGGGTCGCCCGCGCCTATGCCGATCACTGAGAACTTCTTCACCCGGCTATTGTGCCCATCATGCGTGTCGCCCTGTTCGTCACCTGCGTCAACGACGCGTTGTACCCCGCCACCGGCATCGCCGTCGTACGCCTCCTGGAGCGGCTCGGCGTCGAGGTGGACTTCCCCGCCGCCCAGAGCTGCTGCGGTCAGCCCCAGTACAACACCGGCTACCGCCGCGAGAGCGAACCGCTGCTGCTGCGCACCGCCGGGGCCTTCGCCGGCCACGACCACGTGGTCACCCCCTCCGCCTCCTGCGCCGCGATGATCCGCGAGCACTACCCGCGCATCGGTCGCAAGGCCGCCGAGGAGGGGCGCGGCACCCTCCTGGAGGAGCGCGCGCGGGACCTCGTACCGCGCGTGTACGAGCTCACCGAGTTCCTCGTCGACGTCCTCGGCGTCACCGACGTCGGCGCCTTCTTCCCGCACACCGTCACCTACCACCCCTCCTGCCACGGCCTGCGCTCCCTCGGGCTCGGCGAGCGCCCGCGCCGGCTGCTGGCCGCCGTCAAGGGGCTGGATCTGGTCGAGCTGCCCGGCGCCGAGGAATGCTGCGGCTTCGGCGGCACCTTCGCCCTGAAGAACCCGGACGTGTCCACCGCCATGGGAACCGACAAACTGCGCAACGCCCTGGAAACCGGGGCGGACGTCCTCTGCGGCGCCGACAACTCCTGCCTCACCCACCTCGACGGCCTCCTGCGCCGCGCCGACGCCCCGCTGCGCACCCTGCACCTCGCCGAGATCCTCGCCTCCACCGAGGAGGACCCCCTCCGATGACCGCGGTCCCCCTCGGCATGCCCGGCTTCCCGCCCGCCCCGGCCTTCCCTCCCTTCCCGGAGGCGGCCCGTGAGGCCGTACGGGACGACGTCCTGCGCGCCAACCTCCGCCACGCCACCCACACCATCCGCGACAAACGCGCCCGCGCCGTCACCGAACTCTCCGACTGGGACCGGCTCCGCGAGGCCGGCAAGGCCGTCAAGGACGCCACCCTCGCCCGCCTCGACGAACACCTGCTGCGCCTGGAGGCCTCCGTCACCGCCGCCGGCGGCACCGTCCACTGGGCCGCCGACGCCGACGAGGCCAACCGGATCGTCACCGACCTGGTCCGCGCCACGGGGGAGCGGGAGGTCGTCAAGGTCAAGTCCATGGCCACCCAGGAGATCGGCCTCAACGAGGCCCTCGAAGCCGCCGGCATCGCCGCCTACGAGACCGACCTCGCCGAACTGATCGTCCAGTTGGGCCACGACCGCCCCTCGCACATCCTGGTCCCCGCCATCCACCGCAACCGCGCCGAGATCCGCGAGATCTTCACCCGCGAGATGGGCGCCTGGGGCCGCCCCGCACCCGCCGACCTCGACGACAGCCCGCCCGCCCTCGCCGAGGCCGCCCGCCTCCACCTGCGGGAGAAGTTCCTGCGCGCCAAGGTCGCCGTCTCCGGAGCCAACTTCATGGTCGCCGAGACCGGCACCATGGTCGTCCTCGAATCCGAGGGCAACGGCCGGATGTGCCTGACCCTCCCCGAGACCCTGATCTCCGTCGTCGGCATCGAGAAGGTCGTGCCCACCTTCCGCGACCTGGAGGTCTTCCTCCAGACCCTGCCGCGCTCCTCCACCGCCGAGCGGATGAACCCGTACACCACGATGTGGACCGGGCTCGGACCCTCGAAGGGCGCGGACGGCGACGGCCCCTCCGCCTTCCACCTCGTCCTCCTCGACAACGGCCGCACCGACACCCTCGCCGACCGGGTCGGCCGACAGGCCCTGCGCTGCATCCGCTGCTCCGCCTGCCTCAACGTCTGCCCCGTCTACGAACGCGCCGGCGGCCACGCCTACGGCTCCGTCTACCCGGGCCCCATCGGCGCCATCCTGAGCCCCCAACTCCGCGGCACCGCGAGCGACATCGACGCCACGCTGCCCTACGCCTCCACCCTCTGCGGCGCCTGCTACGAGGTCTGCCCCGTCGCCATCGACATCCCCGAGGTCCTCGTCCACCTGCGCGAGCGCGTGGCCCAGGGCGGCCCCGTGACCCGCGCCGGCGTCCGCGTACGCCTGCGCCCCGCACACGGCCGCACCGCCGAACGGGCCGCGATGCGCGCCGCCCGCCTCCTCCTCGACCACCCGGGCGCGCTGCGCGCCGGCGAGCGGCTCCTGGCCCGCGCCCGCCGCCTGCGCGCCCACCGCCTGCCGGGCCCCGGCCGGGCCTGGACCGACACCCGCGACCTGCCCGCCGTACCGGAGCGCTCCTTCCGCGACTGGTGGGCGACGAGGCGACAGGAGGACCCCCGATGAGCGGCAGGGACCGCGTCCTGGCCCGGATCCGCCGGGCCCTGCACGACACCCCCGCGCCGGAGATCCCCCGGGACTACCTGCGCGTGCACGGCGCCCGCACCCCGGCCGAGAGCGCCGACCTGCTCGCCGCCCACCTCACCGAGTACCGGGCCACGGTCCACCGCGTCGACGACACCGGCCTGC
Organism: Streptomyces sp. NPDC103540; assembly: GCF_055584445.1. Taxonomy (NCBI): domain Bacteria; kingdom Bacillati; phylum Actinomycetota; class Actinomycetes; order Kitasatosporales; family Streptomycetaceae; genus Streptomyces; species Streptomyces sp. NPDC103540. Next base: position 223,030 of record NZ_JBVJMA010000006.1, read on the forward strand.
CGCTCCTGCTGGCGCGCCTCCTGTCGGGCGCCCGCACCGTCCTCGTCCCGCCCGCCCTGCCCCCGCACTGGCTCGCCGCCACCGAGGCCGCCCCCGTCCCCGACCGGGCGGAGTCCACCCCGCGCGAACTGGACCGGGTCGACGCCGTGGTCACCGGCTGCGCCCTGGCCATCGCCGAGACCGGCACGATCGTCCTCGACGGCGGCCCCGACCAGGGCCGGCGACGCATCACCCTGATCCCGGACCACCACGTCTGCGTCGTACGCGTCCCCGACCGGCTGGTGGACTCCGTACCGCAGGCCCTCGAACGCCTCGACCCCACCCGCCCGCTGACCTGGATCTCCGGCCCCTCGGCCACCAGCGACATCGAACTCGACCGGGTGGAGGGCGTCCACGGCCCCCGCACCCTGGACGTCGTCCTCCTGCGCGCCGACGCACAATAGGGGCATGCCCTCGCACCTCGCCCTGACCGCACTCCTCGTCCACGACTACGACGAGGCCATCGACTTCTACACCCGCGCCCTCGGCTTCGAACTCGCCGAGGACACCGCCCGCCCCGACGGCTCCCGCTGGGTCGTCGTCCGCCCGCCCGGCGCCAAGGAGAGCGCCCTCCTGCTGGCCCGCGCCAAGGGCGAGGCCCAGACCCCCCGGGTCGGCGACCAGACCGGCGGCCGCGTCGGCTTCTTCCTCTACACCGACGACTTCGCCGCCGACCACGCCCGCATGACCGTCGAAGGCGTCCGCTTCCTGGAGGAACCGCGCCACGAGCCGTACGGCTCCGTCGCCGTCTTCGAGGACCTCTACGGCAACCGCTGGGACCTACTCCAGCCCGCCGCGTAGCCCCGGCGCCTCCCGTACGGCATCGACCGCCGCGCCCCCCTCCACCCGGCCCGCCAGCTCCCGGGCCCACAGGACCAGCCCCCGCACGTCGATGCCGTACGGATCCCCGCCCGCCCCCGCGCCCGCCCGGGCCTCGATCCCGGCCGCCCCGCGCCGCAGCAACCGCGCCCCACCGACCGCGTTGCCCCGCGCGGCGTGCGTCAACCCCACCGCGAGCTGCGCCAGCCCCCGCCACAGCGCCTCCTCCGCGCGCGGCCGGGACTTCCACGCGTCCTCGAACACCTCGTGCGCGTGGAAGGGCATCCCGGCGTCCAACAACCGCTGGGCCTCCTCCACCGTCCCCGCCGGCGAGCGCACCACCCCCTCGGGCTGCCGCTCCACCCCCGGCGCCCCGTACGGCAACGGCCGCCCCAACCCGTCCCGCGGCCGCGCGCTGCGCGCCCGCCCCTCACCATCGCGATCCCGTCCGTCCACGCGCCCATCCTCGCCTGCGGGGATCACCCGTGCACGCGCACCCCTCGACGTGGGGTAATGTTCTGCATGTGCCCGGCGCGAGGGGGAAACCCCAGGTGGCAGGCACATCGGGACGTGGCGCAGCTTGGTAGCGCACTTGACTGGGGGTCAAGGGGTCGCAGGTTCAAATCCTGTCGTCCCGACTGTGCTTCACGCACGTCGGAGGCCGTTCTCTCATCCGTGAGAGGACGGCCTTTCGTGCGTCCGGAGCCATGGTGGTCGCAGTGTGGTCGCACGTCCAGTCTGCGGCCGGGAGGCCGTGGCGCTGAAGGCCGGCGGCGCGGGGGAGCGGAGCCGGCGGACAATCTCACCGAGCCGGTGGATGTGGTCGCGTGGTGGTCGCAGCCGGCCGGGCGGCTCGTGTCGGCGTGGGCCTTCTCGGCTCCGGTGAGGGTGCGGTCGATGGTGTCGACGGCTTCGCGAGCGGCCTGCCGGGTGAGGTGGCTGTAGATGTTCGCGGTCGTGGACAGGGTGGAGTGCCGCAGTGTCTTGGAGACCACGGTGAGCGGCACACCGGCCGTGATGGTGATGGTGGCGGCGAGGTGGCGCAGGTCGTGGACGGTGATCCGCGGGACGCCGGCTTCTTCGGACAGCTGATGCAGCCGGTCCAGGACGTGGTGCGGGCCGAGCGGCTGGCCGTTGGGTCGGCAGAAGACCAGTCCGGTGAACGGATCGGCAGGGTTGTTCTGCGCACAGGGCGTTGTCATCGATCGGTGCCGGAGGGCGGTGGCGACGCGGGGTGAGATGGCGACCCAGGCGCGGCTGGAGCGGGTCTTCGGTGCGGTGATGACGAGGTGGTTGTTGTCGATGGCGGAGAGGGTGCAGCGTACGTAGAGGACGCCTTCCGTGAGGTGGACGTCTTTCCAGTGCAGGCCGAGGGCTTCGCCCTTGCGCATGCCGGTGCCGATGAGGAACTCGAACAGGTCGGCCATTTCCGGGTCGGCCTGGTGGCAGTAGGTGAGGAAGTGGACCGCCTCCTTCGCCGTCCAGATGCGTCGTTCCGGCGCCGCCGGGCGCCGCAGGACCGGGGGACTGGCGGGGTTGTGGGGGAGGCGGTGCTGGCGGACGGCGTCGCCCAGGGCGCTGGAGAGGGTCGCCAGGCAGCGGTAGAGGGTGGTCCGGCCGCGGCCGGCGGCGAGCTGGCACGTGACGTAGGCCGAGATTTGCCGGTGAGCGGGCTGGTCGAGCTTGAGATTCCCGAATGCGGGGACGAGGTCATTGCGGACGTAGTCGCGATAGCGGGCCATGGTCGTCGGCTTCAGCACCAGAGCCTTCGCTCCCAGCCACGCGTTCAGGTAGGCGGCGACGGTCTGGTTCGGGTCGGCGTTGTATCCGCCGGCCTCGCCCTCGAGGAAACGACTCAGGGCCTGCTCGGCGGCGTCCTGGCTGGTGAAGCCGCCCCGGCGCACTGTGGTGCGGTGGTGGTCCGGGGTGGGGACGTCGACGGCGAAGCTCCAGGTGCCGTGGTCGCTGTCGGTGGCCAGGTGGGGGCAATGGGTGCCGAGCTGGCGATGCTGGGTGTCTCTGCAGCCGCAGCGGCGGTAGATCCGGCCGCGGCCGACGCTGGTACGCATGGGGATCGCCTCCGGGAGGCGGAGGGAAGTGGACACTTCCACCCTGCGACCACAGGCGACCACCACGCCGTCCAAGGCCGTGTGACCAGCCAGTTTCCCTTGTCAGGGCGCAAGAATCCGCCCAGACGTCCAGCAGATTCTGCGTCTGTTGGTAGTGAAGCGGCCGCTCCGCGCTGACCAGCGAAAGCGTCGGTGTGCGCGGCTCCTAGCTGGTCCGGGCATGGTTCGGATGCGGTGCGTGTGGCGCCTGGGAGGGGCATGCAGTGGCTGCGGTGGGAGTGGTGCGGAGCGATCGGGAGTTGGTGTGGGTCAGAGGAGGTTGGGGCACCACGGATCCCAGACAATTGTCTTGGGTGTCGAGCGGGGTGAACCAGGTAACCATCGCGTGATGCTCTCGAACGAAGACAACGCCGAGCAGCGCAGAGCCCTAGCACGCGTCGAGCACACCCTCGCCCGCGCGATGCAGTACACATAGTGGCGATGACGGCGGGGGCGACGGCCGTACACATCACCGGGGTGCTGACCCGCGTCCAGGAGACCCGCGCCTGACTGGTGCCGTCACACCGCAGCCAGGGCAGACGTGACGGCCGCCGCCAGCGTCAACACGGCGGCGAAGGCGACGGCGGCCCGGGCCAGAGCGGTCGGGTAGGAGGCGCCGTCGAGTCGCGCGAGCTTGCCGGCGACGCCGGCAGCGAACAAGGCGAAGAGAACGACCAGTGCGGTGGTGATCAGGAGGATGCTGAGAGCGGACACTGCGACTCCATGCTGGTGGGATGGTCTTGACGTATCCGAGAGTCGGGGAAGTCGTGTTCGCCATGGTTCGGACGGTGGAAAATGAACACCGACGAACAGCTCGGGCGAGAGGGCATTGGTAGGTGAACGGTGGAACGCGAGATCGTGACTCGGCGCTAGCCGAGTTGCGCAGGCGGCTCGGCAACGGCTTTGCCGTTCTTGGTCTGACCAAAACTCAGCTCGCTGCCCGGGCGAGACTGGGCCGCACGACGGTTCAGGAAGCGTTCAACCCCAAGGCACCCATCCCCTCCCCCGGTACGATCGCCGCGCTTGCGCACGCGCTTGGGCTTCCCGAGACCGAGTTGCTGGACCTGCGGCGCATCGCCGTTGGGGAGACTCCGGCGTCGACGGAGGTGGTAGAGGCTCTGGGGAAGCCGATCGCGGAATGGGACCCGCATCACTTGGAGGTTCATCCTGCTGGGTCCGACGTGGGCCTGGGGCACCGATCTGTCTCCGTGCTCTCCGGATACGTCCGACGAGACCATGACCGGGTGCTGGCCGCCGCCGTCGCAGCGGTGGCAGCAGGCGAACGACGCATGGTGGTGCTGGTCGGGTCGTCCTCGACGGGCAAGACCCGGGCATGTTGGGAAGCTGTACAGCCGTTGGCGTCGAAGGGATGGGCACTGTGGCATCCCTTCAACCCGACGCGTGCCGAGGCGGCGCACGACGCGCTCGCCCGTGTAGGACCACGCACCGTCGTGTGGCTGAACGAAGCCCAGCACTACCTGGGCGACCCCAGCCACGGAGAACGGATCGCTGCCGCCCTCCACGCCATGCTCACCACCCCCGGACGCGGGCCCCTCCTCTTACTGGGCACCTTGTGGCCCGAATACGCACGCCGGTACATCGCTCCTCCCACCCCCACGGCCCCGGACCCACACAGCAGGGTGCGGGAACTCCTAACAGGCCGGATCGTGCACGTGCCCGAGACCTTCGACGTGAAGGCACTGCAGGAGGCAACCACGCGAGCGCAGACAGGTGATCAACTGCTCGCGGACGCCCTCGGACGGGCCCGCGGCAGCGGTCGGGTGGCACAGGACCTTGCGGGAGCCCCCCTCCTCCTTCACCGCTACCTGACCGCGAGCCCTCCTGCCAGAGCTGTACTGGAGGCAGCCATGGACGCACGGCGCCTCGGCGTGGGTTTGCACCTGCCCCAGGAATTTCTGACCGATGCGGCGGGCGATTACATCGGCGACGAGGACTACGGCAGCTTTCTCCAGCGGCCGGACTGGGCTCAAGACGCTCTGGCCGAACTTGCTGAGCCTGTCCACGGCAAGCAAGCTCCCCTGCGTCCTGCGCACACCCGCCCCAAGCGGACTCCCCCTGTCAGCGAGCCTGTGCTCGCTGAATTGGGAGGAACCGGAACCGTGTTCCGTCTTGCCGACTATCTGGAGCAGCATGGCCGTCAAACTCGGCGTCACCTCTGCCCGCCGGCTTCGTTCTGGAGTGCTGCCCTCGCACGACTCACACAGTTCGACGACCTCAACGGCCTTGCTACGGCGGCGAAGGCCCGACATCGCCTGCAGTGGGCCCATCACCTTCAGCGTCGCGTCGAGCAGTCCGAACTGGCCGGTGCTCCCCAAGAGGCCAAGGCGGTCGTCGACGAGGGCCACGGCCTCGACGAGGACACCGGCAGGCTCTGGTCACGGGCGGTGGCCGGGGACCCCGACGGCGCGGAAGCTGCCGCCCTGGACGGAGCTGCCGCCGGCAACCCCTCGGGCTTGTGGGTAATGGGCGTCTGGCGAGCGGAGGCCGGGGAAACGGCTGCTGCGGAAAATCTCTTCTCGCAGGCGGTCGAGGCCGGGTTCCTGGAGGCTTTGAGTGACCTTGCTGTAATCAAGGACGATTCCGGGGATCACCGTACGGCGGAGGCCTTCGCCCGTAGAGCGGCGGAAGCGGGTCACACAGAGGGCCTGCGGAGTCTTGCGGAGCGGCGTGAGAAGAGTGCGAACCACTCGGACGCGGAGGCACTGGCACGGGCACTCGCCGACTCCGGATCCACAGAAACCCTGCGTGCACTCGCGCTGAAACGTCAGAAGGCCGGAGAAGTATCCGCCGCCGAGGCGCTCTTCCGGTACAACGCCGACGCGGGTGACACTTGCAGCCTGCACCATCTGGCCCTGCTGCGTGACGACGCCGAAGACCGGAAAGAGGCGGAGACCCTCGCACGACAGGCATCCGACGCCGGCGACTCCGATGCCCTGCGCCACCTGGCGATCCGCCGGTGGAAAGCAGGAGACATCGATAGTTGCGAGTCGCTCCTCCGAGAGGCCGCAGGCGTCGGCGACGCCAAGGCCGCACGCGCCCTGATCCTCCTGCGGGAGCAGGCAGGAGAACCCGGCCGTGCAGAGGCCATCGCGCGTCAGGCGGTCGACGCGTGTCGCCCCCAGCTTCTACGCGATCTCGCAGTACTGCGAGCGAAGGCCGGGGACATGACCGCTGCCGAGCGTCTCTTTCGGGAGGCCGCCGAGGCGGGGCACCAATACGCCCTCCGAGAGCTGATCCGGTGGCGGGACGATACGGGTGACCACGCCGGAGCCGAAGCCCTCGCGCGCGAGACGGTCAACACGGATGTCAACAGCCGTCACCCGTTGCACGAGCTGGCACGGTGGCGGGACGGAAACGGCGACACCATCGGTGCCGAGGCGCTATACCGCGAAGCCGCCCGCTCCGGAAGCGACGACGCCTTGGTGGATCTTGCCGTGTCACGGGAGCGAGCCGGGGACCGAGGAGCCGCTGAAGCACTGTACCGAGAGGCAGCTGACATGGGTAACGTCGACGCGCTAAGGGCACTGGTACTGCGGCACGGAGAGAGGGGAGACGGGAAGAGAGTCGAGTCTCTCCTCCGTGAAGCCGCCGACGCGGGGAACGCCCGCTTCTTCCTCCTCGACTCCCGATGGCCATCGGGTCTGGACCCCGATGGCGAGCCAACCTCCTCGTGGAATCAGAGGGCTTCTTCTTCGCCACCCTGAAAACGAACTGGTCAGTCGGCGCACCTGGCACATCCACACCGCCGCCCGCACCGCGATCTTCGAATGCATCGAAGGTTCGTACAACACCCCACGCCTCCATAGCAGCCTCGGCTACCAATGACCAGCCCAGTACGAAACGACTGCCACCTGACCAACACAGCAAACCTGTCTGCCAAACAGTGGGCTTATCCGCTTTGACGGACATCCGAGATCAGGGGTTCAACCCCGGGAGGATGTCCATCATGGCGAGCATTGGGGAAGAAGAAGCCCCGCTCTCGCCTCTCGTTCACGCCGGATTTCAAGGCGGAGATTGTCGAGCCGTGCAGGCGCGGTGACCGCTCGGTCGGTCAGATCGCCAAAGACTTCGATCTGACCGAGACCGCGGTGCGGGACCGGGGGAAGCACGCTGAGGTCGATAAGGGTGAGCGAGGTTGCCTGACCAGCAACGACCATGAAGAACTGGCCGCGTTGCGGCGGGAGAACCGCAGGCTGCGGGAGGACGTGGAGGTCCTCAAGCGTGCGACGGCCTTTTTTCGCGACGGAATCGCGGTGACGGTGCACCCGTTCATCGAGGCGGAGAAACGTGCAGGTCACAGCGTCGAACGGGCGTGTGAACTACTAAAGGTCTCCAGAACCGCCTTCTATGCCCGCTGCACCGGCAAGCCCGGCCCCCGCTCGGTCCGTGACGCCGAGTTGACCAAGCGGATCACCCAGGTCCACCAGCATTCGCCGGGCACCTACGGTGCCCCGCGTGTCCACGGCATCCTTCGACGCGAGGGCGAGGAGTGCGGGCGACGCCGGGTCGCCCGGCTGACGTGGGAGGCGGGGCTTCAGGCCCGGCACCGACGCCGACGGCACCTGACCACGATCGCCGGTCCAGGGGAAGCCTCGCGGCTCGACCTCATCGTCCGGAACTTCCACCCCGACTCCACCGGCCTGGACGCACGCGGGTGCGGCGAAATTACCTACATCCCGACCGGGGAGGGCTGGCTCCATCTGGCCACCATGATCGACATCTCCTCTCGCCAGGTCATTGGCTGGGCAACCGCCGATCAGATGTCTGAAAGTCGCTGATGGATCTGTGGCCCGAGTCGTAGGCTTTTCGGAGTAGCCGCGTACAGCTGGGGAGTTTGGCGCGGGGGGATACGCCTGCGCCGCATGTGGCGTCGGCTCAGTCGCGGGGGTCCGGTGTATCTGGCCACACTCAGGGCCGAGAACTTTCGAGTTTTCGGTGCCCGGCGATCGGCGTTGGACGCTGGTGGCTCGCTTAGCCTTGAGCTGCAGCCCGGAGTGTCCGTTCTGCTCGGGGAGAACGATGCGGGGAAGACCGCCGTCGTGGACGCCATCCGACTGTGCCTCCTGACGACAGCGGCGGACTTCTACCGTGTTACCAAGGACGACTTCCACGTCGGCCCGGACGGGCGAGCGGACACCTTCACCATCGCGTGCTGCTTCAGGGACTTGTCCACGGAGGAGCAAAGCATCTTCCTGGAGCTGCTGACTACGGACCAGAACGGGACGACGTCTCTGCACATCAGTTTCAAAGCCCAGCTGATGGAGTCACTGCCGCCGCATCGGGTGTCCGTCACGACACGTACCGGCCCGGACGGTGACGGTCCGGCCGTGGACGGCGCGGCTCGGGAGCATCTGAAGGCTACCTACCTCCGTCCGCTGAGAGATGCCGAGGGTGAGCTGAGAGCGGGCCGAGGTTCCCGCCTTTCGCAGATCCTTGCCGGCTATCCCACGATGAAGGACGAGGGTGCGGACGACTTCGACGTCGACAATGACACGGCCAAGACCCTGGTCGGCATCCTGCGCCGCGCTGAGCACCACATCCGCTCCAACGCCACTGTCACCGCTGCGCTCGACGACATCAACAGCGGCTACTTGGAGAGGTTCTCCATCGGCACAGAGCAGCTCCGTGGAGAAATCGGCGTCGCCGGAGACGCAACGCTCTCCCGGGCACTGGAACGCCTGGAACTTCGACTCTCGGCCGGTGCACCGGAATGGACGCGGCGTGGGCTCGGCTACAACAATGCGCTCTTCATGGCCGCCGAACTCCTGCTGCTCGGCAACAGCGACGTTGCACCCCTCCTGCTCATAGAGGAACCTGAAGCCCACCTCCATCCCCAACTGCAGACACGGGTCATGGACCTTCTACTCGGACGTGCCGCCGGTGGGGACGGAAACGCCGCCACCCGAGTTCAGGTCGTCATCACCACGCACAGCCCGCACCTTGCTTCGGCTGTTCCTGTCGAATGGATCACCCTTGTTGCCGGGGGCCGCGCCTACGGGCTCGCGCCGGGTGATACCCGGCTCGAGCCGGGCGACTACGCCTTCCTGTCCAAGTTCCTCGACGCGACCAAGGCCAACCTGTTCTTTGCCCGGGCTGTCGCTCTCGTCGAGGGTGACGCGGAGGCTCTGCTGCTGCCGGCCCTCGCGGACGCCGCAGGCTGGTCGTTCAGCGAGAACGGCGTCAGCATCGTCAACGTGGGGCACACCGGTCTGTTCCGCTATAGCCGTATCTTCCAGCGGGACGGTGACCAGATTCCGGTGTCCGTCGCCTGTATCCGTGACCGCGACCTCCTCCCACCCGCGACCCCTGCGGACATGCGCGGCCAACTCCCCTGCGTCACCGACATGACGCCCGAGCAAGTAGAGGAACACGTAGCAGGATTGAAAGACGGGGACGCAGGACCGGTGAAGACCTTCGTGTCCGACCACTGGACGTTCGAGTACGACCTCGCAGCAGCGTCATGGCCCCTTGCGACCGTCATGCATCAGGCCGTCCGTTCCGCGTGGGCCTCCACGAAGAAGTGGCCCTCTACCGCCGAACTAGCCGACATCCAGACGCGTGCGGCCGAGGAGGTCCGGACGTGGCAGCAAGGAGGGATGTCCCCGGGCGAAGCCGCCATGCGGATATATCAGCCGCTGCGCAGGAAGCCCGGGAAGCAGGCGAGCAAGGCCGTGACCGCGCAGTACGCCGCACAACTGCTGAAGCCGCGATCGATCGACCCGAACAAGCTCCCCACGTACCTACGCGAAGCCTTCACTCACCTCTGCGGTGGCGCCTGATCCATGGAGCTACCGCTGACGCCGGACGCGCTGTCCAAGGGGAAGGTCGATGCCGCTGCCGCTGGAATGGGGCTCACTCTTCCGCATCAGGAGCAATGGGACTTCCTGCAGAGCCTGTACACCTTGGACCTGCAGGCGGCCCCCGGTTCTGGGAAGACCAGCCTGATCGGACTCAAGCTTGCCCTGCTCGCACGGGGTTGGAGATCGGCCACCCGCGGCGTGTGCGTCTTGTCCCACACCAACACGGCGAAGGACGAGGTCAGGAACCGAATCGCCGTCAACTCAGCGGGCCGCGGACTGCTGCGCTACCCGCACTTCATCGGGACGATCCAGTCCTTCACGCACACTTTCCTCGCCGCTCCCGCGATCCGCGGTCAGGGCGGACGGGTTCTCGTGGTGGACGACGACGCGTACGCTGCGGCCGCCCAGCGCATCCTGCACAGCAGCTGGGACTACGCGAAGCTGCGAACGACGCTTCAACACCAGAGCGACGGGCAACGGCTGCTCTCTGACGCGTGTTACGTCTGCGACGGCGCGGAGCTCAAGGTGGCATCCTTCCGCTCTCTCCCCTTCGGCGCGGACTCGGATAGCGGAAAGCAGTTCACGGCCCTCAAACATCGGATCGCCTGGTCCGGCATCTTCCGGTTCTCGGACATGTACGCCATCGCCGAGCGCCATCTCGCCCGGGCACCCGACCTCGCGCAAGCCGTAGCGGGGCGGTTTCCGTTCGTGCTCCTGGACGAGATGCAGGACACGGACGCCGTGCAGCAGCGCCTACTCGACAAGGTATTCGGGGCCGGTGGCACCGTCGTACAACGTGTTGGAGACGTCAACCAGCGGATCTTCTCCGGCAACCGGACTGAAGGGGTGAGTGCATCGTCGTTCCCCATGCCGATGGCTGGGGAGCTACCTGTGAGCCGGCGGTTCGGTGCGAGGATCGCGAGCCTCGCCGGTCAGCTTACTGTCCACCGCCGCCAGGAGATCGTTGGAGCCGGTCCCGAAGGCACGGTCGCCCTGCTCCTGTTCGACGAGGGCTCGGTCCACGAGGTCGTTCCCTCCTTCGAACGCCTGGCGGCATCGACTGTCCCCGAGGAACTGCTGGCCGCCAGTCCCCCGAGAGTCCTCGGCGCCCGGAAGCAGCGAGGAGCCGCACAGCAGTATCCACAGAGCCTGGCCTGTTACGTCCCGGGATTGGGCGCCGACGAGGAGGAGACGACCGCGATGCGGGGGCTGCTCCTCCCGATCGTGCGACTAGCACGGGCCCGATGGGCGGCCGGGGATGGCCACGCGGCAGCGGTCGACCTGTGGAACGGGATCCGTGCATCGACCTGTCCCACCCACTCGCGTGCGGCGTCGCCGCTGCCTGCGCTCAGCAGGCTGGACCGGTCACCCGCTACCGCGGGCGGGCGTACCAGAGCCGTCCTCCTAGACCTGCTCACAGGATCGGTGGAGGAACCAAAGGCGTGGGCTGAGCTCACCTCCCGCCTGGCCGCCGGCCTTCGGGACCTGGCGGATGGGGCCGTACTGAACCTGTCCAGCCTGGACAGTTCCCTGGAGGATGCCGGCCTGCAGGTCGGGCTGCCTGCCCGACACGGCACGGCCGTTGCCGGGACGATCCAGAGCGCCAAGGGCGAAACCCATGCCGCGACCTTGCTCCTCGACTGCCTCGGACGCACAGGTAAGAAGTACGACGTAGGGCAGGCGATCGCCTTCCTTGCCGGACACGGCGACCTTCTGCGAGCGTCCGCAACGGTGAAGCAGGCCATGCAACTGATCTTCGTGGGCGCCACCCGACCCAGCCATCTCCTTGCCTTTGCCATCCAGCGGGATCATGCCGCACCCCATCTGGCCACCCTGGAAGACCGCGGCTGGCTGATCCGCGACGTAGCGGAAGCGTAGCGGGGGCGGCAGCCGTATGGCTGACTCCTGGCGGGCGGCGCTGATTTCGCCCAAGTCGAGTCAGTTACCGTGCTGCGTCAGGCGCGGCCTGGGCTGGGGAGAGGTGGGCCAAGGCGCTGCGGGCGCTCGGATACCCAGACTCAGCTGCTCGGTGGTACCACTCGACGGCTTCGCTATTGTGTCCGGTCTCTTCCAACGCCTCAGCCACGAGTGGTTCGGCACCCCAGGCACCCGTTGTTTGCCAGGGGAGTGAGCTAATCCGCAGCCTCTTCGGCCTGGCCGTCCTGCTGCATGAGGTCGGCTGCTCGTCCCAGTGCACCTGGACGCCCCTTATCGGCGAGATCGCGCAGCCACTGGGTGATGTCGACGTCATGCTCGGCTTGCTTGAGCAGGGCGATGGCGGTGTCGAGCACGTCGAGGTCGGTCTGCTCGGCGAGTTGCTTGATCCACGCAGCGGCTGTATCGGTCTGGCCTTGGCTGAGCATGAGTTCGACGGCGGCATGGACTGAGAAGAGGTGGCCCTGCACGGCTGCCTCTTTGTACTCGTCGACAGCCTCCTCGGTGCGGCCCAGTTTCTGGAGGAGACCAGCAGCTCTTCTCCGGGCAGCGGCGAAGGCGGCGCCGCCCGCCGCCCGCTGGTACATAACCAGGGCCTCAGCATGCCGACCTGACCTGTGCAGGTCTTCTGCGGCTTCCCACGCCGCTGCATGGTCCCCTGCCTCCGCTGCCTTCCAAACAATGTGGAGCAATGCTCAGGACTTGTGGATCAGCTCCTTTGGAGGACGCGCGAAGGGCTTACCTTCCCGAGTGAGTGATCGTCAAGTCACCGAGTAGGCCCGCGCTACGAACGCGGGTCGGGAAGGCGCACCTGTGCTCAGAGTGGTCAACGAAGAAGGCACCACCGAGGCTGGTTCCCTGATCGACGAGATCGTCCGCGAGGGTGCTCGGCGGATGCTGGCCGCCGCCCTGGAGGCGGAGGTGGACCAGTACATAGCCGAGCTCGCCGGGCAGCGTGACGAGGCAGGTCGACGACTGGTGGTCCGCAACGGCCGGCACCGGCAGCGGACCGTGACCACGGCTGCTGGGCCGGTCGAGGTGGCCGCCCCACGGGTGAACGACAAGCGGGTCGACGAGACGACGGGTGAACGGCAGCGGTTCTCCTCGAAGATCCTGGCACCGTGGTGCAGGAAGTCCCCGAAGATCAGCGAGGTGCTGCCGCTGCTCTATCTCCACGGCCTGTCGTCGGGCGACTTCGTGCCGGCGATGGAACAGTTCCTGGGCTCCTCGGCCGGGCTGTCGCCGGCCACGGTGACCCGGCTGACGCAGCAGTGGACCGCCGACCACGCCGAGTTCCAGCGCCGTGACCTGGCCGGATCCGACTACGTCTACGTCTGGGCCGACGGGGTTCATCCCAAGATCCGCTTGTCCCAGACACACTCCTGCCTCCTGGTCCTGATGGGCGTCCGCGTCGACGGCACCAAGGAACTTATCGCGATCACTGAGGGTCTGCGCGAGTCCACCGAGTCCTGGGAGGACCTGCTGCGCGACTGTCGGCGGCGCGGGATGCGCGACCCGATGCTCGTGGTCGGCGACGGTGCGATGGGCCTGTGGAGGGCGCTGGCGGAGGTGTTTCCGCAGGCCAGCCATCAGAGGTGTTGGGTTCACAAAACAAGGAACGTCTCGAACGCGCTGCCGAAGTCCGCGCAGCCCGGCGCGAAGAGGGCTCTGCAGGAGATCTACAACGCCGAGGACCGTGCGCACGCCGAGAAGGCGGTCTCCGCGTTCGAGAAGACCTACGGAGCGAAGTTCCCCAAGGCCGTCAAGAAGATCACCGGCGAGGTCGACGAGCTGCTGGCGTTCTACGACTTCCCCGCCGAGCACTGGGTCCACCTCAGGACAACGAATCCGATCGAATCGACCTTCTCCACCGTGAAGCTTCGGACCAAGGTCACCCGCGGCGCCGGCAGCCCGGCCGCGGCCCTTGCGATGGTCTTCAAACTCGTTGAGTCCGCCCAGGCCCGCTGGCGAGCAGTCACCGCACCGCACCTCGTCGCCCTCGTTCGAGCCGGCGCCCGCTTCGAGAACGGCCTCCTCGTCGAACGAGACGAGACCCTCGCAGCGTGATCCACCTCAACTGAGGGCCACCGACGAAATGTGCTGACCTGCGGTGATGGCTTCGGTCACGTATGTGGGATCCCGAGCTCGTCGTGGGGCGGCCACGAGGGCCGTTGTCAGAGGCGGTTGGCAAGATTGCAGCCATGAATGTCACTCCTGTCACTCCGCCACGGCCGATCGACGTTGTCGCGGTCTTTCCCCAACTGGCTCCGCTGGCCCGCACGGCGACCCGCCTGCACCCCCGCCCTGGGGCGCCGACATGGCACGACAGCTCGATCGGCGGGCCGCTGCTGTGGCCCGCTGAGGAGCCGTGGCCGCACTGCGAGGAACCGCATGTGGTGGACGGCATCAACCCAGCCCGGTCCCCAGCGGATCTGCGGCTGGAACGACGGATCCTCACCGCCTCCCACGGCCGGGAAATGACTCCGGAGGAGCGGGAGACTCTGGCGCGGATCCGGCCCCCTCAGACGTATCCGGTGAGGGTGGCGGTTCAGCCGTACGAGGGCCCCATAGCGATGCTGCCCGTCGCGCAGCTGTACGTACGGGATGTGCCCGATCTGAGCCCGCCGGAGGGCAAGGACCTTCTGCAGGTTCTGTGGTGCCCTTTCGATCATCCGATCATGCCTAGGACCCTGCTCTTCTGGCGTTCGTCAGCCGCCGTCACCGACGTCCTCGACACGCCCCCCGAGCCGCCCGCAGTGCAGTTCGACGGCTATCTACCGGATCCGTGCGTACTCGAACCGGAGCAGATCACCGAGTACCCCGACCATCTGGAGCTGAGCGAAGAACTGCAGAAGCAGATCGAGCAGTGGAGTGTGCCGCAGGCCGCAGAGGAAGACCTGACCCCGGATACGTACTACGACCTTGTGCTGTCCAACGCGCCCGGCTGGAAGGTGGGCGGCTGGGCTGGCTGGAGCTCTACCGACCCCAGCCCGCAGCACTGCTCCGAGTGCGGCACCGGCATGGAGATTCTGATGACCGTCGCCACCTTCGAGGAAGGGGACGACGACGCGAACAGCTGGTCACCGCACCCCCACCCAGGCGCTGGACCGTACCCCGGCCACCGCGGCTACAACGCGACCGGCGTCCAGATAGGCAGCGGCTACCGGCAGCACCTGTTCGTCTGCCCAGCCGAGCCCGAGCATCCGCACATCGAGTTGATGACGTAGCCCGTCCGCAGTGTGCAGCCGGGGCATCACGGTGCGGGCATGCCGTGACGCCGGGTGGCCACGAGGCGCAGGGTCCCGAACAACCGACGGCGTTCGTTGACCTGCAGGAACGTGACCTTTGACGTGTGGAGTTCCCACGCAGGTGGGCCAGCACGCCCTCTCAGGAAGGTCGGTAGGGCACGAACGTAGGCACATCCTGACGGTGCCCGACCGGCCCCTGCCTGCGTTTCGTCACTCGGTAAGGCCCACTTCTTCGGTGCCTCACTGATCCACAGATCTTGACAATTACTCAACAATGTGCAGATGGTCTGCGTTCTGATGGGGGCCTTGACCCCGGATTTTGAACACGCCTATGCGGCTTGTGTCCGGGTAGTTGATGTTGGTTGGAGGGCGTTTTCGAAGGCGATCGGGGATCGCTGGCCAGCCGAGCCGGGAATCCCGGCGCCGGGTGTTGTGGCGGGTTAGCGAGCGGAAGCCGTTGAGTAGCGCCTCGGACTCGCCCGTCCAGCCTTTTCGGCCCTTGAGCGTCTCTCATTTGAAGTTTTCGTTGCAGCTCTCCGCCGCGGCGTTGTCTGCGCTGGACGCGACCCGCGCTCATGCTCTGCTGCACCCCTGCCAGCCCGCAGGCTTCGGCGAAGCACCGGCTCGTGTACTGGGCCCGTGATCGGTCTGTATCACGGCCCCGGCGAGACTGCCGCGGGTGCGGATCGCGGCGTCAGGGTGCGGGTCACCAGATCGGCGAGCTGTTGGTCCACGCCCGTGTCCAGGCCCGTTCCGCTGCGCGCCGGTCCGAGGTCCTGGATCTGCTGAACCTGCTGTTGTTGGGGTCCTACGGCGTGGTCGAGGCGATCGGCAATGCTGACCGAGGCTAGACGGGCCCCGGATCGCTTGTCGGTGCACTTACAACTGGGCGGAACGACGACCTCCTCCTGGATGCCGTCCCGCAGGCAGCTTGATCCACCTGTCGTCCGGAGGCAGGCCCTGCGAACTGGGCTTTTCGGTAACATTCTTGGCAGGGCCAGGGATGATGTGTAGATGAGTCATGATGACAGGGTCCGGAAGCTGGGTACGAAGTTCGAGAAGGCGCGATACCCGACGTTCGGCCCGATGCTGTTGGGGATGAGAGTCCAGGGCTTTCGCGGAGTGGCGGACCTGACCCTGGAGTTCAAGTCACCCGTCACGGCCATCTCGGGTCTGAACGGCACCGGGAAGAGTACGGTCGTGCAGCTCGCGGCAGCTGCGTTCCGCCAGCCGACTGACCACCCCTGGCACCGCTACTACGTGGCCTACTTTTTCCCCGTATCTGTGGCTGATCCCGAACCCTTCACCACTGGCGCCCAGGTGCAGTACCTCTACGCTGCGGACAGCGGATTGGGTGTTCAACAAGTCACAGTGACGCGGGCCGCGAAGGAGTGGTCCGGCTACAAGCGGCAGCCTGAGCGGGCCACCTATTACCGCGGCTTCACGCAGTTCATTCCGAAGGTTGAGAAGCGTGATCTGTCCATCTACGGCGGGTCCAGTTTGGAGCTGGGAGAGGCGAATCCGCTCGACGCGACGGCTGCCAACCACGTCGGGTGGATCTTGGCGGTTCCCTACGAACACCTGGGTTTCACCGAAGTGCTGACCACGCGGAAGACGGCAACGCTCGCGATGGCGGGTCGCAGCGGCCGACGCTACTCCGAGAACCACATGGGCACCGGGGAGGGGCGAGTGCTCTACATGGTGAACACCATGGAGACGGCGCCGCCCAAGAGCCTCATTATCCTGGAAGAGCCCGAGACCTCCTTGCACGGCGACGCTCAGGTCCGCCTCGCCAAATATCTTGTCGAGGTGGCCCTGCGGCGTGGGCACCAGATCATCATCACCACGCACAGCTCTGCGATCCTCGGACAGCTAGGCCGCGACTCGGTCGTCTACCTGCGACGCACGCCAACGGGAGACGTGACGGCCACGCACGGGCTCAGTACCTACCAGATCGACTCGCACCTCCAGCGGGAAGGCCGTATCCCTGGTGGTATGACCGTTTGCGTAGAGGATGAGTTCGCGCGCCATCTCGCCACTGAGATCTTCCGCACGGTCGACCCCGACCTTCTCACTGGCTGCTCGTTCCTCACCATCGGAGGCGGTCAGGAGATTCCAAAGGCGGTGAAGTTGCTGCGCGAGGCGAAGGTGCGCGCCGTCGGGCTCAGCGACGGAGACATGCCGCATGACGGGACCGGCGGCGTCCGGACTCTGCCCGGTACCGAACCACCGGAGAAAGAGGTCTTCGCGCACCCCGCAGTCAAGAGCCACTTCGCCGACGTGCCGTACTCGATCGACCTGGACGAGGTGCTTGCCGGCGTAGCTGATCACCACGACTACGCCCAGACAGTGGCTGCGCGTCTCATGCTGGACGAAGTCGCAGTAATAAGCGTTGCGTGCCGGACATACGCGGCTGCTCACCAGGCGGGTGACTTCGAAGCAGTCGTCGGCTTCGTCCGCAAGGAGGTGGGTGATAGGCGGTAGCTTGCGCCGCTCTGAGCGGCTCACGGAGTGCAGGTGTCGGAACCGATGAACTGGCGGCCATTGGTGTACGCGTTGCGGACGGCGACGGTCCAGCGCGTGTACTTCCAGCTCTTGTTGGTGTTGAACTCCTCCATGAGTTTGCGGCAGAGAGCCTCCTCTACGGCGCCTTTGAGGTTGGACTGAGCGGCGCGGCTGGCGAAACGGTTGTTGGGGTCGTCGGTCCATACGTACGCGGCGTTTTCGACGGGATCGAAGCCCAGGTTGATACCGTCGCCTGTGCTGAGGGGGGCTTCGTTCGTCTCTGGGGTGTTGGCGTTCCAGGTGGTGGTGATGGCTTTGACCGTGGCGTCGGCGACGCGGATCTCTACCTTGTCGCTGCTGGGGAGTTCCGCGGTTGCCATGCCGGATTCGTCGCCGTGCCATTGGCCGGCGATCTCGGTAAGGCAGCCCTTGGTGGCCTCTCCGTAGCCGAGCGCGGCTGCCTCGGTGTCACCGTCGGATGTCTTCCAGTGGATGGAGAAGCGGCCGTAGGGCCAGGTGGTGGGGTTGTCCTTGAGCTGGTGGGCGAGGGCTGTGCAGGCGGCCATATGCCCAGCCCGGCGAAATACCTCCTGGTAGTTCTCAGGAAGCTGGGGGACCGGTCCGCCGGTCACGATCACTGTCTGCGCGCGCAGGTTGAACGTGATCGTGGGCTTCATGAAGTCCATGTCCTTGGTGGCCAGCATGGATGTCATGTGGTCGCGGATTGCCTGCTCGGCCTCCTGTTCCTGGGGAGTGCTGGCGCGCGTGCTGGTCCGCCATGTGTCGGGGTGCGGCTGGGACTCGTCACCGGCTCGGGTGTAGGCGGGGTTGGGTACTCCTGCCAGTGGATTCTTGGGGACCTTGATGGTTCGTGGATCGACCGGAGGCGCGGTCCTGATTTCGCCCGTGGTGGCGGAAGCCGTGGCTGCGGCAGGTCTGCCGGAGGGCGCTGCAGAGCTGACCGTGCCTTTTGAGTTGGCGTCCGGGTCAACCTGGCCCTTGGAGTCGAAGGCCACGATGCCGCCCGCGACGGCAGCGCCGGCGGCCGCTGCGGCAACGAGGACGATGAGCGTGCGCTTGCGGGCCGACGCGGCAGGAGCCTGCCAGGCGGGGTCCTCCGCGCCGGGCACGTGCCACTCGGTGGCCACGAAGTCGCGGACCGTGGTCGGTTCCAGCCCTGCGTCGACGGTAACTACCTGGGTTGTCTGAGCGGAGAGGAGGTGGGCACACTCCTCCGCTGCCGAGTAGGCGGTGATCCGCTCGCCGGGGTCTTTCGTGAGTGCCTTCTCCACGGTTCCGCGCAGTCCCTCGGGGAAGCCGTCGAGGTCTGGTTCGGCGGACATGATGCGGTAGGCGACCACGTCGGGGGATCCTGTGCCGAACGGCAGGCGGCCGGTGGCGGCGTATGCGACGAGAGCTCCCCAGGCGAACAGGTCGCCTTCGGGGCCAGTGGTGCCGGTGCGGTAGTGCTCGGGGCTGATCCATCCAGGGGTGCCAGTCATCACGCCGGTTCGGGTGACGGACGTGCCGTCTGCGGCGTGGGCGATGCCGAAGTCCAGTACGCGGGGCCCGGCGGGGTTGAGGATGACGTTCTGCGGTTTGACGTCCCGGTGAACGACGCCGGCGGCATGGATGGCCGCGAGGGCCTGGGCGGTGCCAGTGGCGAAGGCGTAGAGGGTGCCGCCGGTGAGCGGACCGTGGGCGGTCAGGTGCTGGTTGAGGGTCAGGCCCGGGATGTAGGTGGTGGCCAGCCACGGGGTCTCGGCGTCGGGGTCGGCCGAGAGCACGGGTACCAGGCACGGCCCTTGGACGCGGGCGGAGAGCTGGACCTCACGGCGAAAGCGGGCGCGGAACTCGGGGTCCTCGGCCTGCGCGGCGTTGACGACCTTGACGGCGACCCGCAGTCCGATCGGATCGAGGCCCGCGTGAACCGTACCCATGCCGCCCGAGCCAAGGCGGCCGATGATCCGGTAAGGGCCGACCCGCTTAGGGTCACCAGAACGAGCAGGCTGCACCCGCCCGCCAGCACGAGCACTGCTCACTGGGCGTCCGTTCCTCTTCTGCGATGGAGCGCGATGAGGCTGGACGCACCCATCAGAAGAGTCCCCCAAGCCTGGAAACTGGATGGTATCTGCAGACCGCCGCAACGAGGGGTGCCAGCTCGAGGATTGGTCGAAGCGCCTACGCCTGGCGGTGGTCGACAGGGTGGAGTGCCGCAGGGTCTCGGAGGCGACGGGGAGGGGGACGCCGGCGGTGATGGTGGCGGCCAGGTGCCTCAGTTCGTGAACCGTCACCCGCGGTACTCCGGCAGCACGAGCTGGCATCCAGGGCTGCCGGACGGGCTACGACTTCCTGGGCGCTGTTGAGGACACTGCTTCGTACAACGAGGTAGCGCTCGGCGCGTGGGCTTCGGAGGACACCTTGGTGATGAAGCCTTATCCGACGCGGTAACCGGCACCGATCAGTCGGTCAGCCGGCACACGCGGTCGTCATCCGTCACCTCGTAGACGTCGATGCGCAGGAGCTGTCGGACGTGGGCCGGGACGCGTGCGGCGGCCTTGAGGGAGGAGGACGGCACGACGAGGGCGTAGCGCGTGTGCGGGTCCTGGCTCGTCATGCGGCGCAGCAGTTGGCCATAGGCGATGTCGGCGTCGACGCCTTTCTCGCTGGTGCGGCCCTTGGCCTCGCAGATCAGCCGTTCCCGGCCGCGTACGGCCTCCAGGTCGGTCCACCGGTCCGTGGGATCGATGGGTGCCCAGCCTTCGGCCAGTAGCCAGGTGCGGAAGGTGTCGGTGACCCGGTCCTCGTCACTGGCGCGGGCCAGGATCTTCTTCAGTGCCTCCAGGTCGGCCGTTTCGTTGCGGCGCAGTCGTCCGCGGCCGTCCGCATCCAGGTCGGCGGGGCGGATGAGGACCAGGCGCAGCCCGTGTGCGGGGATCTGCTCTTCGCGCCGGGCGTCGTACAGGGCGCGCTGTTCGCCGCGGTGCACACCGCTGACGGTGAGGCGGTTCGGCTTGTCGAAGTGGGGCATCGGCTGGTCGTGCTGCAGTTCGCGGTACTCGACCACCAGCTGATGGCCCGGCCAATAGGCGTCGACCGGCAGTTGGACTCGTCGGCCGCCTGATCCGGGATCTCCGAGCAGCCAGTCGAACCTGTGCTGCGTCAGGGCGTTCTCCCGGAGGATCCGCTCACACAACCCGACGACGTACGCCTCATCGCTGACGTCTCTCGTTGCCATGACCGAGCATCCTGCCACCCCCATGGAGCAACTGCACCGGGCTGGCGAACCCGAGCCTCGTCGCGCAGAAGGCCGGCAACGGCAAACAGGCCGTCGGCTTGGCGGTCAACGCCCTGGAGGGTGGAGGGCGTGGTGAGGCCGGCCAGCTCGACGACGATCGCACCTACCGCGCTCCTGTCGAACCGGATGCCCTGATTAAGCAGCTGGACGAGTTCGTGGACTGGGAGCCCGGCGGGCACGAGGACTGCGACTGGGACGGCTCCTGGCGTTGGTATGAGGTCATCCGCGACCTGCGGCGCCGAGCCGAACGGACGCGGCGTCACCCCGCTCCCTGAGCCGCTTTCCACGTGGCGCCCGTCTGTGACGGGGTCGGGCCCGAGGGCCAGGTGGCGCCCCTTGGGGACCAGTTGGGGACCAGCGCCCATGTTGATGGGCGCACAGCACGTATGGATGTGCACGCTGTGCATCCTCAGATTGCGGCATATGTCATGAATTTCCCTCCGACCCATCGATCTGGGGGTCAAGGGGCCGCAGGTTCAAATCCTGTCGTCCCGACTGTGCTTCACGCACGTCGGAGGCCGTTCTCTCATTCGTGAGAGGGCGGCCTTTTCCGTGTCCGGAAACGGTGCGGTCGGGGTCGTCCGCTGTCGTGAATTCCGGCGGGCGCGTACGGCGGTTGTCGCCGCCTCCCGGCCCGCCGGGCGGGGTGGTCAGTGGGCGGTCGGGCGGCTGTAGGGCGTCAGGAGCTGGTCGACGGGGGCGTGGTCGTCGGTGAGCGGGCGGGCGTCGCCGATCCAGGCGGTGAGGGTGTCGCCGGTGGCGATCCGCCAGCCGGAGCCGCGGGCGTCCAGCTCCCGCTGGGTCGCGGCGGGGTCGAGGGGGCGGTCGGAGGCGAGCAGCACCAGGTTGCCGCCCCGCGGCCGGGAGCTCGGGTCGAGGCCGATGTCGGAGGGCGCGCCGACGAGGGCGACGTGCTCGAACGTCTCGGCGAGGGTGGCCGCTTCGGCGCGGGCGAAGGCCAGCTCGCCGTGGTCGATGAGGTTGGCGACGTACAGGCCGTCGTCGGAGAGCACCCGCCGCACGTCGGCCATCGCCTCCGCCGTGGTGAGGTGCCAGGGCACGCTGACGCCACCGAAGGCGTCGCCGACGACGAGGTCGAGGCCGGCGGTGTCGAGGCGTCGCAGGCCGAGCCGGCCGTCCTCCACACGGACGTCGATGCCGGCCCCGGGCTTCAGCCCCAGTCGGTCGCGGTCGATGCGCACGACCCCGCTGTCGATCTCGGAGACCGCGCTGCGCGTCCCGGGTCGCGTCGCCGCGAGGTAGCGGGGATAGGTGAGCCCGCCGCCGCCCAGGTGGTGGGCGGCCAGCGCCCTGTCCTTGGGGAAGGCGGCGTCGACCACCGCGGCGATGGCCCGTACGTAGGCGAATTCGAGGGTGGTGGGGTCCTCGACGTCGACGTAGGAGTGCCGCACGCCGTCCAGGAGGAGCGTGCGGCCGCCGTCGCGGTCGGGATCGGCGACGACGCGCGCGCAGTGGTAGCGGGTCTCGGTGTCGCAGGCACCGGGCGCGACCGTGGAGGCCAGCGCGCCGGCGACCACGACGAGGGTGAGGGCCGAGGCACCCTTCCACCCGGTCTTCCCTCCGCGCGTGCGCCACGCGACCAGCGCCGAGCCGATCACCAGCAGGCTCCCCAGGCCGATCAGGATGCCGCTCACCGGCAGCCGCGAGATGAGGACGAAGCCGGTGAGGACCGTGCCGACGATGGCGCCGACGGTGCCGACGCCGGACAGCCGGCCGACCACCGTCCCGGTCTCGGCCAGGCTGGTCAGGCGCAGCTTGGTGACGAACGGCGTCACCGCCGAGAGCAACGCGCCCGGCACGAGGATGGTCAGGGACGCGATCAGGAAGAGCAGCGCCGGCGCCCACTCCGCGGTGGTCCGCAGCACGGCCGGGGTGAGCGCCACGACCGCCCCCGACAGCCCGAGCGCGGGCCCGATGAGCCGGCGCGGGTCGACCTGGTCGGCGATCCGTCCGCCCATCCACGAGCCGGCGGCGATCGCGGTGAGGGCGATGCCGATGATCATGGTGCTGGTTTCGAGGGTCAGGCCGAGGTACGGGGCGAGGAGTCGCAGGGCGACGATCTCCACCACCAGCACCGCGGCCGACGATCCGAACACGAGCGCAGCGGCGGTACGGGGCCCCAGGCCGCCGCCCGGGGGCGTGCCCTCGGCGACGGGGGAGGAGGACGATGTGGTCACGCGCGCCATCCTCGCACGCACCTCGACGACGCCCCCCCAAGCCCGGGTGCGGGCCGCCGCCTTGGCTCAGTCCAGGCGGTACGTCATCAGGGCGCCCGCCGGGATCGTGGACAGGCGGCCCGAGGGGATCTGGAGGATCGTCGTGTACGGGAGCGGGGTGCCGTCGCGGGTGGGGTTCAGGGCGGCGCAGCCCGAGGCGCAGGTTCCCGGGTTGCGGACGTGCAGGAGGCGGCTGTCGGAGCCCACGAAGGCGTAGTCGAGGCTGCCGCCGCTGCCGTTGACCCGGAACGTCGAGGTGGACGGCAGCCGCATGTGGTAACCGACGCCCTCGGCGCCGCGTTCGCGGATCTGGGTGCGCCCCACCCCGGTGAACTCGACCTCGTTCTTCGGGGTTTCCACCCACACCACCCGAAACAGCGGGGCGCCGTTCGCGTACAGGGTGGCGGTCGGGTACGCCGACAGGTCGGTCGGGGCCTTCGTGCGCGTCGGCGACGGGCCGCGGCTCGGCGTGCGGGTGGGTGTCCGGCCGGTCGTGGCGGTGCGCGTCCTCGTCGGCGTCGGCGAGGAGGTCCGTGACGCGGAGTCGGAGGGGGAGGGGGTGTCCGACGGTGTCTTCGTCGGGTCCGGGGTGCGGCCCCCTCCGTTGTCGCCGTGGTCGTTGCCGCACTCCGCGGTGTCGCCGCAGTTGACGTTGGTGCCGCCCTGCTGGTGGTACTCGTTCGAGGTGCAGCCGGCGGTGAGCAGCAGGGCGGCGACCACCCCCGCGCACAGGAGCCGCGACAACCTAGCGGAGCCCGTTCCCGCAGTCGGCGTCGTCGCCACAGACAACGTTGATCTCCCCCCGTTGGTCGATGGACGGTCCGTCGGACTTCCCGTTCGAACCGGAGCAGGACGTCACGATGACCGCGGCCACGACCGTGGCCACGGCCGCGATGATCCCGCTGATGACCAGACCCTTGCCCTCGTCCATCGACGCCCCCTCGCGCGTGGCGTCACCGCCGCTCCGCGTCCCCCTCGGCAGGATAGGGGTTCGGGCCCGGCGGGGGGAGGTTTCGGCCAACTCGTTGTGTGACCAATTGGCTTGATCCGCAAGGGAGTTCGGATGCCATGCGGTCGGAGCGGCGGCGCCGCGGGCGGGCGCGTTTGCGGCGGGGGCTCCGGTGCCGCTATAGTCGATCTTGAGCCCGCCGCCCCGCGCAAGCGACGAAGCGGGCCACGCGTTGGTGGTCCAAGGAAAGGCACCCCACTTCCTGTGGGGGGATGCAGGTGCAAGGCCTGCCCAGCGCTCGATCAAAGGCCCCGGCCTCCGCGAGGAGGTCGGGGCCTTCTCGTCGTGCGCGCCGCCCGCCCGGGCGGCGGACGGCGCCGGCGGGTGCCGGGTGCGGACCGATCAGGGGAGCGGCGTGGTGGACGGGGCGCGGGCGCGGTGGATCATCACCGCCGAGAAGGTGACCGAGTACGGCGGCGACGACGGCGGTCACCTGGAGATCGTCCGGGAGCTGGAGGGGACCCGCGAGGAGGTCGAGCGGGCCCTGGAGGAGGCCGCCCGGACCGTCCAGGTGGGCACCTTCTTCCAGGAGCGCCGCCGGCAGGTCTACGGGCAGCTCGACGGTTCGTACCTGGTGCGGAGCACGGGGCGGATGGGGGTCCGGCGCAGCCGGGTCCTGCGCGCCGGCCGGCTGGTGTGGGACTCCGAGGGCCAGGGGAGGACCGGGGACGGACGGTAGTCCGGTCGGGGGTGTCGGCGGGCGGCGCTAGGCTTCTCCAATGGCCCTTTCGGACGCGTCCCCCGAGATCGCCGATGCTCTGCGGGTGCTCCACCGCGTCTTCGGCTACGACTCCTTCCGCGGTGAGCAGCAGCAGATCATCGAGCAGGTCGTGGGCGGCGGTGACGCCCTCGTGCTCATGCCGACCGGCGGCGGCAAGTCGCTCTGCTACCAGATCCCCGCCCTGGTCAGAGCCGGTACCGGCGTGGTGATCTCGCCGCTGATCGCGCTGATGCAGGACCAGGTGGACGCGCTCACCGCGCTCGGGGTGCGGGCCGGGTTCCTCAATTCCACGCAGGACCCGTACGAGCGCCAGGCCGTGGAGCAGGCGTTCGTCGCGGGTGAGCTGGACCTGCTCTACCTGGCGCCCGAGCGGCTGCGCACGGAGGGCACCCAGCGGCTCCTGGACCGGGGCGAGGTCTCGCTCTTCGCGATCGACGAGGCGCACTGCGTCGCCCAGTGGGGCCACGACTTCCGGCCCGACTACCTCGCGCTGTCGATGCTGCACGAGCGCTGGCCGAAGGTGCCGCGGATCGCGCTGACCGCGACGGCCACCGAGGCCACGCACGCGGAGATCGCGGCGCGGCTGGGGCTGGAGGAGGCGCGGCACTTCGTCGCGAGCTTCGACCGGCCGAACATCCAGTACCGCATCGTCGCCAAGAACAACCCGCTCAAGCAGCTGCTCGACCTCATCCGCACCGAGCACGACGGGGACGCCGGCGTCGTCTACTGCCTCTCGCGGTCCTCGGTGGAGAAGACCGCCGCCTCCCTGGTGGAGCACGGCATCGACGCCGTGCCCTACCACGCGGGCATGGACGCCCGGACGCGCGCCGCGAACCAGGCCCGGTTCCTGCGCGAGGACGGGGTCGTGGTCGTCGCGACGATCGCCTTCGGCATGGGCATCGACAAGCCGGACGTCCGGTTCGTCGCCCACCTCGACCTGCCGAAGTCGGTCGAGGGCTACTACCAGGAGACCGGTCGCGCGGGCCGTGACGGCGAGCCGGCCACGGCCTGGCTGGCGTACGGGCTCCAGGACGTGGTGCAGCAGCGCAAGCTCATCGAAGGCTCCGAGGGCGACGAGGCGCACCGCCGCGGGTTGGCCGCGCACCTGGACGCCATGCTCGCGCTGTGCGAGACCGTCGAGTGCCGTCGGGTGCGGCTGCTGGCGTACTTCGGGCAGTCGGGCGAGCGGTGCGGCAACTGCGACACGTGCCTGACGCCCACCGAGTCCTGGGACGCGACGGTGGCGGCGCAGAAGCTGCTGTCGACGGTGTGGCGGCTGGCGAAGGAGCGTCGCCAGAAGTTCGGCGCCGGCCAGATCATCGACATCCTCCAGGGCAAGAAGACGGCGAAGGTCATCCAGTTCGACCACGACGGGCTGTCGGTGTTCGGCGTCGGCGCGGACCTGGGCACCGCCGAGTGGCGCGGTGTCGTACGCCAACTGCTCGCGCTGCGGCTGCTGGCCGTGGAGGGCGACTACGGGACGCTCGTCCTGACGGACGGGAGCGGTGAGGTGCTCGCCGGGCGCCGCACCGTCACGATGCGCAAGGAGAAGACGCCGACCCCGTCCCGCAAGGAATCCGGTTCCGGTTCCGGGTCCCGGTCGGGCAAGGGCGCGCGGGTGCCGGTCGACCTGCCGGCTGCGGCCGTGCCGATCTTCGAGGCGCTGCGGGCCTGGCGGGCCGCGACGGCGCGCGAGCAGGGCGTACCGGCGTACGTGGTCTTCCACGACGCGACGCTGCGGGAGATCGCGACGGGACTGCCCGCGACGGTGGCGGAGTTGGGCACGATCGGCGGTGTCGGCGAGGCCAAGCTCGCCAAGTACGGGGAGGGCGTGCTCGCCGCCCTCGCCGAGGTCGCCGCCGGACCGGCGGCGGGCGGGGCCGGCGGTCCGGGCGTGCCGTCGCGTACCGCTGCCGCGCAGGACCACCCGGAGCCACCGTTCGAGGACGAGCCGCCCTTCGACCTGGACGAGATGGATCCCCCGTGGGAGGAGTGAGCCCGCTCCCGACGCGGTGATCCGGGCGGGCCGTGGCGGGGCGGGAGCGGGGCCGCGGGGCTCCGCTCCGTCCCGGCGGTGCGTACGCGGGTCCCGGGTCGCCTCATTCGGGGCCGGGGGCCGCCTCGTAGTGTTCGGAGCGCCGCCTCGCGGTGGTCGGCGAGTCGTCCCCCGCGCCGCCCGGCGGCGCGCAGGGCGAGAACAGCGGATCGTCCAGGACGACGATCCGGTAGCCGGGCCGCCGGGGCTTCGACGCGGGCGGCGTCCGTCTGGGCCCGGCCGCGGACCTGACGGATCGGGCCCGCTGGGCCGCCGCGACCAGGGCGCCCACCAGCGGCGCCTCGGAGCGCAGCCGGTTGAAGCCGCGTACGGAGATGCCGGCCAGCCCCGCGGCCGCCGGCCATGCCGCGCCCTTGCGGATGGCGTTCAGGACGAGTTGGAGCGCGGCGGGTGTCGGCGCCGTGCGCGGGTCGAGGCCGTGGGCCTCGGCCAGGCCCTGGGCCGCGCGGACCGCCGCGGCGAAGCTGGCGTCCATGGCCAGCCACTCCCGCATCGTGCGTTCCGCGACGCCCGCGGCGGCGGCGCACCCGGGGATGGTCAGTCCCTGGGCGGCCCCTCGTACCGCGTCGGCCATGCGGGCCACCGTCTCCTCCCGCTGGCTGGGAGGGCGGTGCAGCGCCTCGCGCAGTGCCCGTTCCGTCTCTTCCTGGCACCCGAACCAGGCCACCACCTCGTCGGCCCAGTCCTCCTGCCGGGTGTGGTGTCGCTTTCCTTGCATCCGTGCCCCCACGTTTAGGTAAGCCTAACCTAAATCATAGGGCCAACAGCTGTCACCCTGCGACGTCCTGTCCGACGTTGTCCCGAATGAGCCCCGACTCAGGGCCGGGTGACGTCCACTCGCCCTCCCGGCTCGAACCGACGCAAAACCGATGGACGGCCGGAAGACGGGCGCATGACGGATGCACGACGAAGCGGGGCGAAACCCTCTCGTCCGACTCGAACTTCGGTCTCGGAGCGGTCAGTAGGCGGCAAGTCGCCCGCCCCCGGACCTGGTTGTGGCAGAGCGCTCTTGACGCCATGGGGCCGGCGCGTGTCAGAGTCGACAAAGTTGCTGTTCAGCGACGTTGCACGGGCCCGCACCACCCGCCGGCCACGGTTCTTCGCGAGCCGGCCGGCATCCGCTTCGCGGAGGTGGGCGGGCCCCGCACGGGGGGCGATGGAGGAAGGCTCGATGAAACATCTCGTCAGTTCCGCACGGCCGGTACGGCAGGGCGCGGCGCCCACCGCCCGTCGACGCCCGGCGTGGCCGCGCAAACCCACGACCTAGCGGGGTGACGCCCGCGCGCGACGGGCCCGTGAACACGTCGGCGCCCCCACGGGGCGACCGGGCCGTCGCACCGGCCGTCGAAGGACGCCGGAACGGGGTCGGGGACGGGGTCGGGGACGGGGTCGGTTCGAGGCCGGGGTCGGGGAACCGGGTCGACCGCCCCTCCGCGAGCCCGCCGCACCGCCACGCCGCCCGCGCACTCCGCGCACCCGCCGACGTACCGACAGCCGGACGCAGGACGAAGCACCCGACCTCCCGGCCCGTCCGATCCATCGGCCGTTCGACCCGCGGCCTTGAAACAAGGAGCAGTCATGAGCGTCACGGCAGAGCCGGTGACCGATCTCCGCAACCTCACTCTTGACGCCCTGCGCGACCAGGCCCAGCAACTCGCCGAAATGGCGGGCAGACTGTTCGAGCAGGAGCGCACCACCCCGGTGAACCAGGCCGGAGCAGGCGACCGTCCGGCCGCGAGCACCGAATCGGTCGCCGCCCACATCGTCCACCAGGCGGGGCATCGGGCGGTCATCGCCCAGTCGAGCTACTCCACGGGACCCTACGAATACGGCGACCTGCTGCTGAACAAACTGCACGCCCAACTCCTCGCCCGGGGCAGCGAGGTCCGCATGATCCTGCCGACCCGGGTCCTCGGGGACGAGGAGGCCTTCGAGCAGCTCTGCGAGCTCTCGCACCTGGGTGCCGAGATCCGGCTCTCGCCCCACGAACTGCCCACCGCCACGGTCTTCGACGGACGCCTCGCGCTCCTCGACGGCGCGGGCGGCGGCCCCTCCCATGAGATGGCCGTCGTCCGCGACCTGGACACGGCCAAGGCGATGGCCGTGCTGCACACCGCCGTCTGGGACGCGGCCGTCGACCTGACCGCCGTCGGCGGCGGCTGGACGGAGGGCGAGAACTCCCTGCGCGTGCTCAAGTCGCTCAGCCTGGGCCAGACCGACGAGGTGGCGGCCCGCGAACTCGGGCTGTCGGTACGGACCTACCGCAGACACATCGCCTCCCTGATGCACCGTCTGGACGCCACCTCCCGCTTCCAGGCCGGTGTCCGCGCGGCCCAGCTCGGACTCATCGACTGCTCCACCCCCTGACGCCGGCCGGCGGCGGACCGCCGACCGGTGCGAAAGCGCAGGCGAAAGGGCAGGCGAAAGGGCCTTTGCCCACCCGGTACACGGGTGGGCGGGGGCCCTTTCGCCTGTCCTTTCCGCCGGCGGTCGGATGTCAACAAGCTGCCAACGTGCCACCGAAATGGCACATTCATGCGGCGCCGGCCCACGCCCCCTTCCCGCTGCCTACGCTCGAAGAGTGAACGGAGAACGCGACCGAAAGAAGAGAACCGACGGCCGCGAACGAGGACGGGGAGGAAGTCGAAAATGAAACTCGACGGAATGCGCGCGGGATTATCCGGAGTCACGACCGGCGAGCGCTCCTCGAATATCGCAAGAATCGACGGACCGCCCGCCACGGCCGTCGCGGACACCGGACGCCGCGCCGGCGTCGTCGGCTTCTTCCCCGGGCTCGGCAGCCGGGCCGCCTACCGCGACCTCGGCCGCCTCCTCCTGGACAGCGGCATGCCGGAGGTCGCCGGGATCTACGCGGACGGCGCCCGGGCCCTGGGCCTGCCGGGCCGCCCCGACCGGCTGCTGACCGCCTCCGAGAACATGCCCGAGGGGAAGCTGGAGCAGCAGGGGTTCATCGGCGCCGCGTTCACGGTGCACAACCTGGCCCTCCACGCCCACCTGCGCGCCTCGGCGGCCCGCGCCGGTCGGCCGCTGACCTTCGCGGCCTACACCGGAGAGAGCTTCGGCGTCCTGGCCTCCGCCGTGGCCAGTGGCTCCCTCTCGGTCGCCGACGGCGTCCGGATCGCCCGCGCCTTCACGCCGCTGATGCTGCTGGCCGCCTCGGGCGAGACCTCCACCGACGCCATCGCCCGCGAGCTGGCCCCCTACCTCCCCGGCCGCACCCGCGGCGAGCCGCTCGTCCCCGAGCCCTCCCACGTGGTGGCCCTCAGGGGCGCGCCCGAGGCCCTCGCCGAGGTCCTCGACGTCCTGTCGGCCGCCGTCTCGACCCTGGACGTGGAGGTCCACAAGCTCTACTCCCCGCGGCAGGTGAACGTCTACGTCCGTGCCGGCGCCAAAGCGCACTTCGACCGGTTCCTGAAGGACTTCCCGGCCGTCGCCTCGGAGGAGCTGAAGGACCCGACCGTATTCCTGGCCCATTCCGCACGGATGCGACCCGTCCGCCGCGCCCTGGCTCGTTTCATCGAGGAGAACGTCATCATTTTCAAGCACCCTCACACCCCGGTGGTCTCCAACAGCGACGCGGGTCTGCTCACCACGGGCGAGGAAATCAGGGACGCGGTCCTGGCGATGACCGACGAGGTCATGGCCTCCCGGCGGACCGCCGAGGTCCTGGAAAGCCTCGACCCCGAAATGATCCTGGAATTCGGACTCGGCAACAAATCCCTGCAACTGTTGGCCGACAACAACGTGGAGGCGCCCGCCATGCCCTACACCGGTGAATTCTCCGAGACCGACCTGCTCATCGGCTCCGTGCGCCTCATGAACGGTCTGACCGGGGAGTTGGACCGGCTGCGCGCCGCCGGCGGCCCCCTGGAGGAACAGCACTACGACACGCTCCGCAGCCTCTTCCGGATGGCCTCGACGAGCCCCTTCTTCGACAAGTACCTCTACCGCACCATGAGTCGGGTCATCACCCGGGAGATGCTGCATTCCGAACGCGACGGCTCACCGGCGTTCCACCGGTTCCTGGAGGTCTTCCAACACACCTCCAACCACCGCGACTCCGTCGACCTCGACGGCGGCGAACTCGTCCTCCAGGCCCGCCTGAAGAAGCGCATCAGCGGTCCCGCCGACGCCCTGGGCCAGGCCTACACCGAGATCGTGGTCCTCGACGCGCGGGGCCGGGTCTCGCAGCGGGAGTCGACCGACGTCGAGGAACCCGAGGTGGTGGTCTTCCACTTCGCCCGGCCCGACGACGGGACGACCGGAGCCCTCGAACCGGCCGTCGCCACCCGGACGTTGCTGGACACGCACCCCGACACGGAGACCGAGACCGTCCCGGACCGGGACCCCGACGGCGCCCCCTACGCGGACCGGGCGGCGGCGGAGCGGATCGCCTACCACCACACCCTCTTCCGCATGCTCCGCCGGCACCGTCCGGCCCTCTTCGCCCAGAGCGACTTCTTCCTGGAGGGCCGCGACCCGGAGGGCTGGCTCGTCGCCCTCGCCGCGTCCGGAGCCGTCCCGCTGGCCGAGGCGATGGCCGCGGGCAGCGCCCACGCGGCGGCCGGCAACCGCGCGCAGGAGACCCGCGCCGCCCTCCAGCGCCTGCTGTTCACCCTCGACGCCTCCGAGATCCCGCTCATCTCGCCGGAGGGAGTCCCGGTCCAGTCCAAGAAGGACCTGGAGGCCTCCACCCGAGCCGTCTTCCACAACCTCGCGCTGGAATCGCCGATCCGCCGGGTCCACCTCAACGGCCGGTCCCGGATCGTCGCGCTCGGCTCCACCCTCGACCCCGCCGTCGTGGACGCCGGCCCCTTCCGCACCGACGTCATCGACCTCCTCGACCCGTCCGAGGTGTGGGAGCGCCGCACCAACCCCGCCCTCGACGCCTTCGAGGACCGCTCGATCCTCAGCCTGACCCCCGAGCACGAGAAGGTGCTCCGCTACGCCCAGGGCCGCCGGCTCCTGCGCAGCACGGTGTACGCCTACGTCCACGCGGACGAGGAGATCGTGGGCTTCGGCGCCGGCGGCAGCGAGTCCATGACGATCTTCATCAAGCGGGAGGGTGACGCGGAGATCACCGTCCGCAAGATCCTCAGTGAGGCCCTGACCACGGCCCACTGGGACCCGGACGGCGAGGGCGTCATGCTGCCGCCCTTCGCCAAGGCCAGGAAGCAGGCGGAGTACCTCCAGGCCCTGCCGGACTCCGTTCGCCGCAACTTCCCCGAGGTCGGCGAGATCCTGGAGCGGGACATCCCCATCCCCGCGCACCTCCAGAAGGACGGTCGGACCATGGACCGGGAGGTCATCTACGAGATGAGCTACGTGAAGGGCGAGGAGGTCAGCCGGTTCGTCGAGAAGCACTCCCCGCCGCCGGCCGTGATCGCGCGCCTCTACGAGCAGATCTTCCGGGTCCTCAACGAGCAGGTGCACTCCGTCGGCCGGGTCCCCGCCCCGGGGGAGACGGTGGACATCTCCTACTTCCAGAAGATCGAGCACCGGCTCGCCCTCAGCCGCGAGACCGCCCCGGTGACCTTCGGGCCGGACCTGCTCGACACCCCGACCATCGTCATCAACGGCGTCACCTACCTGAACGCGCCGACGCTGCTGGAGCGCTTCCGGGAGCACCCGGAGTACCTGGAGGTCCTGGAGCCGCGGTTCCACTCCCTGGTCATGGGTGACACGAACACCGAGAACATCAAGATGGCCGACCCGGCTCCGCTGCTGCACGCCCAGCGCCTGATCGAGGCGGGCGCCCCGCGGGCCGCGGTGGACGCGGCGCTGGACGCCATCACCCCCGAGTCCCTGGGCATCCAGTTCCTGGACCCGCGGGCCATCGGCTTCAAGACCGACGGCGCCGACACCCGCGACGACTCGATGTACGACAACAAGCCCTGGCACAACTCGATCGGCCACTACGACGAGATCCACTTCGAGCGCTTCAAGCTCCGGGTCCGCACCGGCCGCGGTCGCGCCCCGAACGTCGAGATCGAGTTCGACGAGGGGAACCCGTACGCCGACGCGTACCGGGTCCGGGACGTGACGGCCTCGGGCGAGCAGATCGACACCACGGCCGAGCCGCGCGGGATGGAGGACTGGTTCGCCCCCGTGATGACCGCGGTGTACGGCCTGGACGACCCCATGTCGCGCAACGTGCGGGAGGACCCGTACTGGCTCATCCGGTTCGTCTTCATGATGGGCAGCCACTTCACCGCGATGCCGCCCTTCCACTTCCAGGCGGAGCTGGACGGCACGCTGACGGACACCTACCAGACCCAGCGCCGGCCCGTGGCGATCTACTGCGAGGGCATCAAGTGGCTGAACTGGGCGCTGGAGATGCTGGAGGGCGACCGGGACGAGTTCCTCGGCCTGACGGTTCCGCCGCTGCCCTACGTCACCCGTGGCCACGCGCTGGTCGGCCTGCGGTTCGGGGGCTCCGGATTCGACCGCGGAGCGGCCGCCGCCGCGTAGCCGCGGGCCTTCGGCCCCCCGCCGTCCGCCGCCGCGGAGCCCGCGGCTCCAGCGATGGTCAGGCGGAACCCCAGTATCGACTGCCAGTGTTCCTAGTGGTTTCGGGTCGGCCGCTCACACGGACGGCCCGCGCGGGGAGCGCTGGTCGCCGGTCGGGACACAGTCACAGCCACCCCTGTCCAACCCGCTGGAAGGATCACCCCATGCCCATTGCTTCCACCTCACTGCCGGTGGCGGGCCTGAAGGACCTGCGACACGAGTCCCGGATGATCGCGACTCCGTGGAGCCGGATGGTGCGGGGCATCGGCCTCGGTCAGTACCCCGTGGCCTACGATCCCGCCCTCGCCGCGCAGATCCGTCGGACGTTCGCACTCCTGGCGGAGCGGGTGTCCGCCGCCAACACCTACACCCTGTTCTCCGGGCTCCTGGCGGACCTGATCCTCAAGGTCGAGGACCCCGCCGGCGCCGGTGAGGCCGAGGTCGGCCCGGCGCTCGGACCGATCCTCGACGCGATCCGCTCGGAGGAGAACCTCTACTACCGCCTGATGGCCGGCTGCATCCTGATGGACTCCTTCGCCAAGCTGGGCCTGGACCGGGGATTCCTCGTCAACCAGGAACTGGACTTCCCGGCGGAGATCCTCGCGGTGGCCGACGCGATCCAGCCGGACCGCATCGAGGACGAGAACAGCGGCCGGCACGGCGACTACGAGCGCCTGTCCGCGTACTCGGCGGTCTTCCTCGCCCTCGGCCAACTGGGCCTGAAGGACCGTCTGGTGTCCGGCCCGCGCGACTACGTCACCGAGGCGCTGGACCTGCTGGAGGGGATCCCCGGCCCGTTCTTCCGCGGGCGCGGCGGTTCCATGCTCCTGTCGGTGATCTGCCTGCTCGGCTTCGAGGAGCGGATCTTCGACGGCGAGCGGGACTACATGAGGGAGGTCCTGGACTACCTGGACCGTGCCGACGAGATCGACAACCCGCCGTCCTTCCCGAGCCCGATGACGCCGAGCTTCTCGAAGGTCTATCCCCTCCTCACGATGCTGAACGCGATCGCGATGTCGGGCCGTGAGGAGTACCTGACCCACGGGAGGGACCGGCTCGCCGAAGCGCGGGAGCTGATGGCCGGCATCTCCCCGGTGGAGAGGACCCACATGGGCCTCTACTACCTGATCGCCCTGCACAACCTCGGGCGGCTGGAGCAGGAGGTGCCCGACCTCGACGCCTTCGTGGAGGGCGTGGTGGGTCAGTGGCGGACGGTGGACCCCGGAGCCAACTTCTTCCTCAACGGGATCGCCTACCCCTACATGATCTCGACGGCCATGGTCACCGGCCGCACCGACCTGCTGACGGACGAGGCGCTCGACCGCCTCGTGGACTCCTACCCCGACCTGGAAGGGACGGAGTTGGACCGTGTCAACCGGCCCTACCCGCTGAGCTACGTCCTCAACATGCTCGGCGAGATAGGCGAGTCGCACCGGCTCTTCGAGCCCCGGGCCCGCTACGGGGACCGCTCCGCCATGGAGTGGGTCGTCGACCGGATCTCGAAGGACGGGCGCGAGGAAGGCAACCGGCTCTACATGCTCGACCACT
Source organism: Streptomyces sp. NPDC103540 (assembly GCF_055584445.1). Classification (NCBI taxonomy): domain Bacteria; kingdom Bacillati; phylum Actinomycetota; class Actinomycetes; order Kitasatosporales; family Streptomycetaceae; genus Streptomyces; species Streptomyces sp. NPDC103540. Next base: position 257,905 of record NZ_JBVJMA010000006.1, read on the forward strand.
CCCTGGTGGGCTTCGCCCTGCGCATGCGCGGCGCGGGGACGGACGAGACCGAGCTGTTCCAGGACTTCCGCTTCCGCCTCACGGCGCCCCTGGTCCCCCGGTAGGACCCGCGGGGACCGAGAACACCCGTCCGGTACACGGGTGGTGGAGTCCCGGTGGAGCCCCGGTACAGCGAGGAACGGCTACGGCGCTCGCGCCGATAGCCCGCGCATACAATGATTGCAGGCGCCTCATGTCGGCGCCTGCACCGTACTGAAAGGTTTGGACATGCCTATCGGGCTTATCGCCTTAGCACTCGGGGGCTTCGGTATCGGCCTCACCGAGTTCGGGATCGTCGGGCTGCTGCCCGAGGTCGCCGCGGACTTCGGAGTCACCGAATCGGTGGCCGGTTACCTCGTCTCGGGGTACGCGCTCAGCGTGGCCATCGGGGCCGTCGCGCTGACCGCGGCGATCGCCCGGTTCGACCGCAAGAAGGTGCTCCTCTCGCTGATGGTGCTGTTCATCATCGGCAACCTGATCTCCGCGGTCGCGCCGTCGTACTCCCTGCTGATGATCGGCCGTGTCGTCGCGGCCCTGTGCCACGGCGCGTTCTTCGGCGTCGGCGCCGTCGTCGCCGCCGACATGGTCGCTCCCAACCGCAAGGCCGGAGCCATCTCGCTGATGTTCGCCGGCCTCACCGCCGCCAACGTCCTCGGCGTCCCGCTCGGCACCTTCCTCGGCCAGCAGCTCGGATGGCGCTCGACCTTCTGGGCCATCACCGTCATCGGGGTCGTCGCGCTCGCCGGCATCAAGCTCCTCGTCCCGCAGACCGCCCCGCCCGGCCAGGTCAGCCTGCGCGGCGAACTCGGCGCCTTCCGCCGGCCCCAGGTCTGGGTGTCCATCACGCTCAGCATCCTCGCCTTCGGCGGTGTGATCGGCGGCTTCACCTACATCGCCTTCACCCTCACCGAGGTCAGCGGCTTCGCCGCCTCCACCGTCCCGTGGCTGCTGGTCCTCTTCGGCCTCGGCACCTTCGTCGGCAACTTCTACGGCGGCAAGTTCGCCGACCGCGCCCTGAACACCTCGCTCATGGTCAGCCTCGGCCTCCTCGCGGTGGTCCTCGCGGTGTTCGCCCTCACCGCCGAGAGCAAGATCATGACGGTCATCTCCCTGCTCCTCATGGGCACCGTCGGCCTCTCCACCGCGCCCGGCCTCCAGCTGCGCACGATGAAGTACGCCCAGGACGCTCCCACGATGGCCTCCGGCGCCAACATCGCCGCCTTCAACGTGGGCAACGCCCTCGGCGCCTGGGTCGGCGGCCTCGCCATCGGTGCCGGCTACGGTTTCATCTCCCCCCTGTGGGCCGGAGCCGGCGTCACCGTCGCCGGTCTCGTGGTCCTGGCGGCCGGCTCCATCCGCTCCGGCGGCGCCGCCAAGGCCGTCGCCCCGGCCCAGGAACTGCGCGCCGAGCAGTCCGCGCCGGTCGCCCGCGAGCCCGAACGGGCCAAGGCCGCCTGAGCACCACCCGCGCGCGACAGGGCGCCCGGACCGTTCCCCTCGCGGAACGCTCCGGGCGCCCGGTCGTGCGTACGGGCGCGGGCGCGCCCCGGCGGGGCCGGCGGAGCCGGCAGGGCGCGCGGGGCTCGGGCCCGGGCGATCGGAGGCGCGGGGCTCGGGCCGGGGTGTTCGGGAGGCGCGGGGCTCAGGCCGGGGCGTCCAGCGCCGCGATGACCTCGGCGGTGGAGACGACCCGGCCGATCCGCGGGAAGATCCGGCCGAAGCTGTGCGCGTGCGCGTCGGCGTCCGGATCGGTGGTGGCGTCCTCCGCGAAGACCAGCCCGTAGCTGTGTTCCCACGCCGTGCGCGCCGTGGACTCGACGCCGATGCTGGTCGAGATCCCGGCCAGGACGATCCGCCGCACCCCGCGCCTGCGCAACTGGAGGTCGAGCTCCGTCCCGGTGAAGGCCCCCCAGTGGCGCTTGGTCACCGTCACGTCCCCCAGGGCCGCGAGTTCGGCGGGGATCCGCGAGAACGCGGGCGGCGGCGCGGTCGCCGGACCCGGCCGGTCGACGTCGGTCGTGGGCAGGTCGCCCCCGTCGGGCGACCAGGCGACGTTCACCAGGACCACGGGCAACCGGTGGGCGCGAAAGGCCCGCGCCAGCGCGATCCCGTTGCGCAGGACCTCCGCGCCGGGGCGGACCGTCGGCAGGGCGAGGATGCCCTCCTGGAGGTCGATCAGCACCAGGGCCGTGGCGGCGTCCACGGACAACGGGGAGGACGGGGCGGGGGTGTTCACGACGGGACTCCTCGGCTCTGCGACGCGCGGGGGCCCGACCGGGGCGGGCCGGGCGCGGCCGACCAGCCTACGGCGCCCGCACCGGCCGAACCGGGCGGCGGCTCCGGGCGCGGCGGCGGTTTCCCCGCGGCCCGACGGTCGTTGACGGGGTGGACGAAAGGAGATCCGCCATGCCGCCACGGGATCCCGCGCAGCGACCCACGACCGAACTCGACGCCCGCTACAGCTCCGCGCTCAACCCCCGCCCCGGCGCCGAGGACGTCACCGCCACCGAGTGGCCCGAGGCCCTGCGCCGCATGGCCGCCGCCGAGATCTTCTGGGTCTCCACGGTGCGACCCGACGGCCGCCTGCACGTCACCCCCGTCATCGCCGCCTGGCACGACGGGGCGCTGTACTTCTCGACCGGCCCCGGCGAGCAGAAGGCGAGGAACCTGGCGCACGACGGGCACTGCGCGCTCACCACCGGCGGGAACGCCCTCACCGAGGGACTCGACCTCGTGGTCGAGGGACGGGCCGCGAAGGTCACCGATCCGGCGCTGTTGGAGGAGGTCATCGCCGCGCACGAGGCGAAGTACGGGCGGCACATGACCTCGCCCGAGGGAACCTTCCACGGGATGGACGAGGCGATCCGCAAGGGCGACGCGGTGGTCTTCGCCGTGGCCCCGACCACGGCGTACGGCTTCGGCCGCGACGACGGGGTCTACACCCACACGCGGTGGACGTTCTGAGCGACGCGCGGCGGACGGCGCGTCCGGGCCCGCCGCCATACTGGCCGGTGTGAAGACCGAAGACGACACCGTAGTGATCGACCGGGTCGGCCGGGCCGGGTACCTCACGTTGAACCGGCCCCGGGCGCTGAACGCCCTGACCCACGCCATGGTCCGCCGGATCTCCGCGACGCTGGACGCCTGGGAGGAGGATCCCGACGTACGGACGGTGGTGATCCGGGGGGCGGGGGAGCGGGGCCTGTGCGCGGGCGGGGACATCCGCGCGATCCACGACGACGCGAAGGCCGGCGGCTTCGCCTCCGCCGCGTTCTGGCGCGACGAGTACCGCCTCAACGCCCGCGTCGCGCGCTACCCGAAGCCCTACGTCGCCCTCATGGACGGCATCGTCATGGGCGGCGGGGTCGGGGTCTCCGCGCACGGCGCCGTCCGGATCGTCACCGAACGCTCCCGCGTCGCCATGCCCGAGACCGGCATCGGGTTCGTGCCGGACGTCGGCGGAACCTTCCTGCTGGCCCGCGCCCCGGGCGAACTCGGCACCCACCTCGCGCTGTCCGGCGCCTCGGTCGGCGCGGCCGACGCGCTGCTGTGCGGCCTCGCCGACCACCACGTGCCGGCCGACGCCCTGCCGGCCCTCGCCCACGACCTCGCGGACCTCCCCGTGCCCGAGGCGCTCGCGCGGCACGTCTGCGCCCCGCCGCCGGGCGAACTGGCCGCGGCCCGCGCCTGGATCGACCCCTGCTACGGGGCCGACACCGTCGAGGAGATCCTCGATCGGCTCCACGCCGACGGGGTGCCCGCCGCCAAGGAGGCCGCCGAGCTCCTGCTCACGCGTTCGCCCACGTCCCTGAAGGTCACCCTGGCCGCCCTGCGGCGGGCCCGCGGGCTCGGCCCGCTGGAGCGGGTCCTCGAACAGGAGTACCGCGTCTCCTGCAACACCCTGTCCCACCCCGACCTCGTCGAGGGGATCCGGGCCCAGGTCATCGACAAGGACCGCAGGCCCCGTTGGAACCCGGCCACACCGCAGGAGGTCGGGGAGGCCGATGTGGCCCGGGCCTTCGCGCCGCTCGGCGAGGGGCGCGAGCTCAGCCTCGGTTGACCCGGGTCGCCAGCCCGTCCAGGATCCGCTGGAGTCCGTAGTCGAAGTTCTCCGCGCGCGTCCGCGCCGGCTCCACGTCCTGCCGGCCGGCCGCGCGGTCCTCCTCCGGCGGGTGTCCTTCGAGGGACTCCCCGTCCGCCGGCGGCGGGGACGGCGACCGCTCGGCCCCGCTCGTGCCGCCGCGGGCGGGCGGGGGCAGGCGGGAGGCCTCACCGGTGGTCGCGCCGATCACGTAGGAGACGACCGCCCTCACCGCGAGGTCGGCCTCGCCCGGGGGGAACCCGGCGTCCCGGGCCGGCGCGAGCATCCGCTCCGACATCCGCGCCTGGTTCGGTCCCGGGCGGGCGAGGCCGACCCTGCCGGGCACGGAGGCCACCCAGGGGTGGCGCAGCACCATGTCGCGCAGGCTGTGCGCGCTGCGCGACAGGGCCTCGCGCCACCCCTCGGGGCCGCCCTCGGCCGGGAGTTCGACCTCGCCGTGGACCGCGTCGACCACGAGCTCGATCAGCTCGTCCTTGTTGGCCACGTGCCGGTAGAGGGAGGTGGCCGCGGTGCCCATCCCGGTGCCGAGCCCGCGCATGCTCAGCGCCTCCAGGCCCTCGGCGTCCAGGAGCCGGACCGCGGCGGCGACGATCTGCTCGCGGCTCAGGGCGGGCCGTTCCCTCCGGGGGCGCCGCCCGGTCCACACGGAGGGGACGGGCGCGGAGGGGGGCGGCTCTGCGGAGGACATGCCGCCACCCTAGTGTCGTGCGCACGCTGTACGCAGCGAGCGTACGGCGCGTGCGCGTGTCGCGGCGTCCGTCCGCCCGCCGCCCGCGGCCCGCGTGACCCCGACCCCGCCGCGCCCCGCCGGCGGCGCCTACGCGCCCACGTACTCGCGCAGGTGCCGTGCCGTCAGGGTGTCCCCCTCGGCCACCAGCCGCGCGGGGGTCCCCTCGAAGACCACCCGGCCGCCGTCGTGACCGCCGCCGGGACCGATGTCGATCAACCAGTCGGCGTGCGCCATGACCGCCTGGTGGTGCTCGATGACGATCACCGAGTTGCCGGCGTCCACCAGCCGGTCCAGCAGGGCGAGCAGCTGGTCGACGTCGGCCATGTGCAGCCCCGTCGTCGGCTCGTCCAGGAGGTACGTCGAGGCCCGCTCCGCCATGCTGATGGCCAGCTTGAGCCGCTGGCGCTCGCCTCCGGACAGGGTGCTGAGCGGCTGCCCCAGGCGGACGTAGCCCAGGCCCACGTCCCTCAGGCGCCCCAGCACGGCCCGCGCCTGACCGGTGGTGAAGAACCCGTGCGCCTCCGCCACGGGCATGTCGAGGACCTCGCTGATGTTCTTGCCGCGCAGCCGGTACGTCAGCACCTCGGGCGTGAAGCGCCGCCCCTCGCACTCCTCGCACACGGACGCCACCCCGGCCATCATCGCCAGGTCCGTGTAGACCAGCCCGATGCCGTTGCACTTGGGGCAGGCGCCCTGCGAATTGGCGCTGAACAGCGCCGCCTTGACCCCGTTGGCCTTGGCGAAGGCGGTACGGATCGGGTTCAGCAGGCCCGTGTACGTCGCCGGGTTGGAGCGGCGCGAACCGCGGATCGGCGACTGGTCGGCCACCACCACCCCGTCCCGGCCGGCCAGGTACCCGTGCACCAGCGAGCTCTTGCCGGAGCCCGCCACGCCCGTGACCACCGTCAGCACGCCGAGCGGCACCTCCACGTTGACGTCCCTCAGGTTGTGCAGGTCCGCGTCCTTGATCGACAGGTGCCCGCGCGGGGTGCGCACCGTCTCGCGCAGCCGCGCCCGGTGGTCGAGGTGGCGTCCGGTGAGGGTGTCCGAGGCGCGCAGCCCTGCGACGTCGCCGCTGTAGCAGAGCCGTCCGCCACCGGTGCCGGCGCCCGGCCCGAGGTCCACGACGTGGTCGGCGATCGCGATGACCTCCGGCTTGTGCTCCACGACCAGCACGGTGTTGCCCTTGTCCCGCAGGCGCAGCAGGAGGTCGTTCATCCGACGGATGTCGTGTGGGTGCAACCCGGTGGTCGGCTCGTCGAAGACGTAGGTGATGTCCGTGAGGGAGGAGCCGAGGTGGCGGACCATCTTGACCCGCTGGGCCTCGCCGCCCGACAGGGTCCCCGAGGGGCGGTCCAGGCTCAGGTAGCCGAGACCGATCTCGACGAGGGAGCGCAGCAGGTCGCGGAGGCTCGCCAGCATCGGCGCGACGCCCGGGTCGTCGATCCCGTCCACGAAGGCGAGGAGGTCGCTGATCTGGAGGGCCGAGCACTCGGCGATGTTCAGCCCGCCCACGCGCGAGGACAGCGCGGCGGCGCCCAGCCGGCTGCCGCCGCAGTCGGGGCAGGCGGCGAACACCACGGCGTGGTCCACGAAGGCGCGGATGTGCGGCTGCATGGACTCGCGGTCCTTGGCCAGGTAGGTGCGCCCGATCTTGGTGATCAGGCCCTCGTAGGTGAAGTTGTTCGACCCCACCTTCACCTTCACCGCCGGTCGGTGCAGGAGGTCCTGCCACTCCCGCTCGGTGAACTCCCTCAGCTTCTTGTCGGGGGAGTAGAAGCCGCTGTTCGCCATGATCTGCCAGTACCAGGAGTCCACGGCGAAGCCCGGGACGGTGATCGCTCCCTCGTTGAGGGAGAGGTCGCGGTCCACGAGCCGGTCCACGTCCACGTCCGAGATCCGGCCGATGCCCTCGCAGCGCGGACACATGCCCTCGGGCGTGTTGAAGCTGAACGCGGAGGAGGTTCCCACGTGCGGGGTCCCGAGCCGGGAGAACAGGACGCGCAGCATGGTCGAGGCGTCGGTGGCGGTGCCGACCGTCGAGCGCGAGCCGGAGCCCATGCGCTCCTGGTCCACGACGATGGCGGCGCTCAGGTTGTGCAGTCCGTCCACGTCCGGACGGCCGAGGCTCGGCATGAACGACTGGACGAACGCCGTGTACGTCTCGTTGATCATGCGCTGCGACTCGGCGGCGATGGTGCCGAAGACGAGCGAGGACTTGCCGGAACCGGAGACCCCGGTGAAGACGGTCAGCCGGCGCTTGGGGATGTCGAGGGAGAGGTCGGCGAGGTTGTTCTCCCGCGCGCCCCGGACCTGGATGACCTGGTGGCCGTCGGCGGCCCGCGCGCCGGTGGGCGCGGTGTCGGGGGCGCCGTCCGGCGTGGTGCCGGGGGCCCACTCGATCAGCTGGACGATCACCCCGTTCGGGTCGCGGACCTGGAACAGCCGCTCGCCCCAGGGCTCCTCGCGGGGCTCCAGGGCGATCGGGGCGCCCTCCGCGCGCAGTCGCGCGTACTCGGTGGCCAGGTCGGACACGGTGAAGGCGAGGATCGGGCCGTCCGCGTGTCGTCCGCGGACCTCCTCGGGCAGGACCTCGACGCCGCGCCGCAGGAACACCACCCGGGGGCCGCCGGGGTGGGCCAGGGAGGCGAAGTCCTCGCTCGCCACGGTCTCGGTGTAGCCGAAGTGCCCGACCAGGAAGGCGGCCGAGGCGCGTACGTCGTCGACGGTCAGGGATATCGCGGTGCCGGTGATGTGCACGGAACTCCTCGAGGAACGATGTCGAGGTTTCTTTATACACTGTATTCTGTACGGTGTAGCCAGTTATTCGGCGCGAAGGGGAGAGTGGACGTGACGACGAAGGACCGGAGCGGGGCGGGCGACCCCGTCCGCACGCTGGAACTGTTGTGGCGCGAGGCCGGGCAGGAGCCCCCCGCCGGCCGGCGCGGCCCGCGCCAGGGGCTCACCGTCGACGCCGTGATCGCGCAGGCCCTCGCCCTCGCCGACGAACAGGGCCTCGCCGCCCTCACCATGCGGGCCCTGGCCGGACGCCTCGGCGTCACCCCGATGAGCCTCTACACCTACGTCCCGGGCAAGGCCGAACTCCTCGACCTGATGCTCGACGAGGCCTACGGGAGGATGCGCGGCCCGGCGCCGGTCCGTCCGCGACGACCCGACGGCGCGGAGCCGTGGCGGCGCCGGGTCACCCGGATCGCCGAGGAGAACCGGGAGCTGCTGCGGCGCCACCCGTGGATCGCCGACCTCGCCGTCACCCGACCGCCGTTGGGCCCCGGGGTGATCTCGAAGTACGAGTACGAACTGGGCGCCTTCGACGGGATCGGCCTCACCGACGCCGAGATGGACGCCGCCCTGACCCACCTCCTCGGCTTCGTCCACGCCAACGTGCTGGCCGAGGCGGACGCCGCCGCCCACAACGCGCGCCAGAGCGACGACGAGTGGTGGGAGGTCAGCGCCCCCCTGCTGGAGCGGGTGATGCACGCCGAGCGCTTCCCGCTCGCCAACCGGGTGGGCAGCACGGTCGGTGCCTACGACCCGCAGGTGGCCTGGGAGTTCGGCCTGGACTGCGTCCTGGACGGCTTGGCCCGCCGGATCGAGGCGCGCGGGGCGTAGCCGACGGCCGCCGCCGGACCCGTGCCCGGACCGGCGCCCGGACCCGTGCGGAAACCCGTCCCGCCGGGCGCCGGATCACCCCCGGGAAGGCCCTGTGCGGGCGTCACGGCGGCCGTGCGGGGCCCTCCCGGGGTCCCCGCTCCGACCCCCGTCCACGAGCCCGCCACGGGCCCGTACGGGGACCTTCGGCATGCCGTCTGACCTGGGGTTTCACCCATTTTCCCGATAAGATCACAGCCTCGGGAAAGGGGATCCTCATGGACCGGAACATCCGCTCGATGGACGACGTGCTCACCCTGCTGGACGGCCTGTTCGCCCCGGAGGCGGACCGCTGGACGACCGGCGGCTCCTCCTGGTGGGACGGGTTCTACGCGGACCGCGCCAAGCCGGTGCCGTTCTTCGTCGACAAGCCCGACGAGAACCTGGTCGACGCCCTCGACCGGGGCGTCCTCACCCCCGGTCGGGCCCTCGACCTCGGCTGCGGACCCGGCCGTAACTCCCTGCACCTGGCCGCCCGCGGCTTCCGGGTGGACGCCGTCGACCTCTCCCCGACCGCCCTCGACTGGGCCCGGGAACGCGCCCGCGCCGCGGGCGCCGACATCGACTTCCACCAGGGCGACGCCTTCGAGCTCACCACCGGCGCCCTCGCCGGCCCCTACGACCTCGTCTACGACTCGGGCTGTTTCCACCACCTGCCGCCCCACCGCCGCGTCAGCCACCTCGCCCTGCTGGAACGCGTCCTCGCCCCCGGCGGCCACTTCGCCCTCACCTGCTTCGCCTCCGGAGCCATGGGCTCGGAGCTGCCCGACGCGGACCACTACCGGGCGGGCGGACTCGGCGGCGGGCTCGCCTACACCCCCGAGGAACTCCGCTGGATCTTCGCCGAGCTGGAGCCCGTCGAACTGCGCCGCATGCGTGACGAGGCCCCCGAATCCGCCCTGTTCGGCGAGCCCTTCCTGTGGACCGCGCTCTTCCGTCGCCCCGGAGGCGCGGCTCAGCGGTAGCCGGTGGTGTCCGCCGGGAGCCCGGGGTCCTGCACCTCGACCACGTACCGCCAGGCGTCGGGCCGGCTCCCGTCCAGGTCCGTGAACCCGTACACCCGGGCCAGTTGCCCGCTGGAGAGGGACTTCCCGTTCCAGCGGGACACCTCCGGGTCGGCGGCCAGCGCCGCGACCGCCCGTCCCACGTAGGCGGGGCTCTCGGAGATCGCGAAGTGCGGGACCCGCTCCAGCGCGTCGCGCCAATCGGCCTCCGTCACCCCGAAGTGCCCGAGCATCATCTCCGAGCGCAACCACCCCGGCGTCAGCGCGACGGCCGTCGCGCCGCGCGGCCCCAGCTCGTGGCCGAGGGCGAACGCCATCCGCAGCACGGCCGACTTGGCGAGGTCGTAGAAGAACGACACCCGGTAGTTGCCCGCGTTGTACTCGCTCGTCCCGTCCGTCATCTCCACCACCAGCCCGCCCGGCTCGCGCAGCATCAGCGGCAACGCGAAGTGGTTGGTGACGGCGTGGGTGTCGATCGCGAGCCGCAACAACCGCAGGCCGTTGTCCAGGTCGTGCTCCCACACGGTGCTCTCCCACTCGAAGAGCAGCTCGGCACCCCAGATGTCGTTCACCAGCACGTCCAGCCGGCCCTGCTCGGCGTCGATCCGCCGCACCAGCGCCTCGACCTCGGCGTGCACCAGGTGGTCCGCCACCACCGCGACGCCCCGCCCGCCCGCGGCCGTCACCAGCTCGGCCGTCTCCTCGATGGTCTCCGGACGGTCGTACTCCGAACGCCGCCCCGCGGTGCTGCGCCCCGACACGTAGACCGTCGCGCCCCGGGCGCCCAGCTCCACGGCGATCCCGCGCCCCGCGCCCCGCGTGGCCCCCGCCACGAGGGCGACCCTGCCTTCAAGATCCCGCTGCGTCTCCGGCATGGCCCGACCCTACGCCGCCCGACCCGCCGGCACCCGGCGGCAACCGACGGCTTCCGGCTCACGGGGACCGGACCAGCACCGTCACCGCGTGCAGACCCGTCGCCCCGTCCGGCAGCGGCGGCCTGCGCCGTGCCGGCTGGACCTCGCCCCGGCCGTCGACGGCCCGCACCTCCAGGACGTGCCGACCCGCGCCCGCCTCCCACTCCCACCGCCACTGCCGCCAGGTGTCCACCCCGTCCGCCGCGCCCAGTCGGGCCCGCTGCCACGGACCTCCGTCGACCCGTACCTCCACCCGGGCGATGCCCCGGTGCTGCGCCCAGGCCACGCCCGCCACGGTGACGGGTCCCGGGCGGGGTCGCGCGCCCGGGCGCGGCACGTCGATCCGCGACTGCGTCCTGACCGGCGCCCGCTCGGCCCAGGCGCGGCGCACCCAGTACGCGTCGTACGCCGCGAAGGTGGTCAGCCTCAGGTCGGTGAGCCACTTGCAGGCGGACACGTACCCGTAGAGGCCGGGGACGACCATCCGGACGGGGAAGCCGTGCGCGAACGGGAGCGGTTCGCCGTTCATCCCGACGGCCAGCAGCGCGGCCCGGCCGTCCAGGACGCTCTCCACGGGCGTGCCGATCGTCATCCCGTCCACCGACCGGGCCACCAGTTGGTCGGCCGGTCCGCCGCGCGACGGCGGGCGCACCCCCGCCTCGCGCAGCAGGTCGGCGAGGGGCACGCCGAGCCAGCGGGCATTGCCCGCGTACGGGCCGCCCACCGGGTTGGACACGCAGGTCAGGGTGATGTCGTGCTCCGTCAGGGGGCGGGCGAGCAGTTGCGCGAGGCTCAGCGTGAGGGGCCGGCCGACGCCCTCCCCGTGGACGCGCAGCCGCCAGGTGTCGGCGTCGACGCGCGGGACGACCAGGGCGGTGTCCACGCGGTAGAAGTCCCGGTTCGGGGTGAGGAAGGGTGCGCCGCCGGGCGCCTTCAGGTCCGCTCCGGCGGGTACGGGCGGGGCCGGTACGGCGGGCGGCGGCAGGACGAGTCGGGCGCGGGAGGCGTCCGCCCCCGCCGAGCGGCGGGCGCCGAGCCGGCGTCCGGTGAGGCCCACGACCGCCGAGGCCGCCGCCGTGGCCAGCACCAGCCGACCGAAGCCGCGCCGGTCCACCCCGCCCGCGCCGCCCGCGCCCGCCTCCGGCGCCGGCCGGCCCGCCGCCCCGACCAGCAGGAGCAGCACCGCCGCGGCGACGGCCCCGCCGGCCAGGGAGGGCAGGGCGTCCCACCCGGTCGCGCCCGGCCGGTCGAGCGCGAGCAGCGCCCCGAGCCCGCCCACCGCCCCGGCGAGGGCGGCGCCCGCGCGGGGACGGCGTACGGCGAGGAGGCCCGCGCCGACGGCGACGGCCGCGAGGACCGCCACGACGCCGAGGGTCAGCACCGCCTTGTCGGCGGTGCCGAAGGAGCCGACGGCCCACTCCTTGACCGCGGTCGGCGTACGGTCGACCACCGCCCCGCCGACGGCGGCGATCGGCGCCGCCTCCGGCCGGACGAGCAGGGCCACCGGCTCCGCGACGCACAGCCCGGCGAACGCCGCGACCGCCCCGCCGAGCGCGCCGCGCCACGGCGCGGCCGGTCGTCGCCGCTCGGGAACCTTCCTCGCACCGGTCATCCCGGACCACCCTCCGCGGATCCGTCCTTCCAGCATCCGCCGGGGGCCGCCCGGGCGCGAGGGCCCCTCGTCAGGGGCGCCGCGCCGAGCCGGTCGCCGGATCCCCGCCGCGCCGCGCGGACGCCGGCGCGGGCCCGCCCCGGCCGGCGGGGGACGCGTCGGCGGTGGGGAGCCCGGCGGTGGAGGGCCCGGCGGTGGAGGGCCCAGCGGGGAGGGGCCCGGCCGGGGACGGAGCGGCGCACGGGCCGGCGCACGGGCCCGCCGGGCGCCGCTTGCGCAGTTCGACCAGCCCGTCCAACGAGGAGCCGAGAGCCTCCCACACCCCACCGGAGCCGGCCCCGCGCGCGGCGGAGCGCGGGCGCTCCTGCTCGGTCTCGGACATGTCGCTGCACTCCCGTCGGCGGCCGCTGCGGTCCGGGCCAGTCAAACCGGCGCCCCGCCGCCCCGGGCCGCGCCCGCCTGGATCTCCCCCGTACAGGTGACGCACCTCCGAGGGGCGGACGCGGGGGCGCGCGGTGAGCTAGGGCCTGTCGTCGAACTCCCGTCCGCCCCGCGACGCCCGGCACGCGCCCCGGCGGATCCGGTGGAGCGGCCCCCGTCAGCCGGTGGACGCCGGCAGGATCGCGGCCACCCGCGCGGCGGCCGCGTACGGGTCGCCGACCGGCGCGGCGGGGTGGTCGGTGGTGCGCCGGGCCCACTCCTCCTCGAAGGCGTGCCAGTCCACCTCCCGGGGCGGGGCGCCGCGTTCGAGGGCCTCCTCCAGCGTGTCGAAGTACAGCCGCCAGCGCGGCGCGTACAACTCCGAGACCAGGCCGTTCCACTCGCGGTTCGCGTAGTCGTGCAGGAATCCGCCCTCGCTGGTGGAGCGACGGCCCCACACGCTCAGGATCGATCGGGCGTCGTACTCGTTGCGGTCGCGCTCCGCCGCGTCCCCGCCCGCGGCGCGGGCCGCGTCGAGCCAGCCGCCCAGCAGGAAGTTCGGGTCGGATCCCGTGAGCGCGTCCAACAGGGCCTCGCAGTCGTCCCACTGGCCCGTCAGCTCGCGCAGCCGGGGCAGGTCCTTCGCGTCGTAGGCCGCCTTGATCCTCGGCAGCAGCACCCGCGAGTGGTTCGCGAGCGCCTGCCGGGCGGTGTCCACGAGGTCGAACCGGTAGGCGCTGGAGCCGCGCAGGCCCGGCGCCACCGCCAGCAGGTGGTCCAGGGCCCGGCGGACGGACCCGGCCGGATAGCGCATGGACTGGGGGCTCCAGTGCGCCGCGCCGGTGGCGGTCAGGCTCGGTCGGGCGGTGAACAGGCTGTCCTGGGACTCCGACCACAGCCCCGAGGAGGTGCTGTACGGGCCCTTGCGCAGTTCCTCCCAGGCCGCCGCCGCCCGCGCGTCGGGCCGCCCGTACCTGCGGGCCGCGAAGGAGGCGAACCAGCGCTGCTGGTCGACCGGTTCGGCCTCCCAGGCCAGGTCGGTGAACAGGTCGAAGGCGGCCGGGTTGGTCCCGGTGGCCTCCGGCAGGTAGGCGGTCCCGACCAACGCGCTGCCGCTCTTGGCCCGCCAGGCGCCGAACCGGTCGATCCACACGCTGGTGTTGGCGCCGATCGTGGTGTGCCCGCCGAAGTTGAGGATGCTGCCCATCGCGTACGGGGTCCCGCCCCAACGGGCCTCCCGGTCGAGGCGGTTGTAGCGGTCGGAGAGACCGTCGAGGACCAGCAGCTTCGAGGTGTCCACCCCGGCGAGCAGCTCGGCCGTCGGGTCGTCCTGCCAGCCGAGGACCGCCCACAGGGCGCCGGGGTGGGCCGTGTGCAGGGCGCTCTGGATGGCCCCGGCGGCGGCCCTGACGTCCACGGTGCCCGTCTGGCCGCCCTCGTGGAGCGGGCTCATCCGGTACATGGTGCTGTCGCCGAACACCGCGCGCTGCTCCGCGTAGTAGGCGGCGGCCAGCCGGCGGAACACCGGCGAGGTCGGGTCCAGCCAGTCGGGGCGGTCGAAGCCCGCCCAGTCGCCCTGCGCCACCGTCGTCGCCCCGGGGTTGCGGGCGGCGAACTCCGGCGGAACGGTGCCGAAGTACCCGGGCAGCACGGGGGTCATGCCGAGGGAGCGCAGGTGGTCGGCGATCCGACCGCCCACGCGGGCGCGCTCGCGCATCGCGCGGTCGCCCATCGGGCCGCCGAAGCCGCTCAGGTTCTGCAGCAGCCACCAGCTCTGGTGCGCGGCGCCGGGGATCCACGCGCTCAGCTCGGCGGGGGAGTAGCCGAATCCCTGGAGCGCCCGGTGGTACGGGTACTCCGCGCCGATCTGCACGAAGACCTCGTTCACCCCGTGCAGGGCGAGCAGGTCGACCTGGCGCCGGTGCTCCTCGAAGGAGCGGTACGGGCCCGAGTAGCCGTCGTCGGTGTCGTTGAGGGCGTACCGGTGGGCGACCCGCGCGGAGCGGGTGACCGGTTCGGGCACGGCGGGCAGGGTCGCGGGGAGCATGCCGAGGCTGTCGCCCGGCCAGCCGATGTCGACGCCGGCGACGTGCTGGAGGTACCAGCCGACGCCGGTGAGCAGGGTGGCGCCGGTGGAGCCGCGTACGGTGACCGCCCCGGCCCGGCCCGACACGGTGAAGGTGTCGGGTCCGGCCGCGGCGTCGGCCACGAGCGTGAACTGCCGTGCGTGGCGGGGCAGCAGCCGCTCCAGCGCGGCCCGCGCGGGAGCGGTGTCGAAGGTCCGCGGGGCGTCGGCGCCGGCGGGAGCGGTCGCCGGCGCCGCCGGGCCTCCCGGCAGCGACCGTTCGGACGCGGCCCGTTCGGTCGTGGCCCCTGCGGCTCGCGCCTCCGGGGCGGGCGGGGGCGCGGCGGCCCCGGGCGCGGCTCCCGCGCAGACCAGCGTCAACAGGGCGGCGGGCAGGGCGGTCAGGGCGGCGCGCGGCGCGGAGTTCCTCATCGTCACCCGCTCAGACCGGCAGGGACCAGGTCTGGTCGACCTGGTGGTCGCCGCAGGCGCTCAGCGCCAGCCGCCCGGCCGGGGCGTCGGGGGCGGCCGGCGCCGCCGGGGCCGTCAGGCACAGCCCGCTCCCGCGTTCGACGAGGGCCCCGTCCCGGCGGTGCTGCCAGCTCTGGCCCGCCTCCCGCGCCGTGCGGGCGGGAGCGCAGCCGGCCA
Source organism: Streptomyces sp. NPDC103540 (assembly GCF_055584445.1). Taxonomy (NCBI): domain Bacteria; kingdom Bacillati; phylum Actinomycetota; class Actinomycetes; order Kitasatosporales; family Streptomycetaceae; genus Streptomyces; species Streptomyces sp. NPDC103540. Next base: position 273,108 of record NZ_JBVJMA010000006.1, read on the forward strand.
GGGCGACGAGCCCGTCCGCCGGGTTCGCGGCGAGGCACTTGCCCTCCAGGTGCAGCCGTCCGGCCTGGCCCAGGACCCAGCGCTGGTCGGCCGCGGCCGTGCACGCCGCGAGGATCACGGCGCCGACGCCGGTGGTGTTGGCGCCGTCGGCGCACCGGGAGCCGAGGCCGTTGATCTGCCCGGTGGGCACGGCCTCGGCGCAGCCGCGCGGGGTGAGCCGCCAGACGGCCGTGTCGTGCGCGGCGAGCCGTCCGGTCAGCGAGCCCGACACCTCGGTGCGCCTGCCGTTCCACAGGTCCTTGGCCTCGACCGAGCAGGAGTGCAGCCCGATGTCGGCCAGCGGTACGGAGATGTCCCGCGCGGCGCCGGAGCGGTTGAGGACGGCGACGGCGCGGTCCCCGTTCGCCAGCGGCCGGGCCAGCACCTCGAAGGTGGCGTTGGAGGAGACCACGGCGCCCTGACGGCCCAGGGGGTCCTGGTCCAGGGCGATCAGGTCGGTGTTGCCGAGCGCGGCGAGGCCGGCCGGCGTCAGGGCGGAGACGTCGGAGGACAGGATGAAGGGGGCGGCCATCATCGCCCACAGCCCGACCTGGCTGCGGCTCTCGGCGTCGGTGAGTCCGGGGGCGCCGGCGATCAGGAAGTCCGGGTCGTTCCAGTTGCCGGGGCCGGCGTACCGGCCGAGCCAGCGGTTGTAGCCGTAGTTGCCGAGGACCGAGCTCCAGCGGGAGGTGGTCGGCGCGGCGGGCCGGTGGACCTGGATGTCCCGGCCCTCGCGCCAGAGCTGACCGGTCTCGCCGACCCAGTCGAGGACCTTGTGCCAGTCGGAGCCTCCCCATTCGCCCTGCTGGAAGTAGGCGGGCGCGGACGCGGAGAGCACCATGGGGCGGCCGCTGTCGCGCAGGGCGCGGGCGACGGAGTTGTAGGCGTCGCGGTAGGCCTGCTCCTTCGTCCTGCCGGGCGGCACCCACAGGTTGCAGCCGTCCATCTTGACGTAGTCGACCTTCCACGACGCGAACTGCCGGGCGTCGCGGGCGTAGTGGTCGGGGCCGCCGCCCTGGGGGGAGCCGCTGCCGGGATAGCGCTCGCAGGTGAGCGAGCCGGCGTCCTCGTAGATCCCGAACTTCAGCCCCCGGGCGTGCAGGTACTCGCCGAGCCAGGCCATGCCGCGCGGGAACCTGTCGGTGTCCACGACCAGGTTGCCGCCGGCGTCGCGCTCCTTGCGCATCCAGCAGTCGTCGACGGTCACCGTGTCGTACCCCTTGGCGGCGAGACCGGTGGAGACCAGGGCGTCCGCGTTGGCGACGACCTTGCCCTCGTCGATGTCGCACATGTAGTGCGCCCAGTTGTTCCACCCCATGGGCGGGGTGAGCGCGAGCGGGGTGTCCCAGGTCGCCGTCGGATCGGCCGCCGCCGGGGCGGGGGCGAGCGTGAGGGCGAGCAGGGCTGCCGCGGTGGCGGCGGTGAGGGACGCGCGCGGGCGAGGCGGCACGGGGTCTCCTTGACGTGGGGGGCGAGGAGGTCGAGCGGTACGACGGTCATGCGTGCGCTCAGTGCAGCGGTGCGACTACCCTCTGTCAACATAAGTCGATGGTTGTGACTCAATGACCAGCAATATGGCCGTAATCGATGTCACACCAAAGTGGTGATACGCCGTACGTGACACTGGCTGATACGGTGTATCTCATGCCGAGGAGATCCACCGCCCTGGACCGGGCCACCCCCGAGGTCATCGCCGAAGCCGCCCTGCGGATCCTGGACGAGGAGGGCCCGCGGGCCCTCAGCTTCCGCGCCCTCGCCGACCGGCTCGACGTCTCCCACGCCACCGTCCAACGCCGCTGCGTCGACCTCGCCGGCCTGCTCGACCTCTGTACCGAACACCTCGCCGCCCGCCTGCCCGAGGTACCCGCCGGCACGGACTGGGCCGAGGCCGCCGAACTGCGCTTCGGCGCCTTCTACCGGCTCCTCGTCGCCCACCCCGGGCTGCTCGTGCTGCGCGGCGGACGCCCCTGGCTCGGCCGCCAACTCCTGGCCCGGCTCGTCGAACCCTCGCTCGCCGACAGCGTCGCCGCCGGCATGACCCCCGCCGAGGCCATGACCGTCTACCGCGGCATGTACCTGCTGACCCTCGGCAGCGCCGCCTTCGTCGACCACCGCGACCCCGCCGCGGCCACGGCCGCCTCCCGCGCGGCCCTCGCCGCCCTCGACCCGGAACGCTTCCCCGTCCTGACGGGCGCGCAGGCCGCCGTCCTGCCCCCGCTGACCGGCCACGAGGTCTACCACACCGCCCTGCGCCGACTCGTCGAAGCCTCCCGGCCCGCCCCCGCGACGACCGACCCACCCGCGACGACCGACTGACCCGCGACCGCCGACCGACCCGCCCCCGGGCGCGACCCGCGCGCCCCACGAAAGGCAGCCCACCCATGGAGCGACAGCTCGACCACGCCGCCGTCCGCGCCGCCGCCGAACGGACCGCCGGCGTCATCCGGCCCGTCGCCGTCGTCCCCGCCGCCGAAGGACTCTGGTACGCCCTCGAACACCTCCAGCACACCGGGTCCTTCAAGGCGCGCGGCGCCCACAACTTCCTCGCCGCCCACCGTGCCGCGGGCGCGCTGCCCACCGCCGGGGTCACCATCGCCTCCGGCGGCAACGCGGGCCTCGCCTGCGCCTGGGCCGCCCGCGCCCAGGGCGTGACCGCCACCGTCTTCCTGCCCGCCACCGCACCCCGGGTCAAGGTCGAGCGACTGCGCGGCTACGGTGCCGACGTACGCCTCGTCGGCGAGCGCTACGCCGAAGCCCTCGCGGCGTGCGAGGAGTTCGCGGCGGCCTCCGGGGCGCTGCTCAGCCACGCCTACGACCACCCCCTGATCGCGGCCGGGGCCGGCACCCTCCTCGACGAGATCCGCACCGCCCTGCCGCTCCTCGACACCGTGGTCGTCGCGGTCGGCGGGGGTGGCCTGTTCGCGGGCGTCGCCACGGCCGCGCGCGCCCACGGCATCCGCGTCGTCGCCGCCGAACCCGAACACTGCCGGGCCCTGAACGCGGCCCTGGAGGCGGGGCGCCCCGTCGACGTCCCCGTACGCTCCGTGGCCGCCGACTCCCTCGGGGCCACCCGGGTCTCGGCCGACGCGCTGGAAGCCGCCCGACTGGGCGACGTCACCTCCGTGCTCGTCCCCGACGAGGCGATCACCGAGGCCCGCCGCGCCCTGTGGGAGGAACACCGGATCGTCGTCGAGGCCGGCGCCGCCACCGCCCTCGCGGCCGTGCGCACCGCGCCCCGCCCGCCGGGCCGCGAGGTCGCCGTCGTCCTGTGCGGCGCGAACACCGACCCCGGGGACCTGTGAGCGCACCCCGGACCCGGGGCACCGACGACGTTCGTCGCGACCGCCGAAGACTTTCGAGGACAGCGCCCGCCCGCCTCCCGCTGCCAGGCTCGTGCCGACAACGGGAACACGTGGTGCGCCGCGATCGCGGCGCGGAAGGCGGGCAGGGAAGTGGCCAAGCGCAAGGGTTGGTTCATCGGCTGCGGAGTGGCGCTGGTCATCGGCATCGGACTGCTCGCGGCCCTGGCCTTCGGCGCGGCCAAGCTCCTCGACGTCGCTGACAAGAGCTTCCTCGACCCGAAGGTCTACGAGGCGGTCCGCGTCGGCGACGCGGAGAACGAGGTCCGCGCGAAGCTCCCCTCGGGGGAGAGCTTCGTCAAGGACGCCCTCAAGGACGGCGGACCGGCCGAGCCCGCCGGCAGCACCTGCGCCTGGTACGTCTCCAGCGCCGAGAACGCCGACGAGGACGTCCTGCGCTTCTGCTTCAAGGACGGCAGGCTCGCCGAGAAGGCGAGCTACCGCATGAAGTAGCCGGCACCCCGGGCACCCCCGGCACCCCGGGCGCCCCGGGGGCCGGGCGGGTCACGGAGAGGACAGGACGACGAGCCGCTGCGTGGCGCGCGTCATCGCGACGTAGCGGTCGACGGCGCCCGCGACGCCCTCGCCGAAGGCCTGCGGGTCCACGAGGACGACCAGGTCGAATTCGAGGCCCTTCGCCAACCCGGGGGTCAGCGACCGGACCCGGCCGCTCGCCTCGAAGGTCGGATCGCCGATGACGCAGGCGACGCCCTCCGGATGCCCCGCGAGCCAGTCCTCGAGGACCGACTCCAGCTCCGTGACCGATCCGTGGGCCACGGGGACCCCGCCGGCGCGGACGGAGGTCGGCACGTTCGCGTCGGGGATCGCGGCCCGGATGACCGGCTCCGCCGCGGCCATGACCTCCTGCGGCGTGCGGTAGTTGACGCCGAGCGAGGCCACCTCGATCCGGTCGAGTCCGACCCGCTCCAGCCGCTCGCGCCACGACTCCGTGAAGCCCCTGCGGGTCTGGGCCCGGTCCCCGACGATGGTGAAGCTGCGCGAAGGACAGCGCGAGAGCAGCATCTGCCACTGCGCGTCGGTCAGTTCCTGCGCCTCGTCCACGACGATGTGCGCGAAGGGCCCGGCGAGCCGGTCCGGGTCGACGGTGGGCAGGGCGCCCGCGTCGATCAGGCTGTCCTGGAGGTCCCGGCCGCGCAGCATCGTCACCGCGCCCTCGCCGTCGTCGTCCGCCGCGAGGATGTCGTCGATGACGCCGGACATGCGCTCGCGCTCGGCCGCCACGGCGGCGTCGTGCCGGCGCCGGCGCCGGGCCGCCCCCGGGTCGCCGAGCCGCTGCCGCGCCGCGTCCAGGAGCGGCAGGTCGCAGACCGTCCAGGCGTGGGCGTCGGCGCGCTGGAGCCGGGCCACGTCCTCGCGGGACAGCCACGGGGCGGCCATCCGCAGGTAGGCGGGGACCGACCAGAGGTCCCCGACGAGTTCGGTCGCCTCCAGCAGCGGCCACGCGTCGTGCAGGGCCTCGGTCAGCTCCTCGTCGTGCAGGACCGCCCGGCGGAACCGCTCGTGCGGCACGTCCTCGTCGCCGTCGAGCTTGTCCAGCAGGATCGTGGCCAGCTCCTCCCGGATCTGCTCGCGCGCCTCGTTGTGCGGGGTCCCGGCCGCCGAGGCGAACGCCTCGGCCCAGTCGTCGGCCGTCAGCCGGACGTCGGCCCACGGGGTGGACACCGTCATCCCCGAGGTGGGGGGCTCCTCGTAGATCCGTACGGCCTTCTCGACCGCCTTCACCAGGTCGGCGGACTCCTTCAGGCGGGCCACGTCCGGGTCGCCCTCCTCGTGCGCCGCCGCGCCCTCGGCGACCAGGTCGCGCACGGTGCAGGTCTGTACGCCCTCCTCGCCCAGGCTGGGCAGGACGTCGGCGACGTAGGCCAGGTAGGGCTGGTGCGGGCCGACGAAGAGCACGCCGCCCCGACGGTGGCCCAGGCGCGGGTCGGAGTACAGGAGGTGGGCGGTGCGGTGCAGGGCGACGACGGTCTTGCCCGTGCCCGGGCCGCCGTCGACGACCAGCGCGCCGCGCGAGCCCGCGCGGATCACGGCGTCCTGGTCGGCCTGGATGGTGCCGAGCACGTCCCGCATCCGCGCGGACCGGTTGCCGCCCAGACTGGCGATGAAGGCCGACTGGTCGTCGAGCGCGGCGTGGCCCTCGAACGCGTCGGCGGTGAACACCTCGTCCCAGTAGTCGCCGACGCGCCCGCCGGTCCAGCGGTAGCGGCGGCGGCTCGCCAGACCCATCGGGTGGGCGTGGGTCGCGGCGAAGAAGGGCTCCGCCGCGGGGGAACGCCAGTCGATCAGCAGTCGGCGCCCCGTGTCGTCCGTGAGGCCGAACCGTCCGATGTACACGGGCTCGGCGTCACCGGCTTCGCCGGTGGGGACGACGCGGCCGAGGCACAGGTCGAGACCGAAGCGGCGCAGGGAGCGCAGCCGGCCCGTGATCCGGTGGATCTCGACGTCCCGGTCCATCGCCTCCCGTCCCAGACCGCCCGGCGCCCGGCGCAAGGCGTCGAGCCGGTCGGACAGTTCGGCGATCGACCGTTCGAGGGTGCGGGCGAGGTCCGCGAAGTGCCGCTCGTCGTCGGCGATCAGGCTCGGGTGCGCCTTGGGGGCGAGGTGGTCGGGAAGGTGGAACGCGCCGGTCGAAGACGGCAAAGGCACGGGGTGGATCCTCATTTCCGCAGGTCGTGGCTACGAGGAGCGATTCTGCGGTACCACCGGGGCCTTGCCGCAAGCCCCCCCGTGCGCTATAAGTTGAGAGTGGCAAGGGGTGTGTTGGCCCTCTTGCCACTCCACCGGGAGCCGCGTGAGGACGCCGCGATCCCGCTCTCCCCACCTCGGGAAACCCGCCGCCGCCCCCGCGCGTGCCGGTACGTGGCACCGGCACGCGCGGGAGGATCCTCAGCGCGTCGGGGGCACCGTGCGGATCCAGTGGCCGGTCGTGCTCCAGCCCAGCAGTCGACGGGCCCGCCCGCCGTCGGCCTCGCCCCGGGCGTCGAAGCTGCCACCGGCCTCCACCAGGCGCAGTCCCGCGAGCGCCGGCGCCAACCGCTCCCGTACGGACGCGGGACGGCGGGTCGCCTCCGACTCCATCCACGCCAGGACGGCCGCCCGCTCGCGCGGCGAGCACAGCGAGAGGTGGAACACCATCTGCCGCCAGGCGTACGCCGCGTCCTTGATCACGGGCAGCGGGCGCGGGTCGCCCTCCACCCGGGACACCAGACGGCAGACCGTCGCGAAGCAGTCCCGGGCCAGGCCCGCCCAGCCCGCCGGCGGCTCGATCCGCACCCGCGCGGCCAGCGTCGCCAGGTTGTGCGTGGTGAGGATCTGGGCCTGTTCGATCACGGTGCCGTTCGCCCCCACCGACCAGCCGCGCTGCCCGCCGTCGGCCGCGGCGGCGCGCTCCGCGCACAGCGCCGCGAACTCGTCCGCGCCGCGGCCGCGACCGCGGTCGCCCAGAGCGGAGTCGGCGGCCCGGGCGACGGCCATCCGGCGCACCCGCCGGTAGTCGATCCCGTAGTACCGCTCGTACAGGCCGCCTTCCAGCAGGTCGGCGGCGATCCGGGCGGCGACGAGGAACTTCGGGGTGAAGGTGCCCATGAAGATGTCGGCGGCCAGCTCCTCCACGAACGGCGTGCCCGCCTCGGCCCGGCGACCCAGCTCGGCCAGTTCACGCACCAGCGGGTTGGGCAGCAGCGTGCCCGGGAAGGCCGTCACGGCCAGCTCGCCGAGCCGGCGCAGCGCCTCCTCGGCGGACTCCCGCGCCGATTCCTCGGCGCCCGCGTCCGCGCCGCGGTGCCCCTCGACCGCGCGCAGCCAGGGCAGTTCCCCGATCCGCACCTGGTGCCGGAGGTTCAACAGCAGCAGCGAGCGCCGGCCCCGGAAGGCGCGGTACGTCGCCGCCATCAGGGTCCGCAGCGCCGGGTCGGCGTACCGCTCGGCGGACACCGCCGCGACGAGCTGCGGCACCAGCTGGGCCAGCACCTCGGCGGAGGGCACCACCCCCCGCTCGACGAGCACCTCCAGCGGCGCGCTGAGGGCCGAGCGGACCGTTCCCGCGAGGGCGGGCGGCACGACCGCGCCCACGGGCAGGCCGCACTCCCGCGCCTCGCGCGCGCTCACCGGGGCCAGCGGTCCCTCGACGTCCGGGGTGCCGGAGGCCGGGTCGAGCCGGGCCAGGCGGCGCAGCACCAGCGCGGCCATCGCGTGGTGCGAGGGCAGCGCCGCGTGCTCGGCCTGGATCCGACGGAGCCGGGTGTGCCGGTCCGAGCCGGGCAGGCCGCGCTTGGCGACCATCGAGGAGACGGCCACCCGCAGCAGCCCGGCGAGCCGGGGCGCGAGCGCGCGTCCCGCGAGCTCCTCCTCCAGGGCCCGGCGCAGGATCCCCGCGTTCGACTTCGGGTCGCGGTGCTTGGCGCACCGGGTGTGCGCGGAGGCCAGGGCGGTGTACCGGGCCAGGAGCGCGGCGCCGTCCGCGCGCCAGTGCGGGCCGGGAACGGCCGGGGGCGTCGCCTCCAGCCGGTGCGCGAGCAACTCGTCCTCGAAGGGGCGCCATACGGACAGCGCCTCGCGCTGCGCCTCCACGGCGTCGTGGGGTCGGCGTCGGGCCAGCGCGGCGGAGGCCTCGCCGACGGTGCGGCGGTGCACGGTGTCGACGCCGGGCGCGGGCCGCAGCGCGGGGCGGGGCAGGAACCGCAGCCGGTCGGCGAACGGGGCCAGCTCGGTGACGAGCTCCGCCGCCGCGTCGAGGTCGCCCGCGCGCACCAGCCAGGCGACGGTGGCCAGCGCGGCCTCCTCCGGCACCCGGACCTCGTAGCACCCGTCGTCCAGCAGCGACCACAGCCGCTCCAGACCGTCCTCGGTGAGGTGGTGGGCGAACAGCTCCCCGCGGGTCGCGGGCACGCCGGCCCGGCGGGCGGCCTCCTCCTCGTGGGGCAGCAGCGGTCCGCCGGCGGCGGCGGACCCGGTGGCGAAGCCGCCGGTGACCACCTCGGGGGTCACCCAGGCGGGGAACGCGGCCACGGGGGTGCGGGATCCGACGGTCAGGGAGCCGGACGCGATGCCGGACAGGACCGCCCGCCACTTCGCGGCCCGCGACCCCGCCCGCTCGCGCGTGGCGGCGTCCTCGTGGCGGGTGGCGGTGCGCAGGGCGCGGGCCAGCCGGTCCGCCGCGTAGGCCGGGGAGACGGATACGGGCCCCGGCTCGGAGACGGTCGCGGCGTCGGGCCCGGTCCTTCGGGCGGACGCGTTCGGGAGCTGCTGGTCAGCGTCTGTGTTCATGGCCGACGTGGCAGGTTCCGCCCCTGCGCCCTCCGGGAAGCAAGCCCGGTGCTCTGCTGCTGAGCTACACGTCGTGGTCGTCCCGAACCTAGACGGTGGACCGCGGACCGCACAACAGGATTCGGCCGGCGCTCCGGTCGCCGGCCGCGGGCGGGGGACCGTCGGACGGGCTTCGCGGGACGTGCGGTAAACCGCATTAGTGCGCGCGGGGCGCGGGCGCCCGCGAACCGACGACAAGAAGTCAAACATCGGCGTTCCGTCCTTTCGGCGCTCCAACTCCCCGCCCCTGAAAGAGATTGCGAACTAAAGCGCATCAGTCCAGGTGGGAGCCCGGTTGGCGGCGGGCCTTTCGCCCTCCCCGGCCCTCCCGAACGGACGGGGCACGCGTACGCCCTCGGCCGGCGGGCCCCGGGGCCGCGTTGACGCTCCACCGCTTTGTGGACAGCGTGGGCCGCGCGCTCCGGCAGCGAGGCCGGAACTTCCCCCGAAGGCGGCGAAGATGCATCGTTCACCCCTGAACCGGAAAGCCCGTACCGCCCTGGCCGCGAGCGTCCTCCTCTCGCTCTGCGCGTGCGGGGTCGGCGGCCCCGCCGAGGTGGAGGAGGCGGAGAAGACCGGGAAGGTCTCCGGTGAGATCACCTTCCGGACCCTCCAGTTGAAGCCGAAGTTCACCGCGTACGTCCAGGGCGTCATCGACTCCTTCGAGGCCCGTCACCCCGACGTCACGGTGAGATGGGAGGACGTGCCCGGGGACGGCTACAACGAGAAACTCGTCGCCGACGCCCAGGCCGGCGCCCTCCCGGACGTGGTGAACCTCTCCACCGACTCCTTCCAACTGCTCGGTGACCGCGGCATGCTCGCCGACGTCGCCCGGCTCGACCCGGACGTGGCCGCGGAGTACGTCCCCGGCGCCTGGGAGCAGTTCGGGCTCCCCGGCAAGGGCGCGGGCAGGTTCGCCTACCCCTGGTACGTCACCCCCGAGATCCTCACGTACAACGAGGACCTGTTCGTCCAGGCCGGCCTCGACCCCGATCGGCCCCCGACCGACGTGGAGCAGTTCTTCGACTACGCGGAGCAGATCGCCGCCCGCTCCGGAGGCCGCTTCTCCGCCTTCATGGCCGACCCCAAGGGGCGTCTGCCCGGGGACTGGCAGAAGATGGGCGTCCCCCTCCTGAACGAGCGGAAGGACCGGTTCACCTTCGACACGGACCGGGCCGTCGCCTGGGTCGAGCGGATGAAGGACCTCTACGCCAAGGGCGCCATGCCCAAGGAGTCCCTCCTGAAGGCCGACGACGTCAACCAGCTCTACGGCGGCGGCAAACTCGTCTTCGGCCCCGGCTCCCCGGGCTTCGTCAAGGACGTCAAGCAGAACGCCCCGCAGGTCTACGGGCGCACCCGCGTCGCCGGCGCGGTCACCGGCCGGCTCGGCCACATCGGCATCTACGCCCAGTCCCTCGGCATCCGCAAGGACACCCGGCACGTGGACGCGGCGAGCGAGTTCGCCAAGTGGGTCACCAACGGCCCCAACCAGGTGGAGTTCTCGCGCAAGGCCACGATCTACCCCTCCAACGCCAAGGGGCTGGCCGACCCGTACTTCGCCGACAGGGGCGACGGCAAGGACGCCGAGACGCTCGCCCGCGCGGTCGGCGCCGAACAGCTGAAGAGCGCGGGCCTCGACGCCAACACCCCCGTCCAGTGGACCAACCAGGTCGGCGACGCGGTCGTCCGCGAGGTGCAGAAGGCCATCACCGGGGAACAGGACGCGCGGACCGCCGTGCGCAGGGCACAGGAGGAGGCCAACAGGCTGCTCGCCGCCGGGGCGAGGAAATGACCACGCCCACGACCGACCCGACGACCGACCCGACGGCCGCCTCGACGACGACCTCGACGGCCGCCCCGGCGGCCGACAGGCGGGCGGCGGGGCGCCGGCGCGCGGCGGCCCTGCGCGCCATGGAGGCCGACACCGGCCTGAGTCACCGCAGGTGGTGGACGCCCTACCTCTTCCTCGCCCCCGGCCTGGTGATGGTGACCCTGTTCAGCCTCTGGCCGTTCGTCAACACCGTCGTCCTGTCCCTGACCGACGCGCGGATCCTGCGCGGGGGCCGCTTCGTCGGCCTCGACAACTACGCGCGCGCCCTCGCCGACCCCGACTTCTGGACGGCGGCCGGCAACAGCGTGCTCTACCTGCTGGTCGTCGTACCGTGCCTGGTCTTCCTGCCGTTGGCGCTCGCGGTCCTCGTCTCGGCCAAGGTCCCCGGCATCGGCTTCTTCCGGTCCGCCTTCTACACCCCGGTGATCGCCTCGGCCGTGGTCGTCGGCCTGATCTGGCAGTGGGTGCTGCGCAGCGACGGCCTGGTCAACACCGTCTTCCGGCGGATCGGGGTGATCTCCGAGCCGATCCCCTTCCTCACCGACTCCACGATGCTGCTGGTCTCCGCGATGATCGTGACGGTGTGGAAGGGCCTCGGCTACTACATGGTCTTCTACCTGGCGGCCCTCGGGAACGTGCCCGCCTCCCTCCACGAGGCGGCGGCGATCGACGGCGCCGGCCCGGTGCGGCGCTTCGTGTCCATCACGATCCCCCAGGTCAAACCGATGATGCTGCTGGTCGGCACCCTCTCGGCGATCTCGGCCCTGCGCGTCTTCACGGAGATCTACATCCTCGGCGGCGAGAGCGGCGGCCCCGGCGGCGGCGCCCGCACCCTGCCCTTCCTGATCCGGCAGGTCGGACTCGGCTTCGCCGGCGAGACGGGGTACGCGGCGGCCGTCTCCCTGCTGCTGTTCCTGCTGACGCTGGTCTTCAGCCTGCTCGGGCGGCGCCTGTCGAAGGGGGACGGGAATTGAGCACCTCCACGGGTCCCCGCACCCCCACGGGTACCCGCACCCCCACGCGTCCCCGCACCCCCACGCGCACCCGCGCCCGGGCCGGCCGCGCCGCCCGCTACGCGACCCTGCTGCTGATGCTGGTCGTGACGCTCGGGCCGATCGTCTGGCAGTTCCTCACCTCGATCCGGGGCCGCGGCGAGAACGTCTACGACGGACTGCTGCCCTCCGACCCCACCCTCGACAACTACCTCCGCGTCGCCGAGTCCTTCCCGCTGGCGCGGTACGTCGGCAACACCCTGACGGTCGCGGCCCTGGCCGTCACCTCGAACGCGCTGTTCTGCGCGATGGGCGGCTACGCCCTCTCCCGGGCCGGCTGGAAGGGCCGCCGGGTGGTCTTCACGGTGTTGGTGGCCACCCTGATGTTCCCCTTCGAGTCCGTGATGGTCTCGATGTTCCTCACCATCCGCGGGATGGGGCTGGTCGACACCCTCGTGGGGGTCTGGCTGCCCGGCGCGGTCTCCGTCCTCAACATCATGATCATGCGGGCGGCCTTCCTCGCGGTCCCCCGCGAGGTGGAGGAGGCGGCGGTCCTGGACGGGGCCGGCGAGTGGACCCGCTTCACCCGCGTCTTCCTGCCGTCCGCCAGGGGCGCCCTGGCCGTCGTCTGCCTCACCAGCTTCATGGGCGCCTGGGACGACTTCCTGTGGCCCCTGCTGGTCCTGACCGACAGCGAGAACCACACGCTCCAGCTCGGCCTGAAGACCCTCGCCGGCGCCACCACCGTCAGCGATCAGCGCGTCATCGCGGCCGGCGCCATGGCGGCGCTCCTGCCGATGTTGCTCCTCTTCCTCGCCCTCCAGCGTTTCTTCTTCCGCGGTGTGGGCGAGGGCGCGGTAAAGACCTGAGGGTCGCCCCGTCCGCCCCTCCGTGCCCCACCCCGCCCGGTCCTTCCCTCTTCCCCTCCCTCGCTCCCTCGCTTCCTCCCTCGCTCCCTCCCTCCCTCCCTCCCTCCGTCCCTCCCTGGAGCCGCCGTCATGCACGACGACCGCAGCGTCACCGAACACCGTCTCCGCCGGATGCTCGCCGAGCGGATCAAACCGGCCGTCCACTCCCGCGCGCACCCGCTGACCGTCGAGCGCTGGGAGGCCCCGGGCGAGCCCGTCCCCGTCACCGAGGCGCTCGCCGCGCCGTACGGGCCCTGCGCGATCGGCGAGCCCTGGGGCCCGGCCTGGGGCACCACCTGGTTCAAGGTCACCGGCACGGTGCCCGCCGAGTGGGCCGGCCGCACCGTGGAGGCGGTCCTCGACCTCGGCTTCGACCGGATGATGCCCGGCTTCCAGTGCGAGGGCCTGGTCCACCGCGCCGACGGCGGCGAGGTCAAGGGCCTGAACCCGTACAACGACTGGGTGCGCGTCGCCGACCGGGCCGCGGGCGGCGAACGCGTCGAGTGGTACGTGGAGGCCGCCTCCAACCCGATCCTCGTCGACCACGTGCCCACGACCGAGGGCGACCGGCTGACCAGCGGTGACCGGCCCCTGTACCGGCTCGCCCGGATGGACCTCACCGTCTTCGAGACCGAGGTCTGGGAACTCGTACAGGACCTGGAGGTCCTGTACGACCTCATGACGCAGCTCGACCCGGGGGAGGCCCGCCGGTACACGATCCTGCGGGCCGTCGACGCCGCCCTCGACGAGGTGGACCCGGCCGACGTCCCCGGCACCGCCCTCGCCGCCCGCGCCCGCCTCACCGGGGTGCTCGCCGCCCCGGCGCACGCGTCCGCGCACCGGATCAGCGCCGTCGGCCACGCGCACATCGACTCGGCCTGGTTGTGGCCGCTGCGCGAGACGGTCCGCAAGGTGTCCCGGACCACGGCCAACGTGGTCGCCCTGATGGACGCCGACCCCGACTTCGTCTTCGCCATGTCGCAGGCCCAACAGCTCGACTGGATCAAGACCCACCGGCCCGAGCTGTTCGAGCGGATCAAGAAGAAGGTCGCCGACGGACAGTTCGTCCCGGTGGGCGGCATGTGGGTGGAGTCCGACACCAACATGGTCGGCGGCGAGGCCATGGTCCGCCAGTTCCTCTACGGCAAGAAGTTCTTCCTCGACGAGTTCGGCATCGAGACGAGGAACGTCTGGCTCCCCGACTCCTTCGGCTACACCGCCGCGCTGCCGCAGATCGTGCGGCTCTCCGGCTCCCACTGGTTCCTGACCCAGAAGATCTGTTGGTCCCAGGTCAACGCCTTCCCCCACCACACCTTCTGGTGGGAGGGCATCGACGGCAGCCGGGTCTTCACGCACTTCCCGCCCGTTGATACCTACAACTCCGACCTCGGCGGCGCCCAGATGGCGCACGCCGCCCGCAACTACCGCGAGAAGGGGCGCGGTTCGCGTTCCCTGGTGCCCTTCGGCTGGGGCGACGGCGGCGGCGGCCCCACCCGCGAGCACCTCGCCCGCGCCCACCGGCAGCGGGACCTCGAAGGGGCGCCCCGGGTGGAGATCGAGCGGCCCGACGCCTTCTTCGAGAAGGCCCGCGCCGAATACGAGGACGCGCCCGTGTGGGCCGGGGAGCTCTACCTCGAACTGCACCGGGGCACCTACACCTCCCAGGCCAAGACCAAGCAGGGCAACCGGCGCGCCGAGTCCCTGCTGCGGGAGGCCGAGCTGTGGGCGACGACCGCCGCCGTACGGGCCCCCGGATACGCCTACCCGTACGAGGAACTGGAGCGCCTCTGGAAGACCGTCCTGCTCCACCAGTTCCACGACATCCTGCCCGGCTCCTCCATCGCCTGGGTGCACCGCGAGGCGCGCGACACCTACGCCCGCGTCCACGAGGAGCTGCGCGCGATCACCCAGGCCGCGCAGAGCGCCCTCGCCGGGCCGGGGGAGGAGCGGCTCGTCTTCAACTGTGCCCCGCACGCCCGGCGCGGCGTCCCGGCCGGGGGCGCCGGCCGTCCCGAGGGGGTCGGGGAGCCGGTGACCGTCGGGGAACGCGCGGGGGGCGGGCACGTGCTCGCCAACGGCCGGCTGCGGGTGGAGGTCGACGGGCGCGGGCTGCTCGTCTCGGCGTACGACCTGCGCGGGCGGCGCGAGGCGCTCGCCCCGGAGGCCGCCGCCAACCTGCTCCAGATCCACCCCGACCTGCCGAACATGTGGGACGCCTGGGACGTCGACGCCTTCTACCGCAACAAGGTCACCGACCTCGTCGACGTCGACGCGCTGGAGCTCACCGAGGACGGCCCCGAGTCCGCCACCGTCACCGTCCACCGCTCCTTCGGCTCCTCGACCGTACGCCAGAGCATCACCCTGCGCGCCAGCGCCGCGACCGTGGACATGGTCACGGAGGTGGACTGGCACGAGACCGAGAAGTTCCTGAAGGCGGCCTTCCCCCTGGACGTGAAGGCCGAACGGACCGCTTCCGAGACCCAGTTCGGCCACGTGTACCGGGCCACGCACACCAACACCTCCTGGGAGGCGGCCAAGTTCGAGATCTGTGCCCACCGCTGGATCCACGCCGAGGAACCCGGGTGGGGCGTGGCGCTCCTCAACGACTCCACCTACGGGCACGACGTGACCCGTACGGTGCGGCCCGACGGCGGCCAGACCACCACCGTACGGCTCTCCCTGCTGCGCGCCCCGCGCTACCCGGACCCGGAGACCGACCAGGGCCGCCACACCCTGCGCCACCGCCTCGCGCCCGGCGCGACGATCGGGGACGCGGTGCGCGAGGGGCACGGGCTGAACCTGCCCGAGCGGGAGGTGCGGGGAGCCGGGCCGGTGGCCCCGCTGGTGGCGGTGGACGACGACGCGGTGGTCGTCGAGGCCGTCAAGGCGGCCGAGGACCGCGGGGGCGACGTCGTCGTACGCCTCTACGAATCCCGGGGCGGGCGGGCCCGGGCCGTCCTCACCCCCGGCTTCGCGGTCACGGCGGCGGTGGAGAGCGACCTCCTGGAGCGCCCCCTGGAGGGCGGGGCCGTCGCGGAGCCCGCCGCCGACGGGACGGTGGCCCTGACGTTGCGCCCGTTCCAGATCGTCACGGTCCGCCTGCGCCGGCCCTGACCGACGGGCCGCGCCGGTCGGCCGCGCCCGGCGCCGGACGCGGCGGGCGCGCGGGCCGGCCGTGAACTGTGCCACAGCGGGCGCCGGCGGGGGCCCGTGACACCGGGGTCCGGGGGCGGAAGCCCCCGGACCTGGTTTTGCACCTAGTTGCAAAAACCCGGTCCGCTCGCTAGAACAGGTTCATCACCCCGTGCGAGGAGGCACCCCCGATGAACCAGAGTCCCCAGAGCCGGTACCCGCACCTGCTCAGCCCCCTGGACCTCGGTTTCACCACCCTGCCGAACCGCGTGATCATGGGCTCGATGCACACCGGCCTCGAAGAGCACGAGCGCGGCTTCGAGCGCCTCGCCGCGTTCTACGCCGAGCGGGCCCGCGGCGGAGCCGGCCTCATCGTCACCGGCGGCATCGCCCCCAACGACGCCGGCCGCCCCTTCGAGGGGGGCTCCCGCCTCACCACCGAGGACGAGGCCGCCGAGCACCGGGTGATCACCGAGGCGGTGCACGCCGAGGGCGGGAAGATCGCGATGCAGATCCTCCACTTCGGTCGCTACGCCTACCACAAGGACCTGGTCGCGCCGAGCGCACTCCAGGCCCCCATCAGCCCCTTCCCCCCGAACGAGCTCACCGACATCGAGGTGGAGCGCACGATCGAGGACTTCGTGCGCGCCGCCCGCCTCGCGAAGCTCGCGGGCTACGACGGCGTCGAGATCATGGGCTCCGAGGGCTACCTGATCAACGAGTTCATCGCCGCCGCCACCAACCGGCGCACCGACCGCTGGGGCGGGGCGTACGAGAACCGCGTGCGCTTCCCGCTCGAGATCGTCCGCCGCACCCGCGAGGCCGTGGGCCCCGACTTCATCTTGATCTACCGGCTCTCCATGCTGGACCTGGTGCCCGGCGGCTCCACCCTCGACGAGGTCGTGCGCCTGGCCAAGGAGATCGAGGCCGCCGGCGCGACCATCATCAACACCGGCATCGGCTGGCACGAGGCCCGCATCCCCACCATCGCCACCTCCGTCCCGCGCGGCGCCTACACCTGGGTCACCAAGCGCTTGATGGGCTCGGTCTCCGTCCCTCTCGTCACCAGCAACCGCATCAACACCCCCGAGATCGCCGAGGAGATCCTCGCCGACGGCCGCGCCGACCTGGTCTCGCTCGCCCGCCCCTTCCTCGCCGACCCCGAGTTCGTCTCCAAGGCCGCCGCGGGCCGTTCCGAGACCATCAACACCTGCATCGGCTGCAACCAGGCCTGCCTGGACCACACCTTCAGCGGCAAGATCACCAGCTGCCTGGTCAACCCCCGCGCCTGCCACGAGACCGAACTCGTCCTCTCCCCGACCCGGACCAGGAAGAACGTCGCCGTCGTCGGCGCCGGCCCGGCCGGTCTGGCCTGCGCGGTCTCCGCCGCGGAGCGCGGCCACTCCGTCACCCTCTTCGAGGCCTCCGGGCACATCGGCGGCCAGCTCGACGTGGCCCGCCGGATCCCGGGCAAGGAGGAGTTCGAGGAGACGATCCGCTACTTCGGCAACCAGCTCACCGCCCGGGAGGTCGACGTACGGCTGAACACCCGCGCCGACGTGGAGACCCTCCGGGACTACGACGAGGTCGTCGTCGCCACCGGCGTCACCCCCCGCACCCCCGACATCGAGGGCGTCGACCGGGAGAACGTCGTCAGCTACCTCGACGTCCTGCGCGACGGCGCCCCCGTGGGCGAGCGCGTCGCCGTCGTCGGCGCCGGCGGCATCGGCTTCGACGTCGCCGAGTTCCTCACCGACAGCGGCGAGGGCGCCTCCCAGGACCCGGACGTCTACTTCCGCCACTGGGGCGTGGACACCTCCTACGCGGGCCCCGGCGGCCTCGCCGCCCCCGAGCGCCCCGCCTCCCCCCGCCGGGTCCACCTGCTCCAGCGCAAGACCACCAAGGTCGGCGGCGGCCTCGGCACCACCACCGGATGGATCCACCGCGCGGAGCTCAAGCACCGCGGCGTGGTCTCCGTCGCGGGGGCCACGTACGAGCGCATCGACGACGAGGGCCTGCACATCACCGTCGACGGCGAGGCGCACCTCGTGCCCGCCGACACCGTCGTCCTGTGCACCGGCCAGGAACCGCGCCGGGACCTCTGGGAGGCGCTGCGCGCCGCGGGCGTCGAGGCGCACCTGATCGGCGGCGCCGACGTGGCCGCCGAACTCGACGCCAAGCGGGCCATCAAGCAGGGGACGGAGCTGGCCGCCGGCCTGTGAGCGGGCCCCGCGCGCACGGGAGTTGTGGCGGCCCGTCCCGGGCCGCCACAATCGGCGGGTGACGCTGACTCCCGCCGACGCGGACCGCATCCTCAAGGACAACTTCGCCCCCTGGGTACTCGCCCTGGGCCTCACCGTCGAGGAGACGGGCGAACGGCACGCCGTGCTGCGGCTGCCCTGGTCCGACACCCTCGCCCGGGACGGCGGGGGCCTCAGCGGCCAGGCCCTGATGGCCGCCGCCGACACCGCCACCGTCATCGCGATCTCCGCCGCGCGCGGCGCGTACGGACCGATGACCACCGTCCAGCAGTCGACGAGCTTCCAGCGGCCGGTGACCGGCACCGACGTGCTGGTCGACGTACGGGTCACCAAGCTGGGCCGCCGCATGGCCTTTGCGGACGTCACCCTGACCCCCGAGGGCGCCTCGGAACCGGCCGCGAAGGCCTCCACGGTCTACGCCCTGTTGGGGTGAAGGCCTACGGGGTGGCGACCCGCACTCCGGTCAGGTGCTCGGCCGCCGCCCACAGGCGGGCGTTGGCGGCCGGGTCCAGGGCGCCGCGCGCCAGGCGGGCCGTGGCCGTCGGGCCGATCAGGCCGAAGCGCCGGCCGGGGCCGTAGTAGCCGCCGGCCTCGGCGTCCGGGCTGGTGGCGGCGTAGAGCAACGGTTCGGTGCCCGGCCCGACCTCCTGCTTCGGGATGACGTCCACCATGCTCAGGGCGCGGTGCAGGCGCGAGGGGCGGCCCCGGCCCAGGCTGGCCCCCGCCGTCTGGAGGTTCGTCTTCGTGTACCCGGGGTGCGCGGCGGTGCTGCGCAGCGGCCAGTTCCGTTCGGCCGCGAGCCGGGCGAGGTGGCGGGCCATCATCAGGTCGGCCAGCTTCGACTGGGCGTAGGACAGCATCGGTTGGTAGCGGCGCCGCTCCCACTGGAGGTCGGCGAGGTCGAGGCGGCCGAAGTGGGCGGTGGCGCTGCTCATCGTGGTCACGCGCGGGGCGGGCGCGGCCAGCAGCGCGGGCAGCAGCCGCACGGTCAGGGCGAGCGGGCCGAGGAAGTTGCTGCCCATCTGGAGCTCGAAGCCGTCCGCCGTGGTCATCCGGGTGGGCGGCGCCATCACCCCGGCGTTGTTGACCAGCAGGTCGACCGGGGTGCCGGAGTCGGCGATCCCGTCCGCGAAGGCGGCCACCGACGCGAGGTCGGCCAGGTCGATCCGGCGGACCTCCAGCAGCGCGTGCGGATGGCGGGCCAGGATCTCCGCGCGGGCCGTCTCGCCCTTCTCGGGGGTGCGGACGGCCAGGATCACCCGGGCGCCGGACTCGGCGAGACGGCGCGCGGCCTCCTTGCCGGTGCCACTGTTGGCCCCGGTGACGACGGCGAGCTTCCCGGACTGGTCGGGGATGGCGTACATGGCGTGCTCCTCACGGAGACTCGTAAGAGACCGGCGGTCTCATGTCCTCTCCGCCGAAGCTAGCAGACCACCGGTCTGATAACAACAGACCGCAGGTCTGTACGCTGGGTGTCGTGACCACGCCCCCCGACTTCCAGCGCGCCCGCAGCGACGAGCAGCGAGCCGCTCGCCGCCGGGCGATCCTCGACACCGCCGCCGCGATGCTCGCCGAGATGCCGGTCGCGCAGCTCAGCCTCAACGAGCTCAGCCGCCGCGTGGGCCTCGCCAAATCGAACGTGCTGCGCTACTTCGAATCGCGCGAGGAGATCCTGCTGGAACTCCTCGCCGACGCCACCCGCGCGTTCGTCGACCACCTCGCCGACACCCTGCCCGCGGCCCTCGACGGGGACCCTTCCGACGAGGCCCTCGACGGGGAATCCGACGGGGCCCCGTCCGACGGGCGCGCCGACTCGCGCCCCGACCGGCTCGCCGCCCTCCTCGCGGAGGGCCTCGCCGCCCGCCCCGTGCTGTGCGACCTCCTCAGTGCCCAGGCCGCCGTCCTGGAACGCAACGTCTCCGCCCAGGTCGCCGCCCGCTACAAGAGGGCCGCCATCGACACCGCCGGCGACCTCGGTCGGATCGTCGCCCGCCGGCTGCCCGAACTGGGGGAGTACGACGCCTTCCGGTTCGTCGCGGGGGCCGTCATGGTCGCCGGCGCGGTCTGGACCCACGCCCACCCCTCCGCCGCGATGCTCGCCGCCTACGCCTCCGATCCCGAACTCGCCGTGCTGCGCGTCGACTTCACCGACACCCTGCGCCAGACGCTGGAGGTCCTGCTGTCCGGACTCCTGGCCCGCGCCGGCCGGGAACCGGGTGCGTGAGGACATGACACGACCCGGGTGGTGCCCGCGCGGGCACCACCCGGGTCGTCGTCCCCCGTGGCAGGCGTGGCTCAGAAGCGCCGCGGCGAGACCGGCAGCGGCAACGGGGTCGCGCCCGGCAGCACCTCGCTCCGCTCGGCCCCGCCCGGAGCCGTCCGGCATGCGACGTCCTCGGCGGGCAGCCGGCCCGTGCTCAGGTAGTCGTTGACGGGGGCGTTCGCGCAGGACCGCGGATCGGCCAGGTACACGCCGTGGCCCTCACCGCCCAGGACGGTCACCATCCGCGAGCCCTTCAGGGCCCGGTGCAGGCCCTGACCGCTGACCAGCGGGGTCTGCGAATCCCACTCGTTCTGCACGGTCAGGACGTTCGCCCGGGTCTTCATCGGCGTGGCCGCCTCCACCGGCCGCTGCCAGAACGCGCACGGCTTGATGTTCGAGGCCATGTCCCCGTACAGCGGGTACGCGGCCTTGTCGCGGACGGCGTCGCGCCGGTACCGCTCCGGATCGCGCGGCCAGGCGTCGGTGTCCCCGCAGAGCACCGACCAGAACACGGCGGTGCCGTTGTCGGGGGCCGGGCCCCCGGCCCGCACGGGCTGCGGCGCCGGCTGCCGCCCGAGGGCCGTCCTCAGGTCGGGCACCGCCCGCCCCTGCGGCTGCGGCCCGCCCTCGGCGGCGGCCTTCAGCGCGGCGATCACCGGAGCCGCCTGCTCCGGAGAGAAGAACAGGGGGCGCGCGGTGCGGATGTCGTCGCCCGTCAGCTTCTGCCCCTGGAACTCGATCGGCTCGCGGTCCGCCCGCGCCACCAGGCCCCAGAACGTCCCCGACACGGCCTGCGGGGTGGACCCGAGGCCGTACTCGGCGTCGCGCTCCGCCGTCCAGCGCGTCCACCGGGCGAAGGCCGGCTCGGCCTCCGTCGCCCACATCTGCAGAGCGCCGCGCCAGGCGCGCTGCGGGTCCACACCGCTGTCGAGGACGAAGCGGTCGGTGCGGGAGGGGAACATCTGCGCGTACACCGCGCCGAGGTAGGTCCCGTACGAGTAGCCGACGTAGGACAGTCGGCGCTCGCCCAGCGCCACCCGGATCGCGTCCATGTCGCGGGCGGTGTTGCGGGTGGTGATGTGGGGGAGGACCGCGCCCGCCTTCTGGCGGCACTTGTCGGCGACGGTGCGCGCCCAGGCGACGTCCGAGGCGTAGGTCTCGGGCCGGTAGGCGCGCTCGAAGTTCTCCTCGGCCTGGTTCAGCCCGCAGGTGATGGGGCTGCTGGCGCCCACGCCGCGCGGGTCGAAGCCGATCAGGTCGTAGCGTTCGCGGACCTCCTTCGGCATCGACTCGGCCATCATCAACGGCAGGTCCAGCCCCGAACCGCCCGGGCCGCCCGGGTTCAGCAGCATCACGCCGTGCCGTTTGGCGGGGTTCTCGCTCTTGATCCGCGATATGGCGATGTCGAGGGTCCGCCCGCCGGGGCGGCGGTAGTCCAGCGGCACCTTCACGGTGGCGCACTCGTACGAGGCCGGCTGGTCGGCGCTGCAACGGTGCCAGGAGGGCTTGGCCGGAGCGTACGGCGACGCCGGGTCGGCGGACGCCTGACCGGCCGTCAACAGGGGCAGTGCGGTGGCGAGGAGGCCGCCTGCGGCGAGCAGGGGTGCGAAGCGTCGTGTGCGCACGAGGAGCCGTTCCTTTCGGAGAGGGGCGGATCGCCCCCACCCTGGAGGAGAAGGGTGCGCGGGCGAATCATCCCTCAGGGCGGCCCGTGTGCGTCCTGCGGACGAGTCGGGATCCGGTCAGCCGGCCGACGCGCCGGGCATGCCGGTACGCGGCCCCGTACACCGCCCCGTGCGGCGGCGGCCGTCAGTGGCCGCCGTGCTCCGGGGCGGAGCCGTGCTCGGCGGTGGTCTCGACGCTGCCGCCCAGGCGCCCGCGCACGCCCGTCAGGGCCTGCTCCGAGGGGGCCGTGACGACCCAGCGGTTCCCGACCAGATAGGTGCCGCCGTAGGCCCGGGTCTCCTCCAGCCAGGCCCGCAGGCCCCGTTCGGCGGCGAACGTGGTCACGCGGAAGGCGCCGTCGGCCGTCTCGCAACCGCCCTGGCGCAACTCCTCGGCCTCGACGCTGACCCGTGCGGTGCAGCCGATGGCGCCCGCGATCTCCTCGACGGTGGCGGGCCGGGTGCGGGCCGCCGCGCCGTCGTGCCCGGCCGCCGCCGTACCGCAGCCGCCGCAGGACAGGGCGCCGCACAGGGCGGTGAGCACGAGGAGGACCCGGCGGGGCGTGCGGTGGCTGCGGTACGGCATGGCGACCTCATCGGCTGCTCGGAGACGGGTGGTGTGCGGGCGCGTGCGGGTGGAGGGGGGAGGGACGCGGCCGTGGTGCCCGGCGGGGAGGGGGGCCGGACACCACGGCGGCTCGCGGGTGGGGGGAGGGGGGAGGGGGAGGAGGGGACGAGGCGGCCTAGGAGGCCTTCGCCTTCCCGCCCCGGTCCGTGACGGCGAACCACAGGCCCTGCTTGCCGTGGCCGGTGGTGTCACCGGGGCGCTGGTCGCCGGTGAACGAATAGACCGGCCAGCAGTCGATCGTCAACTGCTCCGAACCGTCCGGCCGTTTCACCGTACCGATCAATTCGGCCGCAACCCCGGAAACCATCGCCTTGTCGACCGGGGAGGCCGGCTTCCAGGTGTCGAGGCAGGAATCGAGGCAGCCGATTCTCATCGGCCAGGCACTGTCCTTGTCGAAGCGGTAAAGCGTCCGGCCGGCGCCGTCCGCGACGATGGTGCCGAGCCGGGGATCCTTCCGGGTGGAAAGCCCCGCCGCGTTTCCGGAGTTCCCGGAGTTCCCGGAGTTCCCGATGTTTCCGTCGTATCCGCCGTTTCCGGTGTCTCCGTAGGCGCCGGTGTCCGGGGCCCCGGGGTCGGCGCCGCTGCCGGCGGAACCGGCGGGGGCCGCCGGCTTCCCGGCGGGCCCCAGCGCGTGCCAGGTGCCGCCGACGCCCTCACCGAGCGTGTCGCCCGCCTTGGTGTCCTTCGCGTAGCGGTAGACGGGCCAGCCCCCGAGCGTCAGCTGCTTCGAGCCGTCCGCCCGGGTGAGCGATCCCAACAGCCCCGCCTCGATGCCCGCACCCGCGGTGACCTCGTCCGCCGACACCACGGGCCAGGCCTTGACGCAGTCGCCCTCGCAGGCGGAAGCCGGGGGCTTGGGCGTGTCCTTGTCGAAGCGGTAGAGGGTGAACCCCTGACCGTCGGTGACCGTCGCGCCGAGGTTCGGGACGTCCCGCACCTTCAGCTCGCCGGCCGGCCCGGCGGCCCCGGCCCCGGCCCCACCGGCCGGCGAGGCCGCGGCGTCGTTTCCGTACGCCGCGTCCGCGCCGGAGCCGTACAGCGAACCGAGCTGCTTTCCGGATCCCGCGGGCCGGACCGCGTCCGATTTCTCCGCGGGTCCGTCGGAGAGACCGCATCCGGCCGTCAGAAGAAGTACCGCGACCGCCGAACCGGCGCATATCCCACGACGCAATTCCCGCACGATCTCTCCCTCGGGTCGGGTTCCACGAATTCCGCTGCTTCGTCCATTCATACGGGCCCCGGCGGACCTTCGGCCCGCATTCCCCGGAATTTGTCAGATCGCGACAGGAATGAACCAGGGACCGGCGCCCACCCGTACGCCGCTATTCCTGGATCCGCAGCGCGAGCGCCGGGCAACGCCGCACCGCCCGCAGCGCCTTGGGCCGCAGCCGCCCGGGGACCGGCATGGACGCCTGGGCCGGGAAACCGTCCGCGTCCAGACGCACCACGTCCGGCAGGACGTCCACGCACAGCCCGTGTCCCTTGCACAGCGTCCAGTCCACCACCAGCCGCTCCGGACTCTCGTCCCGCGGCAGCGGCAGCGCCCCGAGCACCCGCCGGCCGCAGCCGCTGCCCAGCGCGTGGTCGCGGAACTCGTCGGGGAACGCCGTCAGCGCCGAGGCCACGAAGTGCGAGGTGCCGTCGGGATGGCTGCACGCGCCCCGGCCCCGCACCGCCCGCATCCGGGCCTCCACCGCTTCGAGGGCCGGCCGGCCCCCTCCGCGCACGGCGTCCTCCAGTACGTCGGCCAGTCCGGGCAGCCCCCGTACGCAGGGACCGCACTGGCCCGCGGACTCCTTCGCCATCCACCGGGTCACCCGGGCCACCTCGCCGGCCGGGCAGGTGTCCTCCGGCAGCGGCAGCACCGCCCCGGCCCCGAGCACCGCGCCGAAGGCGGCCAGGGACTGCCGGGACACCTCCGCGGACAGCGCCGCCCCCGGATCGAGCCACCTGCCGTGGTAGCCGCCGACCAACACCCCCTGCCCGGGACGGGTCCCGCACAGCTCCAGGATGTACGCCAGCGCGGCGCCCGTCGGCGTCTCGACCACCGTGGACCCGGCCACCGTCAACATCACCGTGCCCGGCTCGGACGGCAGCCCGACCGAGCGGTAGCCCGCCGCTCCGAGCCGCGCGGCGACGGCGAGTTGGGCGTAGGTCTCGGTGTTCGACAACAGGGTGGGCACACCGCCCAGCCCCCGCTCGCTGGTGCGGACCTTCTGCCCGGACGGCAGGGCCGGGCCACCGTTGAGGCCGCCGACCAGCGCGGTCCCCTCCCCGGTCACGAACCGCTCCGGCAGGCGCACCACCCGCACCCGCCGGCCGCCCGGCCCGCGTTCGGCGACCGCCTCGCGCACCGACCGCTCCACGTCGGCCCGGGTCACGGCCACCACGACGTCCTCGGCCGCTATCGCCGACGCGGCCATCAGCGCCCCGTCGAGCACCAGGTGCGGGGCGTGCAGCAGCAGGGCGGTGTCCTTGAGGCAACTGGGTTCCCCCTCGCTGCCGTTGACGACCACCGCCGTCTGCCCGTCGCGTCCGCGCGCCGCCTGGGTGACGGCGCGCAGCTTGCGGGCGAAGGGGAAGCCCGCACCGCCGCGCCCCCGCAGGTCGATGTCGCCGGCCAGGGCGACCAGGTCGTCGGGGTGGTGGCGGGGGAGCGCGCCGTGGGCGGCCAGGTGCGCGGCGCGGTCGAGGCGGGGGGCCCGGTCGAGTCCGGCCAGCAGGCGCGGGGCGCCCACGCAGCCGAGGCCGGGGCGCGGGTCGTCGCTCACGCGGATCCCTCCCGGGCGGCGAACCGGTCGGCGGTACGCGGACCCGGTACGGCTCCGGGCCGCGGTCCGGCCAGGCCGCCGGGCCACGGTGCGGGCGCGGGGCGCGGGGGAGGCGTGGCCGTCACCTCCACCAGGGGGGCTTCGGCGACGGGGTACGGGGCCGGTCGGGGGCCGCGCGCGGCGGTGCCGCCGGCGGGGGAGGCGTAGGGGCCGTCCGGGGGGCCGACCGGACGGGAGGAGGCGCGGGGCGCCGGTCGCGGTGTCGGCCGGGCGGGCCTGCGGCCCGTACGGTCGATCCCGTCGTCGGCGGCGCCGAGCCGGCGTGAGCGGATCCGCAGGGCCAGCACGCCGGCCACCCCGACCAGGCAGAACGCGTACGCCGCCGTGACCCAGGCGTCGGCGGGGCGGCCCGCCTTGAGGCCGTGCACCAGGCAGGCGCCCCATGCCGGGTACGCGCCGATGTGCAGGGCCCGCCACCACAGGGAGCGACTCTTCGTCGCGAAGACACTACGCACCGCACCGGAGATCGCGACGGACACGAAGAGATATCCGGCCACTGTGCCGAGGCCGATGACGACCGGCCGGTCCGGGTCGGTGAAGGGCACCGCCGCGGCCGTCGCCGAGGTCTGGGCCTGCGCGACCTTCACCCCTATGTGCAGGGCGAGGAAGCCCAGGCCCGACACGGCCAGTCCGCGGTGCACGCCCTGGGCCAACAACCGGTGTCCCGACCCGAGTACGACGCGGTCGGTGGCCGCCAGTCCCCACAGGACCGTCCCGGTGAGCGAGACGAGCGCGAGCACGCCCGCCCCGTAGTCGAGGAACTCCCACACCCGGTCGAGCGCGCCCGCGCGGGCCGCCACGAGCAGGGAGACCAGGGCCGCGGCGGCGGCGCAGAGCACGCTCGGCCGCAGCCTGCCGGCGGAGGGCAACAGGGAGGGCCGCCGGACGGCCCGTTTCCCGGCGGCGGGCGCGGCGGCCGCGTGCCGGCTCCCTCGTCGGGCTCGGTGCGAGCGGGGCATGTACGACTGGGACAGGGGCATCCAGATCTCCTGTGCACCCGGGCTCCGAGCACTCCACCTGGCGCTCGGCACCCGGGGGTTGAGGTCGATGGTGGCCGGCAGCGCTTGGATTCCCGCGCCGGCCGAGGGGCTCGGGGCCGGAGTGCAGCAGCATCGTGGAGGCACACGGCATCTCCACGGGATTTATCGAAACGTGATAATTTCTCGCGCGCCGTCTCCGGGCCGTCGGACAACGCCGGAAGATGCCCTTCCAGTGGGGGTTGTGACAGGCCACCGCGCCGCTCGCCGGCTACGCGCCGGTGACGGCAAAAACGAGGCAAAACCGCGGGACCGAAAGTGGCCGAATCCCTCCAGAAGAGGGTGAGGTGACTGCAACTCTCTTGGCACACAAGGTTGTTGGCGAGGCAGGCAACCTCGGTGGGCCCGTCGTGCTTTCGGCGGACAGGCCTCACCCCGGCAAGAACGAGGCAACGATGTGTGAACTTCTGAACCGCATCTGGTCCCGCCCCCGAGGCGAGTGGACCCGCGTCCTGCGCAGGGAACTCCCGGGACTGGCGGCCGAGATAGTGGAGGAGCTTCTGCATGGAATTCCCGGATTTTCCACACTTATCGATGACAACGATGCCACCGGCGACGAGCTCCTCAGACAGAGGGTGGAGGAGGCGCTGCTCACCGTGCTCGGCTATCGCGAGGAAGAGGTCCGGCACGACGGCCGGCAGGAGGGCGGGGACGAAGAGTCCCACGAGGGCGTGAGGGAGGAGCGGGCCTCGGCCCACACGGGTCCCCCCGGCGGCGCGCCCCCGACCGCCGCCACCCCCGCGCACCTCCCCGTGGCCGCATCCGTCCCCCCGCAGGTCCCCCCGCACCTCCCCGCCCCCGCGCAGGTGCCCGTCGCCGCGCACGTGCCCGCGCCCGCCCCCGCGGACCGGGCGCACACCCCCGCCCCGGGCCCCGGCGACCGGGCCCGGCTCGACCTCTTCCGGGCCCTGACCGACGACCGGGCCGCGTCCGAGACCTCCCTCACGGACCTCGCCGAGGCGGCCGGTTGGCCCCTGCCCGACCACGTACGGGCCGTCGCCCTGCTCACCCCCGGCGAGACGCAGCAACTGGCCGCGGTCCTCGACGACGCCCTGCCCGGCATGTTCGGCGGACGTCCCTGCCTGCTCCTGCCGAGCGCCGACCCCGACGACCGCGCCGCCCTGGAGGTCCCGCTGCGCGGTCGCTTCGCCACCGTCGGCCACGCCGTCCCGCTGCGGGACGCCGCCTCCTCGCTGCGCTGGGCGCTGCGCCTGCTGGCCCTGACCCCCTCCCGGGGAAGCCAGGACGCGCGGGCCGTCTTCGTCGACGACCACCTCTCCACCCTGCTGCTGCTCCAGGACGAGCCCCTCGCCCACGCGCTGGCGGCCCGCTGGCTGCGCCCGCTCGCCGACCTGACCCCCCGCCAGAGCGAACGCCTGGAGGTGACCCTGCTCGCCTGGCTGGAGGGCGGCGGCGCTCCGGAGGCCGCGAAGGCCCTGAGCGTGCACCCCCAGACCGTCCGCTACCGGATGCGGCAGCTGGAGAAGCTGTTCGGCCCCAACCTGCGCGACCCGCGCACCCGCTTCGAACTGGAGATGGCCCTGCGCACCCGGCGGTTGATGGCCCAGGTGCGGCGCCGGCACCCGCGCGTCGGCCGCCGGGCCGGCCGGGTCGTCACCGCCGACTTCACCGCTCCCCTGATCGGCCGCATGGCCCGCGTCAACGGACTCTGATCCCCCCTCCACGCCCGCGGCCCGGCCCCGTCCTCGTGACGGGGCCGGGCCGCGGCGCCGTGGTGGCCGGCGCCGAGCGGGTCAGCGGCAGGTGCGACCGGAGTTGATGCAGTCCACCGCACGGGCCATCAGGCCGTCCGACATCACGTTGATGAAGTCGCCGTGGTCGGTGACCGGCTTGTGCAGTTGCTCGGGGAAGCTGTCCACGGCGATCCGCGCGCCGGGCGCGACCCCGTAGGTGATCTTCTGCACGAGCGCCGGTACGGCCGTGAAGCCCCTCTTGCAGCGGCCGTTGCCGTCCGGGAAGGCCATGTGCGTACGGTGGTTGGCGCTGTCGGTGTTGCGCCCGTCCCAGCAGCTCTGGAAGGTGAAGGTGCGCACCACGTCGCTGCCCTTCGGGCAGATCGGGTACTTGTCCTTGAGCTGGCGGTCCTCGAATCCGGTGCAGCTCCAGGAGGCGTTGGCGTTGGCCGTGCCGTTCGCGAAGGCCTTGGCGTCGCCGGTGATCACGCGCAGGAAGCGGGGCATGGCCTTGACCTGTCCCACGGGGCTGCCCTTGAAGGTGGTCGTCACCTGCTTCGGGCGCAGGATGGTGCCGACGTTGGCGTCCAGTCCGCCGCCGGGAGCGCGCGCGTCCCGCTCGTTCTTGCCGTCGCGCAGGCGCAGCACCGGCCAGTAGTAGGTGGACTGGTCGCCGTTGCGGCAGGTGGTGCCGGAGGCCGCGAGGCTGTCGTTGGTGGAGAAGGCGTCGGTGGACTTGTTGCCCACGTAGTCGTGCATGTGGTGCGCGCCGTTCGAGACGCCGGGCGCGACGATCACGTTGTCGGGGTTGAAGTGGCCGTTCTCGTTGCGGCCGCATTCGGAGCTGAAGGTGCCGGAGGTGGCGCCGCGCTGCGGGGACGGCGTACGGACGTTCGGTCGGACCTTGGTGATGTCCACGAAGTCGCTCCGCGCGGGCCCGCCCTTCCCGCCGAAGCCGCGGGCCGATGCCGCCGCGGCCCCCGACCCCTGCTCCTCGGGGCTCTCCTCGGACGGGGCCTCCTTCATCTCGCACCCGCTCAGCGCGTCCAGTCCCTCGGAGCGCCCGCCGGAGCGGCCTATCGCCTCGGACACCCGCCCGATCGTCGCGCCGCGCTGCTGCCGCAATTCGCCCAGCAGCGCGTCGCGCCGCTTCTCCCCGCCGGCGAGCCGCCGGTAGGCGTCGGCGATCTGTACGTCGAGCTGGGCGAGGTTCTCGTCGACCTCGGCCCGGGCGCCGCCCGGCACGTCGGTCAGGCGGTCGCCGACGTCGGGGCAGTCGATGGTGGTCGTCACCCGCCCGGTACGCGAGCCGTCCTGCCCGGCGGAGGCGTTGCCGGCGATGACGGCGACCGCGCCGCCGCCGAGCGCCAGCGCCGAGACCACGGCCAGCAGCGCGCGGGGGATGCGGGGGCGGCGTTCGGGGCCCTGTCGCCTCTGGTCCTGTTGACTCATCGGATCACGTCACTTCACTTCGTCGGTCGGACGCGGGAGGGAGCCGAGGCCCCCTGCCGGTCGGGGGCGGGGGCGGGGGCGGAGTCGGAGAGCGCGTCGAAATCGACGAGTCCGCTCTCCTCCAGCACGGAGATGTGGTCCAGGACCGTGGCGTTGGCCGAGGTCGCGAGGGCCCGCACCATCGAGTTGCGCGTCTGCCCGCGGACCTGCGCCACGAGGGCGAAGACCTTGCCGTGGGCGCGGCGCAGCAACTGGATGAACAACCGCTCGTACTCGATGCCCGGGGCCGCCCGGTCCATCTGCCCCAACCAGTCCTGCTGTTGGGGGGAGGGCTGGTCCGGGAGGTCCATGCCGAGGGCCTGGCCCACCTGGAGCACCTGCCGGTCCAGTTCGGTGTGGCCGTCGACCAGGTGGTCCCCGGCCGTACGGACCGAGGCGCGCGTACCGCGCTGCTGCGCCTGTCGCCCCGCGGGCAGTTCCCACAGTCCGGCGAGGCGCACCTTGCGCACGAAGTCCCGGTCGATGGCGGTCAGCGGCCCGTACGCCGTGCTCATGGTCCCGGCGCCGTCGTCGTCCGCGGCGGCGAGGGCGCCGGCCGGGGCCGCGCTCGCGCTCGTGGCGGACGCGCGTTCTCCGAAGCCGTTCACGGGGATCAGCAGCGCGACGAGTGTGACGGCGAGCGCGGCGATGACGAGACCGCTTCCGATCGTGTATCTGGTCGCCACCGAGATGCCGCCGCCGGATCGTCGCCGGAATGCCAGCACAGTGCCTCCTTGCTCCTGGGGCCGGGAGCTGCGGGACCGCGCGCGTCTTCGCGCCGGGCGGTCGCCCGCACTCCTGAGGTGCCACGGGACGCTAGTGCCCGTTGTGGCACCGCCAGGGAAGGACCATCACCATCGGACAAACATCCGGGCCGACTCCCGGGATCCTGCTATGGTGCCGCGTCGGCGGCCGGGCGGAATCCGCCCGACCGCCGAGGCGATCACGGGTGCCGACGGCCCCGCCGTCGGCGTGCCGCGCGGTGCCCCGCCCGGGGAGGCCGGGTCAGCCCCGGGGACCGCGGACGTTCAGGACCTTCGGGCGGGTGTAGGCGAGCAGGCCCAGGTAGCCGTACTCCACGCCGACCCCGGAGCTCTTCGCCCCGCCGAAGGGGACGTCGTGGCGCAGGTCGCCGTGGGTGTTGATCCAGACCGTGCCGCAGTCGAGGCGCCCGGCGAGGGCGCGCGCCGACGCCTCGTCACCCCACAGGGAGGCGCCGAGGCCGAACTCGGTGGCGTTGGCGCGTGCGAGGGCCTCCTCGACTTCGGTGTACCCGATCACCGGGATCACCGGACCGAACTGTTCCTCCACCTCCAGGGCGGTGCCGGCCGGCAGGTCGGTGACCACGGTGGGCGGGTAGAAGTGCCCGGGGCCCTCGGGCACCTCACCGCCGGTGAGGACGGTGGCGCCCGCCGCCGCGGCCGCCTCGACCAGGGCGGCCACCCGGTCGCGCTGGGGCCGGCTGATCAACGGCCCGAAGTGGGTGGCGGGGTCGGCTCCGTCGCCCACCACCGCCTGTTCGGCGAGTTCCGCCAGCCGCTGCGCCAGGCGCGCGCGCAGCCCTTCCGGTACGTAGATCCGTTTGACCGCGGCGCAGAACTGGCCGCAGTTGGCGAGCGCGGCGCCGAACAGGGCGGGTGCGATGGCGTCCACGTCGGCCCCCGGCAGCACGATCGCCGGGTCGTTCCCGCCGAGTTCGAGGACGACGGGGGTGAAGCGGCCGGCGGCGTGCCGGGCTATCGCGCGTCCGGTCTCGATCGAGCCGGTGAAGGAGACGAGGTCGACACCGGGATGGGTGGTGAGCGCCTCCCCGAGGTCGCCGGCTCCCGAGATCACGTTGAGCACGCCCGGGGGCAGGCACTCCCGGAGGAGCTCGCCGACGCGGAGCGTGGACAGCGGGGTCAGGGGCGAGGGCTTCAGGACGACCGTGTTGCCCGCCAGCAGGGCGGGGGCGACCTTGCACATGGCCAGGATGATCGGGAAGTTGGACGGGGCGATGGCGGCGACCACCCCGTAGGGCTCCCGGGACAGCGTGATGTCCGAGGACGCGTCCCGTACGAGCTCCTCGGTGGTCAGCGACAGCTTCGCGGTATGGCCGAACCACCCCGCGGACAGCTCGACTTCGGCGAGGGCGTCGCGCAGCGGCTTGCCCTGCTCGGTGCTGAGCAGCCGGGCGATCCCGTCCGCCTCCGAGGCGAGCCGGCCGCCGCACTCCACCAGGTGGGCCCGGCGCTCGTCCTGTGTCAGCGCGGCCCAGGCCGGCCCGGCCGCGACGGCCGCGGCGACGGCCTCGTCGAGCCGGTCCGGGCCGCAGTCGGGCGCGTGGGCGAACACGGTGCCGGTGGCCGGGTTCTCCACCGGCAGGAGGTCGGGGGCGTCCACGCCCGCCCCGGCCACGGTCATGCTGATCGTCACGACGAGGACTCCGCCGCCGACTCGCGCTCCATGTGCAGGCGCAGGCTGAGCGGGCGCATGTCCGTCCAGACCGTGTCCACCCAGGCCAGGCACTCCTCCTTGGAGCCCTCCGTGCCGGACTCGCGCCAGCCGGCGGGCACCCGCGCGCCGAGCGGCCAGATCGAGTACTGCTCTTCCTGATTCACGACGACCCGATAGGCCGGTGCGTTCTGATTCTGCTCGCTCATTGCGCTTCTCCCCTTGCCGCGCCGGCCGGCTATAGTGCGCCGGACCGCGGCTTTCAAAACGACAGCTGCGATGGTCAACCGAACTTCGGAGGTACGGTACATGAGTGAAGTGGTGCAGGGCGATGGTGTGTCGGACGCGGAAATCAACGCTTCCCGGGTGCCCGTGGTCGACTGGCCGGAGCGGGCGGAGTCGGGAAACTGGCTGGGTGACGACAAGGCCGTCGTCGTCATTAGTGTCGATGTAGACGCGGAATCTCCGGTTCTGGCCCGGGGCGAGCACTACATCAACCACCTCACGACCATGTCGCACCAGGCATACGGGCCGCGCGTCGGCGTCCCGAGGATTCTGGACCTGTTGGAGCGGATGGACGTTCCCTCGACATTCTTCATACCCGGTGTGACCGCGGAGCGCTGGCCGTCCGTCGTGGAGTCGGTACGCGACCGGGGCCAGGAAATTGGCCTGCACGGATTCACCCACCGCCACCCCGTCCACCTCTCCGAGGGAGAACAGCGGGAGGAGCTGGAGGCCTCCCTCAAGACCTTTGCGCGATTCGGTGTGACCCCGCGCGGATACCGGGCCCCCAACTGGGAGATGACCCGCTACACCCTGGATCTGCTGCCCGAGTACGGGCTGTCGTACGACTCTTCCCTGATGGACGACGACCGGCCGTACGTGGTCCTCGCCGGGGCCGCCCGGAAGCCGATCGCGGAGCTGCCCGTCCACTGGCTGCTGGACGACTGGGAGCAGTACGCCTTCCTTCCCGAGCCCAACATAGGCCAGCTGATCGAGGCCCCCAGCAAGGTGGTTGACCTCTGGACGTCCGAGCTCGACGCCATGCGGGAGCACGGTTCGCTCTGCGTCCTGACGGTCCATCCGTTCCTCACGGGACGCCCCTCGCGGCTGCGCGGCCTGGAGAGTTTCATCCGCTTCGCCCAGGAACGAGGGGATGTCCGCTTCGCGACGGCGGGTGAGGTCGCGGACCTCGTCGTCAAGCCGGATTCCCTCATTCCATAAACCGGATCCCCTCGTTCCAAAAACAAGTACAAACCGGTATGTCCGGATCCCCCGGTGCTTATCGTCCGACTGTCCCGCACTCGTTCGAAGCGATGGCCCGACAAGTCTTGTCTCGAAGATCCACGGTGTGTTTCTATACGGCAACGAGCGGCACCGGGGGCGCGGCCACTCCACAACAGGGGGGTCTGCCGCCTTCTGGGCGCATTCATACAGCTGCACCAAAGGATTCGTGGGTGCAGGTTCTTGAGGGGGTCCTCATGAGCTTCGACCATGCGTTTGACCAGACGCATCTGGAAGAAGTAACCGAAAAAGTCGTCGGTATCTGGGCTGATGTCCTCGAAATCGACCGGACGACAATCGACCCGCAGGAGAGTGACTTCTTCGCGCTGGGTGGATATTCACTCCTCGTTCTCCAGTCGATATCTCGACTGCTGACCGAACAAGGGATAGGGGAGGAGCAGGGGCAGGAACTCGAAGGCCTTCTTCTGAATGAACTCTTCGAAAAGCCCACTGCTGCCGCCCAGGCGGAATGCCTGCTGCGGAACACAGCCGTACAGGCGTAGCGAACATTGGCCAGCCAGGTTGATGACGCTGCGTCGAAGATATTGTGGCAACGGGCCCGTACGACGTCGAAGGACCAATTCGACTTCATCGTAAAACTGGCCGTCGCCCTCGTCCTGATCGTGGTGGGCGTCCTGCTCGCCCTTTCGCCGTACTGGTCGACCCGGATCGCAGGCGTCGTCCTGCTCGGCGCCATGTACACCCACACCGTGGAGTTGCAGCACCAGTGCCTGCACCACTCCGCGTTCCTCGACCCCCGGTGGCACCGGATCGTCGGAATCCCCCTGGGGATACCGCTGTTCGTCGGCTACAGCCACTACCGCATCCGTCACCTCCAGCATCACAAGTACCTGGGCACGCCCCAGGATTCGGAGTTCTTCGGATTCGACACCCGGCAACCCATCACCTGGGGAGCCCTGTTGCGCGAGCTGTTCAACTTCGGCCGCATCCTCGTGGTGCTGGGCGACATGGCGCGCAGCGTGCGCGGCAGCTGGACGTACGACCTGGGGGAGATCCCGGATCGCCGCCGCCGTGAGGTCGTGAACGAGTACCGGATCATGGCCCTGTGCCTGCTCGGTGCCGTGGCCGCCGCCTGCGCGGGCTTCGGTGAGCAGGTGCTGATGCTCTGGGTGCTGCCGCTGCTGGTGGCGGTACCGCTCCACTTCCTCGTGGAGCTCCCCGAGCACATCCTGTGCGACAACTCCAGTACCGACGTGCTGCGCAACACCCGCACCATCACGGGCAGTCGCTTCAGTACCTGGTACACCAACGGCAACAACCTGCACGTCGAGCACCACGCCGCCATGTCGGTGCCGATCAACCGCCTTCCCGAACGCCACTCCGTGGCCTTGGAGTTGGCGGTGCACTCGCACCGCAGCTATCCCGCCTTCTTCCGCCTGATCGCCCGTGAGGCGCAGCGCAACCGGCGGAGCGGCCGCGCGACGGCCTCGAACGAGTAGCACCCCGCCGGGCTCGGCGGTCGTACGTTCCCCTGCACGCACGCACAACGAGCACCACCGATTGGGTACCAACGTGTCACGCACAACTCCCCGGAAAGCAGCGGTGTTCATACTGCTGTTCGTCCTGGCGCTCACCGGGTGGTCGCTGTACACCCTCCAGCCCCCGGCCCCGGCCTCCGCCACGGCACCCGCGCGGGAGTTCTCCGCCGCGCGGGCCATGGAGGACGCCGAGGTCGTCGCCCGCACCGCGCACCCCATGGGCAGCGCCGCCGCCGCCGAGGTGCGCCGGCACCTGGAGCGGCGCCTGACCGCGCTGGGCGGCCGGGTGACCGTGGAGAGCGACACCGTCGCCGTCAACGGAGAGGGCACCGCCAAGGTCGGGGAGATCTCCAACGTCCTCGCCCGCTTCCCGGGCACCGACCCCACCGGCACCGTCCTGCTGGTGGCCCACTACGACTCCGTCCCCGCCGGGCCCGGCGCCGCCGACAACGGCGTCAACGTCGCCGCCGTCCTGGAGGTCGTCCGGGCCCTGCGGGAGGACGGGACGCCCCGCAACGACATCGAGGTCCTCTTCACCGACGGCGAGGAAGCCGGCCTGCTCGGCGCCCACGACCACGTGGCGAAGAAGGCCGCCGACCCCGCGAACACGGTCGTGCTCAACCTGGAGGCGCGCGGCGTCTCCGGCCCCTCGATCATGTTCGAGTCGGGACGCCGCAACAGCGGCGTGCTGCCAGCCCTCGGCGGAGCGGACCGCCCCGTCGCCACCTCCCTGGCCGACGAGATCTACCGACTCATGTCCAACCACACCGACTTCAGCGAGTTCAAGGAAGCCGGCTTCACCGGACTCAACTTCGCCTTCGTCGACGGCTCGGCCCGCTACCACACCACCGGCGACGCCACCGCGAACGTCGACCGGGGCAGTCTCCAGCACCAGGGCGACTCGGTGCTGGCCGTGGCCCGGACGCTCGGCGGGCAGCCGCTGGACGCGCCGGCGGGCGGGGAACACACCTACTTCACCGTCCTCGGGTTCCTCGTCCACTACGCGCGCTCCCTGGTCCTCGTCCTGGCCGGCCTCGCCGTCCTCGGTTACGCGGCCACCGTGTGGTACGCCCGGCGCACCGGGGCACTGCGCGGCGGGACCGTCAAGGGCGCCCTCGGCTTCTTCGGAGCCCTGGTCGCCTCCTGGTTCACCGCCTTCTGCCTCTGGTCCCTCGCCGTCCTGATCCGGCCGCAGTACCAGAACCTGCTGATGGGCGACACCTACCGACCCGGCTGGTACCGGGCCTCCTTCCTCGTCTTCGGCCTCGCCGCCGTGCTCGGCTGGTACGTGCTGCTGCGGCGCCGCGTTCCGGTGCTCGCGCTGACGCTGGGAGCCTGGGGCTGGTTCGCCTTCCTCGCCCTGGTCACCGCCGTCCTCGCGCCGGGCGCCGCGTACCTGTTCACCTGGCCCCTGCTGATCGGCTGCGCCGCCCTGGCCGCCGCCCTGCGCTGGGGCCGGGGGGACGCCGGATGGCACGCGGTGGGCGCGTCGGCCGCGGCCCTGCCCGCGCTGGTGCTGTTCCTGCCCGTGATCACCCTGATCTTCCCCACCCTGGGCATCTCGGCGGCCCCCGTCCCCCTGGTGCTCTGCGCCTTCGTGACCGTCCCGCTCGTGGCGCTGACCGGGGCCCTGCCCCGCCGGGCCCCCGGCCTGACCGCGCTGTTCGCCGTGGCCGCGGCCTCCGCACTGCTGCTGACCGGCATGAAGGTGGACGGCTTCGCACCCGGGCGCCCCGCCCACACCAGCCTCGCCTACCTCTGGGACGCCGACAGCGGCAAGGGCACCTGGGCGAGCTCCGACGCCTCCCCGCCGGCCTGGACCCGCAAGGTCACCGGCCTGGAGCGCGGGCCGGTCGCCGCGGACTTCCCCACCTTCCCGCCCGTCCTGCCCTACGCCGCGCGCGCCACGACCGGCGACGGACCGCGCCCCGCCGCGCCCGAGGCCACCGTCAGCGCGCAGAGCGGCGCCGGAGGGGAACGCACCGTACGGCTGAAGGTCACCCCGGCCCCCGGAACCTCCTACGTCAGCCTGATGGCGGACGTCTCCCGGCACACCGTCGAGGAGGCCACGCTGCTCGGCGTGACCGTGGAGGGCGGCGTCAACCGGCCCTTCGCCGAAGGCCCCTGGAAGTGGGGGTTCGTCCTGTGGAGCGTCCCCGCCGACGGGGTCGAGATCACCTTGAGGGTACGGGGCGACGGCGAGGTCCCGCTCTGGCTGACCGGCTACACGCCAGGACTCCCGCAGACGGCGGGACTGCCGCCGATGCCGTCCCACCTGACCTGGAGCACGCACGGTGACGCGCTGACCGACGTCACCGCCTCCGGGCGCGGCATCCGCGCCTGACGCCCACCCAACGATCAGTAAAGGGGGATCCGCCATGTGCGGAATCACCGGAGCGGTCGCACTCGGTGCGGCGCCCGCCGTCGACGGCCACGTACTCGACACCATGACCGCCACCCTGCTGCACCGCGGCCCCGACTCCGCCGGCCGCTACCTCGACGCGCACGCCGGCCTCGGATTCCGACGCCTGAGCATCGTCGGCGTGCACGCGGGCGACCAGCCCATCCGCAACGAGGACGGATCGCTCGTCCTCGTCTGCAACGGCGAGATCTTCAACCACCGCGAGTTGCGCGCCGAACTGGAGGCCAAGGGCCACCGGTTCACCACGATGTCCGACGTGGAGGTCATCGTGCACCTCTTCGAGGAGCACGGCACCGGCCTCCTGGACCGGCTCAACGGCCAGTTCGCCTTCGCGCTCTACGACCGCGGCCGGCGCAGCCTCATGCTGGCCCGCGACCACATGGGCATCCTGCCCCTCTACTACGCCCACACCGACGAGCACCTCGTCTTCGGCTCCGAGATCAAGGCCGTCCTCGAACACCCCGCCGTCGAGCGGGCCGTGGACCTCACCGGCCTCGACCAGGTCCTCACCTTCCCCGGCGCGGTCAGCCCCCGCACCGTCTTCCGCGGGGTCAGCGCCCTCAAGGGCGGCGAGTACCTGCTCGTCGAGGACGGGAAGGTGCGCACCACCACCTACTGGGACCTCGACTACCCGCCGGACGGCGAGGAGGAGCGGCACGACGACGCGTACTGGATCGAGACGCTGCGCGAGCTGCTGGCCACCTCCGTCCACCGCCGACTCCAGGCGGACGTCCCGGTCGGCTACTACCTCAGCGGCGGACTGGACTCCTCCCTCATCGCCGCGCTGGTCCACCGCGCGCTCCCGGGGGCCCGCCCGAACTCCTTCTCCATCTCCTTCGAGGACCGGGGCATCGACGAGTCCCGCCACCAGCGGACGATGGTGGACCTGCTCGGCCCGCGGCACCACGAGACCCGCTTCGAGGCCGGCGACATCGCCGACGAACTCCAGCGCATGGTGTGGCACGCCGAGACGCCGGTGAAGGAGACCTACAACACCTGCTCGCTGGCCCTGTCCCGCGCCGTGCGCGACTCCGGCACCCGGGTCGTGCTCACCGGCGAGGGCGCGGACGAACTGTTCGGCGGCTACCTCGGCTACCGCTTCGACCAGGCAGGACACCGCGAGACGCACGCCGGCGGCCTGGAGGGGCGCCTGGAGCGCGAGGCACGCCGGACCCTGTGGGGCGATTCCGGGGTGTTCTACGAACGCGACTACCACGCCTGGCGGGAGTCCAAGCTCGACCTGTACGCGCCCGACCTCGTCGACGCCTTCGCGGACTTCGACGCCCTGCGCCACCCCGTGGCCGACGGCTCGATGCTGCGCGGCCGGCACCCGCTGCACCAGCGCTCGTACCTCGACTTCAAACTGCGCCTGACCGACCACCTGCTCACCGACCACGGCGACCGGATGGCCCTCGCGAACTCCGTCGAGGCCCGCTACCCGTTCCTCGACATCGACGTGGTCCGCTTCGCGACCCGCATCCCGCCCCGCCTGAAGGTCCACGGCGGCACCGAGAAGTACGTCCTGAAGCAGGCGGCCCGCGGACTGGTGCCCGACCCGGTCATCCAGCGCGAGAAGTTCGGCTTCCGCGCACCGGGCAGCCCGGCGCTGCTGCGCCGCAACCCCGAATGGGTCGGCGACATGCTCGCCCACGACCGCATCAAGCGACAGGGCTACTTCGACCCCGAGGTGACCGAACTGCTGAAGAAGCAGTACACCGCGCCGGACTACGAGCTCCACCCGCACCTGGGCGACGACCTGCTCCTGATCGTCCTCACGTTCGGCATCCTGCTGGACTCGTTCGGCCTGCCCGACCACTCATGACCCGCCGGGGCGGCACCGCCGGCCCCGACCGATGGAGGAAAAGCACGATGGCGTTCGACCCGATCCACGCCCTGGTGGGGCAGGCCGCAGAACGGTTCCCGGAGCACGTGGCCGTGGAGACCCCGCAAGGCGACCTGACCTACGCCGACCTGACGGCCCGGTCGGACCGCCTGGCGCGCGAGCTGCGGGCCGCCGGCGCGACCCCCGGCGCCCTGGTACCCGTACTGACCGCGGACCGGCGCGAGTTCGCCGTCGCGGTGCTCGGCATCCTGAAGACCGGCGCGGTCTTCGTCCCGTTCGACCTGGCCGGCCCCGCGCTGCGACTGCGCGACACCCTGTCCGGCACCGCCGCCGAATGGGCCGTCGCCGGCTCCGGCGAGAGCGAGCGCGTCGGGGAGCTCCTCGACACCGCCCTGCCGCAGGCCCGCCGCCTCCGCGTGGACCTGGCCCTGCCCGTCCCGGCCGAGGAGCCGCTCGCCGACCCGCACGTCCCCGACCCCGACGACCCGGCGTACATCTTCTTCACCTCCGGCTCCACCGGAACGCCCAAGGCCATCGCCGGCCGGATGCGCGGCATCGACCACTACATCCGCTGGGAGAGCGAGCTGCTCGGCGTCGAACCCGGCTGGCGCGTCAGCCAGTTCGCCTCCGTCGCCTTCGACGCGGTCCTGCGCGACCTCTTCGTCCCGCTGACCACCGGCGGCACCGCCGTGGTCCCGCCGCCCGGCCTGCTCCTGGACGGCGGCGAACTCGGCCGCTGGATCGACGCCCGCGCCCTCGACCTGGTCCACTGCGTGCCCTCCGTCTTCCGGGGACTCGCCGCCGCCACCGAGACCGCCGACAGCCCCGACTTCTCCTCCCTGCGCGCCGTCCTGACCGCCGGCGAACCCCTCGCCCCCGCCGACGCCGGCCGCTGGTTCGCCCGCCACGGCGAGCGCGTCACGCTGGTCAACCTGTACGGGCCGTCCGAGACGACCATGACCAAGACCTTCCACGTGGTCACCCCCGCCGACACCGAGCGCGAGCTGATCCCCGTCGGCAAGCCCATGCCCGGCGCCCGGATCGCCGTCCTCGACGGCCGCGGCCGCCCCAGCCCGCAGGGCACGGTCGGCGAGATCCACATCCGCACGCCCTACATGTCGCTCGGCTACTACCTGCGCCCGGACGCCACCCTGGAGGCGTTCGTGCCCAACCCGCTCGGCGAGGACCCCGACGACATCGTCTACCGCACCGGCGACCACGGCCGCCTGCTGCCCGACGGATCGCTGGAGTTCATCGGCCGCAAGGACCACCAGATCAAGATCGGTGGCGTGCGGATCGAGCTCGGCGAGATCGAGCACCTGCTGCGCGGCCACCCGGCGGTGCGCGAGGCTGCCGTCGTCCCCGTCAAGGACGCCGACGGCGAGGTCGCCCACCTGTGCGCCTTCGTGGAACTCACGCGGGCCGTCGAACCGGAGGAGGTCGGCGCGCACCTGGACGGACGACTGCCCGACGTGGCCGTCCCCCGCGTCTTCGTCCCGCTCGACCGGCTGCCCCGCAC
This sequence comes from Streptomyces sp. NPDC103540, assembly GCF_055584445.1. NCBI lineage: Bacteria > Bacillati > Actinomycetota > Actinomycetes > Kitasatosporales > Streptomycetaceae > Streptomyces > Streptomyces sp. NPDC103540. Next base: position 313,563 of record NZ_JBVJMA010000006.1, read on the forward strand.
CATCAGCGGCAAGGTCGACCGGCGCGCCCTGCCCGCCCCGATCCTCCCCCGGCAGGCGTCCACGACCGAGTACGTCGCCCCGCGCACGTCCACCGAGACCGCCCTCGTCCGGATCTGGACCGAGCTGCTGCCCGTCGAGAACCCCGGCATCCGGCACGACTTCTTCGAGTCCGGCGGCCACTCGCTGCTCGTCATGCGACTGCTGTCGCGTATCGGCGCCGAGTTCGGCGTCGAGATCCCGCTCCATGACTTCCTGGCCGGCCCCCACATCGAAGCGCTCGCCGAGCGGATCGAGTCCGCGATCGTGATCGGCGGGGACTCCCTCGACGACCTCCTCGACTCGCTGGACGACCTGGACGAGGACGAGGCCGAGCGCCTCCTGCAGGGCGGGGGTGCCTGAGATGAGCGAGACCGTGACCACGCCCTCCGCGGACGCGGACCGCGACGCCGCCGGCGCCCCGGCGGATCTGCCGTCGCCCGAGAGCATCCGGCTGATCGAGCGCCAGGTCGAGAGCGCCCTCCTGGAACACCCCGACGTGCTCGACGCGGCCGTCGTCTTCCGCGGCGGCACGCTGGAGGACAACCCGCCGGAGATCTGCGTCCGGTGCGGCATGGACGGCCGCTACCCGGGCCTGGAACTGGACGCCGAGAACGGCGTGTGCAGCCTGTGCGCCATGTACGAGCGGCACCGCGAGGAGATCCACGGCTACTTCGGGGACATCGAGGCGTTCACCGCCCGCATCCGCGAACGCTCCGCCGCCGCCGGCTCCGCCTACGACTGCCTGCTGCTCTTCAGCGGCGGCAAGGACAGCACCTACGTGCTGCACCAGCTGGTCCGCCTCGGACTGCGGGTGATGACCTTCACCTTCGACAACGGGTTCATCTCCCGGACCGCGCTCGAGAACGTCGAGACGACCACCGCCGCCCTGGGCATCGAGCACGTCACCTCCACGCGCGCCGATCAGAACCGGATCTTCGTCCAGAGCCTCAAGGACCACAAGAGCGTCTGCAACGGCTGCTTCCGCTCCCTGCTCGACCTCGCCAACCAGCTGGCCTACGAGCGCGGCATCCCCAGCATCGTCACCGGCCTCTCCCGCGGCCAGATCATCGACGAGCGGCTGCTGTGGTTCTACCGCCAGGGCGACTTCGACGCCGAGCGCATCGAGAAGCAGCTCGCCATCGGCCGGCAGATCTACCACCGGGTGGGCGACCGCGTGGAGTCCGGCTCCGACCGGGCCGTCGACCAGGTCGAGGTCGTCGACTACTACCGGTACTCCGACGTCACCAAGGACGGCATCCGGGCCCTGCTGGCGGAGACCTCCGAGCTGTGGAGCGCGCCGAAGGACACCGGCTTCTGCAGCTCCAACTGCATGATCAACGACGTCGGCGTGTACGTGCACAAGCTGGAACGCGGCTTCCACAACTACGAGTCGCCCACCCGCTGGGAGGTCCGGCTCGGACACCTCGCCCGCGCCGAGGCCGACGCCGAACTGCGCACCCCCGTCAACATCCACCGGGTCAAGTCCATGCTCGCCCGCATCGGTTACACCGACCCCGGGGCCCGGGAGGCGCTCGGCAGCCGGCTGGCCGCCTACTACGTCACCCGCGAGGGCGCGCACACCGACGAGAGCGAGCTGCGGGAGGCCGTCGCGGCGCGGCTGCCGGAGTTCCTGCACCCCGCCTACTGGACGGGCCTGGCCGAGATCCCGCGCTCCCGCGGCGTCGTCAGCCGCCGCGAGCTGCCCGACCCCCTGGCCGACGCGGGCAAGCGGCTCCAGCTGTCCGCCCACGGCAGCGCCGCCGTCGCCGACTCCGACGGCGGTGACGGGAGCGAGCCGGTGACGGCCGCCCAGCGCGCCCTGCTGGACCCCGACCGCACCGCGGCCGCCCGGGCCCTGCTGCTCGACCTGGCCGACCGCCCGTCCCTGAGCGACGTACGCCGCGCCGTCCTGGCCCTCGCACTGCACCACGAGGCCCTGCGCTCGCGCTACGCGCGCCCGGAGCCGGACGGCCCGTGGCGGCGCACCGTCGCCCCCGCCGCCACGGCCGTGCCGGTCGCCTCGGTCGACCTCGCGCGCCGGGCCGAGCGGGACGAACCCGCCCTGCTGCGCGCCCTGGAGCGCCGCCTGCGCGAACGCCTCGACCCGGCCGCCGGCCCGCTGGCCCACGTGGTCCTCGTGGAGCGCGGCGACCGGCCCGCCCGACTGCTGCTCGTCGTCCACGAGCTGGCCGCCGACACCGCCTCCTGGCGCCCGCTCCTGGAGGACCTCGCGACGGCGCTGACCCAGCTGGGCGCCGGCGCGCCGGTCAGCCTGCCGCCGGTGGCCCAGCCGGAGCCCGCGCCCGCCGCGGCCGTGCGGGCGGCCGTCGAGGCCACGCACACCGCCGACCCCGTTCGGCTGCCGGCCGCCGAGGGGCAGCTCGTCCGCATCGCCGGCACCACCCTTCCCGAGGGCTCCGCGCACGCCCTGGCGAGCGCCCCGGGCGCCGCCGTCGCCGCCGTCGCCGAGGCGCTGCGGCAGGAACTGGGCGAGACCTTCGGGGGAGCGGTGCTCGCCCTGACCGTCACCGACCACACCGCGACGACCGGCAGGCCCGAACGCCTCGTCGGCGCCGCGACCGCCCCGCGGACCCTGACCCTGCCGGCCGGCGCCCCCGCGGCGGAGCGGGGCACCGTGGGCCTGACCCACCTCGGGGACACCACCGCACCCGTACCCGAGGGCGCCCCCTTCCGCGTCGCCGAGGTCACCGGGCTCGGCCCGGACCCGGCTCCGGCCGGCGGCGGCCACCCGCTGGAGATCGTCCTGCGCGAGCGGGACGGCGCCCTCGCGATCGACTGGTGGAGCGCCGCACCGCAGGACCACCGCCTGTCCGCGAGCGGGGCACCGCAGCGCGTCGCCGACCGGCTGACGAACCACGTCCAGAACCTCCAGGAGCACACCCCGTGACCCGACCCGCGCCGGACCTGGATCGGCTGCGCCGGCTCTCGCCGGCCAAGTACGCCCTCCTGATGCGCAGACTGCGCGAGCGCGAGGCCGCCGTCCCGGGCACCTCCCCCCGCACGCTGTCCTTCGCGCAGGAACGCCTGTGGTTCCTCGACCAGCTGAACCCCGGCAGCCCCGTCTACAACATGCCGTACGCCATCCGGCTGACCGGCGCCCTCGACGTCCCCGCCGTCCGCCGCGCCTTCGGCGCGGTGGTGCGGCGGCACGAGACCCTGCGCTCCGCCTTCCCCGCCGTCGACGGCCGCCCCCACCAGGTCATCGCCGCGCCCGAGGACCCCGAGGTCCCCGTCACCGACCTGCGCGACCTGCCGGAGGAGGCACGCGACGCCGAGGCGGCCCGGCTGGTGGCCGCCCACGCGGCCACCCCCTTCGACCTGGCCGGCGGCCCCCTGCTGCGCGTCGGCCTGCTCCGGCTCGCCGACGAGGAGTGGGTGGCGGTCCTCAACCTGCACCACATCGTCGGCGACGACTGGTCCATCGGCATCCTCGTCCGCGAGTTCGCCCTCGCCTACGACTCCTTCGCGGCCGGCGGCGCGGACCCACTGCCGCCGCTGCGCGCCCAGTACGGGGACTACGCCCACCGCCAGCGCGAGCGCTACGGCCGCGACGGCGCCCTCACCCGCGAACTCGACTACTGGAGCGAGCGACTGGCCGGCGAGCTCCCCAGCCTGGAGCTGCCCACCGACCGGCCCCGCCCGCCGGTCCAGACCCACGCGGGGGCGCTCCTGGGCACCTCCCTGCCGGCCGCCCTCGCCGACCGGGTCCGCGCCCTGGCCCGCGAGGAGGGCGCCACCCTCTTCATGGCCCTGCTCGCCGCCTACGGGGTGCTGCTGTACCGCCACTCCGGCCGCTCCGAGATGGTCGTCGGCACCAGCTCCGCCAGCCGCCACCACCCCGAGACCGAGCCGCTGATCGGCTTCCTCGTCAACACCCTCCCGCTGCGCCTGCGGTTGGAGGCGGACGCCTCCTTCCGCGGGCTGCTGGCCGACGTCAGGCAGCTGTCCCGGGACGCCTTCGCCCACCAGGACGTGCCCTTCGAGCGGATCGTGGAGAGGGTCCAGCCCGACCGGGACCTCAGCCGCGCCCCGCTCTTCCAGACCATGCTCAACCTGCACAACACGCAGACCGAGGAGCTGCGGCTGCCGGGCCTGGGCATCTCGCGCTACGGCGGGGAGCGCGCCGCGAGCGCCATGTTCGACCTGTCCCTGGACGTCTCCGAGGAGCCGGACGGCGGGCTGCGCTGCGACTGGGAGTACAACACCGACCTCTTCGACGCCGCGACCGTGGCCCGCCTCGCCCGGCACTTCGAGCGGGTGCTGACCGCCGTCACCGCCGACCCCGCCCAGGCCGTCGCCGACGTCCCGCTGCTGTCCGACGAGGAGCGGCACGCCCTGCTCACCGAGGCCAACGAGGTCTCCGTCGAGGTGGCCCCCGACGCGTGCGTGCACCGCCTCTTCGAGGAGCACGCCCGCCGCACCCCCGACGCGGTCGCCGTGGTCGACGGCGACCGGCGCACCACCTACGGGGAACTGGAGCGCGGCGCCGCGCTCGTCGCCCGACGGCTGCGCGCGATGGGCGTCGGGCCGGAGGTCCGCGTGGGTCTGTGCGGCCCCCGCTCCGCCGAGACCATCGCCGCGCTCCTGGGCGTCCTCAAGGCGGGCGGCGCCTACGTGCCGCTCGACCCGAGCAACCCCGTGGACCGGCTGAACTTCGTCGTCGAGGACGCCGAGGTGAAGGTGCTGCTGGCGAACCGGGCCACCCTGGAGGCGGTGCCCGGCCTCGGCGCCGGCGTCCCCGTGGGCCGCTTCGACGAGTGGCTCGCCGCCGGCGAGGAGGACCTGCCGGCCGACCCGCCCGGCGAGGCCCCCCGACCGGTCGCCGCGAACCTCGCCTTCATCGTCTACACCTCCGGCTCCACCGGCCGCGCCAAGGGCGGCATGATCACGCACGGCGCCCTGATGAGCGCCTTTCGCTCCTGGGAGCGGGTCTACGGGCTCGGCACCGTCGTCGAGCGCCACCTCCAGGCCGCCAACCTCGCCTTCGACGTCTTCACCGGCGACCTGGTGCGCGCCCTGTGCTCCGGCGGCTCGCTGGTGCTGTGCGCCCGCGAGGTGCTGCTGGACCCGGCGAAGCTGTACGGGCTGCTCCAGCGCGAGCGGGTCGACTTCGCCGACCTCGTACCGGTCGTCGTCCGGCTGCTGTCGGGACACGTCGCCGAACAGGGCCGCCTGCTCGACAACTTCAAGGTGCTCGCCGTCGGCGCGGACATCTGGTTCATGAAGGACTACTGGGCCCTGCACGCCCTGTGCCCGCCCGGGACCCGCCTGGTCAACTCGTACGGCATCACCGAATCCACCGTGGACAGCGGCCTGTTCGAGACCCCGATGCCCGAGCGGGGCCTGGAGGAGCCGGTCCCGATCGGTCGCCCCCTGCCCAACACCGAGTTCTACGTGCTCGACGAGCGCATGCGGCCGGTGCCGCCCGGGGTCAACGGCACCCTCTACATCGGCGGCCTCGCCCTGGCCCGCGGTTACGTCGGCCGGCCCGGCCTGACCGCCGAGCGGTTCCTGCCGCACCCCTTCGCCACCGAACCCGGCGCCCGCCTGTACAACACCGGCGACCTCGCCCGGGTCCTGCCCACCGGCGACGTCGAGGTGCTCGGCCGCGTCGACCGCCAGATCAAGATCCGCGGCTTCCGGATCGAGCTGGAGGAGATCGAGGCCGTCCTCGGCAAGCACCCCGACGTCCGGGACGCGGCCGTCGTGGTGCGCCTCGACGACCGCGGCGAGAAGCGGCTGGCCGGCTACGCCGTACCCCGGTCGGGGCGGACCGCCGACCCGGTCGCGCTCACCGAGCACCTGCGCCGACAGCTCCCGTACTACATGGTCCCCGGCACGCTGACGGTGCTGGAGCGGATGCCGCTCAACTCCAACGGCAAGCACGACCGAAAGGCGCTGCCCGCGCCCACCGAGGGCGACGGGGCGCCGGCGCGCACCGGCACCCCGCTGGTGGACCCGGTCGAGCTGAGGATCGCCGAGGTCTGGAAGGGCGTCCTCGGCGCCGAGGCGATCACCGCCGAGGACGACTTCTTCGACCTGGGCGGACACTCCCTGCTGATCCCGCGGGTGGCCTTCGAGCTGCGCCGCCTCTTCGGCGCCGACGTCCAACTCGTCGAGCTGTTCGAGGCGACCACCGTTCCGGCCCTCGCCCGACTGGTCGCCGGCGCGGGCCTGCGCGGCGCGGAGGGCGACGAGGCCCTCGACCTCGGCGCCCGCGCCCTCGACCCCTCGATCGAGCTCGCGGCCGGGGCCGCGCGCACCCTGCCGGAGCGTCCGCGCAAGGTGTTGGTCACCGGCGCCACCGGGTACCTCGGCGTCCACCTGCTCGGGGCGCTGCTGCGCGACACCGACGCGGTCGTGCACTGCCTGGTCCGCGCGGACGGCCCGGAGGCGGGGCTCGCGAGGCTGCGGGCCACCGCCGCCGCCCAGGCCGTCGACGACCTCGACGAGAGCCGTGTCGAGATCGTCCTCGGCGACCTCGACGCCCCGCTCCTCGGACTGTCCGAGGAGGGCTTCGACGCCCTCGCCGAGGGGCTCGACGCGGTCTACCACAGCGGAGCCCGCGTCAACTTCGTGCTGCCCTACGCGGCGCTCGCGGACGCCAACGTCCGGGGCACCGAGGAGGTCCTGCGGCTCGCCGCACGGGCGGGCGGCGCCCGCGTCCACCACGTGTCCACCGCCGCGGTCCCCCCGGCCGGGCCCGGACCGGACGAGGAGACGGCCGCCGTGCTCCGGGGCGGCTACAACCAGTCCAAGTGGGTCGCCGAACGGCTCGCGGTCCAGGCCCGCTCGCGCGGCCTGTCCGTGGCGGTGCACCGCCCCGACTACGTCGCCGGGCACAGCGCCTCCGGGCGGGGCAACCCCAAGGACCTGATCTGGGCGATGATCAAGGGCTGCGTCCAGCTGGGCGGTTACCCCGACGTCGAGCTGCCGGTCCGGATGGTCCCCGTCGACCTGGTGGCCGGCGCCCTGGTCCGCACCTCCCTGTCCCCGGACGGCGGCGCGGGCCGTGCCTTCGACCTCGCCCACCCCCGCCCGGTGCCCCTGAACGAGCTGTTCGGCTGGGTGCGCGGCTTCGGCTTCGAGGTGAGCCCCCGGCCGTACGAAGCGTGGATGGCCGAGCTGCTGGAGGCCACCGAGCGGTCCTGGGACAACGCCCTGCACCCCTTCGTCGGAACGCTCGCCGGCGTCGTGGACCAGGACCCCACCGGCGGAGTGCCCTGCTCGGTGACGACCGAGAACGCCTACGAGGCGGCGGCGGTGGCGTGCCCGCCCGTCGACGAGGCTCTGGTGCGCGGGTACCTGGCGCACCTCGTGTACAGCGGCTTCCTGCCCGCGCCCACGCGCGGCGGGAAGCGGAACGAGGAGAACGAATGAGCGCGCAGTCCCCCGAGGACCGCGAAGGCGCCCGGCCCCCGACCGACAGCGTCGGGCGCTGGTTGTGGTCCCACCTGTCCCGGTTCAAGGGACACATCACCCTGCACCTGACCGGGAGCGTGCTGTGGCACCTCCTGTCGGCGGGGATCCCGATCGCGATCGGCGTCGCCATCGACACGGCGCTGCGGCCCGAACCGGACATGGAGCGCTTCACCGGCGTCATCCTGCTCATCCTGGCGATGGTCGTCGTCCGTGGGGTCGCCGGCTTCGCCGGCACCTACAGCCTGGAGGCCTACGCCAGCGGCACCGAGCGCGACGCCCGCGCCGGGCTGTTCTCCGCGCTGCTGCGCAAGGGGCAGACGTTCTACAACCGGCGCCCCGTCGGCGATCTGTCCGCCCGGGTCACCGGCGACGCCGAAGCGCTCAACCTGATGCTGTCGCCCGGCGCCGACATGACGATCGACATGCTGCTGAGCATCCTGGTGCCGGTCGTCACGATCGCCCTGATCGACCCCGAACTGCTGCTGTCGCCCCTCGTGTTCGTCATCGTCTTCGTGCTGGTGCTGCTCGCCCACGGACGGCGCCTGGAGCCCGTGGCCGGACAGGTCCGCGCCTCGTACGGCGACCTGAGCGCCCAGGTGTCGGAGACCCTCTCCGGCATCGAGACCGTCGCCGCCACCGGCAGCGCCGCGACCGCCCGGCGCCGTTTCACCGACCTGGCCCGCTCCTACCGCGACGCCACCGTGCGACAGGCCGACGTACAGTCCCTGTACCTGCCGCCGCTGCTGATCAACCTCGCGGTGGCCGGCGCGCTGCTGCACGGCGCCGTGCTGGTCCGCGAAGGCTCGCTGACCACCGGCGAGTTCATCGCCTACCTCGGCCTGATGGGCGCCCTGCGCGCCCCGACGCAGCTGGCCGCGTTCAGCATCGGCCTGCTCTACTACGGCCTCGCCGGGGCCCGCCGCATCCTGGAGATCGTCACCGACCGCTCGGACGGCGACGAGTCCGAGGGCGGCCACGCCGCGACCGTCGCCGGCGAGGTCCGCTTCGACTCGGTCACCTTCGGGTACGGCGACACCCCCGTGCTCCACGACATCTCCTTCCGCGTCCCCGCGGGAGCGACGGTGGCGCTGGTGGGCCCGACCGGCAGCGGCAAGACGACCCTGCTCCAGCTGCTCAACCGCACCTACGTGCCCGGCTCCGGCCGGGTCCTCGTCGACGGCGTCGACGCGGCCGAGTGGGACCTGGGCTCGCTGCGCGGCCAGATCGCCGTCATCGAACAGGACGTGGTCCTCTTCTCCTCCTCGATCGCCGACAACCTGGCCTTCGGCAGCGCGCCGGGCACCGGCCGCGCCGACCTGGAGCGGGCCGCCAAGGACGCGCGGGCCCACGAGTTCATCATGCGGACCGCCGACGGGTACGACACCCTGGTCGGCGAGCGCGGCGTCACCCTCTCCGGCGGGCAGCGCCAGCGCATCGCCATCGGCAGGGCCCTGCTCGCCGACCCCCGGATCCTGGTGCTCGACGACTCCACCAGCGCGGTGGACAGCGCCACCGAGCAGGAGATCCACCAGGCGGTCCGGCGTGCCTCGGCCGGCCGCACCACCTTCCTCATCACCCCCCGGCTGTCCCGCATCCGCTCCGCCGACCACATCATCGTGCTCGACCGGGGGCGGATCGTCGGCCAGGGGCGCCACGAGGACCTGATCGAGGGCTGCGAGCTCTACCACCGGATCTTCGCGCCCTACCTCGCCACCGCCACCGCCACCGCCACCGCCACCGCCACCGCCACGGCCACGGCCACGGGCGAGGCCGAATCCGCCGAAGGAGGCCGGTCATGAGCGCCCCCATCCTCGAAGGCCTCAACCCCGAGAGCTACGACCGCTCCTACAGCGACGGCGAACTGCTGCGCCGGATCCGGCCGCTGTTCGCGGCGCGCCGCTGGACGGTCGTCCTGATCTCCCTGATGGTGCTCGGCACGGCGGCGGCGGGCGTGGCCCTGCCCGTCCTGCTGTCGCGTGTCGTCGACAGCGCCGACTCCGTCGGCGACAGCGTCGTTCCGCTGGTGCTGGCCGCAGCCGGCTTCGGACTCCTCGGCTGGCTCTTCACGTTCGTCCAGCAGCGCGCGGTCGGTCGGGTGGTCGGCGACGTGGTGCTGGAGATGCGCGACCGGTCCTTCCGCGCCGTGCTCCGCCAGGACCAGGCGTTCTTCGACACCCACACCACCGGCTCGATCGCCAGCCGCGTCACCTCCGACACCCAGGCGTTCGCGACGCTGCTGACCCTGACCCTCAACGTCGTCGGCCAGACCCTGATGGTCGGCATCATGCTGCTGGCGCTGTTCGTCATCAATCCCGGCCTGGCCGTGGTGACCGCACTGGTCGCCGCCGCCGTCATCGGCGTCAGCCTCGCCTTCCGCCGCGTCTCGCGCCGTGCCTCCCGGCAGCAGCAGCGCTCCATGGCCGAGATCCACTCCTACGTGCAGGAGACGCTGCGCGGCATCGCCGTCGCCCGCAACTTCCGCCGGGAGACCTCGACGTACGAGGGCCTGGTCGACGTCAACCGGCGCTGGTTCCGCGCCACCCTGCGCATGAACCGCCTCTTCAGCGGCATCTTCCCGCTGCTCCTGACCCTCACCGGCATCGGTACGGTCGCGGTGGCCTGGCTCGGCGGTCGCAACGCCGCGGCGGGCGGCCTGAGCGCCGGGGAATGGGCGCTGTTCTTCGAGGCGCTGACCATGTTCTGGTTCCCGCTCACCGCCATCGCCTCGTACTGGAGCCAGTTCCAGCAGGGCCTGGCCGCGGCGGAGCGCATCTTCGCCCTGGTCGACCGCACGCCCGGGGTGGTCCAGCGCGAGGAGCTGCCCGTGCCGGAGCTGGCCGGACGGATCGAGTTCGAGGGCGTGACCTTCGGCTACGGCGACGGCGAACCGGTCCTGGAGAAGTGCGACCTGGTCATCGGCCGGGGCGAGACGGTCGCCCTGGTGGGCCACACCGGCGCGGGCAAGTCCAGCGTCGTCCGCCTGATCGGGCGGGCCTACGAGTTCCAGGGCGGCCGGATCCTGATCGACGGCCGGGACATCCGGGAGCTCGACCTGCACCAGTACCGCGGGCACCTCGGCATCGTCGCCCAGACGCCCTACCTGTTCTCCGGCACGGTCGCCGGGAACATCGGTCACGGCCGCGAGGGGGCGAGCGCCGAGGAGATCGTGGCGGCCGCCCGCGCGGTGGCCGGCGGCGACTGGGTCGACATGCTGCCCCAGGGGCTCGACACCCCGACCACCGAGGGCGGCCGGAACCTCTCCACGGGACAGCGCCAGCTGATCGCCCTCGCCCGGGTGGTGCTCCAGGACCCGGCGGTCTTCGTCCTGGACGAGGCCACCGCGAGCGTCGACCCGCTCACCGAGGCGCTGGTCCAGGAGGGTCTGGACAGCCTGTCCGCCGACCGGACCACCATCGTGGTGGCCCACCGGCTGCCGACGGTGCGCAAGGCCGACCGGATCGTCGTCATGGACCGGGGAACGGTCGTGGAACAGGGCGACCACGACACCCTGTTGGAGCGGGGCGGCGCGTACGCGGAGCTGTACGACGCCTACTTCCGCCACCAGCAGCCCGACTTCGACCCCGACGCGGAAGACGACGCGGGCGCCGAAGCGGACACCGACGCCCGGGACGCGACGCGCGCGGAGGTGCTCGATGCCGCCGCACGCTGAGCCGGAGCGCGACCAGCCCTCGCTGTGGTCGCTGATCGACGCGGGCGCGCGGGCCTGGCCGGCGCTGCCCGCCCTGCGCGACGCGCGCACCGCGCACACCTTCCAAAGCCTGCGCGACGCCGTGCTGTCGGGTGCCGCCGGGCTGGCCCGGGCCGGGGTGCGCCCCGGATCGACGCTGGTGCTGCTCTTCGAGAACACCGCCGAGAGCGCCGTCGCCTTCCTGGCGGCCGCCCGGCTCGGGGTGCGGCTGGTCCCGGCCGAGCCGGACTCCACGCCCGCCGCCCTGGCGGCCCTGCGGGAGGGGCTCGACGCAGCGGTCCTGGTGGGCCCCGGCGCCCGCCTCGCCGCGGTCGTCGAGGCCGGGGCCTGGCCCGCCCGACTGACGGCACCCGTCGAGGGAGCCGCGTACGGCCCGGGCGACGGCGACGCGGGCCCGCCTCCGCCGCCGGCCGACGGCGACGAACCGTTCCTGCACCAGTACACCTCCGGGTCGACGGGCGAGCCCAAGGCCGCCGTCCACACCCAGGCGAACCTGGTCCGCGGCGCGCGGATCTACGCCCGCGTCCACGGCTACGGCGAACAGGACCGGGTGCTCCTCGCGGTGCCCCTGCTGCACTCCTTCGGCATGGTCTCCGGCCTGGTCACCTCGCTGCTGAGCGGCGCCTGCCTCACCGTCCTCGGCCGCTTCTCGCCCGCGGTGCTGCTGCGCGAGGTGGCGGACACCCGGGCCACCGTGCTCGTCGCCACCCCGCTCGCCTACGACCTGCTCGCCCGCTCCGCCGCGGGCGAGCCGGGCCGGACCGACTCCGTCCGCCTGTGCCTGTCCTCGGGAGCGGCCCTCGCCGGGGCGACCGCCGAGCGGTTCCGGGCGGCCACCGGTCTGCGGATCCAGCAGGTCTACGGCTCCACCGAGGCCGGGATCATCGCCACCCAGCTCGCGGACGACGAGGCCGCCGACCGCGGCGTCGGCCACCTCGCGCCCGGGGTGCGGATCCGGCTGGTCACGGAGGACGGCGAGCCCGTACCCGAGGGGGAGCCCGGCGCCCTGCTGGTCCGTACCCCCGCCCTGTTCGCCGGCTACCACGGCCGGCCCGAGGCCACCGCCGCGGTCTTCGCCGACGGCTGGTACGTCACCGGCGACGTGGCACGCACCGACGGGGCCGGCCGACTGCACCTGATCGGCCGCAAGGACTCCTTCATCAACGTCGGTGGCAAGAAGGTCAACCCGGTCGAGGTGGAGGCCGTACTGGCCGGCCACCCGCTGGTCGCCGAGGCCGCCGTCTGGGGCGAGCCGCTGCCCGGCGGGGGAGAGCGGGTCCGGGCCACCGTCGTGGCCACGGGCGCGCTCACGGCGGCGGACCTGACCGCCCACTGCCGCGAGCGCCTGCTGCCGCACCAGGTGCCCACGGGCACCGAGTTCGTCGCGGCGCTGCCCCGGACCTCCTCCGGGAAGATCCGGCGCGCCGCACTGCGCAACCCACCTCACAACCACGCGACACCGGCACGGGGGAACGACCGATGAGCGGAACACTGGTACGGCTGCTGCGCGACCGCGCCGACAAACAAGCGACGGACACCGCCTTCCGCTTCCTCGCCGACGAGGGGCCGCAGGCGGTCACCTACGAGGAGCTGGAGTCCGGGGTGCGCGCCGTCGCCGCCCGCCTCCAGCAGCTGGGCACCGCGCCCGGCGACCGGGTGCTGCTCCTGTACCCGCCCGGTCTCGACTACGTCCGCGCCTTCTTCGGCTGCCTGTACGCCGGAGCCGTCCCCGTCCCGGCGTACCCGCCCGGCTCCCTGCGCAACGTCGGACGGCTGGCCGCCGTGGCCCTGGACAGCGGGGCCACGCTCGCCCTCACCACCGCGGACGTCGTCCCGGTGCTGGAGGGAGGCGTCGCCGGCACCCCGCTGGCCGGACTGCGCGCCGTCGCCACCGACGGCCTCGCCCCCGGCCTCGACGCCCACTGGCGGGCCTTCGACCCCGAGCCCGGCGCCACCGCGTTCCTCCAGTACACCTCCGGCTCCACGGCCGCCCCCAAGGGCGTGGTGGTCACCCACGGCAACCTCCTGCACAACATGGACATGATCAGCCGGGCCTTCGGGGTCACCCCCGCGTCGCGCGGGGTGATCTGGCTGCCGCCGTACCACGACATGGGCCTGATCGGCGGGATCCTCACCCCCCTGTACGGCGGCTTCCCGGTCACCCTCATGTCGCCGACGGCCTTCCTCCGCCGCCCCATGGCCTGGCTGAGGGCCATCTCCGACGAGCGGGCCGACGTCAGCGGGGGACCCAACTTCGCCTACGAGATGTGCGTGCGCGCCGTCACCGACGCCGACCGCGAGGGCCTCGACCTCAGCTCCTGGAAGGTCGCCTTCAACGGCGCCGAGCCCATCCGCCCCGAGACCCTGGACTCCTTCGTCGAGGCCTTCGGCGACCACGGGTTCCGCCGCGGCAGCTTCCTGCCCTGCTACGGGCTGGCCGAGGCCACCCTCCTCGTCACCGGCACCGCCGCCCACGACGAACCCGCCGTGCGCGCCGTGGACCCCGTCGCGCTCCAGGCCGGTCGCGCCGACGCCCCCGCCCCGGGCGCTCCCGCCCGCACCCTGGTCGGCTCCGGCCGCGCCTTCGGCGGCCAGGACGTGCGGATCGTCGACCCCGAGACCCTGCGCACCCTCGGGGACGCCGAGGTGGGCGAGATCTGGGTGCGCGGTGCCAGCGTGGCGGCGGGCTACTTCGGCGCCCCCGAGCGGACCGCGGAGGCCTTCGACGCCACCCCGGCCGACGCCACCCCGGCCGGCGCGGGCTTCCTGCGCACCGGCGACCTCGGCTTCCTCGACGCCGGCGAGCTGTACGTCACCGGCCGGCGCAAGGACCTCATCATCGTCCGGGGCCGCAACTTCTACCCCACCGACATCGAGCGGGCGGCCGACCACGCCCACCCCGGCCTGCGCAAGGGCTGCGGAGCGGCCTTCGCGGTCGAGCACGAGGGCGAACAGGTCGTCGTCCTGGTCCAGGAGGTCGACGGGCGGGCCGTGCGCGCGCTCGACGGCGAACGGGCCACCGCCGACATCCGCGCCGCCGTCGCGCGCCACTGCGACCTCGCCCTGCACGACGTGGTCCTCGTCAAGCCCGGCAGCATCCCGAAGACCACCAGCGGCAAGATCCAGCGCCGACTCACCCGGGGGCGCCACACCGCCGGGGAGTTCGAGCGGCTCTGGACCGCCGCCACCGCCGCCACCGGGACCGGCGACGAGCGGGGTCCCGCTCCCGCCGTCGACCGGGCCGCCTTCGCCGCCCTCGACCCGGCCGGCCGCACCGACGCGCTGCGCGTCCTGATCGCCGACCACATCGCCCGCCTGACCGGCCTCCCGGCCGGCGCGGTCGACCACGACCGCCCGCTGAACGCGACCGGCCTGGACTCCCTGGCCGCCGTACGCCTGGCCAACGCGGTCCAGGACGACCTGGGCGTCACCCTCCCGCTGAGCGAGCTCCTCGGCGGCGCCACCCTCGCCGAGGCGACCTCCGCCGCCGGCGCCGCGGACCCCGCGGGCCCCGTCCCCGGCGACGCCCCGCAGGAGCGCGCCGCCGCCCCGCACGGGCCGCGGGCCCCGCTGACGGCGGTCACCCCGGGCCAGCACGCCCTGTGGCAGGCCCACCAGGAGGACCCGGCCGGCGCCGTGTACACCCTCGCGATCCCGCTGCGCCTGCACGGCCCGCTGGACGCCGACGCCCTGGAGGCGGCCCTGGGCCGGCTCGCCGACCGTCACGCGGTCCTGCGCACCGCCTACCCCGTCCGCGACGGCCGCCCGGTCCCCGCCACCGCCGACCGGGGCCAGGTGCCCGTCACCCGGATCGACGCGCGCGACCGGGACGAGCGACAGGTGCGCGAGCTGCTCGCCGAGGCCGTCCACGAGCCCTTCGACCTGGAGCGCGGACCCGTCCTGCGCGCCCTCCTCCTGGCCCGCCCCGACTCCGTCCACCTGCTCCTGTTGACCCTGCACCACATCGCCGGCGACCTGTGGTCCGCCGTGCTGCTCACCGACGAGCTCGGCCGGCTCTACCAGGAGGAGCGGGGCACCCGCGTGCCGCCCGCCCCCGCCACCACCCCCGCGGCCCTCGGCTACGCCGACCACGTCGAGCACCGCGCCGCGCTGCTCGCCGGCCCCGCCGGGGACGGGCTGCGCGCCTACTGGGAGCGGCGCCTGGCCGGCGCGAACCCCGTCCTGGACCTGCCGACCGACGCCCCGTACCCGGCCGTCGCCGGCCACCGGGCGGGCCGGCGCCCCCTCACCCTGGCGCCCGGGTTCGCCGACCGGCTGCGCGCCTTCGCGGCCGAGCGCGGGGTGACCCTCTACAGCCTGCTGCTCGCCGCCTTCCACATCACCCTGCGCCACGCCGGCGGCCAGGACGACCTGATCGTCGGATCCCCGGCGGCCAACCGCGGCCGTCGGGGCGACGAGGACGTCGTCGGCTACTTCGTCAACCCGCTGCCCGTGCGCGCCGTGTTCACGCCCGGCGACACCGCGAGGGACTTCCTGGACCGCCTGCACGCCGACGTCCTGCGCGACCTCGACCACCAGGCCTACCCGCTGCCCCTGATCCTGGAGCACGTGCGGCCGCGCCGCGCCGCCGGTCGCAGCCCCCTCTTCCAGGCCGCGTTCCTCTTCCAGAAGCCGCACACCGGCCAGGAGTCCGCCCCGTTCGTCCTCGGCACCGGCGGCGACACCCTCGCCTGGGGAGGCCTGGAGGCCTCCCCGCTGCCCGTCGAACAGCACACGGCCCCCTACGAGCTGATGCTCACCCTGGTGGACACCGGCGCCGCCCTGCACGGCACCCTGCACCACAGCACCGGGGTGTACGCCGCCGAAACCGCGGAGCGGCTCCTCGCCCAGTACCGACAGACCCTCGCCGACGTCCTGGCCCACCCCGACACCCCGCTCGACGACCTGTGTCCGCCGGACCTGCTCGCCCGGCGCACCGCCGCCCACGCGGCCGCCGACGCCGCGCAGGACGACTGGGTCGCCCCCCGCAACGACACCGAGCGGGCCCTGGCCGGCATCTGGGAGGACATCCTCGGCGTCGAACCCGTCGGCGCCCACGACGACTTCTTCGACCTCGGCGGGCACTCCCTGCTCGCCGCGCAGCTCATCAGCGCCGTACGCGACGCGTTCGGCATCGAGGTACCGGTCAGGGCCGTCATGCAGTCCCGGACCCTGGCCGAGAGCGCGGCCTTCGTCGACGCCCTGGTCTGGGCCCGCGACAGCGCCCGGCCCGAGGACCGCGACGGCGCCCCCGGGCACCGCACCCCCACCGGCCCCGCCACCGGCACGGCCGTACGAGAAGAGGGCGAACTGTGACCGCGACGACCGACCCCGCGGGGCACCTGCTGCCCCTGCCGGGCGCCGGCGCCTGGGACGTGTGGCGCCTGGTGGGCGTACGCGGCGCGGGCTTCCCCGCCGCCCGCGTGCTGCGCCTGGCCGCGCCCGAAGCGGCGGCCGCCGCCGACCGCCTCGCCGCGACCCGCGAGCTGGCCGCCGCCCGCCGCGAGGACGCCCTCGGCGCGCTGCGCGCCGAACTGGACGCGCTGCGCGAGAGCGGCCAGTGGGACGACCTGTCCCGCCGCCGCCCCCTGCTGCGCGCCATCTCGCAGCTCAACAAGGGCCGACTGCCCGGCCCCGACACCGCGGCGCGCCCGGAGTTCACCGCACTCGTCGAGGCGCAGGAGCACGCCGCCGCCGAACGGGACGCCGCCCGCGCCGCCTTCGACGCCGACATCGAGCGGCTCTCCGAAGCGCTGCGGGAGACCGCCGCCGACCCGCGCTTCCAGGAAGCCGTCATCTGGCAGAACCGGGCCGCCTACACCACCGGCATCAGCCGCCTGGCCCGCCCCGGCAACGAACGCCGCAACTCCCGCCGCCGCGAACACGAGGCACTGGCCGCCGGATACCTCCAGCGGTACTGCGTCAAGAACGACTCGATCGGCTTCTTCGGCCCGATCGGCTGGGGATCCTTCACCGCCGACGGCGCGCCCCTGGCGGTCCGCCCCGAGCGCGAGCTGCTAGCCTCCCGCGAGGTCTACTTCGAGCAGTGGTGCCTGGACGCCTTCGCCCGGTCGCTCGGCGACGAACCCGCCGTCCGCCGCTGGATGGCACCGCGCCGGCTGCCCGCCGTACGACTGGAGGGCCGGACCCTGCACCGCGCCTCCGGCCCGGTGACCCTGCCCGAGGCCCAGGTCGCGACCCTGGGCACGATCCTGGCCCTGTGCGACGGGACCCGCACCGCCCTGGAGGTCGGCGCCGAGGCCGCCCGCCTGCTGCCCGGCCTGGGCGGCGGCGAGGAACAGGTGGCCGGCCTGCTCGCCTCGATGCGCGGCAGCGGCCTGATCGCCTGGGACCTGGAGCTGCCCCTCCAGCCCGAGCCGGAGCGGGCCCTGCGCCGTCAGCTGGACCGCGTCGGTGACGCCGCGCTGCGCGCATCCGCCCTCGAAGGGCTGGACCGGCTCGCCGGCGCCCGGGCCGCCGTCCAGGAGGCGGCCGGCAAGCCCGCCGAACTCGAACGCGCCCTGGAGCACCTGGAGTCGACGTTCACCGAACTGACCGGGATGCCCGCGACCCGCGCCCGCGGGGAGACGTACGGCGCCCGCACCCTCGTCTACGAGGACACCCGGCGCGCCGGCACCGTCGAGCTCGGCCCGCGCCTGCGCGAGGAACTCGGCCCCCCGCTCACCCTGATGCTCGACTCGGCCCGCTGGCTGACGCACACCGTCGCCGCCGGCTACCGCGACGTCTTCGACCGGCTCCACCGGGAACTGGCCGCGGAAGGCACCGAGGTGCGCTTCACGGACTTCTGGCAGGCCGTCCAGCCGCTGCTGCTGGGCCGCGTCCAGCAGCCCATCGACGCGGCCGTGGCCGAACTCCAGCGCCGCTGGCAGGAGATCCTCGGCGGACCGTTCGACGAGGGCGTGCGGCACGTCACCCACACCGCCGCCGGACTGCGCGACGCCGTCGCCGAACGGTTCGCCGCCCCCGACGCGGGCTGGCCCTCGGCCCGCCACCAGTGCCCCGACGTCATGCTGGCCGCCGAGAGCCCCGAAGCGGTGGAGGCCGGCGAGTACCAGCTGGTCCTCGGCGAACTGCACGCCGGTGCCAACACCCTGCGCAACCTGCTCTTCGTCAACCAGCACCCCGACCCCGAGGAGCTGTTCGCGGCCATGGCCGCGGACGTCCCCGAGGCCCGCGTGGTGCCCGTCCTGCCGAAGTACTGGCTGTACTCCACCCGCTTCGTGCCCCTGCTGACCTCCGAGAAGGACCACCGGCTGCTGCTCAGCGACGAGGCGTCCTGGTACACCGCCGACGAACGGGCCCTCCCCGTGGGCTCCCTCGTCGTCGAGCGCGCCGCCGACGGCTCCGTCGTCGCACGCGACCTCGACGGGGGAACGGTCTTCGACCTGGTCGAACTCCTCGCCGAGGCGCTCGGCTTCAAGGTGGTCAGCCGCTTCCAGCCGATGGCCCCGACCGCCCACACCCCGCGCATCAGCATCGACCGGCTGGTCGTCAGCCGCGAGACCTGGCGCTTCCACGCCGCAGAACTGCCCTTCGGGGAGACCGAGGACGAGCTGGAGCAGTTCGTGGCCGTCCGGCGCTGGGCCCGCGCGCACGACATGCCGCGCTTCGTCTTCGTCAAGGCCGTCCACGAGACCAAGCCGTTCTACGTCGACTTCGAGAGCCCGGCCTTCACCAAGGCGTTCGCCCACGCCGTCAGGGCGGCCCCCACCCCCGCCCCGGGCGCCCGGCCCGCGTTCACGGTGAGCGAGATGCTCCCCACCGCCGAGCAGACCTGGCTGGCAGACCACCAGGGCAACCGATTCACCAGCGAGTTCCGCATCGTCGCGGTCGACTCCCAGCGAAGGGAACACCCGTAGTGTCAGTGATCGACCTCATGGCACGCCTGCGGACGCTCGACATCCGGCTCCGGGCCGAGGAGGGCAAGCTCCGCTACAACGCCCCCGACGGGGCCCTGACCCCCGAACTGCGCGCCGAGATCGGCGCCGCGAAGGATGACCTGCTCGCCTTCCTCGGCGCCGGCGCCGCCCGGGCCCCGATCGCCCGCCGCGCGGGCTCCGGCCCCGCCCCGCTGTCCGCCGCCCAGCAGCGGCTGTGGCTCCTGGACCGGATGGATCCCGGCAACGCGGCCTACAGCATGCCCGCGGGCGTCCGACTGCGCGGCGCCCTCGACGCGGAACTCCTGCGGCGCTGCGTCCAGGAGATCACCGACCGGCACGACGTGCTGCGCACCACCTTCCGCGCCGTCGAAGGACGCCCCGAACAGCACGTCGCGGACTCCCTCCACGTCCCGCTGGAGGTCCGCGACCTCAGGCACCTGCCCGCTCCCGAGCGCGCGGCGGAGGCGGAGCGCGCCGGCGCCGAGGAGGCCCGCCGCCCGTTCGACCTGGAGACCGGGCCGCTGCTGCGCACCGTGCTGCTGCGCACGGCCGACGACGAACACGTCCTGCTGCTCACGATGCACCACATCGTCTCCGACGGTTGGTCGGTGTCCGTCCTCATCGGCGAACTCGTCGCGCTCTACACGGCCTTCGGGCGCGGCGAGGAATCCCCGCTGGCGCCGCTCGACATCCAGTACGCCGACTACGCGGCCTGGCAGGCCGACCGGCTCGCCGGCGAGGAGCCCGGCCGGCAACTCGCCCACTGGCGCGAGCGCCTCGCCGACGCGCCGGCCGACCTCGCGCTCCCGCTCGACCGGCCGCGTCCCGCCGTCCAGACCTTCCGCGCCGCGAGCACGGAGGGCCGGCTGGACCCGGGGGTCACCGCGGCCCTGCGGCGGCTGAGCCAGGAGGAGGGCGCCACCCTCTTCATGACCATGCTCACCGCCTTCAAGGTGCTCATGGCCCGGCACAGCGGCCAGGACGACCTGGTCGTCGGCATCCCCGAGGCCGGTCGCAACCGCTCGGAGACCGAGCCGCTGATCGGCTTCTTCATCAACACCCTCGCCCTGCGCACCGACCTGTCCGGCGACCCCGCCTTCCGCACCGCCCTGCGGCGGGTGCGCGACACCTCCCTGGACGCCTACGCGCACAGCGAGGTCTCGTTCGAGCAGGTCCTCGGGGAGCTGGGGACGGAGCGCCGGACGGACCGCACCCCGGTCTTCCAGGTCTTCTTCAACATGATCCCGGCCGCCCCGGCCCTCGAACTCCCGTGCCTCGAAGCGGAGATCGTCTCCGTCCCCGAGACCGGCGCCAAGTTCGACCTGACGCTCTACGTCAGCGCCGACGGTGGCGAACTGACCCTCGTCCACAACGCCGACCTGTTCGACGCCGCCCGCGCCGAGGAGCTGTTGGAGCAGTACCGGACCCTGCTCGCCGGCGTGGCGGCGGACGCCGACCTGTCCCTCGCCGCGTACCCGCTGGTGACCGCCGGGGCGCGGCGGCTGCTGCCGGACCCCGAGGCCGCGCTGCTGGCCGGCCGGCACGAGCCGGTGCACGAGGCGTTCGCCCGCCGGGCCGCCGAGACCCCCGACGCGGTCGCGGTACGGGACCCGTGGGAGTCGGTGACGTACGGCGAACTCGCCGGGCGGGCCGGCCGGATCTCCGGCCGGTTGCGCGCCTCGGGCCTGGCCCCGGGCGACCTGGTCGCCGTACACGGCCCGCGCGGGGCGGGCCTGGTGGCGGCCCTGCTCGGCGTCCTCGGCGCGGGGGCGGGATTCGTGGTGCTGGACCCGGCCGAGCCCACCGCCCGGCTCGCCGAGCAGGTGAGCGCCGTCGGCGCGCGCGGCTGGATCACGGTGACGGCTCCGGGCCGGGCCGCGCGGGAGGGCGACGCCGGCGCGTCCGAAGCCGCCCTGGCCGCCTCGATCGTCGTCCGCCTCGCGGTGCCCGACGCCGACGGGGCCGACACGGCCGCCGGCACGGTCGTCGGGACCGGATCGCAGGAGGCCCCGGCCGTCGGCTTCGACACCGTCGCCTACGCCGCGTTCACCTCCGGCTCCACCGGCCGGCCCAAGGCGGTGCTCGGCGCTCACGGCCCGCTCGCCCACTTCGTCGACTGGTACGCGCGCACCTACGGGCTGACCGTCGAGGACCGCTTCGCGCTGCTGTCCGCCCCCGGCCACGACCCCATGCTGCGCGACGTGTTCACCCCGCTCGCCCTCGGCGCGACCCTGTGCGTCCCCGACCACTCCGCCCTCAAGCCCGGGCAGCTGGCCGCCTGGCTCGACGAGGAGCGGATCAGCGTCGCCAACCTCACCCCCGCCACCTTGGACTACGTCCTCGCGGGGGCCGAGGGGATCCGCGGCGTCCACCTGCGCCTGCTGTTCTTCAGCGGCGACCGGCTGCTGGCCGCCCACGTGGAGCGGGCCCGCGCCTTCGCCCCGAACGTCCGCTGCGTGAACTTCTACGGGGCGACCGAGACCCCGCAGGCGATGAGCGCCCACGAGGTGCCCTCGGGCGGCGTCGACGCCGACACGGCCCCGGCCCCGATCGCGGACGGGATCCCCCTGGGCGCCGGCATCGACGGCAGCCAGCTGGTCCTGCGCAACCGGGCCGGCCACCCCACGGGCGTCGGTGAACTCGGCGAGATCCACGTACGCTCCCCCTATCTGGCACTGGGCTACCTCGGCGCCCCGGAGGCGACCGCCGACCGCTTCACGGTCGCGGGCACCCACGGCGAGCGCGAGTACCGCACCGGGGACCTGGGGCGCTACCGCCCCGACGGCACCGTCCAGTTCGTGGGCCGGGCCGACCGGCAGGTGCAGATCCGCGGCTTCCGCGTGGAACCGGGCGAGGTGGAGGCGGCGCTGCGGTCCCACCCGGCCGTCGCTGAGGCCGTCGTCACCGCGACGCCGGACGCCGGCGGGCCGCGCCTGGCCGCGCACGTGGTCCCGATCGAGGGCACCCCGACCACCGCGCTCGATCCGCGCGAGCTGCGCGGCCACGTCCGCGGGCTGCTGCCCGACCACATGGTCCCGGCCGCCTGGTCGGTCCTGGCGGAGCTGCCCCGACTGGCCAACGGCAAGCCGGACCTGCGGGCGCTGCCCGAGCCCTCCCTGCCCGGCTCGACCGAGGGCTACGTGGAGCCGAGCGGCGCCACCGAGGAGGCGCTGGCGGAGATCTGGGCGGAGGTGCTCCAGGTGCCGAGGGTGGGAGCCCGTGACGACTTCTTCGACCTGGGCGGACACTCGCTGCTGGCCACGGTCATCACGCACCGCATCCGCGAGCGCTTCGGCGTGGAGATCGCCATCCGGTCCCTCTTCGAGGCGCCGACCGTGACGGCCCTCGCCCGGCGCCTGGAGGACCCCGGCGCCACCGCGGCCGCGCCCGCCCAACCGGGCATCCAGGCCGTGCGGCGGGCACCCGCCGAGGCCGATCTGGACGACCTGCTCGCCCGGCTCGGCGACATCAGCGGCGGCGCGCGGTGACGCCGCCGGACGCCACCACCGTGAACGGGGGAGACATGACAGCGGTACCCGACGTCATCGAGGCGTTCGAGGCGGTGGTCGCCGAGCGGCCCGACGCTCCGGCGCTCACCTGGGAGGGCCGGACCTGGACCTTCCGCGAGCTGGACGAGGCGGCGCGGCGGGTCGCCGGCAGGCTGCGCGAGGCCGGCATCCGCCGGGACGACCGGGTGGCGGTCCTCGCCGGTCGGACCCCGCAGATGGTCGCCGCCCTGTTCGGCGTGCTGAAGGTCGGCGCGGGATACGTCCCGGTGGACCCCGGCTACCCCCGGGAGCGCTGCGCCCACATGCTCGGCGACTCCGGCGCGGCGGCCCTGCTCACCCACCGCGAGCTGCTCGGCACGGTCCCCTACGAGGGCCCCGTGCTGCTCCTGGAGGAGCTGGAGGGGTGGCCGCTGCCCGCCGCCGGCCCCCGGCCCCGGCCGCTGCGCGACCAGCTCGCGTACGTCATCTTCACCTCGGGTTCCACGGGCCGCCCCAAGGGCGTCATGGTGACGCGCGGCGGGATGTCCGAACTGGTCGCCGCACTGGGGGAGTTGGTAGGGTCGGAACGGCTCGACGGCGTCCTCGCGGCCACCCCGACGTCCTTCGACGTCTCCGTGTACGAGATCTTCGTCCCGCTGTGCGCGGGCGGATCGGTGGTCCTGGCCGGCGACGTCTTCGCCGTCTGCGACGCCGACGCGCCGGTGGAGGCCCGCACCGTCTCCAGCGTGCCCTCGGCGCTGGCGCAGCTGGCGGCGCTCGGCGGCCTGGCCGGCCGGGCCCGTACGGTCTTCTCGGGCGGCGAGGCGCTGCCCGGCCCGCTGGTGCGGGAGATGCTCGACGCCGGCGTGACGGCCGTGTTCAACATGTACGGCCCCACCGAGAACAGCGTCGTGGCCATCGCCGGCAGCGTGACGGGGGAGGGGGGTTCCGTCCCGATCGGCGACGCCCTCCCCGCGGTCGAGGCGTACGTGCTGGACGAGGAGCTGCGGCCGGTACCGGACGGCGAGTCCGGGGAGCTGTACCTCGGCGGCCGGCAGGTCAGCCGCGGCTACCGGTGTCGGCCCGGGCTGACGGCGGAGAAGTTCCTGCCCGACCCGTTCGCCCCGGTGCCCGGGGCCCGGATGTACCGCACCGGGGACCGGGTCCGACGCCGGCCGGACGGCCCGTACGAATTCCTCGGGCGCTGGGACGACCAGGTCAAACTGCGCGGCTTCCGGATCGAACTGGGCGAGGTCGAGCACGCCCTGGCCGCGCACCCCGGCGTGGTGCACGCCGCGGTGATCGTGCGGGACGACGTGCCCGGCGGCCCGCGCATGGTCGCGTACACCACCCCCGACGGTCCCGGCGCCCCGTCGGCGGCCGAGCTGCGCGAGCACGTCCGCCGCACGCTGCCCGAGTACATGGTGCCCAACGTCTTCGTGGCGCTGGACGAACTGCCGCGCACCCCGGCGGGAAAGATCGACCGGAACGCGCTTCCCCGGCCGGCTGCCCGCATCCGCGTCAAAATCCGCTGAAACAAAGCCGGTTGGCAATCGAATTCTCTATTGGTCAACCGCACTTCGCGCGTTATGGTGAACGAGTAATCCGACGATCGAATGGTCGAGTAATCTATGCGTCTCCTGGCCAATGAACGGCATCAATTCGAATTGCGTTTGCTGAGTCTTTTCGGGGACAAGCTGAGGCCCGTCGAGGAATCCTTCGACATCATTCAGGATTTCAAGGACGGTTCGTTCGCCCTGGGGCACCTGGGCCTCATGCTGTACGCGAACGGGTACAACCTCCGGGGCTCCAGCATCGAGTACCGGAACGGCCTGGTGTTCCACGACGGAGAGAACCTCTTCGGGGTCGGCTACTTCAGCAAGGAGGGCCACCTCACCAAGCACCTCCACATCGTGGCGCCCAAGGGCCCGGGCCGCGTCGAGGCCGTGCGGCGCTTCATCGCCGACGTCCGCGACGCCGGCCTGGCCCCCGCCTCCGTCTACGTCCGCCACCTCTCGCCCGAGGACCGCGACCTCTTCCTGGCCTCCGGGTTCGACGGGGTCGACACCGCCCCCTGGCACCCCGACGCCCCGGAGGAGGACGAGACCTACCCCAACCGGGTCTACTACCTGGAAGGACTCTTCGAGGAGCAGCCGGACGGGGAACTGCGGGTCCGCAACCTGGAGGGCGAGGACAACCGCAAGTACAAGTCGAAGAACCGGCTCGCCTTCCGCCGCTTCGAGAACTTCCTCGCGCGCAACGACCACCTGGACTTCCGGATCCGCCCCTACGGCCACACCGCCGAGGAGGCGGCGCAGGCCCGCGGGATCGTCGAGGGCTACTTCCAGGCCCGCCGGGAACAGGGCATGGTCGTCGGCTCCACACCCGAGGACTACATGGCGCTGATCACCCAGAAGCCCGGTGGCGAGAACGAGCGCGACTACTTCGCCTACCTCGGCCGCATGGCCGTCGAGGGGGGCGAGGAGGTGCCGGTCATGTTCTTCGCGGGCGAGCGGACGGCGGAGCGCCGCGCGGCGCTCTACTGCACGATGTCGATGCGCTTCCCCGAACGGCTCACCGACATATTCAAGGACCCCACCGGATTCACCGCGATTCCCCAGTACGTCTGGCTGAACGTCTTCAAGCGGATGTGGGCCCAGGGAATCCGGGAAGTGGACGCGGGCGGCTCCGAGGTCAAGGGCCTCGACGACCAGAAGCGCCAGCTCGGCGGTAGGGCGGAAAAGACCTACTGGGTGGTCGGCTGACCTCCGCCCACCGGACCGATACGTATCACAAAAGGGGGTATGCACAATGGAATCGCGCACACCGTTCCACGAATTCGACGTCTGTGTCGTCGGCATGGGCTACGTCGGCGTCACGCTCACCGCGGCCCTGCTGTCCACGGGCAAGCGGGTCCTCGGCTACGAGGCCAACCCGGTGGTGGCGGGCGAACTGGCCCAGGGCCGGCTCGTACTCGCCGAACCCGGCGTGGAGGACCTGATCCGCGACAGCGCCGCCACGGGCGCCCTGCACGTCACGGCCGACATCGAGGGCCACCGGCTGCCGCCGGTCGTCATCATCTGCGTGGGCACGCCCATCAAGGACGGCAGCACCACTCCGAACCTCGGCCACCTCACCGCCGCCACCGAGTCCATCGCGGCCGGCATCGACGGGGACACCCTCGTCATCGTCCGCAGCACGGTCCCCGTGGGCACCTCGCGGAACCTGGTCCTGCCGGCGCTGCGCGCCCGCGTCCCCGAGCCGCTGCTCGCCTTCGCCCCGGAGCGCACCATCCAGGGCCAGGCGCTCGCCGAGCTGCTGTCGCTGCCGCAGATCGTCGGCGGTCTGGACGAGGCCTCCGCCAAGCTCGCCGCGGACCTCTTCGCCACCGTCACCGACCAGGTCGTCCCCGTCTCCTCCCTGGAGGCCGCGGAGCTGGTCAAGCTCGTGTGCAACTGCCACACCGACCTCATCTACGGCTTCGGCAACGAGGTCGCCCTCATCGCGGAGAAGCTCGGCCTCGACGCCATGGAGGTCATCGGCGCCGCGAACCGCGACTACCCGCGCCCCGACATCCACAAGCCCGGCTTCGTGGGCGGCAGTTGCCTGACCAAGGACCCGTACCTGCTGCGGCACTCGCTGGCCGGCCACGGCCACGTCCCCGAGCTCATCGGCGCGGCCCGCACCCTGAACGAGTCCATGCCGCGCCGGGTCGGCGAGCGGGTCCTCGCCGCGCTGTGGGAGAGCGGCCACGACCCCGCCGAAGCCACCGTCCTGCTCACCGGGTTCGCCTACAAGGGCCGCCCCGAGACCGACGACCTGCGCGGCGCCCCGTACGAGCCGCTGCTGGAACTGCTGCGCGGTCGGGTCCGCGAGATCGTCGGCCACGACTTCGTGGTGCCGGCCGAACGCATCGAGGCGCTCGGGGTCCGCCCCGTCACGATCGAGGAGGGCTTCACCGGCGCGCACGCCGCGCTCGTCCTCAACGACCACCTCGGCTACCGCGACCTGGACGCCGACGACCTGATCTCCAGGATGGCCCAGCCCGCCCTGGTCTACGACACCTGGCGGGTCCTCCCGCTCTCGACGAACGTAATGAGGCTCGGAGTTGCGTAAGAAGGTCCTGATCACCGGCGGCGCGGGCTTCATCGGCCTGCACCTCGCCGAGAAGCTCGCAGCCACCTGCGACGTCACCCTCCTCGACGACTTCAGCCGAGGCCGCTCCGACGACCGGCTCGCCGCCGTGCGCCCGCTCGTCCGGCTCGTCGAACACGACCTCACCACCCCCGTCCCCGAGGGCCTCCTCGACGGGGACTACACCGAGGTGTACCACCTCGCGGCCGTCGTCGGCGTCGTGTACTCCAACGAGGAGCCGCAGCGCGTCCTGCGGACCAACCTCCTGTCCACGATCCACCTCCTCGACTGGTTCACCACGCTGCCCGACGCCACCCTGTGCTTCGCCTCCTCCAGCGAGGCCTACGCCGGCAGCGTCGAGGCGGGCGTCGCGCGGGTACCCACCGCGGAGGACGTGCCGCTGGTCGTCTCCGACCCCACCGTCGCCCGCTCCTCGTACGGGTTCAGCAAGATCGCGGGCGAACTGCTCTGCCGCAACTACGCCCAGGCGCACGGGTTCGCGCTGCGCATGGTGCGCTTCCACAACGTCTACGGCCCCCGCATGGGCTACGAGCACGTCATCCCGCAGTTCATCGAGCGCCTCCTCGGCGGCGCGGACCCGTTCGCGATCTACGGGGCCGACCAGACCCGCGCCTTCTGCTACGTGACCGACGCCGTCGACGCCATCGCCGCCCTGACCGCGCTCCCCACCAAGGAGACCCTGCTGGTCAACATCGGCAACGACCAGGAGGAGATCCTCATCGAGGACCTCGCCCGCAAGGTCTTCGACACGGTCGGCCGCCACCCCGCCACCGACATCCACCCCGCGCCCCCGCTCTCGCCCGCCCGGCGCCTGCCCGACGTGACCCTGCTGCGCGAACTGACCGGCCACGCACCGGCGGTGGACCTCGCCGAGGGCCTGCGCCGCACCCACGAGTGGTACGCACAGGACATCGCCGCCCGCGGCGCGAAGCGGCGGTGACCGCGATGCGCGTGCGCTACGTCCACCGGGGGTACTTCCCGGCGCGCGCGGGAGCGGAACTGATGATGCAGTACCTCGCCGACGGCATGGCCCGGCGCGGCCTCGACGTCCGCCTGCACTCCGGCGAGGTGGACGAGGACTCCGCCCGGTTCATGGCGGGCGCCGGGGTGCGGGTGGAGCCGGTGCCGGCGGAGGCCGGCCCCTGGGACGCCGACCGGCCCGACGTCGTGCACGCCTTCGACGCCTTCCACCCCGAGGACCTGCGGACCGGCCTGGAACTGGCCCGCGCCTGGGACGTCCCCTTCGCCGTCACCCCCGCGTCCGCGCCCGAGGTGTGGCCCGACCGGGAGGCCGTCCTCGACGCGTGCCGCCGGGCGGACGCCGTCTTCGTCCTCACCGGAGCCGAGCGCGACATGCTGGCCGGGCAGGGCGTCCCGCCCGAGGTGCTGCACCTCGTGGCCCAGGGACCGCACCTGCCCGGCACGGCGGACCCCGAGCGGTTCCGCCGCGCGTACGGCATCGACGGACCCATGGTGCTCTTCCTCGGCCGCAAGATGCGCTCCAAGGGCTACACCGTGCTCCTGGAGGCCGCCCGCTCCATCTGGGAACGCCACCCCGAGACCCACCTGGTGTTCCTGGGGCCGCGTTGGGACGAGGACTGCCTGGAGCGGTTCGCGGACCACGCGGACCCCCGCGTCATCGAACTCGGCCTCGTGGACGAGGACGACAAGCACAGCGCCCTGGCCGCCTGCGACATGGTGTGCCTGCCCTCGACCGTCGACCTGTTCCCGCTCGTCTACGCCGAGGCGTGGGCCTGCGGCAAGCCGGTCATCGGCTCCGACTTCGCGGGCAGCGAGGAGGTCGTGCGGCACGGCCGCGACGGACTCCTGGTCCCCGCGACCCCCGGTCCCGTGGCCGACGCCGTGTGCCGGCTCCTCGACGACCCGGCCGAGCGGATCCGCATGGGACGGCAGGGCAACGAAAAGCTCCGACGCGAACTGACCTGGGACGCGGTCACCGACCGGGTCCACCAGGTCTACTCCGCGCTCGTTTCCGCACAGCGCCACAAGGAGGGGGCCCGATGAAAGCAGTCGTACTGGCCGGAGGAGAGGGGCGCCGCCTGCGCCCGGCCACCCTGACCGTCCCCAAGCCTTTGATCCCGGTGGACGGCACACCCATCCTCCACATCATCCTGCGCCAACTGAGGAACGCCGGCTTCACCCACGTCACGCTCTCCCTCGGCTACCGCGCCCACATGATCGAGGACAGCTTCGGCGGCAACCACTGGCAGGGCCTCGAACTCGACTTCCGCCTGGAGAACGAACCGCTGGGCACGGCCGGCCCGCTGGCCCTGCTGGAGCCCTTCGAGGACGCCACCCTCGTGATGAACGCGGACCTGCTCACCGACATCGACTTCGCCGACCTGTGGTCCGCCCACAAGAAGTCGGGTGCCGCCGCCACCATCGCCCTGGCACCGCAGAGCATCGACATCGCCCACGGCGTCGTCCGCATCGACGACGACAGCCGCGTCGTCGACTTCCGCGAGAAGCCCCGGATGGACTTCCTGGTCAGCGGCGGCATCTACGTCCTGGAACCCGCCCTGCTGCGCTTCCTGCCGCCCTCCGGCCGCCACGACATGCCCGCGCTCCTGGAGAGCGCCCGCGCGGCCGGCGAACGCGTCGAGGGCTACGTCTTCGACGGCGAATGGCGCGACATAGGCACCCCCGAGCAGCTCGCACGGGCCGAGCGGGCCTTCCGCGCCGACCGCGCCCGCTACCTCGGCACGAACGAGCACCACACCCACCGCCACACCCGGAAAGAGGCCGTACACGGATGACCGACTGGAAAGTTCCCCTGTACCGACCCGAGATCGGTCCGGTCGAGGCGGAAGCGGTCGCCGAGGTCCTGCGCTCCGGCTGGCTCTCCAACGGCCCCGTCACCCAGGACTTCGAGGCCCGCTACGCGCGGACCCTCGGCGTCGACGGCGCCGTCGCCGTCAGCAACGGGACCGCCGCCCTGCACTTGGCCTTCCTCGCCCTGGGCATCGGTCCCGGAGACGAGGTCGTCATGCCCTCCCTGAGCTTCGTCTCCGCGGCCGCCACCGTCACCCTGTGCGGTGCCACGCCCGTGTTCGCCGACATCACCTCCCGCCACGACCTGTGCGTGGACTCGGCGGACGTCGCCCGCCGGATCACCCCGCGCACCAAAGCCGTCGTGGCCATGCACTACGGCGGCCACGCCGCCGACCTGCCCGCCCTCGCCGAGCTGGCCCGCGCCCGCGGCGTCGCCCTCGTGGAGGACTCCGCGCACGCCCCGGCCACCCGCACCCCGCACGGGTTCCTCGGCACCGTGGGCGACATCGGCTGCTACAGCTTCTTCGCCACGAAGAACCTGGCGACCGGCGAGGGCGGCATGATCGTCGCCCGGGACCCCGCGCTCCTGTCCGAGCTGCGCAGGCTCCGCTCGCACGCCCTCACCGTCAGCGCCCAGGACCGCCACCGCGGCGGCCCGTCCGTCTACGACGTCGACGGCTTCGGCCTCAACTACCGTCCCACCGAGGTCAACAGCGCCATCGGACGGGTACAGCTGGCCGCGCTGCCCGCCGGACAGGCCCGCCGACAGGAGGTGGTCCGCCACTACCGCGACCGCCTGGCCGACCTGCCCGGCATCACGCTGCCCTTCGCGGACCGGCCCCTGGAGGAGAGCGCCCACCACCTGTTCGCGATCCTGCTCCCCGAGGGCACCGACCGGGCGGCGCTCCAGGAGCGGCTGCGCGGCGCCGGCGTCCAGACCGGCGTGCACTACCCGCCCAGCCACCTGTTCACCGCCTACCGCGAACGGTTCGGCACCGGCCGCGGCGACCTCCCCCTCACCGAGGCCGTCACCGACGCCCAGCTGAGCCTGCCGCTCTACGCCGGGATGGGCGTCGAGGAGGCGGAACTGGTCGTGGAGGCGGTGAGGCAGGCATGGACGGCGCCGTGAGCCCGCCCACCCGCGTGAGCCCGCCCACCCGGCTGACCCTCGCCGAGGGAACCCTGCGCCGCGAGGGCCGACCCCACTTCGCCGTCGGCTTCAACTACCACCCCTCGCAGGCCGGTTGTGCCTACTGGCGCACCTGGGACCCCGACGTGCTCGACGCCGACTTCGGGCGGATGGCCGAACTCGGCTTCAACACGGTCCGCTTCTTCGTCTTCTGGGCCGACTTCGAGCCCGAGGAGGGCGTGTACGACGCGGAGAAGACCGACCGCCTGCGCGAACTGGTCGCGATCGCCGAACGGCACGGCCTGTACTGCCTGCCCTCCCTGCTCACCATCTGGATGAACGGCCAGCGCTTCGAGCCCGACTGGCGCGGCGGACGCGACCTGTGGCACGACGCCGACATGGTCGAGCGCCAGCGCGCCTTCGTCGGCCACATCGCGCACGTGTTGCGCGACGCGCCGAACGTCCTCGCGTACGACCTCGGCGACGAGGTCATCCACGTGGACTCCGCCGCCTCCGCCGCCCTCGGCCCCGACGAGGTCCGCCGGTGGTGGGGCCTGCTCGCCGGAGCGGTCCGCGACGCCGACCCCGCCGCGCTCGTGCTCCAGGCCAACGAGGCCTCCGCCGTCACCGGCGGCCACGCCTTCCGCCCCGAACACGCCGAACCCCTCGACCTCGTCGGGCTGCACGGCTTCCCCGTCTGGACGCCGTTCCACATCGAGGCGGTCGACTCCGTCAAGGCCAGCTCGTTCGTCCCCTACCTGGTGCGCCGGGGCCGTGTCGACGCGGCCGTGCTCGTCGACGAACTCGGCAGCTACGGCTGCGACGAGGACACGGCCGCGCGCTACCTGCGCGCGACCTCGCACAGCGCCTTCGCGGCGGGCGCCGCCGGCATCGCCGTCTGGTGCTGGCAGGACTTCACCACCCAGGACAAGCCGTACGCGCTGCGCCCCAACGAGAGGTTCGTCGGACTCGTCGACCCCGACGGCCGGCTCAAGCCCGCCATGCACGCCTACCGGGAGTTCGCCGGACGGGTCACCGGCGAACTCGCCGGCTTCGCCCCCTCGCCGCCCGCCGTCGGGGTCTTCCTGCCCGAGGCGGACCCCGGCGACGCCGCCTACCTGGCCACCGCCGGGACGGGGGAGGCCGCCCCCTTCTACGCCCACCTGCTGCTCCAACGCGCCCACCTGTCCTACGCGTTCGCCCGACCCGCGACCCTGGACCGGCACGCCCTGGTGATCTGCCCCTCCGTGCACCACCTCTCCCTGCCCGACCAGCAGCGCCTGACCGCGTACGTGGCCGGCGGCGGCACCCTGCTGTACACCACCGGCGACCTGCTGCACGCCTTCGGCGGGGAGGAGCTGTTCGGAGTCCGGGTCCACGACTACACCCTCGACCCCGCCGCCGCGGACTCCTTCACCTGGCAGGGCATCCGCTACCCCGTCCACCGCCCACCCGGCCAGATCCCGCTCGTGGAGGCCGCCGGCGCCGACGTCCTCGCCGTCTTCCCCGGCGGTTCCCCCGCCCTGACCCGTCACCGCCATGGCCGGGGCACCGCCTACTACCTCGCCGCACCGCTCGAAGAGGGCCTCAACGCCCCCTACCGGCTCCAGGAGGCGCCCTGGCACCTGCTGTACGCCGCCCTCGCCGAGGCCGCGGGCATCCAGCCGGAGATCACCGCCGACGAGCCGGCCGTCGAGACCACCGTCCTGCGGCGCGGCGACGAACGCTGCGCGGTGGTTGTCAACCACGCCCCCGAGACCGTCCGCACCACCCTGCGGCGGCCGTCCGGGGACGGCGCCCCACGGCTCGCCACCGAGGTCGTCCTGGAACCCAAGGGCGTCCACCTCGTCCGCTGGAACGCCTGACCCGCGTCCCGCACCGAACGGAACAGCACTCACGTGATCATCGATTCCCATGTCCACGCCGGCGAGTACCACCGCCACTACACCGCCGAGTTCGCCGACCAGATGATGGCGACCACCGGGATGCCGCCCCAGGCGCTGTCCGCCCCGGAGGCCAGGCTGATCGCCGAGATGGACGCCGCCGGGGTCGACCGGGCCTTCCTGCTCGCCTTCGAGGTGAGCCGGGTCGAGGGCTTCTCCGTACCGAACGAGTTCGTCGCGGGGATGTGCGCACGCCACCCGGGCCGGTTCGTGGGCTTCGCCTCGGTGGACGCCGGTCGCCCCGGCGCCGCCGCCGACCTGCGCCACGCCGTGACCGACCTCGGACTGCGCGGGCTGAAGACCGCACCCTGCTACCTGCGGATGTCGCCCGCCGACCCCCTCTGGTACGAGGTGTACGAGACGGCCGAGGAACTCGGCGTCCCGGTCCTGGTGCACACCGGGTACACGCCGTCGAAGAAGGCCGACGCCCGCTTCTTCTCCCCGCTGCTGCTGGAGCCGGTCGCCCGGGACTTCCCCGGACTCAAGCTGATCCTCGCCCACCTCGGCACCCCGTGGACCGGCCCCTGCGTCGAGCTCCTGGCCCGCCGGCCCAACCTCTACGCCGACCTGTCGATCTTCGGCTCCTACCGGCCGGCGCCCACCGTCGCGGCGGCGCTCGCGCACGCCCGCCGGGCGGGCGTGTTGGACCGACTGCTGTGGGGCACCGACTACCCCTTCGCCACCATGACGGACTCGGTGGCCCGCATGGCCGACCTCGCCCGCGATCCCGAGCCGTGGCCCGACGGCACCGTGCTGAGCGCCGACGAGCACCGCGCGCTGATGGGCGGCACCGCCGCGGGGCTCATCGGATGACCGGCCCGCCCCGGTCAGGCGCCGCGCTCCGCCCCCACGAGCTGCGTGCCGATCGCGCGGACCAGCTCCGCACGATGCTCGACCAGGTAGAAGTGGCCTCCGGGGAAGGTCGACGCGCGCCAGCCGGCGGTCGTCAGCCCCGCCCATCCGGCGAGGGTGTCGACCGCGCAGGCCGGATCGCTCTCGCCGCCGAACGCGGTCACCGGGGCGGACAGCGGCTCCGGGTCCGCGGGGCGGTACGCGGCGAGGAGGCGGTGGTCGGCGCGCAGCGAGGGCAACACCAGCGGCAGCAGGTCGGGGTCCTCGTAGACGGCGGCGTCCGGTGCGCCGAGCCGACGTACCGAGGCGAGCACCGCGTCCTCGCCCGTGGCCACGGGCGGCACCAGGTGCGGCGCCGTCCGCCCCGAGACGAACAGCCGCTCCAGGACGAGACCGCTGCTCCGTTCGAGCCGCAGGGCCACCTCGTACGCCACCGACGTGCCCATGCTGTGGCCGAAGAAGGCGAGCGGCAGCCCCAGGAACGGGGTCAGGGCCGCCGCGATCCGGTCCGCCAGTTCCTCCATCCGCTCCACACAGGGCTCGCTCAGGCGGTTCTGGCGCCCCGGGTACTGCACCGCCAGCAGATCCACCCCGGGCGGCAGCAGCGGCCCCCATTCCCGGTAGGCGCTCGCCGCGCCGCCGGCGTGCGGGAAGCACACCAGCCGGACGTGCGGATCCCGTGCCGGTTGCCGACGGAACCACCGCTGCGCGTCCTCGCCGCCCCCGTGTGGCACCACGCCCGTCCCCGCTCTCCTCGGTGTCGTTCGAGCCGGATCCTAACCCCGGCCCGGACCATCGCCGGCGGCCCCCTCCATCCGACCGTCCCCGTCCCGCCCCCGGCGGGGCCCCGTAAGACCGGCAGGTGACGCCGTGCCCACCACCACTTCCCTCCGACCGCTGGCCCTGGGCGATCTGCACAGCTCGCTCAGCGATCCGGCCCTGACGTCCATGACCCTGCTCAACGAGGTGACCGGCCGCCACCCCGACGCGGTCAGCTTCGCCGCCGGCCGCCCGTACGAGGGCTTCCACGAACCGGAGTCCCTGCAACGGCGGATCGGCCTCTTCCGCGACCACCTGGAGACGGACCTCGGACAGGGCGCGGAGCAGGTCCGGCGCACCCTCTTCCAGTACGGCCGCACCAAGGGCACGATCACCCACCTCGTCTCCCGCCACCTGGAGATCGACGAGGGCCTGTACGTGGACCCCGAGTCGGTGGTCGTCACCACCGGCTGCCAGGAGGCGATGGTCCTCGTGATGCGCGCGCTGCGCCGGGACCACCGCGACGTCATCCTCGCCCCCACTCCCACCTACGTCGGGTTCATCGGCGCGGCCCGCCTGGTCGACAT
This sequence comes from Streptomyces sp. NPDC103540, assembly GCF_055584445.1. NCBI lineage: Bacteria > Bacillati > Actinomycetota > Actinomycetes > Kitasatosporales > Streptomycetaceae > Streptomyces > Streptomyces sp. NPDC103540. Next base: position 348,362 of record NZ_JBVJMA010000006.1, read on the forward strand.
GCCGGTGTGCCCGGTGCGCGAGGACGAGGGCGGCATCGACCCCGAGGACCTGGTCCGCCGGATCCGCGAGGCCAGGGCCCGGGGGCTGCGCCCGCGCGCCTGCTACGTGGTGCCCGACTTCGCGAACCCGGGCGGGGCGTCCCTGTCCGAGGAGCGCCGCCGGGAGCTGCTGCGCGTGGCCGAGGAGGAGGACGTCCTCCTCCTGGAGGACAACCCCTACTCGATGTTCCGCACCGTCGGCGAGCGGCTTCCGACGATCAAGTCGATGGACGAGCACCGGCGCGTGGTCTACCTGGGTTCGTTCGCCAAGTCCGCCTTCGCCGGCGCCCGGGTCGGGTACGTGGTCGCGGACCAGCCGGTCGAGGGCGGCGGCCTGCTCGCGGACGAGCTGGCCAAGCTCAAGAGCATGCTGACGCTGAACACCTCCACGGTCGCCCAGGCGGTCATCGGCGGTTTCCTGTTGGAGAACGGGTGCAGTGTCGAGCGTGCGGTGGTCCGCGAGGCGCAGGTGTACCGGGAGAACCTCCGGGCCGTGCTGTCCGGGCTGGCCGCCCGATTCCCGGGAGCCACTCCCGCGGAAAGGGGCGGAGTCGACTGGAATGCGCCGAACGGCGGAATGTTCGTGGTCCTGTCCGTTCCGTTCCGGGCGGACGAGGAGGCCCTGGCGATATCCGGGAGGGATTTCGGGGTCGTGTGGACCCCGATGTACCACTTCTACGCCGGCGCCGGGGGATTCCGTCAGATGCGGCTTTCCTTCAGTGTTCTGACGCCCGCTCTGATAAACGAGGGGCTCGACCGCCTCGCCGCATTCGTGGCGCACCGTTCGTGAGCGGGCGCCCGTTCGCCGGGCCGTGCGCGTTCCCCGTCCGGCACCGCCGGACGGGGAACGCACGCGTGGGGGCGGGGGCCGTCCGGGCCGGACGCCCCCCCCCCCCACGCCCGCCTCAGCGGTACAGCTCCGCGACGCAGGCGTCGGCGAGCGCGTCGAGGCTGGAGACCATCCGCTCCGGCGGCAGGCCCGCGGCGGCGTGCGCGAGCGGCAGTTCGGTGCAGGCGGCCAGGATCGGGGCGTCGATCTTCTCGCACAGGATGCGGGCGGCCTCGGCGTACACGGCTCCGGCCGCGACCGTACGACCCGCCTTGATCAGCACGCTGGCCTCGTGGACCAGCTCCTGGACCTCGTCGGACGGCACGAAGAGCGGGTAGTCGAGCTCCTCGGCGCGGCGCTGGTAGAGGCCGCTGAGCACGGTTCCGGTCGTGGCGGCCAGCCAGCCGCCCTCGGGGCCGGCGAGCCGGGCCGCCCGCAGCGTCGCGTCGATGATGTGGACGACGGGCACCGGCAGTTCGGCCCGGAAGCGGTCGACGAAGGCGTGCGCGGTGTTGCACGGCACGGCCAGCAGATCGGCGCCCCATCCGGCGAGGGTGTGCAGGCCGGTGCGCAGGGGCTCCAGCGGGGCCTCGTCGCGCGCGAGGAGCGAGGTGCTGCGGTCGGGTATGCCCGGTTCGGACAGGAGGATGACCCGGGGATGTTCCTGATCGGTGTCCGCCGGTGCTTTCACGGCGAGGACCCGGAGGAATTCGGCAGTTGCGGAAGGGCCCATTCCGCCCAGAACTCCGAGAGTTCTGGCAGGTGTGCGGAGATTCATGAGGATTTCTCTCGAAGATTCTTCACCAGCGAACTCATGGCGGGATCGTACTACACACCCTGCCACTGAATTCACGCTTCCGGAAGTCCAATTGGGAGCTTCATGTGATCCGTCGGATCTCCCTTGCGGACGTGATCACCAGTGTGTTTGGATGGCGGCCCCGATCAAATGAAATTGAATTCGGGGCCGCCCAGGCAAGGAAAGTGAGGTCGCGTCCGGTGACGGAATTGCCGCTGTCCCACGCCCAGCAGGGCATGTGGTTCCTGGAGCGCTTCTCGGGCACCTCGTTCGTCGACCCGATGACCTTCCGCCTGGTGGGCGAGCTGGACCTGCCGGCCCTCCGGTGGAGCCTGGAGGAACTCGTGCGCCGGCACGAGGCACTGCGCACCCGGTTCCCCGTCAGCGGGGGCCGTCCCACGCAGGAGGTCCTCCCCGCGGAGGGCGCGCGGCTTCCGCTGCCGATCACCGACCTCTCCGAACTGCCCCAGCGGTCAAGGGAGTCGGAGCTGCTTCGGCTGCTGCGCCAGGACCAGGACCGCCGCTTCGACCTGGCCCGCGGTCCCGTCGTGCGCGCCGCGCTGTACCGGCTCGGCCCCCGCGAACACGTGGTCCGCCTCACCACGCACCACATCGTCTCGGACGCCGTTTCCTGGTGGTCGGTCCTCTTCCGCGAGCTGGAGCGCCTCTACGCCGCCCACCGCGCCGGACTGCCCTCACCGCTCGAACCCGTGCGCTCCCACTACGCCGCCTTCGTCCGCTGGCAGCGCGAGTGGCTCGAAGGACCCGCCGCCGCGCGTGAACTCGCCTACTGGCGCGCCGAACTGGAGGGCGCGGGCCCGCTCCCGGAGCTCGACCTCGCCCGCCCCGCCGCCGGGCCCGGACCCGGCCGCGGCCGCGCGGGCGAACCGGTCGCCACCCGCTGGCTGACCTTCCCCCGGCCGCTCTACGACGCGCTGCGGGACTTCGCCCGGCGCGAGCGGGTCACCCCGTTCATGGTCCTGCTCGCCGCCACCACGACCCTGCTGCACCGCCACACCGGCAGCCACGACATCCTCGTCGGCACCCGCGCCGGCTTCCGGGGCCGCCCCGAGTTCGACCACACCGTCGGCTTCCTCGTGAACCTCCTCCCGCTGCGCACCCGCGTCCCCGAGGGCGGCGACTTCCACGACCTGCTCCGGGCCGTACGCCGCGCCACGCTCGGCGCCTACGTCCACCGCACCATGCCCTTCGAGCGGCTCGTCGCCGACCTCGGCCTCCAACGCCGCGGCAGCCGACCCGTGGTGAACGTCTGCGTCTCCTTCCAGTCCACCCCGGAGGTGCCCCCCGCCCTCGACGGGCTGGCGGCCACCCTGATCAACCACGACCCGTTCAGCGCCTTCGACCTCGACCTCGGCTTCTACGAGGACGAGGGCACGCTGCGGGCCCTGCTCACCCACGACCCCGCCCAGTACGACGACGAGGCCGCCCGGTGCCTGCTGGAGGAACTCCGGCAGGTGCTCGAAGGCGCCCTGCACCCGACCGCCACAGAGGTGTGACCCCGATGCACGACGGCCAGAGCGATCAGCTCGCACCGCTCTCCCTCACCCAGGAACAGCTGTGGTTCCTCACCCGGCTCGACCCCGCGAGTGCGTTCTACAACACCACCGCGACCTGGACCCTGACCGGCCCGCTCGACACCGACGCGCTGCGCACCGCGCTCGCCCGGACCATGGACCGCCAGCACATGCTGCGCACCGCCGTCACCGAGGTCGACGGGGTGCCCCACCAGGCGGTCGTCGAGGGGGTACCGGTGCCCCTGCGGATCACCGACCTCACCGACCTGCCCGAGGGCGGGCGCGAGGCCGCCGCCGACCGCCTCGTCGCCGAGGAGGTGCACGAACCCTTCGACCTCGGCGCGGCCCCGCTGTTCCGGGTCCGACTGATCCGCACCGCGGCCGACGAGCACGTCATGGTCTTCGTGATGCACCACATCGTCGCCGACGGCTGGTCCCTCCAGGTCCTCGTCCAGGAGGTGGCCGACCTCTACGCCGGCGCCGTCACCGGCGAGGACGTCGAACTCCCGCCCCTGGCCATGCAGTTCACCGACTACGCGCGCGCCCAACGCGAGCGGCTCGCGGGCCCCCGCCGGGACCGGCTGGTCTCCTACTGGAGCGACCGGCTGGCCGGCGCCCCCACCGCACTGGAGCTGCCCACCGACCGGCCGCGCCCGGCGGAGGCGAGCTTCCGCGGCGACCGCCACGCCTTCGTCGTCCCGCAGGAGCTGCACCTGCGCCTCACCGCACTGGGCCGCACCGCCGGCGCCAGTCTCTTCATGACCTGCCTCGCCGGGTTCAACGTGCTGCTCTCCCGCTGGTCGGGCCGCGGCGACATCCTCCTCGGCACCCCCGTGGGCAACCGCGACCGGGCCGAATCGGCCTCGGTGGTCGGCTACTTCGCGGACACCCTCGTCATGCGCACCGAACTCGCCGACGACCCCACGTTCGCCGACCTGCTCACCCGCGTCCGCAAGACCTCCCTGGAGGCCTTCGTCCACCGCGACCTGCCCTTCCGGGTGCTGGTCGAGGAGCTGAAGCCGGAACGCGCCCCGCACCGCAACCCCCTGTTCCAGGTCATGTTCATCCTCCAGAACATCCCGCCGCGCCGACGTCGCGTCGAGTTCGCGGGACTGTCCATGGCCCTGCGGGAGGACGTACGCACCACGTCGATCTTCGACCTGCGCCTGGACCTGTTCCAGTCCGAGCACGAGCTGCGCGGTCAACTGGAGTACAACACCGACCTGTTCGACCGGGCGACCGTCGAGCGACTGGCGGAGCGCTACCTCGCCCTGCTCGCCGACGCCTGCGCCGCCCCCCGGACCCCGGTCTCGGCCCTGTCGCTCGGCGAGGCACCGCCCGCCGACGACTTCGGCGCCGGATTCAACGACGACCTCGAGGAGGCGTAGCAGCGTGGAATGGGCCACGAAGATAGCCGCCCTGTCCCCCCGGGAACGCCGGGGCCTGGAGGAGCTGATCGCCTCCGGAGCGCAGGGCCTCAACCTGTTCCCGCTCTCCTACACCCAGGAGTGGGTGTGGTGGAACGCCCGGCTCAAGCCCGGCACCTCGCTCTACAACGCGCCCATGGCGCTGCGCATCGAGGGCGCCCTGGACACCGGGGTGCTCGACCGCACCCTCCAGGAGCTCATCGCCCGGCACGAGGTGCTGCGCACCAGCTTCCACCACCTCGCCCGCACCGTCGTGCAGGCCGTCGAGCCGGTCCCGCCCCGCTTCGAGCTGCCCCTGGAGGACCTGAGCGACCTGGTCGGGGCGGAGCAGGACCGGGCCGTCGAAGACCTCGCCGTCCGGGAGCGCTCGCGCCCCTTCGACCTCACGCGCGGCCACCTGCTGCGCGGCCGGCTCCTGCGCCTCGGCCCGGACGCGCACGTCCTGCTGCTCACCACCCACCACCTGGTCACGGACGACTGGTCGATGCGGATCCTGCTCGGCGAGATCGTCACCCTCTACGGGGCCTTCAGCGAGGGCAGGCCCTCCCCGCTGCCGCCGCTGCCCGTCCAGTACGCCGACTTCGCCGCCTGGCAGCGCGAGTGGCTGGACGGGGACCGCATGGAGGCCGAGTTCGACTACTGGACCCGGCGCCTGGCCGGCTCCCCGGTCCCCCTGGACCTGCCCACCGACCGCCCGCGCCCGGCGGGCCGCACCTTCGAGGCCCTCGTGCACTGGTTCGACCTGCCCCGGACCCTGTCCGACCAGGTCCGCGAGGTCTCCCGAGCCGCAGGCGTCACCCCCTTCATGACCCTGATGGCCGCGTTCCAGCTGTGGCTCCACCGCACCTGCGGCCACGACCGGTTCGCCACCAGCACCCTCACCGCCTACCGGGACCGCGCCGAAGTCGCCGACGTCATCGGTGACTTCGGCAACCTGGTCGCCGTACCCGCCGATCTGCGCGGCGCCGACCTGACCTTCCGGGAGCTGATCGCCCGGGTGCGGGAGGCGGTTCTGGAGACGCACGAGCACGCCGACGTCCCCGCGCACCGCCTCTCCCTGCGCCTGGCCAAGCGCCGCGAGGACACCCACAACCCGATCTCCCAGGCCATGTTCTTCTCCGTGCACGCCCAGCAGAGCATGGCCGGCCTGGAGCTGCCCGGGCTGCGCTTCGAGCAGATCCACGCCGCCGCCGAACGTCCCTCGACCCCCTTCGACATCGAGCTCCGGCACTTCGAGCAGGTCGACGACATGCGCATGCAACTGCTGTGCAACGCCGACCTCTTCGAGGAGGAGACCGTCACGCGCCTCGCGGAGCGGTTCACCGCCGTCCTCGCCGCCGTGGTCGCCGCTCCCGACGCCCCCGTCGCCGAAGTCGTCCTCACCGACCCCGAGCCGCGGACCTCCACCCCGCACCCGCCGGCGGTGGCGGCGGCGGCGAGCACGCGGGACGCGCGGGACGCGCAGGACGTATGGGACGACGCGTGGCCCGCGCCGCACCCGGAGGTCCCCGCCGCCGCACCCGTCGAGACCGTGCGCGCCCTGGCCGGCACCGACCCCGACCGCCCCGCCGTGCTCACCGCGACCGGCGCCCTGAGCTACGCCGAACTGTGGACGCGCGTGGCGGCCGACCCCACGGCGGCGGCCCTCGTCGCCGCCGTCGACGACCTGGCCGGCCCCGCCGAGAGCGCCGGCCACAGCGCGCCGACCCTCCCCGGGCACACCGAGGACCTGCTCGGACACTGGGCACGGGCCCTGCCCCTGACCGGCGACGACCGCTTCCTGCGCACCGCCCCGCCCGGCGGCCCCACCGCCGCGCTGGAAACCCTGCTCCCGCTGGCCGCCGGAGCGACGCTGTGCCTGACGCCGCACACCGTCGCGCCGCCCGACCCCGCCCGCGTCGGCGCCACCGTCGCGGCCCTGCCCGCCGCGCTGCTGCCCGCGCTCGCGGCGCACCCCGAGGCCCCGCTCGCGGGCCTGCGGGCCGTCATCGCCACGGGGGGCGACCCCGTCCGACTGCCCGACCCGCCGGCGCCGGTCCTCGTACGGGCCCTGGCCGCGACCGGGCGGGCCCCCCTGCCCTTCGCCGACCTCGGCGCGGGCCGCCGCGGCCCCCTCGTCCACGCACCGCGCGACGGCATCCGCCTGTTGGACCCCGCCGGTCGGCAGGTCCCCACGGGCGACGAGGGCGAACTGCACCTGACCGAGCCCGGCCGCACCACGCCGCGGCCCACCGGGCTCGCCGCCCGCCGGCTGCCCGGCGACCGCCTCGAACTGCTCGGCCGCCCCGCGGAACACACCGAACGCGACGGCTACCGCATCCGCCCGTCCGACGTCGCGTGGGCCCTCACGGCCCACCCCGCCGTCCACACGGCCGTGGTGGCCGCCGCACCCGACGGCACGATCACCGCCTACGCTGACGCACCGGAAGCCGACGAGGCCGCGCTGCGCACCCATCTGCGCCGCGTCGTACCGGGCTTCACCATCCCCGACACCATCGTGGTCGGCGGACGGCCGCCGCTGACCCCCGACGGCCGCATCGACCGGGCCTGCGCCCGTCCTTCCGGAGGAGACACCGCACCATGAGCACCGCCGGCATCGAGAACGACCGGGACTGGATGGTTCTCAAGGGCGTGCGCCAGCACAACCTGGACATCGCCGAACTGCACCTGCCCCGCCACGGAGTCACCGTCCTGACCGGCGTCTCCGGCAGCGGCAAGTCCTCCCTCGCCTTCGACACCATCTACGCCGAGGGCTACCGCCAGTACCTGGAGAGCCTGTCCGCCTACGTACGGCGCAAGCTCCCCAAGGTGCCCAAGCCCGCCGTCGACTGGATCAGCGGCCTCAGCCCCACCGTCGCCATCGAACAGAAGACCATCAGCCGCAACCCGCGCTCCAACGTCGGCACCATCACCGAGATCTCCGACCGGCTCCGCCTCCTGTTCGCCCGGGTCGGCCACCACCACTGCCGCGCCTGCGGCGGCGACATCCACCCGCGCGACGCCGCCACCCACATGGACTGGCTGCGCGAGCACGCGCGTGACACCCGACTGGAAGTGGGCAGGCCGCCCGCCGGCGATCGGCCCGGACGCTTCCTCGCGGCCGTCGGCCCGAACCCCGACGCCGCCGCGCTGTCCGCCGTCCGCGAGCACATCGAGTCCGCCCTGCGCACCGACACCCACCTCGTCGTCCTGCGCGGCACCGAGACCGTCCGGCACGTCAAGGAGGGCTTCTTCTGCGCCGACTGCGGCACCGAGGCCCGCGCCACCTCCTCGCAGTGGTTCACGCCCAACTCGCCCGTCGGCATGTGCGAGGGCTGCGAAGGCCTCGGCTTCATCCTCCGCGTGGACCCCGCCCTGCTCGTCGGGGACGAGAACGAGTCGATCCGCTCCGGGGCCCTGACCTTCTTCGGGGACCGCCGCGGCAGCAAGAAGACCTGGTGGCCGGTGCGCGAACTGCCGGACCTCGTCGCCCTGGGCGGCCACAGCCTCGACACGGCCTGGCGCGACCTGCCGCGGGGCCTGCGGGAGGTCGTCCTCCACGGCGCCACCGACCACGCCGTGACACCGGAACTCGCCGAACGACTGCGGCAGCAGCCCTTCGAGGGCTTCGCCGGACACATCGAACGCCTCTTCAGGGAAGCCGACTCCCCGGGACGCAAGCAGTTCTACCAGGTGTTCATGTCGGCCATGACCTGCGAGGGGTGCGCCGGCACCCGACACCACGCCGAGGCCCTCGCCGTCACCCTCGCGGGGATCAACATCGCCCAGGTCAACGCCCTGCCCATCTCCCGCCTCGGAGACTGGCTCACCACCGTACGGGCCGAACTGGAGAGCAGCTTCCTCGCCGAGCTCGCCGAGGAGCTCCTCGAACAGATCGCCGCCCGCATCGAGTTCATGCTCGACGTCGGACTGCACTACCTGTCCCTGGACCGCTCCGCCCCCACCCTCTCGGCCGGCGAGGGCCAGCGGCTGCGGCTGGCCCGCCAGCTCGGCAGCGGGCTCGTCGGCGTCACCTACGTCCTCGACGAACCGTCCATCGGGCTGCACGCCAAGGACAACGGCCGCCTCATCGCGATGCTGCGCCGGCTGGCCGCGGCCGGCAACGCCGTCCTCGTCGTCGAACACGACCGCGAGACGATGGAGGCGGCCGACCACCTCGTCGACCTCGGCCCCGGAGCCGGCACCCGCGGCGGCCGCGTCATGGCCAGCGGTCCCGCCGCCGACGTCATCGCGCACCCCGACTCCCGCACCGGCGCCTACCTGCGCAACGAGGACCAGGTGCGCTCACCGCGCCCGACCCGGCGCGTCCCCGACGACCGCCGGCTCTCGATCCGCGGCGCCCACCTGCACAACCTGCGCGACGTGGACGCGGACTTCCCCGTCGGCCTGCTCACCTGCGTCACCGGCGTCAGCGGCAGCGGCAAGAGCTCCCTGGTGACGCGGACCCTGCAACCCGCCCTGGAGGAGACCCTGCGGTGGCGCCGCCCGGCCGAGGGCCCCTTCCGCGAGCTGACCGGCTGGGAGCACTTCGAGCGGATCGTCACCGTCACCCAGGAGTCCATCGGCGCCTCCTCCCGCTCCACCCCGGCCACCTACATCGGGATCTTCGACGAGATCCGCAAGATGTTCGCCAAGACCGAGGAGGCGGTGCGACGCCGGTACTCCACCTCGAAGTTCAGCTTCAACGCCGAACGCGGCGGCGGCCGCTGCGACCGCTGCCTCGGCAAGGGAACGATCCGCATCGAGATGCTCTTCCTCGCCGACGTGAACGTGGAGTGTCCCTCCTGCCGGGGCCTGCGCTACTCCCCGGAGACCCTGGAGATCCACTGCCGGGGCCTGAACATCGCCGAGACCCTGAACCTGGAGGCCGCGCGGGCGCTGGAACTCTTCCACGACGTGCCCGCCGTCGCCAACCCGCTGCGGGTGCTCTGCGACGTCGGCCTCGGATACCTCAGGCTCGGCCAGGACTCCATGACCCTCAGCGGCGGCGAGGCCCAGCGACTCAAGCTCAGCCGCGAGCTGATGCGCGGCGGGGAGGGCCGGACCCTCTACCTCATCGACGAGCCCACCACCGGCCTGCACTTCTCCGACGTGCAGCTCCTCCTCCAGGTCGTGCACGACCTCGTCGACCGCGGCCACACCGTCGTCGTCATCGAGCACAGCGTCGAGTTCGCGGCCGCCTGTGACTGGATCGTCGACCTCGGACCCGGCGGCGGCACGGACGGCGGCTCCGTCGTCGCCTCGGGCCACCCCGAGACGATCGAGACCCACCCCGACAGCGCGCTGGCCCCCTTCCTGGCCACCCAGCTGGCCCACCTCGCGGCCGCCGGACCGGACCGGGCGCCCGCCGCCCGGTCGAACGGCACACCCACCCCCACACCGACACCGGCGGTCGACCCGATGGAGGAACAGGCATGAAGGCCCTTCAGTGGCACGGCGCGTACCGGGTCGAGGTCGCGCACGACATGGCCGTCCCGGCCCTGGCCGGCCCCGGCGACGCCCTGGTGCGGGTGGTCCGGTCCGCGATCTGTGGCACCGACCTGCACCCCTACCGGGGAGAGATCGCCTCCTTCACCCCCGGCACCGTCACCGGACACGAGTTCACCGGCGTCGTCGAGGAGGTGGGCCCCGACGTGCGCGGGCTGCGCCCCGGCGACCGGGTCCTCGCCTCCGACGTCATCGCCTGCGGCACCTGCTGGAACTGCCGCCGCGGCTGGCACTACCAGTGCGAGCGCGTCGGCCTGTTCGGGTACGACACCGTCGTCGGCGCCACCGCCGTCGCGGGCGGGCACGCCGAGTACGTCCGCGTCCCCTTCGCGGACGTCGTGCTCTCGCCGATACCCGATGACGTCGAGGACGAACGGGCCCTGCTCATCGGCGACGTCCTGTCCACCGGCTACGCCTGCGCCACGGGCGGCGAGGTCCGCCCCGGCGACACCGTGGCCGTCGTCGGCTGCGGCCCCGTCGGCCTGCTCGCGATGAAGGCCGCCGGCGTCCTCGGCGCCGCCACGCTGCTGGCGATCGACCCGCTGCCCGCCCGGCGCGCCCTCGCCGAGGAGCACGGGGCCATCGGCCTGGCCCCCGGTCCCGATCTCGCGGCCCGGGTCCGCGAACTGACCGGCGGACGCGGCGCCGACGTCGTCCTGGAGGCCGTCGGCACGGACGCCTCGCTGCTCAGCGCCCTGGAGATCGTCCGCCCCCGCGGCACCGTGTGCGCCGCCGGCGCGCACGCCTCCGAGGCGATGCCCATGCCCACGGGGCTCGCCTTCGGCAAGGAGCTGACCCTGCGCTTCGCGGTGGGCGACCCCATCAGCGTGCGCGAACCGCTGATGAACCTGGTGCGGACCGGCCGGCTCGACCCCACCTTCGTCATCTCCCACCGCCTGCCGCTCGCCGAGGCCGCCGAGGGCTTCCGCCTGTTCGACGCGGGCACGGCGTCGAAGGTGGTGCTGGTTCCGTGACCGCCACCGCCACCGCCACCGCCTCCGCCTCCGCCTCCGCCTCCGCCTCCGCCACCGCCACCGCGACCCCGACCCGTGCGCGGAGCGCGGCCGGCGCCCGGAGCGCGGCGCCGGTGGTGCCCCCCGTGCCCGGCCTGCACCGGCGGGTCGCCGACCGGGCCCGGCTCACCCCCGACGCCCCCGCCGTGCGCTGCGCGGACCTCGTGCTCGGCTACGGCGAACTCGACCGGCGCGCCGAGGCGATCGTGGCGCTCCTGCGCGGGCTGGGCGTGGGCACGGAGACCCCGGTCGGCATCCACCTGCGGCGCGGTCCGGAGCTGCCGGTCGCCCTGCTCGCCGTACTGAAGGCGGGCGGCTACTGCGTACCCCTGGACCCCGGCTACCCGCGCGAGCGGCTGCGGCTCGTCCTGGAGGAGGTGGCCGCCCCGGTCGTGCTGACGGTGCGGGCCCTGCGCGACGGCCTGCCGGACCGGGGGGCCGTGGTGGTCTGCCTGGACGAGCTCGACGACGCGACCGAGGGGGCCGACGCGGCCCACGCGAGCGTCGCGGTCCCGACCCCGACCCATCCGCAGACCCTGGCCTGGGCCTCCTACACCTCCGGTTCCACCGGCCGCCCCAAGGGGGTGATGCTCTCGCACGGCCCGCTGTCCACCCTCGCCGAGGGCATCGCGGCCCGCCTCGAACTGACCCCCGCCGACCGCGTGTTGCAGTTCGCGTCCATCGGCTTCTCCGTCGCCGCCGAGGAGATCTTCTCCACCTGGTACGCGGGTGCCTGCCTGGTCCTGGACCCGGACGAATCCCTCGCCGACGCCGCCGCCCTGACCGGCGTCATCGAGCGGCAGGGCGTCACCGTCCTCCAACTGACCCCCGCCTACTGGTACGAGTGGCTGCGCGAACTGCCGCGCACCCCGGACGGCGCGCCCGTACCGCCCGCGTCCCTGCGCCTCCTCGTGGTCGGCAGCGAGCAGGTCTCCGCCGACAAGGTGGGGCAGTGGCTCGCGGGCGGCGTGCGCCTGGTCCAGGAGTACGGGGCCACCGAGGGCACCGTCTCGCAACTGCTGTACGAGCCCACGGCGCCGGCCGCCGAGGTGCGTTCCTGGCCCCGGGTGCCGGTCGGCACGCCGCTGCCGGGCGCCGAGGTGCGGATCCTCGACGCCGACCTGCGCGCGGTGGCGGACGGGGAGACGGGCGAGCTCTACGTGGCCGGGGACGCCGTCTCGCGCGGCTACCTGGGCCGCCCGGGCCTGACCGCCGAGCGGTTCCTGCCCGACCCGTACGCGGCCCCGGGCGGGCGCATGTACCGCACCGGTGACCTGGCCCTGCGCCGTCCGGACGGGGCGGTGGAGTTCCTGGGCCGGATCGACCACCAGCTGAAGGTCCACGGCATCAGGATCGAGCCCGGCGAGGTCGAGGCGGCCATCGGGAGCCACCCGGGAGTGGCCCGCAACGCGGTCCTGGCCAGGGAGTCGGCCACCGGGGCGGACCGGCTGGTCGCCTGCGTGGTCTGGGAGGGCGAGCCCGACCCGGCCGGGCTGCGGGCGCACCTGCGCGAGCGGCTGGCCCCCGGGCTCGTCCCGGCCCGGCTGGTCGCCGTGGCGGACCTGCCGCTGAACGCGAACGGCAAGGTCGACCGCCTCGCCCTGCGGGAGCTCCCGTTGGACGAGCGGGCCGCGGGCGCTGCGGCGGGCGGCGGCCGACGGCCGGCCACGGCCGTCGAGGCGGCGCTCGCGGGCATCTGGTCGATGCTGTTGGACGTGCCGACGGTCGGCGCGGACGACGACTTCTTCCTGCTGGGCGGGGACTCGCTGACCGCGACCCGGCTGTCGGCCCACGTCCGGGAGGCACTCGGTACGGACATCCGCCAGCGCATGGTCTTCGAGAACCCGACGGTGGCCGCCCTGGCCGCCCGCATCGAGGCCGCCCGAAGGCAGGCCCCCGCAGCCCGGCCCGAACCCGAGCAGCCGGGTCCGCCGCCCGCCCCAGCCCCCGCCCCCGCGCCCGTCCCCGAACCGGTGGCCCCGGCCGGGTCCGCGGTGGTCACGGCGCCCGCGACCCCCGCGCAGCTGCGGATCTGGCTGGCCCACCGGATGGACCCCGCCGGAGCCGCCTACAACGAACCCCTCGTCCTGCGGCTCACCGGCGCCCTCGACCCCGCGCACCTGCGGGCGGCGGTACGCGCACTGGTGCGGCGGCACGGTGTCCTGCGGACCACGCTGCGCCTGGAGGGGGGGCTGCTGACCCAGTTCGTCGCCCCGCCCGACGCCGCGCAGGCCCACGAGCTCACACCGACCGAGTTCCTCGGCCGCGCGCCGGAGGAACTCGACGCGGCCGTACGGAAACTGGCCTCCGACCCCTTCGACCTGGCGCGCGGTCCGCTGATCCGCACCGCCCTGCTGCGCACGGACGCCTGGGAACACGTCCTCGTCCTCGTGATGCACCACGTCGTCTGCGACGGCTGGTCGCTCGACGTGCTGCACCGGGACCTCTCCCGGCTCTACGCCCGCGCGCTGACCGGCGAACCGGACGGGCTGCCCGCGCTGCCGCTGTCGTACGCCGACCACGCCGGCCCCCGGCACGCGCGGGCCGGCGGACCGGAGGAGTCCGCCCAGCTCGCCTACTGGTCCCGCCGGCTCGCCGGCGCCCCGGAGGTGACGCGCCTGCCCGCCTCCGCCGCGGCGGACCCGACCCGCCGCGGCGGGGTGTCCCGGACGTTCACCGTCGACGCGCGGACCGCGAGCCTGCTGCGCGCCCTGGCGGCGGCCGAGCGGGCCACCCCGTACATGGTCCTCCTGGCCGGCTTCAAGACCCTGCTGCACCGGGCCGCCGGGGTCCGGGACATCGTCGTCGGCAGCCTGTCCGCGGGCCGCGACCGACCCGAACTCGCCGATCTGATGGGGCTGTTCATCAACACCCTCGCCCTGCGTACGGAGGTGCCCGAGCAGGCGACCTTCCGGGAGCTGGTGGGACGGGTCCGCACCACGGTGCAGGAGGCCGTCGCGCACCAGGACGTCCCCTTCGACCGGGTCGCGCGGGAAGTGGGCCCGCGGCGCGGTCGCGGTCACAGCCCCGTGTTCCAGACGATGTTCTCCTTCGGAGGGACCACCGTCCGCACCCCCGAGCTGCCGGGCCTGTCCGCGTCGCCGGTCGCCGTGGACACCGGCTCGGCGAAGTTCGACGCGGCGGTGGTGATCGAGGAGGCCCCGGACGGCTCTCTGACCGGCACCTTCGAGTTCCGCCTGGCCCGCTACGACGAGGCCGACGCGACCCGCTTCACGGAGCAGTACGCGCGGCTCCTGCGGGAACTGGCGGAGAACCCGGACGCGGAGGTGAGCGTCGGCGCCTGAGGCACCTTCACGCCCCCACCGACTCCGAGGTGTTCAGTCCTCCACCGGATGGACCACCTCGACCCCCCGGTCGCGCAGCGCCTCGACCGCGGGGGAGTCGGCGGGGGCGTCCGTCACGACCAGGGTGATCTCCTCCATGGAGCAGATGCGGCCCAGTGCCGTCCGGCCGATCTTGTCGGCGGTCGCGACGAGGATCACGCGCTGCGCCGAGGCGACCGCCGCCCGCTTCACCGCGACGTCGTCGAGGTCGTAGGCGGTCGCGCCCTGGACGGGGTCGACGCCGCAACAGCCCAGGACGAACGTGTCGAAGCACAGGTCCTCGAAGGTCCGCACGGGGGTGTGGCCGTGGAAGGACAGCTCCTCGGGGCGCACCTGCCCGCCCGGCATCACCAGGCGCACGCCCGGGTGCGCGGACAGGGCGAACGCCGCGTGCAACGAGAGCGGTGCGACGGTGAACCGGCGGTCCGCCATGGCCTTCGCGACCGCCACGGCGGTGGTGCCTGTGTCCAGCGCGACGGTCTCCCCGTCGGTGAGGAGCGCGACGGCGGCTTGCGCGAGGCGCTCCTTGGCGTGCGATCCGGACAGGGCCCGGATCGCGTAGGGGGGCTCCAGGCCGCCGGGCAGGTTGCTCACGGCTCCGCCGCGCACCCGGCGCAGGGCGCCCCGGGACTCCAGCACCTCCAGGTCCCGCCGGATGGTCATCTCGGACGCCGCGGTGGCCTCGGCCAGCTCGGCCACCGTCGCGCGGTTCTGCCGCATGAGCAGTTCCACGACGAACTTGTGCCTCTCCCTCACGTTCATGTGTCTGCTTTTAGCACAGATGGTGGCGACGAACGCGCGCGATGTGCGATCCGCACAGCTTCGATGTTGAAACGAACATCCAGGATGCGTACTGTGGGCGAGGCGGTGTGAATATCGGGCCGCTATGAACACTTCATGTGTTCATTTCGTCGTGATCGATGACATGAGAGCGTGAGGGAGGGCCATGACCGCCACCCGCGGGACCGACCCGACGGCAGGGGGCGGGCCGATCCTCACCACCACGGCGATCGTCGCCTCGTGCGGGGCGTTCGTGGCGATCGGCGCCCTCCAGGCGCTCTACGGTCCGGCCATCCCGGCCCTGCGCGAGGCGTACGGCATCGGCCCGGCGACGGCCGGCCTGAGCCTCAGCGCGCACTTCGTCGGCGCCCTTCTCGGGGTGCTCGCCTACCACCTGCTGCGGGGTCGCCTGGACAACCGGACCCTGCTCGGCGGCTCCTACGTCCTCATGGCCGCCGGCGCCGCCGCCTTCGCCCTCTCCCCGAGCTGGACCCCCGCCCTCGCCGGCGCGTTCGTCACCGGCCTGGGCTTCGGCGGCGTCGACTACGGCCTCAACCGGCTCTTCGCCATCGGGTTCGGGCCCCGTCGCGGCGCCGCCATGCTCAACCTGCTGAACGGGCACTTCGGCATCGGCGCGATCGTCGGCCCCGCCCTCGTCGGCCGGCTCGGGGTGGAGAGCCACCCCTGGATCTTCCTCGGCGCCGGGGCGATCGGCCTGCTGGTCCTGCCCACCCTCGGCGGGGTGGCCGCCCGGGAACCCGCACCCGCCGCCCCCGCGGACGGCGCACCGCCGGGCGGCGCCCGGGTCCTGCCGGTCATCGCGGCGTTCATCGGCGTCTACGTCCTGCACGTCGCCATCGAGACCGGCGTCGGCGGCTGGGAGCCCACCCATCTCGAAGCCGCCGGCTACGGCGCCGCCACCGCCGCCACCGCGACCTCCGCCTACTGGGCCGCCCTGACCCTCGGCCGCTTCGTCGCCGCGCCGCTGAGCCTGCGCCGGTCCGCCCCGTCGATCCTCCTCGTCTGCTGCGCCGGCATGGCGGGCTTCCTCCTCCTGGCCACCGTCCCGGTCCTCGCCCCGTACGCGTACCTCGGCGTCGGCCTCGCGATCGCGCCGATCTTCCCGACCTGCCTGCCCTGGCTGAACCGCGCCGTACCCGGCGTGGGCGCCGCCGGCGCCTACGTCATCGCCGCCTCGATGATCGGCGGCGTGGCGTTCCCACCCCTGCTGGGCGCCCTCATCGGCGCGACGCACGTCCGGGCTCTGCCCCTGGTGCTGTTCCTGCTCGCCGTCGCCTGCGGCGCACTCGGCCTGTGGCTGCGCCGGCGCGCCCCCGACCGAGCCGGCGCGCCCGATCCCGGCGGAGCGCCCGATCCCGGCGGAGCGCCCGATCCCGGCGGCGTGCCCGACCTCCGCCCGGCCGGGCGCGCGGACGCCGTCACCCCACCCCGAACCCACCCCACGTGAGGAACCCGCACATGAAAGCCGTCCTCTTCGACCTGTTCGGCGTCATCGCGCACGTGCAGTCACCCGAGGCCAGGACCGCCCTGGAACGCGCGGCCGGCATCGACCCCGAGCGCTTCCACGCGGCGTACTGGGCGCACCGACCCCCCTACGACCGCGGCGAGGTCACGGCTGCCGCCTACTGGCAGGCCGTCTGCCTCCCCTCGGGCCCCCCGCTCGACCGGGCGCGCATCGAGGAACTGATCGCCATCGACCTCGCCGGCTGGAGCGGGACGGACCGGCGCATGGTGGACCTGCTCGGCGGCCTCGCGGACCGGGGCGTCGTCCTCGGCCTCCTCTCCAACATCCCCGAGGAGTTGGCCGCCCACTACGAGAGCACCCACCCCTGGCTGGAGCTGTTCGCGGTCCGCGGCCTGTCCTGCCGGATCGGCAGCGCCAAGCCCGAGTCCGCCGCCTACCTGTGGTGCGTGCGCGCGCTCGGACTGCCGCCCGAGGAGATCCTGTTCGTCGACGACCGGCCCGAGAACGTCCGCGCGGCCCGCCGACTCGGGCTGCGCGGACACGTCTTCACCTCGCCGGAGGACCTGCGGACCGTGCTGGAGCGGACGGGGTGAGCGCGGCCCGCCCCGGACACGGCCCGCCCGGACGCGCCGGCGCCGTCACGACGGGCCTTCGCCGGGGCGGGCCCCCTCCGCGCGCCCCGGCCGGGCGGCGGGCACGGTCACGGCCGTCAGCAGGAGACCGTCCTCGACCAGCCAGCGCCCCGCGAGCCGGTCGACCGTGCGCCCGCCCACCCGGGGTGCGGGGACCATGACCCGCGCCTCGAACCGCCCGCCCTCCGGGGCGGCCTCGATCAGTGCGTCCTGGAAGCTCAACTCCTGGCGGGACAAAGGGAAGAAGGCCTTGAACACGGCCTCCTTCGCGCTGAACAGCAGCCGGTCCCAGCACACCCCGGAACCGCCGCGCGGGCCCGCGTCCGCCCAGCGCCGCTCCTCGGGCCGGGAGACGAGCTCGATCACCCCCGGCGACAACGGCTCGTTGACCTCCGCGTCGATCCCCACGGACACCAGATCGCCCGCGCGCGCGACGGCCGCGGCGCAGTACCCGGGGCAGTGGGTGATGCTGCCGACCACGCCCGGCGGCCAGCGCGGGTCGCCGTCGCGGGTGCGCAGCAGCGGATCGCGGGGCAGACCGAGCCCGACCAGGGCCCGCCGGGCGCACTCCCGGCCCGAACCGAACTCGCGCCGCCGCTTGGGCACCGCCCGCACCAACAGGGCCTCCTCCGCCGGGAGGAGCCCCTCCGCGCCCGGCCCGGCGCCGCGCGTCTCGGCCGATCGGACCGGGGCGGGCAGCAGCCGCTCGATCACCGACCGCCCCCGACCCGGCGCCCGACCCCGCCGCCGGCCCCGCGGGGCTCAGGCACCGCCCACCCCGCTCACGGCCGTCTTCCGGGTACGGCGCGGGGCCGTCCTCGGCACCGGCAGGGCCAGCACCTCCGTCGTCGGACGCAGCGAGATGGAGGAGTCCCCGTAGCGCAGGAAGTTCCCGGGGACGAGGGAGAGCCGGAACCGCTGGTTGATCATCGCGACCATCATCCGCAGCTCCATCAGCGCCATCAGGTTGCCGATGCACATGCGGGCCCCCGCGCCGAACGGGATGTACGCCATCCGCGGCCGGGACTTGATCGCCTCCGGGGTGAACCGCTGCGGGTCGAAGGCCTCGGGGTTGTCCCAGTAGCGCGGGTTGCGGTGCGAGGCGAGCGGGGAGAGCAGCACCGAGGACTTCGCCGGGATGTGGAAGCCGCCGAGCTCGTCGGCCTCCACCGTGTCCCTCGGGTAGATCCAGATCGGCGGGTAGAGCCGCAGCGCCTCGTCGACCACCTTGCTCGTGAAGGGCAGGGACTCCAGGTCGGCCGGGTCGGGGATGCGGCCGCCGAGGGCCTGCTCCAGCTCGGCGTCCAGCTCCTCCTGCACCGAGGGGTTCAGCAGGACGGACACCAGCGTCCAGCACAGGGCCACGGCGGTGGTCTCGTGCCCGGCGAGGTAGAGGGTCAGCAGCTCGTCGCGCACCTGGTCGTCGGTCCAGCTCTCGCCGGTGACCGGGTCCTTCGCCGCCTCGATGAGGGCCATCAGGGCGCCCTGACCGGTGTCGGCGTGCTGCCGTCGGATGTCCTCGACCAGCCGCGTGAAGACCGCTCGGTCCCGCTTGATGAGCCGGTTGCGCTTCGTCGGCACCCAGGACGGCAGCATCTCGGAGAGGGTGCCGTGCTTGAACATCACCTCGATCACGTTGTCCACGACGTCCTTGAGGACCGGCGCCTCGGGCCGCACGTCGTAGCCGAACAGCGAACGGCTGAGGGTGACCAGGGTGAGCCGCAGGGTCTCGGTGACCAGGTCCACCGGCTCGCCCCGGCGGGCCTTCTCCTCCCAGACGTCCAACATCTCCTGCGTGGCCTGCACCACGTTGGGCCCGATCGCGGCGACCGCCCCGCGCAGGAACACCGGCTGCATCGCGCGCCGGTGCGAACGCCAGAACGCGCCGTCGGTGGTCAGCAGGCCGTCGCCCATCACGGTGCGGAACTGCTCGTACAGCGTGCCGCGGACGTAGTTGGCGCTGTTGTCCTTCAGCACCCGTCCCACGGCGTCGGGTTCGGTCACCAGGTGCATCGTCACCGGCCCGAGCTGCACCCGGCTGACCTCGCCGTGGTCGCGCTGGGTCTGCAGGAGGAACTCGGCGGTGCGGGCCTTCCACTGCGGCAGACTGCCCAGCAGCGGTATCCCGCGCGGGCCCGGGGCCCGTCGTCCTTCGGTCGCGGTCGTCATGGTCGTGCCTCTCTCGGATGCGGTGCGATGGCGGGCGGGGCGGGCGGGCGGGCGGGGCGGGCCCACGGGCGTACGGGCCTACGGGACCGGGAACTGGCGGCGGAGGTAGGCGTTGTCGAACACGGAGTCCGGGGCCAGTCGGCGCAGCGCCAGGGTGCTCGCCGCCAGGAAGCCGACCGGGTAGCGGGCCTTGGGACGCCGGGACAGCGCCGCCCGCTCGATCGCCCGGGCCACGTCGTCCGCCTCGACGGCGAAGGTGCCCGCGAGCGTGCGCCGGCCCCGGTCGTAGACGGCGGCGTAGTACTCGGCCGTCCGCCGGTGGAAGCGACGGTAGGCCGGGTGACCCTCGCCCTCGCCGGCCAGGTGGGAGACGAACGTGTCGGCCCAGGCGGTGCGCACCGGCCCCGGCTCGACCAGGCTGACGCGGATGCCGAAGCCGGCCACCTCCAGGCGCAGCGCGTCGCTGAGCCCTTCGAGGGCGTGCTTGCTGGCGTGGTAGAAGCCTCCGCCGGGGGCGGCGTAACGCCCGAAGATCGACGAGACGTTGACCACGGAGCCGCCGCCGCGCTCGCGCATGCCGGGCAGGACCAGCTGGGTCAGGCCGACCACGCCGAAGACGTTGGTCTCGAACTGCGCGCGGACCCGGTCCAGTCCGGTCTCCTCGAACGTGCCGGCCAGACCGAAGCCCGCGTTGTTGACCAGGACGTCCACCCCGCCGGCCGCCCGTGCGACCGCTTCCACGGCCGCCTTCGCCGAGTCGGGGTCGGTGACGTCGAGCGCGAGGACGTCCATGCCCTCGGCGGCCAGGTCGTCCAGCGCCTCCGGACGCCGGGCGGTGGCCCAGACCCGCAGGCCGGCCGCCCGCAGACGGATCGCGGTGGCCCGACCGATCCCGGAGGAACATCCCGTGACGAGTGCGTTGCGCGGTACCGGCACGTCTTCCACTTCCTTCTCCGATTCCAAGGTGGATTCCCTCGCGCCCTGAGCGGCCGGCGGTCCGGGGAGCGCCCCGGACCGCCGGCCGCCGCGGGCCGCCCGGCGCTCGATCAGCCGAAGGCGCCCAGCTGCTTGGCGAGGTCGAAGCCGTCCATGGAGAACCAGCTCTCGACGATCACCCCGTCGGCGAACTCGTCGATGACGATCCCGGGAATGGCGAACGACCGTCCCGCGGCCGGGATCCCGTGGTAGTCCTCACCGGTGTGGGTGCCGCGCGCCGTGAACCGGCTGACGACCTTCTCGCCCTCGATGATCCAGTCGTCCACGGTGACCTTCAGGTCCGGGAAGGAGGCGCGCTGGATCCGCACCCACTCCTTCAGGTGCTCGACGCCCTCCTTGCCGTTCTCCGCCGTCCCGTGGCTGATGTGGGCATCGGTCGCGCCCTCGTAGATGACGTCCAGGTTGCCCTTGTTCAGGCACTCCTCGTAGTAGCGCTCCAGGGTGCGCCGGTTGGCGGCCGCGGTCGGGTTCGTGTTCGTTTCGGTCATTTCCTCATCCCTTCGAAGGGCCGCGGGGCGTTCCCCCGCGGCGTGGTGCGTGAGGTCCGGTCGGTCGTCCGGTCGTCCGGTCGGTCGGGCGTCGGTCAGCCGGACAGGCCCGTGACCACCGCGACGGGTTCGCCCGAGAGGGCGTCGACGGCCCGCCACACGTCGAGCCGGGGATCGCCCGTGATCCGCGTCCGGTCGCCCTCGGTCCCGCGCAGCAGGATCCGCGCCACGTCCAGCCGGCCGGACGAACCGGACCAGGCGACGCCGCGTCCGACCGCCGCGCGCAGGACGTTCTCCAGCACGGTCACCGGTACGGCGCAGGCGGGCGGCCGGGGCACGGCCCACAGGTCCGCGGAGGGCGTGCGCCGCACCTCGGCGACGATCGTCTCGGCGCCCCGCGGCTCCCACCGCGACAGCGGAACCACCAGCCCGCGCCAGTCCGGCGTGGGGGCCGCGCCCCAGACGGTGACCTCCGGGCCGGCCGCCGCGTCGGGCCGCGCCGGCGCGACCGGCGGACCCTGCGCGGGCGGGGTGTCCTCCCCGGCCCCCGCCTCCCGGTACAGCAGGCGCATCCGGGCCGCCGCGCCGCCTCCGGCCGGCCGGAAGGTGACCTCCGCCACCCACCGGCCGTCCTGCTCGAAGCCGATCACCTCCCGGCGCAGCCGCACCCGGCCCCCGGCGCAGCGCAGCAGCTCCAGCGGCACCGACAGCTCCTCCACCGAGAGCAGCACCAGCTCCGGCAGGTGCTCTGGGGTCACCCACTCCGCCCCGCGCACGGCGCTCTCCACCAACAGGCTCACCGGCAGCGCCGGTTCGCCGTGCACGAGGAAGTCGCCGACCGCCGCGAGGTCGTCGCCGGCGAAATCGACCTCCGACACGAAGCCCATGTGCGGCTGGTACTCCAGCACCGTCCCGAGGTGGAAGATCTTCGGGTACGTGGCCTCGTAGCCGGGCAGTCGGGGAACGACCGGGTAGCCGACCGCCTGGGTGGGGGAGAGCGCGCGGCCCAGCGGCCCGACGAAGGAGACCTCGCCCCGGGACCCGGCCAGCAGCTCCGAGCGCCAGTGCGCCAACCCGTCGGCCACGTCCATGGCCGCCATGTACCGCAGGCTGGCACCGAAGTTGGCGACGAGCCCGAGCCGGTCCCAGGTCGGCCACGCCAGCGTCATCACCGGGAAGTCGACCTCGCGCTGCGCCCAGAGCCCGAGCCGGGCCAGTGCCTCGTTGGCGGCGGCGTAGTCGAGCTGGCCCACCATCCCGCCGAGCCGGCCGGTCAGGGAGCCGACGGTGCAGAACACCTTCAGCGGCAGGTCCCGCACCGCGTCCCACAGGTGGAGGAACGAATCCACCTTGGTGGCCACGACCGCGGTGATCTCCGCGTCCGACTTGTTCGGCAGCCGGGTCGGCGTGTCCACCCCGGCGTTGTGGATCACCCCGGTGAGGTCGGGGAACTCCGCCACGAGGCCCCGTACGGACGCCGGGTCGGTGAAGTCGCAGGCCCGGTAGTCCAGCCGCAACCCCTCCGCGCGGGCCGACACGAGGTTCCCGACCAGCTCCCAGGTGGCCTCCGTACGCGTGATCTCGCGCCGGATGTCGGCCACCGGGCGGCCCCGACGGTGCTCGGCCCACAGCTCGTCGCGGCGCCGGCGCAGGGCCTCGGGGGTCAGCTCCGGCCAGCTCTCCTCGGGCGGCAGCGCCGCCCGGCCGGTCACCACCACCCGCAGGCCGAACTCCCGGGTCAGTTCGCGGGCCAGGGCCATCCCGATGCCCCGGCCACCCCCGCTGACGAGCAGGGTGTCCTCGGCCGTCCACCGCAGCTTCGGCGCACCGGCCGGCACGGCCTCGGGCCTGAGGACCCAGCGCCGCCCGTCGCGCCGCCCGATCTCGGTGAGACCGGGCAGGGACAGCTCCTCGGCGACCAGCTCGGGAAGGAGCGCGAGGTCGTCGAGGCCGATGTCGAGGACGCGGGCGGAGCAGTTCGGCAGCTCCCGGTGCAGGCTCTTGGCCAGACCGGCCCACAGCCCGCCCAGGGGCTGGGCGACGTCGTCCTCGGGGTGGTGCCCCATGCCGCCGCCCAGATAGCTGACGGCGAGGTAGGTCAGCCGGTCGGCCGAGGTCTCCGCGCTCCAGTCGTCGTAGCAGTGCCGCAGCACGGTGAACGTGCGCAGCAGGGCCTCCCGCCAGTGACGCCCGCCGGGCGAGGTGACGCGGTCCGCGACGGTGAGGTCCACGACGATGTCCGGGATGTCCGGACCGGCCGCCGGGGCCGTCCCCGGACCCGCGCCCGGGGCTCCGGCGGGCACCTCCACGAGCGCGACTCCGCGCTCGCGCAGCGCCGCCCCGACGCGGGCCGCCGTCTCCGCGTCGCCGCCGATCACCACGGCCCGGCGGCCCCGCAGGGACCGTCCGGTCCGCGGCGGCTCGGCGGGAGCGAGCCGCCACAGCATCCGGCGTACGGGCGCGGTGACCGGCCCGGTGCCGCTCCCGGCGGCGGGGGCGGTGAGGGTTCCGGCCCCCGCCCCGTCGATCACGGTCGCGGTCATGCGGACACCGCCGCCCGCGCGTCGGGCCCGTGCACCACACCGGTGACCGGGTCGAGGTAGCCGATCACGGTCGCGGTCAGGTCCTTCATCTGTGCCACCACGCGCCCACCGGGGGCCGCCGCCACGAAGCGGTTGCCCTCCTCGCGCTCCCCGCCGAAGCCGGGGTTGACCACGTACAGGTCCAACTGCCCGTGCTCGGCCGTCAGTTCCCGGTCGTTGGCCTGTTGGTAGAGGTCCACGCGGCGGATCGACAGCGGGGCCGCCACCGGGATCAGACCGTTGACGGGCGCGAGGACGCCGGTACGGGCCATGGCGTCCAGCAGGACGGTCGGCACCAGGAACGAGGACCACGCCGGCTCGGCCGGGTCGAGTTCGGCCCGGTAGACCGCGCGTGCGCCGCGCGGGCCGCTACGGGTCCCGCCGGTGGCCACGAACGGCCCGGTGAGCCGGACCGGAGCGCCCTCGGCGTGGTACGGGTCGGGTACCGGGACGTCCTCGGAGTCCTCCCACGGCTGCCACAGCGGGGCGGCCGGGAAGCCCTTGCCGACCAGGACGCGGGCCGTGAAGTGCGGCCGGCCGGAGACGAGCTTCACGCCCGAGGGGGAGACCACGTCGTAGCTGACCTCCACCTCGACCGTGGTCAGGTCGCCGACCCGGTCCGTGACGGTGGCCGTGATCCGCTTGGGCCCCTGCGGGATCTCGCGGTGCACCTGGAGGAAGTGGAGGAACCGCACGTCCTCCAGGGCGACGACGTCCCCTCCCGGCACCAGGTGCAGGGCCGCCTCGGAGGCCAGCTCCGTGACGAACGTGCCGGGGAGGGTGGGGATGCCCCGGACCAGGTGGTGTTCGAGGTATCCGTCGGTGTCGAGGTCGAAGGCGCACTCGAAGACCGCCGTGGCGCCCTTCGCGACGGCGACGGCGCCGGCCCCGCCCGCGTCCGGTGCCGTTCCCGTCGCCGGGAGTTCACGCCGGAGGTAGAAGCGCCCGCGCCGCTCCCCGCCCGCGGGCGGGGCTTCCAGATAGCCGGGGTAGAACCGCTCCACGGTGGCCCGCTCCGCCTCGCCCAGGTGGACGACGGAGGCGGTGCCGCGCGGCGCGGCGAGTTCGGCGAGGAAGTGGCGCACGCCCTCCTCGACGGGCATGTGGCTGTAGGAGCCCGCCCGCTTGAAGTAGGCGCGGGTCAACTCGTTCGCGCCCATGCCGACCTCGTCCCACAGGGTCCAGCCGATGACGAACTCGGCCGTGCCGGTGGTGGCCGCCGCGTACCCGGCGGCGCTCGCCAGGTAGTCGTTGCCGGAGGCGTAGTCCGCCTCGCCGCGCTGGCCGAAGAAGCCCAGCAGCGAACCGAAGTCGCACCACAGGCGCGGAGCCCGACCGGACAGGGCCCGGTGCAGGTTGCGGTGGGCGGCGACCTTGAGGTCACGGATCCGGCGGAACTCGCCGAAGTCCTTGTCCCGGATCATCGCCGAACGGTTCAGGCCCGGCGCGTTGATCACCAGGTCGACCCGGCCGTGCTCGGCCACCACCGCGTCCACCGCGGCGCGCACCGAGGCCTCGTCCCGGGCGTCGCAGGTCAGGTACGAGACCCGGCCCTCGCCGCTGTGCCGGGCCATCCGGTCCAGGTTGTGCCGCGCGGTGCGGGCGTCCGTCATCCGGTCGAACCGCCGGCTGATGTCGGCCACCGTCCCCTCGCCGGCGCGCACGCCCGCCGAGATGTACGCGGAACGCGTCGCCGCGAACTCCTCGTCGGAGCCCTCGAAGGTCTCCGGCGGGTAGCCGTCGAGGGCGTTGCTGCCCAGGGCGTAGATCCGCGACCCGTAGCGCTCGGCGAGCGCGGTCAGCAGCTCCGCGGTGATGCCCCGGGCGCCGCCGAGGGCGAGCACGACGCTGTCGCGGTCCAGCGGCGCCCCGTCGGCCCCGGCCGGCTCCCGCGGCGCGGGCGCCTCCTCCAGGGCGGGCACCAGCCTGCTCGTCCCGTCGTGGTGGACCACCGGGAAGGTACGGACGAGGTCCGCCTCCAGGGCCGCGAGCCGGGCGCCGACCGACGCGTCCGCGGTCGCCGTGAGGAAGGCGAAGGAGTCCGCGTCGGCGAGTTCCAGGCGGACGCACTTGACGAGCCCGGTGAACAGTCCGGCCAGCGGGTGCGTGACCCCGCCCGGCATCGCGCCCAGCAGCAGGAACACCACGGACGACGTCGCGTCGCCGAGCTCCTCGTAGCGCTGCTGCACGGTCAGGAACGCCAGGTCGTGCAGGGCGGAGATCCCCTCGACCGCACCGGTGAGCGCCTCCTCGGCGGGCACCGAGCCGGTCAGGTCGGCGACCAGGCGCAGGTGGCGCACCGGGCCGGGGACGGAGGCGAGCGCCTCGCGCACGGCGTCGGCGGTGACCTCGGGCAGGTGGTGCCAGCCGGGTCGGGGCGTCGCGGGCCGGACCGTGCTGAGGACGGTGACCTCGGCGGCCGGCGCGGCGATCCGCGCCACCAGCTCCGGGTCGTCGGTCAGCACCACGGCCCCGGCCGGCAGGAAGTCCGCGGCCGTACGGGCGGACGGGTGCGCTCCGGCGGCGGCGAGCGCCGGCTCCGGCCGCAGGGCCGTCGCGTACCGCCGGACCAGCTGCGGCGGGAGCGCGGCGGTGCCTTCCGGGGCGGCCTCGGCGTCGACGCCGGCCTCCGCGGGGGCGGCGGACCGGCCCGGCGCGGTCACCAGCAGACCGGGCGCCACGTCGCCGCCGCTCTCGCGGCAGCGGATGACGGTCGAGTCGTCACCCTGGCGCAGCGCCCGCAGCAGGGCGAGGCCGCCGGCCGCGCCGAGGTAGCGGGCGTACTCGCCCTCGGCGCCGCATTCGAGCTCGGTGGAGTCCGCGGCCGGTCGGGCCCCGGGGGCGAGTTCGTCGACGAAGGCGAGCACGTCGAGCCCCGCCTCCCGGGC
The DNA here is from genome assembly GCF_055584445.1 of Streptomyces sp. NPDC103540. Lineage (NCBI taxonomy): Bacteria > Bacillati > Actinomycetota > Actinomycetes > Kitasatosporales > Streptomycetaceae > Streptomyces > Streptomyces sp. NPDC103540. The sequence goes on from NZ_JBVJMA010000006.1 coordinate 374,853, forward strand.
CTTGCTCTCGGTGGTGAGGCCGAACAGGAAGGCGCCCTCGGCCGGATCCACCGACCGCCCGCCGAACACCTCGCTCAGCAGCGGCAGGTACTCGGGGAGGCTGTTGCCGTTGATGCCGCCCGCCAGGACGAAGTCCAGTTCGCCGCTGTGCAGGTAGCGGGCCGCCGTCGAGAAGGCGGACAGCGCCGAACCGAGGCCCGCGTCGACCGTGATGTTCGGGCCGTGCAGGTCGAAGTAGTTGGCGACCCGGGCGGAGATGACGTTCGGCATCATCCCGGGGAAGGAGTCCTCGTTGGACGGGGGAGTCATCGAACGGACCCGCTCGCGGAGCCGGTCCACCACCTCGGCGAGCCGGGGCTCGGCCGCGAGCGAGGCGTCGGACCGCAGGCCGCGCTCGATGTCGTCGAGGTAGCAGCGGTTGGCGTACAGCATGGCGGCCCGGGTCGGTCCCATGTGCCCGACGACGACGCCGGTGCGTTCCGCCTTGGCGTCCCAGAACTCCGAGAGCTGGCCCCGCAGTTCGTGGGCACAGGAGATGATCATGAGCTGGCAGCGGTCGATGGTCCGGACGGTGGCGGGAGGCATGCGCACCTCCTGGAAGGAGGGCGCGGGGAAGGTGTCGCCGAATCCCGCGTCGACGGTGCGGGCGCCGTCCAGCCACTCCTGTACGTCCTGCCGGCCCGAGGTGCCCGGCAGCCTGGCCGACCAGCCGACGACGGCGATCCGCTCGGCGGAGGCGGCGGAGGCGGCGACCGGGGCCCGGTCGGAGACCTTGTGGCCCACGCGGTCCTCGCGGCCCTTCCCGCGCGCGTCCACGGGCCGCCCCGCCGGCTCCTCCGGGCTCTCGGAGACGATCAGGTGGGCGTTGGTGCCGCCGAACCCGAAGCCGGACACCGCCGCCGTGCGGCGGCTGCCCTCCTTCGGCTCCCAGGGGCGCGACTCGCTGGAGATCTCCAGCCGCGTCGAGTCCATCTCGAACAGCTCGGGGGCGGAGCGGTAACGGTACTGGCCGGGGATGGTCCGCTCCTGGATGGCCAGGATCGACTCGATCAGGGAGACCACCCCGGCCGCCCAACCGGTGTGCCCGATCAGGGACTTGTTGGAGGTGACGACACTGGCCCGGTCCTGGCCGTAGTGCCCGCGCAGGGTGGTGAACTCGGCCAGGTCGCCGGCCGGGGTACCCGTGGCGTGGGCGTTGACCCAGTCCACGTCAGCGCCGGTGAGGCCGCCCGCCGTCAGGGCGCGGCGCACCGCGAGGTCCTGACCGGCGGAGCTCGGCGCGTAGATCGCCTTGCCCTTGCCGTCGGAGGAGGAGCCGAAGGCCCGCAGCACGCCGAGGATCCGGTCGCCGTCCGCCCTGGCCCGGCTCATGCGCTTGAGCACCACGACCCCGGCCCCGTCGGCGAAGATCACGCCGTCCGCCTCGGCGTCGAGCGAGTGCACCGATCCGCGCTTCGAGAGCCCCTTCAGCTTGGAGAAGAGGACGGTTCCGCGGGGCGCGAGGGCGAAGGCCCCGCCCGCCACCGCGATGTCGTACCGGCCCGAGAGGAGGCCCTTGACGCCGATGTCGATGGCGTACAGCGAGGAGGAGCACGCCGTGTCGACCATCTGCACGGGCGTCTCGTCCGGCAGCACCCCGGCCATGGCCTCCTGGCCCACCTGGTGCGGCAGGAAGCGCGGGGCGTCCGCCCGCCCCCGGTGGTAGCGGGCCGACAGGGCGCGGTCCACGCCCGACAGCAGCCGGTCGCGTTCCGGGCCGGCGATGTCGAGGTCGGAGGTGATCTCGCCGATGAGGTGGTTGGAGGCGGCGAGGACGCCCGCCTCCTCCAGGTGCTGGCTGCCGTCGGCGGTGTAGCCGACGTGGAAGGAGTGGCGGTCGCCCGGCTCGCGGTGCACCCCGTCCAGGGCCTGGACGAGCGAGTGCCGCAGCCACAGCGTGGTCAGCTCGACGTCGTCCGGGGCGGAGCCGAGCCCCTCCAGGGCGGTGGGCTCCGGTCGGAAGTCCGTGATGAAGACGCAGGTGTCCTGGTAGGACTTGTCCTCGTCGGCCTGGTCGGGCGAGGAGAAGGCGGCCCGCTCCCAGCGGTCCTCCGGCACCTCGATGAACAGTTCGGCTCCGGTGGTGCGCAACTCCCAGAGCTCGGCGGGGCTGTTGGCCCCGCTGACGGCCAGGCCCATGCCCACGACGGCGATCTCGTCGTCGTCCTCGTCCTCGTACGCGTCCTCGGGGGACCCGGCCGGCGCGTGCTCCGGCGCGGCGTGTACGGGCGCCACGGGCTCGGGCGGCGCCACGGTCTGCGGTGCCACGGGCTGCGGTACGACCTCGACGGCGGGCGCGACCTCGGCCGTGACCTTGTCCGCGACCTCGGCCGTGACCTCGACCTCGACGGCGTCCGCGACCTCGGCCGTGTCCTCGGCCGTGACCTCGGGCGCCGGGGCGCCCACGGTCGGGTCCGCGGCCCGGGCCGGTGCCAGCAGGGTGGACCCGAGGGTGAGGCCGCCGTCGGCCAGGATGACCTGGCCGGTGATCCAGCTGGACTCGTCCGAGGCCAGGAACGCCACCAGGCGGGCGAACTCCTCCTGCGTGCCGAGGCGCCCCAACGGCGTGCCGTCGATCACGGCCCGCTGCATCGCGGCGGACTCGGGGAACTTGTCGGCCACCTCGCTCGCCAGCATGGCCGCCGAGGCGATGTTGACGCGGATGTTCCGCGGGGCGAACTCCACCGCCAGGTAGCGGGCGGCGGCCTCGGCCGCCGCCTTCGCCGGTGCGCAGGCCAGGTAGTTGGCCATCACCATCTGCGAGGCGCCGAGCGCCGAGACGGTGACGATCGAACCGCCTCCGGAACGCGCCATCAGCGGCGCGGCCGCCCGGGCGCAGCGCAGACCGCCCTTGAGGTTGGTCTCCAGCGCCCGGTCGAGATCGGCGTCCGTGGTCTCGTCCACGGACAGCAGCGCCCCGTTGGCGGCGTTGTTGACGAGGATGTCGAGCCGACCGACGCGCTGCTCGATTTCCTCGAACATCCGTGTGACCTGCTCGGGGCGGGCCACCGAGGCCCGGAAGATGTCCACGGTCGCGCCCAGGGCGCGCAGCTCGTCGCGGGTCTGCTTGGCCTGCTCGTGGGAGTGGAAGTAGTTGATCAGGACGTGCGCGCCCCGCTCGGCGAGCGTGGTGGCGATGGCCTTGCCGACGTTGCGGGCTCCGCCGGTGACGAGCGCCACCTTGCCCGTGAGGTCGGCCGCCGCGCCGGTGGCGCGGGGGCGGCCCCGGTCGGTCGTGTGGTCGTGGGTCATGCGGCGACACCTGTCGACTGGAGGGCGCGGAGTTCGTCCGCGATCAGGGTGACGATCTTGTCGAGGGTTCCGTAGTCGGCGAGGCGGAAGTCGCTCGCGCGGGTGGGGAGTCCGTAGTGGCGGGAGGCGCGGGCGAGGAGTTCGACCTGCTTGACGGAGTCCACGCCGAGTTCGGCTTCGAGGAGGGCCTCGGGGGTGAAGACCTCCTCGGGGTACTCCAGGGCCTCGGCGTAGATCCCGCGGACGACCGCGAGGATCTCCTCCCGGTCCGGCAGGGCGGCCGCGGCAGGCTGAGGCAGGGCGCTCACGGGAGCGGAGGCGTCGGAGGCGGGCGCGGTCGTGGGCGCGGGCGCGGCCTTGGGCGCCGCCGTGGTCGGCGTGGCCGTGGGCTCCGGACGCCGGGCGCCCAGTTCGTCCGCGATCAGGGTGACGATCTTGTCGAGGGTTCCGTAGTCGGCGAGGCGGAAGTCGCTCGCGCGGGTGGGGAGTCCGTAGTGGCGGGAGGCGCGGGCGAGGAGTTCGACCTGCTTGACGGAGTCCACGCCGAGTTCGGCTTCGAGGAGGGCCTCGGGGGTGAAGACCTCCTCGGGGTACTCCAGGGCCTCGGCGTAGATCCCGCGGACGACCGCGAGCAGCTCCTCCCGACCCGGAACCGCGGCGGCCGCCGCGTCGCCCGTGGCGGCGTCGGCCGCGACGGCCCGGGGCGCGCCGGCGGTCCCGTCCGCTCCCACGGTGGGGGCGCCCGCGTCGAGGAACTCCCGCAGACGGCCGGCCGCGACCTCGGTCAGCTCGGCGCGGTGGGCGTTCCAGAACGCCTCGAACACCTCCTGCGGCGCGTCGGGCACCAGGTGCAGGCGCACCGAGCGCAGCCCGTCCTCGCCACCGCCGGTCAGGCCGGCGGTCCGCAGCGAGCCCAGGGTGGTGGAGAGCTGGAGCGCCCCGCCCTGCCCGGTGGCGAGCGTGGGCAGCGCGGTCGTCAGGGAGCCGTCGGCCGCGTCGAGCGGGCGGACGACCTTCGAGACGAGCGAGGTCAGCACGGCCCGCCCGCCCGCCTCCACGAAGGTGCGGTGGCCGCGGGCGCGCAGTTCGCGCACGGCGGCGGAGAACCGTACGGGCTGGGTGAGGTGTTCGGCCAGGCGCTCGGCGAGCGGCTCCCGGGGCTCGTAGAAGCGCCCCAGGATGGGCGAGTACACCGGGACGGTCAGCGGCCGCCGGTCGAGCGAGCCGAGGAACGAGGCGAAGGCGGGCGCGACGTCGGCCAGCGCGGGGTTGTGGAACGCGAAGGCCGAGTCGAGCTTCAGGGAGCTGATCCGCAGCTGGTCGGCGATGGCCTTGACGCTCGCCACCACCTCGTACGGGCCGCTGAGCACGGTCTGCGTGTCGTGGTTCTCGGTGGCGACGGACAGCAGCGGGTGGCCGATCAGGCCCACCAGGTGGCGGGCCCGGTCCGGGTCGGCGGCCAGCGCCACCATGGCGCCGCCGTTCTCCCCGTCGCCCTCGCTCTCGGCGATGACCATGATGCGACGGGCGACGATGCGGGCGCCGTCCTCGACGGAGAAGGCGCCGGCCGCCACCAGCGCGGTGATCTCGCCCAGGCTGTGCCCGGCCAGGACGGCAGGCCGCAGGCCCTCGTCCTCCAGGATCCGGTACGCGGCCAGGGCGGCCCCGTAGATGGCCAGTTGGGACACCCAGGGCTCGTCCGCGAGGAGCTTGGGGAGTTCGACGTCCGAGGCCTCCAGCAGCAGCGGCGAGAGCCTGCGCGAGAACAGCTCGTCGGCGACCGTGTCGACACGGTCGAAGACGGTCCGGACCTGGTGGTGGCGCTCGTGGGCGCGCCGCAGCGCGGCGCCGTCGAAACCGCCCTGACCGGGGAAGAGGACGACCGGTCCGGTGCCGGTCGTGGTGTCGGTGGATGTACTCATCAGAGGATCTCCATGAAGGGTCTACGGCGTGGACGGGTACGGCCCACGGGCACGCGGCGGGGCCGGCGCGCGGACGGCCGGCGCGTGCGCGGACGGCACGCGGGCCGGCGTCGACGGCGGTGGCGTCGACCGCGGTGCGGGGCGACGAGGCCGTACGCGGCCACGGACCTCGTCGTCCGTGCCGCTCGGCGGTCGTGGGCCGGAGGGCGGCCGGGCCCGGCGTCGTGACACGGGCGACCGGCGTGATGGGGCAGGTGTGAGGGGGCAGGCGTGCTGGATCGGACGTGATGGGGCAGGCGTGCTGGGTCGGGCGGCCGGCGTGAGGGTCAGGCGGTCGGCTCGGGGCTGCGCAGCAGCAGTTCGCCCATCGGGCCGATCTTCGCGGCGATGAGCCGGTCGGCGGTGCTCGACGCCCAGGCCGGACGGCCGGGCACCCCGTCGATCAGCCAGCGCACCAGGCGGGACTTCCACGGCACGTCGGGGCCGGAGCCCAGGTGGCCGAACAGCTCCCGGAAGTTGCCCCGGGTGTAGAACTGGTCCGGGGGCACGATGGTGGCGAACAGGCCGATCATGTCCTGGCCGTGCCGGGGGCTGCGGCTCATCGCCGCGATCAGCGCGCGTTCCTCGGGGGAGTGGTCGGCGACCTTCGCGTAGTCCCGGGTGTAGTCGTAGTGGTCGCCGATGAGCCGGTCGCGGCGGGCCGTGTAGTCGGCCATCGCCTCCGCCATGGGGCGCTTGGACAGGCCCTCGGTGATGGCGTCGGCGAGCAGTTCGGCCCCGAGCAGCGCGTGGGTGATCCCGGAGGCGGTGATGGGGTCCCTGGTGGCGCCCGCGTCCCCGACGAGTGCCCAACCGGGCCCGTGGGAGGTGCGCAGGAAATTGGGGACCGCGCCGGTCAGCCAACGGTCGCCGCGGCGGCCCTGAAGCAGCCTTTCCGCGAATTCCGGATCGGCGTCGGTGAAGGCCTCGATCACGGTCCGGTCGGTCTGGTCGGGATCCCCCGAGGGAAAGGTATCGGCAGGCCAGGCCACACCGACGATGGAAAGTCCGTCATGCGTCGGCCAGCTGAACGGATGGCGCCGGCTCTTCCGGTACGTACGGACCAGCGGTTCCTGTTCCAGTCCTTCCCAGTACGTCCAGGAACTCTTGCTCAGAACCGGCTCGTCACGGTATTTCTCCGCACCGGCCAACTGCGCCACACGGGAATTCTTTCCGTCCGCGCCGACCACGATCGTGGCCTTTTCGTGAATTCTTCCCGAACTCTTCGAGACGCCGCCGACACCGACGACGGTGTCGTTCTCGCGCAGCAGTTCCTGGACCGAGATCCCTTCCCTGAGCTCGGCGCCGGCTTCGACGGCGGCTTCCGCGAGCGCCTGGTCCAGGCTGATCCGGGGCGGGGAGAGGGCGTACCCCACGCCTTCCACGGCCGGCAGCGGTGCCACGAGCCGTACGGAGCCGCTCTGGAGGGAGTAGTGGGTGATCTCCGGAATGATGTGCGACTTCAGCCGGTCGAGCACGCCCCAACGGCGCAGCCTCAGCACTCCGGGCGGGTGGATCAGATTGGTCGACGAACTGGTCGGGCTCGGGAAGGTTATTCGGTCCACGAGCAGGACCCGGTATCCGCGTCCGGCCAGGATCAGCGCCGTCGCGGAACCGGAAATCCTCGCTCCCACAATGATGACGTCGTACATGTTCCCCCGTATCGGTCGCTCCGCCCGTGACTGCTCCGCACCCGATTAGTGCGGCGCGGCGGTCGAGTGCCGCTCAAGCGACGCCCCGACGATTGTCGAGATTAGTCAGGGAGGATGACGACTTTGGTCACTCGCGCATCAACGTGCCATCTTCCGAAATCATTGGCAGGTTGATGCCAGGGACACGCGATCGGGCCCTCCCCGGGGCGGCGCGAGCGCGGCGGAGAGGGCCCGAAGGACGGTGCGGACCCGCGTCTACTCGGTGGCGTCGATGAGTCCGAGCTGAGCCGCCCGCACCCCGGCCTGGAAGCGCGACGTCGCGTCCAGGCGCGTCATGAGCGAGGCGATGTGCCGGCGGTAGGTGCGCAACGACAACCCCAGGTCACGGGAGGCCTTCTCGTCGGTGTGCCCCTGGCTGAGCGTGCGCAGCACGCGCAGGACGTTCTCGTCGTCCGCCCAGTTGCCGCAGACCGAGGCCAGGTCGACGGCGCCGTCCCACACGGCGTCGTGCAGCACCGCCATCGCCCTGGCCGTGTCCAGGTCCCTTACCACGGCCAACCCCTGGTTGCGGCCGCCGGCGCAGTCGACCAGGGCGAGGCTGCCGTCGAAGACGGTGGTGGTGGGGAGTCTGTGCGGGGACAGGCGGATGTCGGCACCGCGGCGCGCCAGTTCGCACAGGTGGGTCAGGGCCTCGTCGTCGCCGAGCAGCCGGCTCGGCAGGATCATGCGGATCTCGGCGCCCCGCGCGAGCAGTTGGGCGTGCAGTCGGTTCAGCAGGAGGTCCTCGAACTCGTGGGGGCCCGCCGCGTAGCTCGACTGCGCGAGGACGACGTGGTGTCCCGCCTGCTGGACGATCCGGGCCGCGACCGCCTCGTCGGTCTCCTCCGGGTCCAGGGGCGCCGCGGGACGGGGTGCGGCGGCCCGCTGCCGTTCGAACAGTCTGGTCGCCATCTCCGCGAGCTGCTGGGCCTGGTCGCGTAAGTCGTCGAGCGTGGGATCGCGGAGATCCGTCACCGGCCCTGCCGTGACGCTCATGAATGCTCCTCGTGTCATGGCCGCGAGTCGAACGGCCGGCGGATCGGACGGGGCCGGGGAGAGCGGTCCGCTCCTCACCCGGCCTCCGGGTACGCGCGTCAGCGCCCGGGGGCGGCGGCGGTGGGGGCGTGCTCGACGCGGCCGGCGTCGTCGCCGGCCTCCGCCCCGCCCCCGTGCCGCGCCGTCGCGCGGGCACGGACCCGTCCGAGTCCTGGTTCACGTGCGGTCGTGGACCGCCCCGTGGCGGTCGAGGGAGTGTCGAGCGCGACTCCTGCGGCGCGGCGGACACTGTCGAACGGCGGCGTGCGAAGGCCGCGGGCGCACGCGTCGACCGCGGCGCGATCACGTTCCGGACATCGTGTCGCATACGTTGCCGGCTCGGATTCCGTTTCCCTGGGATGGGTGAGCTTCTTCATCGACCGGTTCCTCCATCGCCCCCGTGCCGGGCCCACCCGCGGGTCGGCGCCGACCGACCGGCAGCGGACCGGGACGGTGGGCTGGGGCGGGCCCGTCCATCGCCGCCGCCTCATGGAACCGGACGGCGAGCGAGCGCCGTTCACGTCAGTGAGCAGCGACTTTGCCCGACTCTGCCACGCCGTGACCCCGTCGTGTCAATGGCGACCGGCCCCGACCCGCCCCGGATTCCTCGGCCTTGCCGGTTACTTGCCGGGGCTTGACCGATTCGCCGGCGGCGCGCCGGCGAACGGGCCCGCGGGCGCGGACAAACCCCACCCAATCTGACGTTCCGTCACCATGATCCGGTGGCACGGAGCCCCGCCCCCGGACGCCCGCCGCCGATCGCGCTCGTCCTCGTCGGCGCCGCGACCTCGGGGTGGGCCGGTCCGCTCAGGGCCCGTGCCCCGGTGGGCTCCACCCCGTAGGCGTCGCCGCCGTCGCCCGTGACGGCGATCGCTTCGGCTCCGGTCTCCGGCCGTGAGACCGAGGACGGACAGCCGAGTCCCCGCTCGAAGGAGCGCGCCCCCGCCGGCCGGCGGAGGTCTTCCTCGGTGATACCGGGACCGTGTGTCACGGTCCGCATTCCGTCGGATGGGAACCCCCGACGACGTGACGTTGCGCGGAGTGCGACCCTTCGCCGGTCCAGGTCCGCCGGTGTAGTGTGCGGAACGCCCTTGACCTGCAGAAAGCAGGCAGGGAGCCGTCCTCTAGGAGTTCAGCATGCTGCGCACCATGTTCAAGTCCAAGATCCACCGGGCCACCGTGACCCAGGCCGACCTGCACTACGTCGGGTCCGTGACCATCGACGCCGATCTGCTCGACGCCGCCGACCTGCTGCCCGGGGAGCTGGTCCACATCGTGGACATCACCAACGGGGCGCGGCTGGAGACGTACGTCATCGAGGGGGAGCGCGGGTCCGGGGTCATCGGGATCAACGGGGCCGCCGCGCACCTCGTGCACCCCGGTGACCTGGTCATCCTCATCAGCTACGCCCAGGTCGAGGACGCCGAGGCGCGTGCGCTGAAGCCGCGCGTCGTGCACGTGGACGCCGACAACAAGATCATTGAACTGGGCGCGGATCCCTCCGCGCCCGTGCCGGGCACGGACCAGGAGCGCAGTCCGCACGCGGTGGCGGTCTGAGGGGAGTCGAGCATGTCGGTCGCACTGCGGGACGAGCGCGAGGCCGGGCGGCTGCTCGCCGTCGAGGACGGGCAAACGGTCGGCTTCATCGCCTACTTCGTCCTCGACGTCGAGCCCCACGCCCTCGTCGCCGTCCACACGGTGGTCGAGCCGGGCCACGAGGGCCGGGGCATCGCCGGAGAACTGGTCGAGGGGTTCTACGGGATCGCCGCCGCCGAGGGCGTCCCCGTCGTGCCGCTGTGCCCCTACGCGGCGCGCTGGGCCGCCCGCCACCCCGAGCAGGCGCCCCCGGCCCCGGACGGGGTGGTCGAGGCGGCCAAGGCGCGGCTGCGCGCGGACCCCGCGTCGCGGTGACGGCCGGCCCCGCGGCGCTGACGCTGCTGCACACCTCCCCGGCGCACGTCCCGGTCTTCGACGCCCTGCGCGACGCGGACCACCCCGGGGCGGTCCTGCGCCACGTCGTCGCGCCGGGGCTGCTGGAGCGGGCCCGCGCCGAGGGCCCGGCGAGCGTCACCGCCGACCTGCGCGGGCTGCTCGCGGGGGCCGGCACACCGGTACTCGTCACCTGCTCCACCCTGGGCTCGGTCGCCGAGTCGCTCGCGGGCGCCGCCGGTACGCGGGTGCTGCGCGTGGACCGGCCGATGGCCGCCCGGGCCGTGCGCACCGGCCCGCGCGTCGTCGTCCTCGCCACCGTGGAGTCCACCTTCGCCCCCACCGCGGAGCTGCTCGCCGAGGAGGCCGCCGGGCGACCGCTGGAGGTGCGCGGCCTGCTGGTGCCGGGAGCCTGGGAGCGCTTCGAGGCGGGCGACGCCGCCGGCTGCCACGCCGCCGTGGCGCGGGCGGTGGAGGCCGTCACCGACGCGGACGTCGTGGTCCTGGCCCAGGCCTCCATGGCCCCCGCCGAGGCCCTCGCGCGCACCCCGCTGCCGGTCCTGTCCAGCCCGCGCCCCGGCCTGGACGCCGCCCTGCGGCTCACCGGGCACCCGGGACCCTCCTCACCCGGACGGGCCGGCCGCTGACGGGCGGGGCCGCCCCGCGCCCGCCCCGTCGCCGCGGCCGCGCGAGCCGCGAGCGCCGTCGCGCGGGCGGGGCGTAGCGCGCGGGTTCGGGGGAAGGTGGGACGTATGGTGCGAAACCCAGAGCAGACGCAGCCCCCGGTCCCCGAGCCGGACCCGAGGCCGTTCCCGCCGTTGCCCGACCCGGAGCCGATCCCGCGCCCGGTGCCGCCGGTGCCCACGCCGGTGCCCGAGCCCGACCCGGTGCCCCCGCCGCCGGGGCCCGCGCCGATCCCGCAGCCCGGACCCCTCAGCCGCGCCGAGGCAGCCTGAACGGCGCCGTCCTGAACGGATCGACGGGCGGGCCCCGGGCCGCGCGGCCCGGGGCGCTCGTGCGTCAGTCCGTGCGGACCTCGGAACGGTCACCGCTCCAGAGGGTGTGGAACGAGCCCTCCCGGTCGGTGCGCCGGTAGGTGTGGGCCCCGAAGAAGTCGCGCTGACCCTGGGTGAGGGCGGCCGGCAGGCGCTCCGCGCGCAGCGCGTCGTAGTACGCCAGCGAGGCCGCGAACGCCGGCACCGGGATGCCCTGGCGGACCGCCGCGACCAGCACCTCGCGCCAGTCGTCCTGGGCGTCCCCGGTCTCCCGCGCGAAGTGCGCGTCCGCCAGCAGGCTCGGCAGGTCGGGCCGGGCGTCGTAGGCGGCCCGGATGCGGTCGAGGAAGGCCGCGCGGATGATGCAACCGCCGCGCCACAGGGAGGCGACCGCGCCCAGGTCCACGTTCCAGTCGTACTCCGCGCTGCCCGCCTGGATCTGGTGGAAGCCCTGGGTGTACGAGACGATCTTCGAGGCGTACAGGGCCTGCTCGACCTGCGCGGCGAAGGCGTCGGCGGCCTCGCCCGACAGCGGGGCCGCCGTCGGGCCCGCCAGCTCGCGCGCGGCGTCGCGCAGCGCGCCGTGCCCGGAGACGGCGCGCGCGAAGACGGCCTCGGCGATCCCGGAGACGGGCACGCCCAGGTCCAGGGCGATCTGGACGGTCCAGCGGCCGGTGCCCTTCTGCTCCGCCGCGTCCGCCACGACGTCCACGAACGGCCGGCCGGTGGCGGCGTCGGTGTGCGCGAGGACCTCGGCGGTGATCTCGATCAGGTAGGAGTCGAGGCGCCCCTCGTTCCAGGAGCGGAACGTCTCGGCGATCTTCGCGGGGGAGTAGCCGGCGACCTCGCGCAGCAGGTGGTAGGCCTCGCCGATGAGCTGCATGTCGGCGTACTCGATGCCGTTGTGCACCATCTTGACGAAGTGGCCCGCGCCGTCGGGGCCCACGTGCGACACGCACGGGGTGCCGTCGGCGGCCTTGGCGGAGATCTTCTCCAGCAGCGGGCCCAGGGAGGCGTAGGACTCGGCGGGACCGCCCGGCATGATGCTGGGGCCGAGCAACGCGCCCTCCTCGCCGCCCGAGATGCCGGCGCCGACGAAGTGGATGCCCTGCTCGCGCAGCTCGCGCTCGCGGCGGCGGGTGTCCTCGAAGTGGGCGTTGCCGCCGTCGATGATGACGTCGCCCTCCTCCAGCAGCGGGACGAACTCCCGGATCACGGCGTCGGTCGGCTCCCCGGCCTTCACCATGACGATCAGGCGGCGCGGGCGCTCCAGCGCGTCCACGAACTCCTGCGCGGTCTCGGCCGCGACGAAGGAGCCCTCGTGGCCGTGCTCCTCCACCAGGGCCTTCGTCTTCGCTGCGGTGCGGTTGTGGACGGCGACGGTGAAGCCGTTGCGGGCGAAGTTCCGGGCCAGGTTGCTGCCCATCACCGCGAGTCCGGTGACACCGATCTGGGCGGTGCTGCTGCTCATGCGTGCGCTCCTGCGTGCCTCGATGTGCGGGGAGTGCCGACGCTACATCGACACGGATCACAACAGATCCGATGTTCTCGACGTGTCCTCAACTTCGCCTTGAGGGCGGCTGGTTGTCGCCCTTGCCGGCGAAGTGCCGCGGCGTTAGGTTGTGCGGTTCCTGATGTCTTCCAGGGGGGCTCCCATGGGTGTACGGGGCCGGCACCGCCGGTACCAGCCGAGCAGCATCAACCGGGCCTCGCTGGCCGTCACGGCCGGTGGCGCGGGGATCGCCCTCCCCTTCATCGGAACCGGGGTCGCCCAGGCGGCCTCCGTGGACACCTGGAACGACGTCGCGGCCTGCGAGTCGACCGGCAACTGGCGGATCAACACCGGAAACGGCTACTACGGCGGCCTCCAGTTCAGCCAGAGCACCTGGAAGGCCTTCGGCGGCACCACCTACGCGCCGCGCGCCGACCTGGCGACCAAGGAACAGCAGATCGCCGTCGCGGAGAAGGTCCTCAAGGGGCAGGGGCCCAAGGCGTGGCCCTCCTGCGGGCCCCAGGCGGGGCTCAGCCGCAGCGGGCCCGCGCCCGCAGTGAACGTCGCCGCGCCCGGGACGAAGCCCTCGGCCGCGCCCTCCGCGCAGTCGTCCGCGCGGCCTTCCGCCCCGACCTCGCCCGAGCCCTCCGCGAAGCCGTCCGGGACCGCGCAGGCGCCGATGGACGCGCTGCTGCCGACCAAGGCCACCACCCCGGTGCCGGTCACAGCACCCCGTCCGACGGGCACCTCCGTCCTGCCGAACCCGTACGTGGTCGCCCCCGGTGACTCCCTGTCGGCGATCGCCACCGACCAGCGCGTCGAGGGCGGCTGGCAGGCTCTCTACGAGACCAACCGGGCCACGGTGGGCGCCAACCCGAACCTGATCTTCCCGGGGCAGCGGCTCACCCTGCGCGTCACCACCGCCCCGGTCGCCCCGCCCGCGCAGAACCCGGAGAAGCCGCCGCGCACCGCCGAGCCGGTCAAGCCCGTCGAGCCGGCCGCGCCGAAGCCGGAGCAGACCAGGCCCGCGCCCGAGCCGACGCCGGAGCGGACGACGCCCGCGCCCAAGCCGACGCCCGAGGCGAGCAAGCCGGCACAGAAGCCCGCCGAGAAGCCGAAGCCCGAGCAGGCCGCGAAGCCCGCCTCACCGCAGCAGAAGCCCGCCGCGGGAGGGTTCAGCGCCCCCGTCGACGGCGCCATCGGCACCGCCTACCGCGTCGCGGGTTCCTCCTGGTCCAGCGGCTACCACACGGGCGTCGACTTCCCGGTGCCGACCGGGACCAGCGTCAAGGCCGTCGCCTCCGGCACCATCGAGTCGGCCGGCTGGGCCGGGGCCTACGGCTACCAGGTCGTCATCCGGCACACCGACGGCCGCTACTCCCAGTACGCCCACCTGTCCGCGCTCGGGGTCAAGGCCGGACAGCAGGTCTCCGGCGGTCAGCGGATCGGCCGCTCCGGCAACACCGGCAACAGCAGCGGCCCCCACCTGCACTTCGAGATGCGGTCCGGGCCCGGGTACGGCTCCGACATCGACCCCCTGAAGTACCTGCGGGGCAAGGGCGTCTCCATCTGACCCCCGCGCGTGCGGCGGCACGGCCGTGAGCAGGACCAGGCCGGCCGCCGCGAGGGCGCCGCTGGCGAGCGCGGCCACGGTGCCCGCGGCCCCGTACCGGAAGCCCTCGTCGAACAGGGAGATCCCGACCGCCGCCGCGACCACCGGGTTGACCACCGTGACGGTGGCCAGCGGCGCCGTCAGCCCGGCGCCCCGGTAGGCCGCCTGGGACAGCAGCAGCCCGCCGGTCGCCAGCACGGCGATCGCCACCGCGTCCGGGGCGATGGAGGACAGGGCGCCGGCGGACACCGCGCCGGACGAGGCGGCGCCCGCGGACACGGCGCCCGCGGACACGGCTCCCGCCGTGAAGGCCTCCGCCACCGCCTTCGTGAACACCGAGGCCATGCCGAAGGCCGTACCCGCGCCGGCGGCCAGCAGCACGCTGCGCAGCACCGGCCGGTGCGCCCGGTGCGCGGCGAGGAACAGCGCGGCGACCGAGGCCGCGGTCACCGTCAGCAGCAGCCCCCGCTCGCCGCCCTCCAGGGCCTGGCGTCCCCGGCCCTCGCCCCCGGTCAGCGCGAGCAGCCCGGCCAGGCCGACGGTGGCGATCAGCGCCCCGCGCCAGGCGGCGGCCCCCGCCCGGCGCCCCACGAGGACGGCCGCCATCGGGAGCGCGAACACGATGGTCAGCGCGCCCAGCGGCTGCACCAGGCTGAGCGGCCCGTACGCCAGGGCGAGCACGTGGAGCAGGGCCCCGAGACCGTTCAGCCCCACGGCCACCCACCAGGCGACGCGGCGCAGCGGCGCGTAGGCGCGCTCGGGGGAGCTCGCCGCGACGTGCTCCTGGACGATCGCACCGCCCGCGTACGCGACGGCGGACACCAGGCACAGCAGAACCGACAGGCTCAGGGCACTCATGAAATCCACCATGCCCCACGGCGGCGGGCGATTCATCCGCCCGGAGGCTTCTTGATCGGTTCCCGAGTCGCCCTCCAGGAGTACTCCGGCGGGAGCACGGCGGATCCGGCCGGAGTCGATTTCCGGCCGGCTCCCGACCGGTCGCGGACGGGGACCCCACCGACGTCCGCGGCGCGGCGCGACACCAGCGCCTGCGCTGTCGGAACAGGGCACGGAACATCACGAAACGATCCGGATCGTGACAGCGCGCTCGCGGTGGGTGAGGCGTGCGGGGACGGGTTTGATCCCGGGCGTGTCGGCTCCGTACAGTTGCCGTTTTGGGGACTTCCGCAGCAAGCGGACGCGGACGAGTGAACAGGGAACGGCAGCGGCCATGACGGTGACCGAAGACAGCCAGGACCACGGGCACGCCCACGGGCCGGGCATCGACCCCGAGCGGCTGGCCGTGTGCCTCAGCGTGCTCGACGAGCTCGACAAGATCGACGTCGACCACCCGGACGCCATCACCGTACGCCGTGCCACCGCCGGCATCTACCGCACGGTGAAGCAGCGCCGGCGCCAGGAGCGCCGCGCCTCCAAGACCGCCAACGACAAGGCCGTCACCGAGGCCACCGCGACCGGCTCCGCCGAACGCATCGACGACGAGACCGAGGGCATCCTGCCCACCTCCGTCACCGAGGCCGGCCGGATCGCCGGAATACTCCAGCGCCCGCGCTCCTGCTACGTCTGCAAGACGCGGTACGTCGAGGTCGACTACTTCTACCACCAGCTCTGTCCCGCGTGCGCCGTCGTGAACCGGGCCAAGCGGGAGGCCCGCGCCGACCTCACCGGCAAGCGCGCGCTGCTCACCGGCGGCCGGGCCAAGATCGGCATGTACATCGCGCTTCGGCTGCTGCGCGACGGGGCCCACACCACGATCACCACCCGCTTCCCCAAGGACGCCATCCGTCGCTTCAAGGCGATGGAGGACTCGGCGGACTGGATGCACCGCCTGGAGGTCGTCGGCATCGACCTGCGCGACCCGGCCCAGGCCGTGGCCCTCGCCGACCAGCTGGCCGCCGCCGGCCCGCTCGACATCCTCGTCAACAACGCCACGCAGACCGTCCGCCGCCTGCCCACCGCCTACGCGGCCCTGGTCGAGGGCGAGAGCGCCCCGCTCCCCGCCGGCGAGCTGCCCGCCCACCACGTCATCGGCGCCTTCAACTCCGGCGCGGTCGACGGTCTCGCGGCCCTGCCCGTCGGCGTGAGCGGACTGGAGGCCCAGAAGGTCGCCGACCTCGCGCTGGTCGCCGGCAACGCCAGCCTCGAGCGGCACCTCGCCGGCACCGCCATCGACGCGGGCGGCCTGCTGCCCGACGTCGTCGACAGCAACACCTGGGTGCAGACCATCGACCAGATCTCCCCGGTGGAGCTGCTCGAAACCCAGCTGTGCAACTACACCTCGCCGTTCATCCTGATCAGTGCCCTGCGCCCCGCCATGGCCGAGGCCGCGCGCAAGGCGTCCAGCGGGCGGGCGTACGTCGTCAACGTCTCGGCCATGGAGGGCGTCTTCAGCCGCGGCTACAAGGGCGCGGGGCACCCGAACACCAACGCCGCCAAGGCCGCGATGAACATGGTGACGCGGACCAGCGGCCAGGAGATGTTCCAGAGCGACGGCATCCTGATGACCTCCGTCGACACCGGCTGGATCACCGACGAGCGTCCGCACTTCGACAAGCTGCGCCTCGCCGAGGAGGGCTTCCACGCCCCGCTCGACCTGGTCGACGGCGCGGCCCGCGTCTACGACCCGATCGTGCGCGGCGAGGAGGGCGAGGACCTGTACGGCGTCTTCCTCAAGGACTACGCCCCCGCCAACTGGTAGGACGCCTCCCGCGGGCCCGACGGTCCGCACCGGCGATCGGCACCCCGGTCCCGCGAGCCCGGCCCGGCCCTCCACGGCCGCCCCGGCCCGCGGGGCCGTCCGCGTACGGGGCCGCCGTCGGGCCCGGGCGCGCCGCGCCGCTGAATTCACCCGTACGGGTGTGTGGTTCAGCGGTGGTACGCCCCGGCGACGATCAGTTCGAGGACGGGACGCCAGTCCTCCACGAGGCCGGCCTCGGAACCCGTGAGCGCGTCGGTCCGCGCGGCCGTCGACAGGGCCTCCGCGTCCGGGTCGTCGGCCTCCGCGTCACCCGCCCGGAGCAGTCGCGCCACGCGTTCGCCGAGCAGTTCCCGCACGGCTCCGGCGGTGGCCGTGCCGTCGCCCGTCGGCCCGTCGAGGCCCTGGAGCAGCCCCGCGACCTGGAGTTCCTTGTCGAACGGGTGAGAGCGTCGCAGCAGCGCCGCCGTCCGCAGTCCGTGCCCAAGCCGCGCGTGCAGCAGTTCCATCAACTCGTCCACACTGCGGACCAAGGGAACTCCGGAACTCGCCACCCCAACCCCTCCCGTCGTCCGCGCTCGCGCGCCGCCATCGCCGAGCAGATCAGTACCAGCGGACCCACCGGCGTACGCGTTACCGAACTCACGGCGAAAACCAGCGGTCCAGCGCGGATTTTACCGATCCATCGAGCGGAACCCCGCTCATATGTGTACCCTGAGCGGCAAGGAGGCCCCACCCGGGCCCCGCTCCACCATGGCGCCACCGCGTCCGGAAAACCTTCTATATCCCTACTCCGGCGCGCGGACGAGCCCGCCGGGTTACGCGACACAAGGGAGTGCGCGGTGACTGAAATGACCAAGCCCGACCCGACCATGGAGCGCACGGCACCGGGGGCAGGCACCCGGTCCGACGAGCTCGGCAGCCTCGACGTCTGGGCCCGTTCGGCCCCGATCCGACTGGCCGGCTACGAGGACGACCTGGCGGAACCCCACATCCTGCCGAGCGTCGACTAGCCCCGACGCCCGAAGTCCGAGGTTCGCCACCCGAGCATCGGACACCCGGACCTCGGGCACCCCACGCCCGGCGGCCCACCCCCACGGGCCTGAACCGCGCCCCCGCACCCGACGGTGACGGGGGCGTGGCGTGCGCGCGGTTCCCGATCGCGCTACGCCCTCGGCGTCATCGCTCTCGGCGATCAAGGCTGTCGCCCGGGGCCCGCACCGGGCAGGGTCGAGGCATGAGACTGCTGATGCTGGGCGGAACCGAATTCGTCGGACGCGCGATCACCGAGGACGCCCTGGACCGGGGCTGGGAAGTGACGGTCTTCCACCGGGGACACCACGCGCCCCCGCCCGGGACCACCGCGGTCCACGGGGACCGCACCGCCCCCGGCGGCCTGGACGCCCTGGCCGAGGGGGAGTGGGACCTCGTCGTCGACACCTGGAGCGGCGCCCCCCACGTCGTCCGCGACAGCGCCCGCCTGCTCGCGGACCGCGCCGGAGGGTACGCGTACGTCTCCAGCCGCTCCGTGTACATCTACCCCGCGCCGCCGGGCATGGCCGAGGACGGCCCGGTGGTGGAGGGATCGCCCGACGCCGAGGCCGTCGGCTACGCGCAGGACAAGCGCGGCGGTGAACTCGCCGCCGAGGCGGCCTTCGGGGACCGCGCCCTGCTGGTGCGCGCCGGCCTGATCCTCGGCCCGTACGAGAACACCGGCCGGCTGCCCTGGTGGCTCGACCGCGTCGCGCGCGAGGGCCCGTTCCTCGCCCCCGGCCCCCGTGACCTGCCGATCCAGTACATCGACGTACGCGACCTCGCGCGCTGGACCCTCGACGCCCTCGCGGCCGGCCTCGGCGGGGCCTACAACCTGGCCTCCGCCCCCGGCCACGCCACGATGGGGGGATTCCTCGACGCCTGCGTCGCCTCCGCCGGGTCCGTCGCCGAACCCCGCTGGACGGACCCCGCCGCCATCGAGGCGGCCGGCATCGAACCGTGGATCGAGCTGCCGGTGTGGATCCGGGAGGGCGAGCCGCACGACTACATGTTCGCCGGCGACGTCGGCAAGGCCCTGGCGAGCGGTCTGGTGTGCCGCCCCGTCGAGGAGACGGTGGCCGACACCTGGAGCTGGCTGCGTTCGATCGGCGGCGAGGCCCCCCAGCGCCCCGACCGCTCCACCAAGGGGCTGGCGCCCGAGCGGGAGGCCGCGCTACTCGGGCTCGACTGAGCGCCCCCGCGCGAGACGGGTCGGCGGGAGGTACTCGCGCAGCAGCGTGCGGTGCCACCAGGCGCCCGTCTCGCGCCGCTCGCGCCAGGTGGTGAACCGGTAGCGGTAGAGCCTGGCCCGCACGAACCGCGGCGGGGCGTCCGGGAAGGGATTGTGGCGCAGCAGTCGCAGGGTGTCCCGGTCGCCCGCCAACAGCCGCTCCACGAACGGGCCGAACCAGTCCCGCGCGTAGCCCGGCGACAGCGCCGCGAACCACATCAGCCAGTCGAGCCGCAGGTGGTACGGGGCGAACTGGCGCGGGGTCCGGCGGACGTCGCCGGGCTTGCCCTTGAAGCCGTACTCCCGCCACGTGCCGCCCTCCGCCTCCTCGCGCGGGACCCGGTCCGCCGTGCCCTCCACGACCACCTCGTCGCGGATCCGACCGACCGTGCCGAAGGCCCCGTAGGTGTTGACGAGGTGCAGGGAGTCGAAGGAGCGGTTCATCACCTGGCGCCGCGAGACCAGGTTGGCCACCGGATGCCGGCTGAGCACCAGCACGAGCGCCGTGACGGCGCACGCCAGGGCGACGAACCACAGGGGCGCCGGCCGCGAGGCGGCTGCCGGCGGCGGTCCCGCGAGGCCCGTGAAATCGACGGCCGAGAGGGCGAGCGCGATGGTGAGCCAGTTCAGCCACGCGAAGTTCCCCGACAACACCAGCCACGACTGGGTGGCGACCATGATCCCGGCGGCGTACGAGGCGACCGGCTGCGGGGTGAACAGCAGAACGGGAACCAGCAGTTGGGTCACGTGGTTCGCGGCGCACTCCACCCGGTGCAGGGGCCGGGGGAGGCGGTGGAAGAACCAGCTCAGCGGCCCGGGCATCGGCTGCGTCTCGTGATGGTGGTAGAGGCAGGTCAGCGCGCGCCAGCAGGGGTCGCCGCGCATTTTGATCAACCCGGCGCCGAACTCGACCCGGAACAACACCCACCGCAGCAGCCACAGCACCAACACCGGTGGACCGATGGCGGCGTTGCCGAGGAACACGGCCAGGAACCCGACCTCCAGCAGTAGCGACTCCCAGCCGAACGAGTACCAGGTCTGGCCCACGTTGACGATGGACAGGTACAGCAGCCACGGCAGCGCCCACAGCGCCATGGCGACGCCCAAAGGCACCAGGTCGCCCACCCCGGCCGCGAGGGCCGCCGCGACGGCGGCCCCGGACCAGGCGCACACCGCGAAGAGGCGGTCCGAGTAGTGCAGTTGGAACAGGCTCGGGGCGTGCCGGAAGGGGACGTGGCGGACGTAGCGGGGGACGGGCAACATGCCGTGCGCCCCGATCAGGGCCCGGAACTGGAGGGCGGCCCCGACGAAGGCGCAGAGGTACACCCCGGCCAGGGCCCGCTGGAAGACCAGCCGGCCCAACCAGTAGCCGGGCGCCGTGAACCAGTCCATCCCCTCCAGTATCAGGCGGCGCCGGCCTGCGCGCGCAGCCTGCGGCCCAGCCAGGCGGCGTAGCCGCGCTGGAGGACGGGGACGACCGGCCCCGCGAGGCGGGTGTACCAGGCGACCGGTCGGCTGAAGGCCGTCACCGTGAACCAGACGGCGCCCGCGTCGTCGATCTCCACGACGAAGGACTCCTCCCCGCACTCGGGGTGGCCGGGCAGCGTCCCGTAGGCGAACCCGGTGCGGGTGGGCTCGTACGCCGTCCAGATCACCTCGCACGGGACGGAGACGCGCAGCGGGCCCACGCCCAGGCCCACCTCCACGCGGGTGCCCGGCCGCACGGCGCCCGAGTCGGCGCGGACCCGCAGGCCCGAGGCGCGGTGGGCGTCCAAGGTGGTGACGGCCGTGCCGGCGGCCTCGAAGGCGGCCCGCCCCCGGCCGATCCGGGTGCGGTGGTGGAGGTGGTTGTACCCGTCCGGGAGCGGCCGGCGGGCCGTCGCGCCCCGGTGGGGGTAGGTGACGCCGTTCGCCACGGCGGCGGCTGCGGTGAGGCGGGTCATGGGGTGGTCTCCGTTCGGTCGGGGCGGGTGGTGCGGGTGCGGGCGGTGGGGGCGGTGCGGGGGAGAGGAGGGGCGGCGGGTCAGGGGGTGCGCGCGACGGCGGGGGCCGGGCCGGCCTCGGCGATCCGGTCGCCGGTCGTCGGGTCGCCGGTGGTCGGGTCGCCGGTGGGTCCGCCGCTCGGGTCGCCGCTCGGTTCGGGGGCCCGAGCGGTGCTCGTGGCGGCGGCCCGTCGGCGCCAGGCCAGCAGCGCGCACACGGCGAACCCCAGCGCGTTGCCGAGCCCGTGGGTGGCCGCCATCCAGGTCAGGGTCGGGTGGACGATCCCGGTGGCCTCGCCCACCGCCCACCACAGCGCGAGCAGCATCGTGGCCACCAGCACCGCGGCCGAGCCGGCGAGCAGCGCCGCCGTCGTACGGTCGCGTTCCCGCGGGAGCAGCTCCCGCCAGGTCGTCAGGGCCACCGCCCACATCCCGCCGGTCAGCACCGCCGCGCCCAGCAGCTCCGCCCAGTCGTCGACGAAGTAGCCCAGCAGCACCAGCAGCGTCCCGGCCGGGACGCTGTACGCCGCCCCGCGCGCTCCGCGCCGCCCGGGCGCGGCCCGGCACACCAGCCCGGCGATCAGGGCCGCCGCGAAACCGGCGTAGTGGAAGTGCGGCACGGTCAGGGCGAGGATGTCGAGGTCGAAGCCGAACAGCCGGTACCCGGCGCGTTCGGCGACCAGGGCCGCGGCGGCGACCGACGGCGAGAGGAGCGCGGTGAACGCGGCCACCTCCCGCGGCCCCCGCGATCCGCCCCACCGGCCGGCGCGCGCGGCGCGCCACAGCCGGGCGACCGCCACCGCCGCCAGGGCCACCGCCGCCAGGGCGTACGCGCCGGCGAGCGCGGTGGCGGCCCCGCCGCGCGGGAGCCAGAGGCAGACGGCGGCCGGCAGGGCGGCCAGGGGCCACAGCCGGGCCGCGCGGGCGAGCCCGTCCGGGTCGATCAGGCGCAGGCCCACGGGGACCACGTAGAACATCCCCAGGGTGACGATCAGGTTCACGAGTACCGTCACGACCCACTCCTTTGAACGTGTTCAAGTCGTGAGTGCGACCCTACGGGGTTTGTTGAACATGTTCAAGACGCTGTTCGGGGCATCGAGGGGCCCCTTCGCCCCACTCCACTTGCGGGCCCGTGGCGTATGCGGCAGACAAGAGACAACAACTCGGGGCGAAAAGGGAGAAAAGCGTGAACGACATGCATGCCGTGTCCGCACCGACACCCCGTCAGGCGCCACGCCGTCATGTACCGGCCTGCGCGGCCCTCTTCGCCCTGGCCGGCCTGCTCGCCTCGGGCTGCGGCGGATCCGGCCACGAACAGACCAAGGGCGCGGCGGCCGAGAGTCAGGAGGTGCTCCTCCAGCCGGTCGGGGCCCCCGGACCCGACCCGTTCACCCCTTCGACGGCCACCGCCGAATCCGCGCCCGTCCAGCCCCCGGTGCCCAACCGGACCGGCCGGGGCATCCGCACCATCGCCGCCGCCACCCCCGGCCTGTACGGCGGGACCAACCGGCTCGGCAGCTGCGACGTCGAACGCCAGGTCAACCTCCTCACCACGGACGACGCGAAGTCCCGGGCCTTCGCCCAGGCCTCCGGCGTGGGCCAGGAGACCCTCCCGCAGTTCCTGCGCGCACTGACCCCCGTGGTGCTGCGTGCCGACACCCGCGTCACCGACCACGGCTTCCGCGACGGCGGGCCCGCCGGATACCAGGCCGTGCTCCAGGCCGGCACCGCCGTCCTCGTCGACGAGCACGGCATGCCCCGTGTCCGCTGCGCCTGCGGCAACCCGATCGGCGCGCCGCGCGCCGCGAAGGGCGACCCGGTGCTCAAGGGGGACCAGTGGAACGGCTACCAGGCCAACCAGGTCACCGTGATCGAGCCCGCCGCCCAGGTCCTCACCCACCTGCTCATCGTCAACACCGCCGACAACACCTGGATCGAGCGTCGGATCGGCGACGACGGCGCGCAGGACCGCACCCCGAAGGTGGTGCCCCGCTTCGACCCGGCCGAGGGGATCCCGAACGGCCCCCTCACCCCGAACACGCCCTCCTCCTCCGACCCGTGCGCCGGCGGCGCGGCCGGCCGCGGCGGTCCGGAACGCACCGGGCCGCGGGCCGCGCCGCCCGCGCCCCCGGCGGGCCCGCCCGCCGACCTGCCGGAGACGGCCCCGCCGACGGACCCGCCGACGTCGGACGTGCCGTACGAGCAGCTCCCGCCGCTCGGGGCGCCCGGGGAGGCGCCGTCCGACGGGACGGCGGACCCGCTGAACGAGGCACCGAACGACGTACAGGGCGACGTACCGAGCGACGTACAGGGCGACATGCGCAACGGCGTGCCGGGCGAGGCGCAGGTCGCGCCGGCCCCGCGGAGCGGGGTGCCCCACGCGGGTCCGCCGTCCGCCGCGCTCCCGTCCGCCGATCCGCAGGCGGACCCGCTCGCGGACCTGCCCGAGGACGCTCCCGCGGCCCCCTCGTCCGACGTGCCCTACGAGCAGCTCCCGCCGCTCGACGTGCCGCCGGACGGCCCGCTCGACGCCCCGCTCGACGTGCCGCCCGCCGGGCCGCCCGCCGCCGACCCCCCGTCGGCCGCCGCCCCGAGCACGCCGTGCCCCTCCGAGAGCGGCGCCGCCAACGGTCCCGCCACCGCCCCCGGCGTCCCGCCCGCCCCCCAGGCCAACCCGCAGCGGCCCCCGGCGGAGCAGCGGCCGCAGGCGCCCGACGCCCCCTCCGACGTACCGACCGACCTGGCCCCGGAAGCCCCCGACCTGCCCCTTTCCCCCGACGACGGGCTCGTGGACCCCTCGGTCCCGCTGGACCCGGACGGATTCCCGATGGACGAGGAGACCATGGACTCGGGCCAGTACCTGGAGAGCGCCTGAACCCGCGCTGTGTCATGGTGGACCGGTGCCGAGCACCGTATCGCTGCCGGAGGACTGGCCCGCGCACCCGGACCGTTCCCTGTCGCTGAACCGGATGGGCAGTTTCGACTGGGACCTGGTCACCGGGCTCATGCACATGGACGCCGCCGCCCTCGAGGTGTTCGACACGACCGCGCGGGAGTACGACGGACGCCCCGAGTCCCTGGGGCCCCGCGTGCCGCGCGCCGAGTCCGCCCGGCTCGACGCCCTCGTCTCCAGCGCCCTCAAGAGCGGCGTCGACACCTACGGCGCCTACTTCCGCATCCGCTGCCGCGACGGGACCCTGCGCTGGACCCACACCCAGGGCCGGGTCATGCGCGAGGCGGACGGACGCCCGTACCGGATCATCGGCATCGTCCGGGACGCGACGGAGGAGCTCAGCCACTCCGCCGAGCGCCTCGGACTCGACGAGGAACGCCGCCGCCAGACCTCCGTGGTGGAGAGCACCACGGCGGCCCTGGCGCACGCCCGCACCGTCCGGGACGTCATCGACGTCATCGGCGACGCCCACGGACTGGAACGCCTCGGCTCCATGGGCATGGTCATGGGCCTCGTCGAGGCGGGCCGCATCCACCTGGTGGCCGAGGGCCCCGCCGACAGTTTCGTCCCCGGCACCCGCTACACCCGCATCGACGAGCAGTACCCGATGAGCGAGGTCGTCCGCTCCCTCCAGCCCCGTTTCCTCGACTCGGCCGAGGAGTTCGCCGCCGACTACCCCGCCCTGTGGTCGAAGATCTCCTACATGCGGATCTCGGCCGCCGCGTACCTGCCGCTCATCGCCCAGGCCCGCCCGATCGGCGCCATCGGCCTGCTCTACCAGGACAAGGACGGCTTCACTCAGGAGGAGCGCAACCTGCTGGTCGCCCTCGGCAGCAGCATCGCGCAGAGCCTCCAACGGGCGATGCTGCTGGAACAGGAACACGACCTCGCCGAGGGCCTCCAGCAGGCCATGCTGCCGCGGCGGATCCCGGACGTCCCCGGCGGCCGCATCGCCGTGCGCTACCGCTCCGCGCGCATGGGCCGCGACATCGGCGGGGACTGGTACGACGTCATCCCGCTGCCCGGCGGCAGGGTCGGCGCCGTCATCGGCGACGTCCAGGGCCACGACACGCACGCGGCGGCCGTGATGGGTCAGCTGCGCATCGTGCTGCGCGCCTACGCCGCCGAAGGGCACTCACCCGCCACGGTGATGGCCCGCGCCTCCGTCTTCCTCCACGAGCTCGACACCGACCGCTTCGCGACCTGCACGTACGCGGAGGCCGACCTGTCCACCGGCGTCCTGCAACTGGTCCGGGCCGGCCACCTCGACCCCCTCCTGCGCACCCGCGACGGGGACTGCCGGCGCCTGTCGGTGGAGGGCGGGATGCCGCTCGGGCTGTCGGCGGAGTTCGGCCGGCTGGAGTATCCGGTGACCACGGTCGAGCTGGATCCGGGAGAAACGCTCCTGCTCTGCACCGACGGGCTGGTGGAAAGGCCCGGCGCCGACCTCGACGACGGGATACGGGTCCTCACCGAACGGGTGCGCGGCGGCCCCGCGGACCTCCAGCTGCTCGCCGACCGACTGTGCGAGGTCGTCGACGAACGGGGCGGCGACGACGACATGGCCCTGCTGTTGCTGCGCCGCCGGGGGGAGGACGCCCCGCAGGCCGGCGGCAGGCTCCAGCAACACGTGGCCCCCGGCGACCCGGAAGGGCTGGTCTCGGCCCGCCACATGATCGGCGCGGCCGTCCGGGCCTGGGGCGCCCGCGGGCGGGCCGACGAGATCGAGCTCGTCGCGGACGAGCTGATCGTGAACGCCCTGATGCACACCGACGGGCCCGCCATCGTCACCCTGCGCGTCCTGACCGGCCCGCAGCCCCGGCTCCGGGTGGAGGTGGCGGACCGCTCCAGCGCCCTGCCGAGGCGCCGCGAGGCGGGCGACTCCGGGGTCTCGGGCCGCGGCCTGATGCTCGTGGACCGGCTGGCCGACGTGTGGGGCGTGGAGCCCAGGGGCAGCGGCAAGTGCGTGTGGTGCGAGTTCGTGATGACCTGAGCCCGCCCGCCGTCCCCCTCCGCGCGGCGTGCCCCGCGCCCCGGCTCGCGCCGCGCGGGGCGTGGCGGCAGGCTGGGAGGATGCCCGAGCTGCCGGAGGTCGAGGCCCTGCGGGAGTTCCTCGACGCGCGCCTCGCCGGGCGGGTGGTCGCACGCGTCCTCCCGCTCGCCATCAGCGTGCTCAAGACCTACGACCCTCCGCTCACCGCCCTCGAAGGCGGCCGCACCGGGCCCGTCGGCCGGTGCGGCAAGTTCCTCGCGGTGGGCGTCGGCGAGCTGTACCTCGTCACGCACCTGGCCCGGGCCGGCTGGCTGCGCTGGCGGGAGGAACTGCCCGCGCAGCCGCCCCGGCCGGGCAAGGGCCCCCTCGCGCTGCGCCTGGTCCTGGAGGACGGCGCGGGCTTCGACCTCACCGAGGCGGGCACCCGCAAGAGCCTCGCCGTGTACGTCGTGCGCGACCCGCACGAGGTGCCCGGGATCGCCCGCCTGGGCCCCGACCCGCTCGCGGACGCCTTCGGGCGCGACGACCTCGCGGCGCTGCTGGCCGGGGAGCGCCGGCAGATCAAGGGGATGCTGCGCGACCAGGGCGTCCTGGCCGGCATCGGCAACGCCTACAGCGACGAGATCCTCCACAGGGCGAAGGTCTCGCCCTTCAAACCGGCCGCCTCCTTCGACGAGGAAGGGGTCACGCACCTGTACGAGGCGCTGCGCGACACGTTGGCCACGGCCGTCGAGCGGGCCCGGGGACTGGCCGCGGGGGAACTGAAGGCCGAGAAGAAGAGCGGGCTGCGGGTGCACGGTCGCGGCGGGGAGCCGTGCCCGGTGTGCGGGGACACCATCCGTTCGGTGTCCTTCGCCGATTCCTCGCTCCAGTACTGCCCCACCTGCCAGACCGGGGGCAAGCCGCTCGCGGACCGCAGGCTCTCCCGCCTCCTCAAGTAGCCGCAGCGGCGGGAGGGGCGGGAGGGGCCGGGGGAACCCCCTAGACTCCGTGCCACCATGGCCGAGGAGCAGCAGGCGTCGCAGCCCCGACGGGAGGTCGTCACGGGGGTGCCCCGGGGGACCCGCCGTCGGCCGCCCGCGCACACGCCGGCCCGCTCGGAGATCTCCGAGCAGACCACCCTCGGGGAGACCTACGTCCGGGCGCTGATGCGCACTCAGTTGCGTTCCGCCCTGGCCGCGTTGGCCTCGCTCACCCTGTTGCTGGGGTTGCTGCCGACGGCCTTCCTGCTGCCCCGTTCGACCTCGGGGCCGCTGGTGTGGGTGGCCCTCGGCCTGGTGGTGTACCCGGTGATGTGGCTCGTGGCCCGCTGGTACGTGAACCGGGCGGAGCGCAACGAGGCCGACTTCACCGGTCTGGTGACCGACCCGGCCGACGGGCCCGACGGACCCGACGGGCCCGACGCACCCGATGCGCCCGGCCCGACGGCGCCCGCGGGCCGGTAGCCCGCGTGGCCCCGCTCGGCCCCGGTGACCCCCGTGACCCTCTGGGTCGCGGAGCCTCAGAACAGGTGCATCGCCAGGTGCCCCAGCGGCAGGCCGAGTTGCCAGGCCGGGGTCCAGACGCGCGCGTTCTCGTCCACACCGGGCGGGGTGACCCCGTGGCCCTGCCGGCCCGGGTCGAGGTTCGTCGCGAACAGCTCGGTGTGGTCCAGCCACCGCCAGGCGGCGCGGGCCAGTTCGAGGTCCGGGTCCTCGCCCCGGCCGCGTTCGCGGGCCTCCTCGCCCAGGGCGAGGAAGCGGGTGTGGACCCAGTCGCGCCAGGGGTGTCCGTACGCCGTCAGGGACAGCCACTCGTCGAGCTGCGACACCACCCGGATCCCGGAGAGCTCGCCGGCCGAGTCCGAGAGGTAGATCGTCAGCGCGAGCGTGTCGCGCCCGGCCCGGAACTCCACCGTGCCGGCCGGGATCAGCCGGCCGGTGCGCAGCAGCTCGTCCGCGATGTACTCCGCGTAGAGCCATGCCATGGGCACGGCAAGTCCACCGTCGCTGGTGCCGTACGAACCCTCGGGCTGCACCGCTGCCACCTTCTCCCGCGTGTCGAGCTTCCCGTCGTCACCCCGAGCCTTCACCGAGCGCCTCGCGGAGCGGGGGATGTTTACTCAAGTTGCACGCTCTGATGCCGATATCGATGCGTTCTGTGTCCGATTCCTGTGCATCCAGGGCGTTTCTTGAGCGGTCCTCCAGTGATACCGGAGCGGCGTCGACGCGCGGCGGCCGTCGGTCAGGCTCCGAGCCCGTACCCCTGGAGGCCCTTGCGGAGCGCGCGCAGGGCGTAGTACGTGCGGGACTTGACCGTACCCGCCGGGATGCCCAGCTCGGCCGCCGCCTCGGCAACCGAACGGTCCTGGAAGTAGACCTGGACGAGCACGTCCCGGTGTTCGCGGCCCAGGCTGCCCATGGCCCGGCGGACGTCGATCGCGGTGACCGATCCCGCCACCGCGTCCCGGGGCGCGGGCGCCTGCTCCAACCCGTCCGGGTCGACCTCCTGGGGGCGTGACAGGCGGGCCCTGCGGGCGTCGATCGCGAGCCGCCGCGCGACGGTGAACAGCCAGGGCCGCATCGACTCGTGCCCGCTCGACAGCACCTCGGGGTGCTGCCAGACCCGTACCAGGGTCTCCTGCACCAGGTCCTCGGCGCGCTGCGCGTCGCCCGCCGTGAGGCCGAGGAGGAATCCGAACAGGGCTCGCCCGTGTTCGCGCTGGAGTTCGGCGAGCGCCTCGGGTTCCGCGCGCCGGCGGGTGGGGGAGAGCGGCACGAGTGGCTCCTTCCGGGGTCCGCTTGGGGGGTTCGGGGGCCGCTGGGGGCCCGACGCACTCACCCTGACCTGCGGGGAGCCGCCCCGGGAACCGTTCGAGGCCGCCGTTGCGCCCAAGCACCCGCGTCGTCCGGTGGGCGGGCGCGAGGGGCGACGAACGGTCGAACGGCGCGGCGAACGGCCCCTCGGCGCGCCCCGTCGCCCCGGCGTCCGCCGTGGGCCATCGCGGTGAGCGGGGGCCGGACGCGCGGCCCGGTTCCTTGACGAACGACCCCTTCTCCTATGGATTTCAAGTGATCCGATAGTCATATGAAGGGGAGCCGGGAAAGATGGCCCACCGCACCCACCGCACCCACCGCACCGGCCGCGCCCCGCGCACCCGGCGCGCCCTCGCCCTGCTGTCGGCCACCCTCCTGGCCGCGACGGCCGCCGCCTGCTCCGCCCACGGCGACCGGTCGCCCGCCCGGCTCGGCTCCAGCGCGGCCGGGGCGCCGGCAGGCACCCCCGGCGTCGGCACGGCGCCGCCCGCCCGGGGCTTCACCCTGGTCGCGAGCGGCGACGTCCTGCCGCACGACTCGGTCATCGCACGCGCGGCCCGCGACGCGGACGGCGACGGGCACGACTTCCGCCCCATGTTCTCCGGCGTCAAGCCCGTGGTCTCGGCGGCCGACCTGGCCCTGTGCCACATGGAGACCATCTACGGCGAGGACGACGGCCCGTTCAGCGGCTACCCGGCCTTCGTCTCCCCGCCCGCGATCGCCGACGCCCTCAAGGACACCGGCTACGACGGCTGCTCGACGGCCTCCAACCACA
Source organism: Streptomyces sp. NPDC103540 (assembly GCF_055584445.1). Taxonomy (NCBI): domain Bacteria; kingdom Bacillati; phylum Actinomycetota; class Actinomycetes; order Kitasatosporales; family Streptomycetaceae; genus Streptomyces; species Streptomyces sp. NPDC103540. Next base: position 404,336 of record NZ_JBVJMA010000006.1, read on the forward strand.
CCCTCGACGACGGCGCGGACGGCATCGACCGCACCCTCGGCCGCTTCGACAAGGTCGGCCTGGGCCACGCCGGCTCCGCGCGGACCGCGGCCGAGGCGGCCCGCCCCGCCCTCTACACGGCCGGCTCGGCCAAGGTGGCCCACCTCGCCTACACCTACGGCACCAACGGCTACCCGATGCCCGAGGGCCGCCCCTGGGCGGTCAACCTGACCCGGCAGGAGAAGATCGTCGCCGACGCCCGGGCCGCCCGGAAGGCCGGGGCCGACGTGGTGCTCGTCAGCCTGCACTGGGGCACCGAGTGGCAGACCGAACCGGACGGGACCCAACTCGAACTCGGCCGGGCCCTGACCGCCTCGCGCAGCGGGGACCGCCCGGACGTCGACATGATCCTCGGCACGCACGCCCACGTCCCCCAGGCCTACGAGAAGGTCAACGGCACCTGGATCGTCTACGGAATGGGCGACCAGGTCGCCGGGGAGATGTTCGACCACTCCGGCGCCCGCGACCCGAGGGGCAACCACGGATCCCTCGGCCGGTTCACCTTCGAGCCGCCCGCCGCGCCGGGACAGCGCTGGCGGGTCACCAAGGCCGAGTTCGTCCCGCAGATGATGGACCTCGACATCGGCAGGGTGATCAACCTCCCCGCCGCACTGGACGCCGACCCCGACAACGCCGAGTACGAGAGCGCCCGCGACGGCGTCGCGGAGGCCGTCCTCGGCCGCGGCGCCGCCGGGGACGGCCTGACCATGGGCCGCTGAACGCCGCGCGGACCGGCTACGGGACGACCGTGACCGGCCAGCGCCCCGCCTTCACCAGCCGCACCGCCACCGACCCGACGATCCGGTGCCCCGCCTGCTCGGAGGCACCGACCACCACCGCGTCCGCCCGCAGTTCCTCGGCGGCGCTCACCAGGCCCGCGTAAGGGTCGCCGCGGAAGGTGTGGAACTGCCAGCGGACCTCGAAGACGCCCTTGAGTCGCTCCGCCGCCTCCCGGATCTCCCGGACGATCCCCTCCGCGATCTCCCCGGTGGTGTCGCCGACCGGCGCGCCGAGCGAGGCCCCGGCCGCCAGGACCGGTTGGACGTACACCAGCGCCAGCAGGGCGTTCTGGCGCCGGGCGAGCCCCGCCGCGTAGGCGGCGGCCCGCAGTGAGGACTGCGATCCGTCAACCCCGGCGAGGATCACCTTGGGGCCGTCCGTACCGCGCTCGAATCCCGTGTTCACGTGCTCAGTCACGGGTCCGAGGCTAGTCGGCTCGCCGCGCGGACCGGCGCCGCCCTCCCTACAGTGCCAAGCATGAGTGTCACCGTGGAGGAGACCCGAGGGACCCGCAACCGGTTCCTCAACCGCGTCCCGGACGCCTTCGGCGCGTTCTTCGGAGCGCTCGGTCTGCTGTGCGCGCTGCTGGCGCTCTCCCCGACACTGCGCAGGTTGCTGCGCCCCGTGGTGCGCTTCCTCGACGCCGTCGTGGTGCCGGTCAGCGAGAACCTCGCCTACGCCGTGTTCCTCTTCCTGCTGGCCGCCGCCCTCGGCATGCGCAAGAAGATCGCCTGGTGGATCGTCGTCACCTATCTGGCCCTGCTGATCCTCGTCGACGTCCTGATCCTCGCCGACGGGGACTTCTGGATCGGCGGCCCCTCGCTGGTCATCTCGGTGGTGGCCCTCGGGGTGCTCGTCGCCGCCCGCGCGGAGTTCTACGCCGCCTCCCGCCCCGGCGCCGTGTGGCGCGCCATGCTGGTCCTCGGGCTCGGCCTGCTCGCCGCGGTCTTCCTCGGCTGGGGACTCGTCGCCCTGTTCCCCGGGTCCCTGCCCAAGGGGCAGTGGCTCGACTGGGCCGCCAAGCAGGTCTTCGGCGGCCTCTTCTCCGCGCGCCAGTTCGACGGCCACCCGCCGCGCCCCCTGTACTTCCTGCTCGGCCTCTTCGGGGCCCTCGCCCTGCTGAACGCCGCCGCCACCCTCTTCCGCTCCCAGCGCCTGACGGCCGCCCTGCACGGCGACGAGGAACCCCGCATCAGGGCGCTGCTCGGCGCCTACGGCCGCAACGACTCCCTCGGCTACTTCGCCACCCGACGGGACAAGGCCGTCGTCTTCGCCCCCAACGGCAAGGCCGCCGTCACCTACCGCGTCGAGGCCGGCGTCTGCCTGGCCAGCGGCGATCCCGTGGGCGACCCGGCCGCCTGGAGCCCCGCCGTCGACGCCTGGCTCGCCGTGGCCCGCCGCCACGGCTGGCAGCCGGCCGTCATGGGCGCCTCCGAGGACGGGGCGACGGCGTACGCCCGCTCGGGCCTGAGCGCCCTCCAGCTCGGTGACGAGGCCATCCTGCACGTGGCCCACTTCGACCTCGACGGCCGGGACATGCGCGTCACCCGGCAGGCCGTCAACCGGGTCCGGCGCGCGGGCGCCACCACCCTCATCCGCCGCCACTCGGCCCTGTCCGAGGACGAGATGCAGACCATCGTGGACCGGGCCGACCGCTGGCGCGACACCGAGACCGAACGCGGCTTCTCCATGGCCCTGGACCGGCTCGGCGACCGCGCCGACGGCGACTGCCTGCTGGTCGAGGCCTTCGACGCGGACGGCGAACTGATCGCGCTGCTCTCCTTCGTCCCCTGGGGCAAGGACGGCATCTCCCTCGACCTCATGCGCCGCGACCGCGCCGCCCCCAACGGGGTCATGGAGTTCATGGTCGCCGAACTGTGCGCCGCCGCCCCCGGCCTGGGCGTACGCCGGATCTCCCTCAACTTCGCCGTGTTCCGTTCGGCCTTCGAGGAGGGCGGCCGGATCGGCGCCGGCCCGGTGCTGAAGATGTGGCGCAGGCTGCTGCTGTTCTTCTCCCGCTGGTGGCAACTGGAGGCGCTGTACCGGTCCAACGTGAAGTACGGCCCCGAGTGGTACCCGCGGTTCCTCTGCTACCAGGACGCCGGCTCCCTCGCCCGCGTCAGTCTCGCCTCGGGCATCGCGGAGGGCTTCGTCTCCGTCCCGAGCCTGCGCACCCTGTGGGGCAACGGCCACCCCAAGGGCCTGACCGCCCCCGCCAACACCGCCGGGCTCCCCTCCATCGACTCCCTGGGGCTGGACCTCGTGGGCGACGACGGGGCCCCCGGCCCGACGGCCGAACGGCTCCCCGAACAGGTACGGGTGCGCCACGCGAAGCTGGACCGGATCCGGGCCTCCGGCACCGACCCCTACCCCGTCGGCATCCGACAGCGCACCCACACCGCGGCCCGGTTGAAGGCCGAGCACCCCGGATACCCGCCCGGCACCCGTACCGGGGAGCAGGTCACCCTCGCCGGACGGGTGATGGTCGTGCGCGACCTCGGGGGCGTGGTCTTCGCCGTGCTCCGGGACTGGACCGGCGACGCCCAGCTGATGTTCACCCGCGACGAGAGCGGCGCCGACGTCCTGGACGCGTTCACCACCCAGGTCGACTTCGGCGACCACGTCGTGGCGAGCGGAGAGGTCGGCAGCAGCCGCACCGGCGCCCTGTCGGTCCTCGTCGACTCCTGGCAGCTCACCGGCAAGTGCCTGCGCCCCCTGCCCGACAAGCGCAAGGGCCTCGCCGACCCCGAGGCCCGGGTCCGGCGCCGCTACCTCGACCTCGTCGCCAGCCCCGAGGCGCGGGACGTCGTACGGGCCCGGTCGAGCGCCATCCAGGCCCTGCGCCAGGGCCTGCTCGACCGGGGCTACCTGGAGGTCGAGACCCCGATGCTCCAGCAGATCCACGGCGGGGCCAACGCCCGGCCCTTCCGCACCCACATCAACGCCTACGACCTCGACCTCTACCTGCGCATCGCCCCCGAGCTGTACCTCAAGCGGCTGTGCGTCGGCGGGATGGAGAAGGTCTTCGAGATGGGCCGCACCTTCCGCAACGAGGGCGTCTCCTACAAGCACAATCCCGAGTTCACGATGCTGGAGGCCTACCAGGCGTTCGCCGACTACGACGTGATGCTCGACCTCACCCGCGAACTCATCCAGAGCGCCGCCACCGCCGCCTTCGGCTCGCCGATCGCGCACAAGGCCGGCCCCGACGGCAGGCTCGTCGTCCACGACATCTCCGGACCCTGGCCCGTCAAGACCATGTACGGGGCCATCAGCGAGGCCCTCGGCGAGGTCGTCGACGCCGACACCGAGGAGCACGTGCTGCGCGCGCTGTGCGACCGCGCCGGTGTCCCGCACGCCCCCGAGGACACCCGGGGCGACGTGGCCCTGGAGATGTACGAGCGCCTCGTCGAGGAGCGCACGAAACTGCCCACCTTCTACAAGGACTTCCCGACCGACGTCTCCCCGCTCACCCGCCAGCACCGCAAGGACCCGCGGCTGGCCGAACGCTGGGACCTGGTGGCCTTCGGCACCGAACTCGGCACCGCCTACTCGGAACTGACCGACCCCGTGGAGCAGCGCCGCCGGCTGACGGCCCAGTCCCTCCTGGCGGCCGGCGGCGACCCCGAGGCGATGGAGCTGGACAACGACTTCCTGGACGCCCTGGAGTACGCCATGCCCCCCACGGGCGGACTGGGCATCGGCGTCGACCGCCTCGTCATGTTCCTCACGGGTCTGACGATCCGCGAGACGCTGCCGTTCCCGCTGGTGCGGCGGGGCTGAGCGGCGGGGCCGAGCCCCGGGGCCGATCGGCGCGGCCGCTGATCGGTGGGGCCGCTGATCGGTGGGGCCGTTGGCCCGTCCGGGTGGGGGGAGCGGGGAGCGTCCGCGCCTCTCGACATCTTCGACGATGTCGTTGATACGTAGTAATAATGACAAATGACGAGCAGACAGTAGGGCGACGCATGCTCCTGCGTACCGCCGTCTTCCTCGGAATCGCCACCGCCTCCGCCCTCGTCTCCGGCGGCGAGGCCGGCACGCCCGCCGGGACCGGCGCCCCGGGCGCACCGGGATCCGTCGGCGCCGGCGGAGCGCCCGGGCTGCGCCCCGCCGGACCGCCGGAGAAGTCCTACCGCCTGCGCCCCATGACCGCCGAGGCCCCCGCGCGACCGCCCACCGTCAAGCCCGCGGTCCGCAACCGCCCCATCCTGGAACTGCCGGCCGACGCCGCCCACGCCTCCGCGATGGTGCTCACCTTCGACGACGGCCCCGACCCGCGCTACACCCCCGCCATCCTGGACACCCTCGCCCGCCACGGGGTCCGCGCGATGTTCTTCGTCTGCGGGGAGATGGCCACCGAGAACCGTGACCTGCTGCGCCGCATGGTCGCCGAGGGCCACGTCATCGGCAACCACACCTGGACGCACCCGCTCATCCCCACCCTGGGCCGGTCCGCCCTCGAAGCCGAGATCGGCCGCACCAGCGAGGTCGTCCGACAGAGCGTGGGGGAGGCCCCGCTGTGGTTCCGGGCCCCCTACGGGGCGTGGAACCGCGCCGCGTTCGAGATCGGGGCCGACCTCGGTATGGAACCCCTGGCGTGGACCGTGGACACCCTCGACTGGAAGGAGCCGGGGACCACGACCATCGTCTCCCGGGTCATGGCCGGCGCCGGCCCCGGGGTGATCGTGCTGAACCACGACGCGGGCGGCGACCGGACGCAGAGCGTCCACGCGCTGGCCACCTACCTTCCCCAACTCCTGGCCCGCGGCTACCGCATGACGCTCCCCACCCTCCCGCCCCGCTGAAACCGCCCCCCTCCTCCGTCTCCCCCGCCCCGCGGCGGTGCCGGGGGAGGGGAACGGGGGAAGGGGGCGAGGGGGCGAGGGTCAGCGGGCCGCGACCATGCGGGCGAAGACCACCACGTTGCCGTCGTAGCCCTTGGCCTTCGAGTAGCCGCCGCCGCAGGTGATCACGCGCAGTTCGGCGTGGCCCGTGTCCCCGTACACGCGGGAGCCCGGGAAGGACTCCTTGGAGAACACCTCCACCCCGTACACCTCGAACACCGCCGTGCGCCCGTCGTAGCGCTCCACCTCGATGCGGTGACCCGGCTTGAGCGATCCGAGGCCGTAGAAGACCGCCGGGCCCTGCGCGTTGTCCACGTGCCCGACGATCACCGACGATCCCCGCTGGCCCGGCGAGATGCCGTTCAGGTACCAGCCCGCCAGGTTCCTCTCCTCGGGCGGTGGCGCGTCGATCCAACCCTGCGCGTCCAGCCCGACCGTCATCACCGGCGCGTCCACGTTGATCGTCGGAATCCGGACGCGCTGCACCGACGAGTGGTCCAGCACCTCCATGTCCGCCGCCGGCGTGGGTGGATTGGCCGGCAGCTGGTCCGCGCGCACGGCGACGGCCGCCGCGGCCGTCGGCTGCGGCGGCCCGTCCTCGGCATCGGCCCCGTTCCGCATCATGGCGAGGCCGGTGAGCATGACCATCGCGAGTACGCCCCAGGGGGAGCGTCTCCTCGGTCGCTGCTCACACTCGTCCTCGGTCATGGCTCTCCCTTCCCGACGCGGGGGTCCCGACCCGCGTTCCAGTCCCTCCCCGGTACGCCCTTCTCCCCGCACGCTAAGGCCGCTCGCGCGGGACGGCGATCGGGGAAGGGCGAACGGGTGGTGGAGGGCCGGCGGGCGGGCGGTGCGGCCGTAAGGGATGCACCCATCCAGGTAATCGTCACATAAATGCCTGACGGCTCGTGACCTGCGGATCCGTCAGATGATCAGTCCGCGCGTCGGCGTGTCGCTCAACCGGGCGGCCCAAAGGTGGACATGCGCCGGATGCGCGGCGCCCCGAGGGTTCGTGATGGGAGGCGTTCTCGTCGATCTGCCCGGGCCACCGCTCCGGGGCGCTTCCCGCTGGAGGTTCCACCATGCGTGCTTTCCGCGCTCTCACCGTGACCGCGGCCGCCTGCGCCGCGATCGGGCTCAGTGCCACGTTCGCCGCCGCGAACCCCCCGCAGGGCGGCGGGAACGGGCCCAGCAACGTCACGGTCAATCCCTACTCCGTGCACCAGGGCGCCAGGATGCAGGTCAGCGCCGCGGGCTGCGGCCACGGCGGCGTCGTCTGGTCGCACGGAAACTTCCCGCAGACGAACCTGTCGGCCGGCTCCATCGGTTTCGCGAGCGTGCGGATCTTCAACCACGCCTCGCCCGGCCACCACACCCTGTCGGTCAAGTGCAACGACAACAACCTGGTCGCCACCCACCGCTTCACGATCCTGCACGGCAACGGCGCGCAGGGCGGCATCGGCGGCTCGTTCGGTCCCTCCACGGCGGAGACGGCCATCGGTTCCGGCCTGGTCGGCGCCGCGGCCCTGGGCGCGGGCGTGCACGTGATCCGCCGTCGCCGCACGGTGGGCAGCCGGGTCTGACGGGGTGCGGCCACGCGGTCTCGCACCGCGTCGCCGTTCCGCGTCCGAGGGTCGCCGCGCGCCCGCCGGCGCGCGCTCCCGTTGCCCCGCCCGTTCACCCGCCCGCCCGTTTCGGCCGCCGGTTCGCCCGCCCGCCCGGGCGCTCGGCACCGCTCGACGGCCTCGCCTTCCTCCTCTCCCGACTCCGATTCCTCCCGTCCTTCGACCCTCCGCCCCCGCGTTCGTGGTGCGCCCGGCACTCGTGTCCCGCCGTACGTTCCTCCCGGCCCCGGCCGGTCGCCTTCCGCTCCGGATCCCGCTGGGGACCCGGAGCGGACGGCGGTCGCCGGGGGCTCGCCGCGGGGGGAGTCGGTCAGTGGCCGCGGGCCGAGCCGCGCCGGCGCAGGGCGAAGGCGGTCGCGCCGGCGGCGGTGAGGAAGAGGCCCGCTCCCGCACCCAGTTCCACGGGGTCCATGCCCGCGACGCTGCCCCCGAGTCCGCCGCGCACCCCGAGGGTCGCGCGCGGGGACGTGCCGGCGGTGGTGCCGGTGGTGGTGGTGCCGGTGACGGTGCCGGTGGTGCTGCGGGGGGCCGTGCCGGTGGTCGTCCCCGTGCCGGTCCCGGTGCCCGTTCCCGTGCTTGTTCCCGCGCTCGTGGTGCCGGTGGTGCTTCGGGGGGTGGCGGGGGCGGTCGTCCGGGCCCTGGCGCCGGTCGTGGAACTGGTGCTGGGCAGCGACGCGGTGCCGCCCGCCACGGTGAGGTCGGCGGATCCGTTCTCCCCGTCGCAGGTGAAGGTGACGGAGTACTGGGCGCCGCGCCGCGCGTCGCGGTCCACGGTGACCCGTGCGGTCTGCCCCCGCGCGATGCTCACGGTGTCGAAGACCCCGGAGGAGGCGGTGGCGAAGGCGGCGTCGCAACCGGTCACCGACAGCACGGCCTGGCCGCCGGGAGCCACCGTCGAGGGGGTGATGGCGAAGCCGAAGGAGGTGACGGGCGCCGCGTCGGCCGCGCCGGCGGAGGGCATGGCGAAGGCGCCGAGCGCGAGGGCGATGGCCGTGGCGCCGGCGACCGGCAGGGCTGTGGCGGAGCTGCGTATCGCACCCATGGTCGGTTCTCCGGATCCCCGAGGAGCAATCGCGCAGCGTTTCCGCACGTGGGGGGAGTGCGCCTCGATGTCCGTCACGCTAGGCGCGGGTGCGGTGACCCGCGATCAGGAACGGGCGAATGGGGCACGGGCGTAGGCCGAACCGGGGACGGGAGGCCCGTCCCCGGTTTGCCGGGCCGGCGGGTGGGGCGTGGCTCAGTCGTCCAGTCCCAGGTGCCCGAACTGGGCGAGGAAGGGTTCGGCGGTCGCAGAGATGCCCCGTCCGAAGGGGGCGTCGAAGTCCCAGATCAGGAACAGCAGGAAGGCGATCAGCGCGCTGAAGAGGCCCGCGAGGAGCATCTCGCGGAACGAACGGCGGATCTGCAGGGTGAAGATCAGACCCACCGTCACCAGGGCGCCGGCGATCAGCCCGAACCACACCACCCCGGGCATCGTGGCGCCGGCGCTCTGGCCGCGCGCGTTGCGGGCGTCGTCGACGAGCGCGACCTGGTCGACCAGCGGTTGGTAGGCCTGGCCCTCGTGGTCGGTCTGCGGTTCGTAGTCGGTCACGTCACGGCGGATACGTTCCAGCAGCTCCGCGCTGCGGTCCGTCAGCGTCCCCTCGTCCGCCATCTGCCGCCACTCGGTGTCGACGACGTGGGTCACGTAGGCGTCGACGTCGGCGCGGATCTTCTTGCGGACCTCGGCCGGGTAGACCTCGGAGCGGACGCTGATCTCGTGCAGGGCCTGCGCCTCCTGGCGCACGTACTCCTGGGCGGCGCCGCGGCCCTCCCAGACGCCCGCGATCGCCAGACCCAGCACGATCGCGTAGATCACCCCGATCATCATCGTCATGTACTCGATGACGTCCGGGGTCTCGTTCGGATCGTCGTCCTCGCCGATCCTGCGGTGGTTGAAGAAGGCGATGGACAGCACCACGGCGCACGCCGCGGCCATCGCGAGGGACAGGACGAGCCATTCCGACAAGATGACTCCCATATGTAGACAAGTGATCAGAAGGTGCGGGGGAAGGGGGCGGCCCGCGGTCGAGGGCCGGCCATCAGGGGTCCGCGGTCAGGGGTCCGCGGTCAGGGGTCGCTGGTCAGGGGGCGCGCTCAGCGCGGGCGCAGCGCGACGATCGCGAGCACGGCGGGGGCCGCCGTCATGAGCGTGAACGTGACCGGCGAGATGTGGTGCTCCTGAGGCTTGCGGGTCGCCGCGTGGTACGCGGGACGAGCGACGGGCTTCATCTTCACCGGCGGGGGCGCCGGTGGAGGAGGGGTGGTCGAGGGCGCGGGGGGCTCGGGCGCCGGCGGTGGAGGCGGGGCCGGGACCGCCTTGAGGACCGGTCGCGCGGGCGGTGGGGGTGGAGTCGGCGTCGGCTTGGGCGGGGCCGGGGTCGGTCGGGGGGCCGGCGGCGGTGGTGGAGGAGGCGGTGGCGGGGTCGGCTTCGGTGGTGGCGGGGTCGGCTTCGGTGGTGGCGGTGTGGGGGTCGGCGTCGGCGTCGGTGTCGGCGTGGGGGTGGGGGTGGGCTTGGGCGGGGTGGGCTTGGGGGGACACGGCGGGGGAGGGGGCGGCGGGCAGTGATGGCCGTGGCCGTGGCCGTGGCCATGCCCGTGCCCGTGACCATGGCCGTTCCCGTGGCCCTTCCCCTTGCCCCCTCCGTGATGTCCGCCACCCCGACCGGCGACGGAGTGGGCGCCTCCGGCGGTCGCGAAGGCCTGGAGGAGGGGTGTGCCGTCCTCGGTGTCGATCGTCGCGTAGGCGCGGCTATCGGCCATGGCCGGTGTGGCGGCCAGGGCCGCCCACAGCAGGACAGGGACCACCAGCAGGCGCCTGGCACAGGGTCTGTTCACCCGGGGAGCATGGGGTCGCGCGCGCCCGCGCACGTGAGGGCCGGGCAGGGTTCGCCTGATCGGGCGGAGTTGGGACCCTAGAGGTTTGAGCCATGTTTTGGTCGGATCGGATCGCCCGGAGGGCAATTCTCAAAAGGTATTTGTCGGTTTCTCGCCCCTGGGTGGCCGGACCCGCACCTGCCTTTGGTGTGTGACCAAGAACGGACCGCCAATTTCCGCTTTTGCTCGCCCTGTTGGGCAATGATCAGTACATTCGGCTCGGACAGCAGTCCGAGCCCCGTCCCACCTCCTGGACGGACGGCGAAGGACCACGGTACGACCAAGGCTTGGAGACCCCGATGGAGCGCCCCGCCTGGGCCCCGCCAGGCATCGACATATCGGTGCCGAGCGTGTCCCGCATCTACGATTACTACCTGGGCGGCTCGCACAATTTCGAGGTCGACCGACAGGCGGCCCGCCGGGCCATGGAATTCATGCCGGGACTCCCCAAGATCATGCAGGCGAACCGGGCGTTCATGCGCCGGGCCGTCCGCCACGCCGTCGCCGAGGGCGTCACCCAGTTCCTCGACATCGGCTCCGGCATCCCCACCTTCGGCAACGTCCACGAGATCGCGCACGCCGCGAGCCCCGACGCGCGCGTGGTCTACGTGGACCACGACCCGGTGGCGGTGGCCCACAGCCAGGCCGTCCTGGCCGGCGACGACCGCACCGACGTGATCGCCGCGGACCTGCGCAAGCCGCAGGAGATCCTCGATGCCCCCGCCCTCACGCGCCTGCTGGACCTCGACCGGCCGGTCGCCCTGCTGCTGGTCGCCGTCCTGCACTTCCTGGAGGACTCCGACGACCCGTACGCGGCCGTCGCCGCCCTGCGCGACGCCCTGGCCCCCGGCAGCATGCTGATCCTCACGCACGCCTCCTACGAGGGCATCCCGCTCAGCGAAGAGGTCGCGAGCGGCACCGTCGGCGTCTACCGGGACATCCGCAACCCGCTCGTCATGCGCAGCGGCGAGGAGATCAAGGGCTTCTTCGACGGGTTCGAGCTGCTGGAGCCGGGCGTCGTCTCCATGCCGGACTGGAGACCCGACCGCACCGGGCCGCTCGCCGAGGGCGAGACCCCCGAGGATCCGTACGCCTTCTCGGGCTTCGCCGGAGTGGGACGCAAGGCGTGAGACTCCCCGCTCCCACCCCGCCCCCGGCCACCCCCGGCCAGGCCCCCGGGGAACCGGACCCCTCCCCCCGACGGGAGTCGCGCCCGGCCCCCGGGGCCGCCGGGTCGACCACCGCCCGGACCGGAAGGCAGCCGGCGACCCCCCGCAAGGGCCCCCGCGCGGGCGCGCGGGCGGGTGCGGAGGCAGGAACCGGGCCCGACGGGGCGGGAGCCCCCGGCCGGGCGCCGCTGCGCGAGCTGCGCAGCGGTCTGGAGGACCGGATCGCGCGGTTCGCCACGATCTGGGGGCGGGCCATCTTCCCCGTCACGGCGACCTCGCTCACCCGACCCGAGTTCGAACAGCACCTCGTCCCGCTCACCCGCACCCTCACCGAGGCCCTGCACGCCCGCCCCTTCGACGCCGGCGTCGCCCAGCGCGTGGGCGCCGAACTCGTGGCCGTGCACTGCACCGACCCCGAGGCCCTCGCGGGCACCCTCGGCGTGGTCGAGTCCTATCTCGTCCTGTACTGCGGACCCGACGGCTCCGGGACCGAGGGCACCGAGGAGTACCGCTCGCGCTGCGCCCGACTCCAGCACGGCATCGCCGCCGGCTTCGCCCGGGCCCTGCGCGAGCGGACCCTCAAGGAGCAGGAGGCCATCGCGCGCTCCGCGCTGACCGCGCGCAGCGACGCCCAGCAGGCCCTGCACGCGAGCGAGGAACGCTTCCGGGCGGTCTTCGAGGGCGCCGCCATCGGCATCGGCATCGCCGACCTCCAGGGCAACGTCCTGGAGGTCAACGACACCCTGCTCCAGATGTTCGGCGGCCTGGAGGGGCACGTGCGGGGCCGCAACGTCAGCGAGTGGGGCCACCCCGACGACACCCCCCACGTGTGGCGGATGTACGGCGAGCTGGTCCGCGGCGAGCGTGAGCACTACCGCGTGGAGAAGCCGTACTACCGGCACGACGGCACCGTGTTGTGGACCAACCTGACGGTGTCGCTGCTGCGCGACGCGGACGGCGTCCCGCAGTACCAGCTGGCGCTGATGGAGGACACCACCGAACGCCGGCTGCTCAACCTGCGGCTGCGCTACGAGGCCACCCACGACGCGCTGACCGGCCTCCCCAACCGGACGCTGTTCTTCGAACGGCTGGAGAAGGCCCTGGGCGGCCCGGCCGGCAACCGCTTCGGCCTGTGCTACCTGGACCTCGACGGGTTCAAGACGGTCAACGACAGCCTCGGCCACTCGGCCGGGGACCGGCTGCTCGTGGAGGTCGCCGACCGGCTCCAGAGCTGCGCCACCGGCCCGGGCGAGGTGGTGGCCCGCCTCGGCGGCGACGAGTTCGTGGCCCTGACCACCGGACCGGCCGCCGACACCGAGGAGAAGATCACCGACCTGGCGGTGCGCATCCTCTCGGCCCTGTCCACCCCGATCCGGCTGGAGGGCCGGGAACTGACGGTGCGGGGCAGCATCGGCATCGTCGAGGGCCGGGCCGGCGAACGCACCCCGGCGGAGGTGCTGCGCAGCGCCGACATCACCATGTACCGGGCCAAGGCGGCCGGCGGCAACCGCTTCGAGTTCGCCGACGCCGAGGCCGACGCCCGCGCCATCACCCGGCACGGCCTGACCAACGCCCTGCCCGCCGCCCTGGAGCGCGGCGAGTTCTTCATCGAGTACCAGCCCCTGGTGCACATGAACGACGGCAGCGTGCGCGGCGCGGAGGCGCTGGTGCGCTGGTCGCACCCGCAGTACGGGGTGCTCGGCCCGGACCGGTTCATCCCGCTCGCCGAGCGGACCGGGCTGATCGTGCCGCTCGGCCGGTGGGTGCTGGAGGAATCGGTGCGCCAGGCCCGCAACTGGCAGCGCGAACACGGCGGCACCCCGCTGCGCGTCAACGTCAACCTCTCGCCGACCCAGTTGCACCACCCCGGGCTGGTCGCCGACACCCTGCGGGTGTTGGAGAGCTCCGGGCTGGCTCCCGGCGCGCTCTGCCTGGAGGTCACCGAGTCCGCCCTGATCGGGGCCGACGACGAGCTCCTGGAGCCGCTGCGGCGGCTCGCGGCCATGGGCGTGGACATCGCGCTGGACGACTTCGGCACCGGCTACTCGAACCTGGCCAACCTGCGCCGCCTGCCGGTCAGCGTCCTGAAACTGGACCGCTCCTTCACCCGGGGGATGCAGCAGCAGCCCGCCGATCCCGTGGACGTCAAGATCGTGGAGGGCATCGTCGCCCTGGCCCACAGCCTCGAACTGGCCGTGACGGTCGAGGGCGTGGAGACCGGGGCGCAGGCCGCCCAGCTGCGAGCCCTCGGCTGCGACACCGCACAGGGCTGGTACTACGCCCGGCCGGGTGCCCCGGACCGGATCCACGCCCTGTCCCTGTCGGACGCCGTCCCCACCCCCTGACCCGCCCGGCCGGCGGCGGACCCCGGGGCGGGGGCGCGGGGCGCCGCGGGGCCGGATCGGGTCAGGCCCGGTCGGGTCGGTCGAGCCCGGCCTCCGTCCCCCGACCCGGCTCGCGCACGGCGGCCAGGACCCGCTCGTGCCGCTCGACGGTGTCGGCCAGCAGGGCCGCCGCGGCCGGCAGCCGCTCGGACTCGTAGGCGTCGAGCCCGGCCCCCGCCGCGATCGTCCCCGCCGCGATACCCTCCGGAGGCCCGGCGAGGACGCCGGCCAGGGTCCGCCCGAGGGCGGCGGCGTCCTGGATGCCGGTGTTCATGCCGAGCCCGCCGGCTATCGGATGGACGTGCGCGGCGTCACCGGCGAGGAAGACCCGGCCCTCGCGCATCCGCGCGGCCCTGCGCACGTTGACCCGCCAGGTGGAGAGCCAGGTGACGTCGCGCAGCCGGATCCCCTCCATGCGGGCGTGCCGGTCGAAGAGCCGTTGGATTCCCTCCGGGCCGGGCGGCAGCGCCCGTCCCCGGTCGTCGGTCTCCGGCGAGGCCTGGAGCTGGAAGGCGTCCGTCCCCGGCATCGGGCAGAGCATGATCCCGCCGCCCTCCGAGGTGAACCACTGGTGCCAGAACTCCCGGCTCAACCCGGGGGCCCGCACGTCCGCGATCACCATCGTGGGGTTCTCCTCGGTGTACCCCTCGAAGGGGATCCCGAGGAGGCCGCGGATCGTGCTGCGGCCGCCGTCGCAGCCGGCCGCGTACGCGGCGCGGACGACGCGGCCGTCGGCCTGCCGCGCGGTGACGCCGCTCCCGTCCTGGTCGAGTGCGGTGACCTCGGCCCCGTACTCGACGCGCGTGCCCAGGTCCGCGAGCCGCTCGCGCAGCGCCTCCTCCACCTGCCACTGGCAGATCAGCAGCCCGCCGGAGGTCGGCGTGTCCGTGACGGGCGCGCCGTCGAAGTACTTGCGCAACGTCAGGTCCCGGGTGCCGAGAGCCGACAGCCGCTCCGCGACGCCGAGCCGCTCGAAGACCTCCAGGCTGCTCTGGTGCAGGCCCTTGCCGCGCGACTCGCGGTGCGGGCCGTCGCGCCGGTCCAGGACGCGGACGCAGACGCCCCGCAGGGCCAGGTCACAGGCCAGGGTGAGCCCGGTGGGGCCGGCCCCCACGATCAGTACCTCGACCGCCCCGTCCGCCGTGCCCCCGGTCGAGTCGCCCGTGCCCTCCAGGCCGCCCGTGCCACCCATGCCGTTCGCACCGCTCACGCCGCCCATGCCGCTCTTGTCCCCGCTGTTCGTCATCGGACCGCCCCTCTCGTCGTCGCCCTGTGCTCGCCGAATCGCTCGCTGAATCAAGAGAAGCGCCCGAAGAAGAAAAAAGCAACCCGGTCACAAAATTAACCGGGTCATTTTTTCGTGCTACGCTGTGCGTCATGGAGAACACGACGGGTCTGCGCGAGAGCAAGAAGTTGCGTACGCGCCGCCGACTGGCGGCCACGGCGCTGGAGCTGTTCCTGGAGAGAGGGTTCGACGCCGTCTCGGTCGCCGACGTGGCCGCGGCGGCCGAGGTCTCCAAACCCACCCTGTTCCGGTACTTCCCCACCAAGGAGGACCTGGTGCTCGACCGGTTCGCCGACCATCAGGACGAGGTGGCGCGCGTCGTCCGCGAGCGCGCCGCGGGCCTCGGCCCGGTGGCGGCGGTCCACGGGCACTTCCTGACGGCCCTCGCCGAGCGGGATCCCATCACCGGGCTCTGCGACCACCCGAACGTGCTCGCCTTCCAGGGGCTGCTGTACTCCACCGAGGGCCTGGGGGCGCGGCTGGCGCGCTACACCGCGCGTGAGGTGGAACTGCTCGCCGAGGCCCTGGAGGCCGAATCCGCCGAGCCGCTGCCCGCCAGGCTCGCGGCGCTGCACCTGGTGACGGTCCGGCACGAGCTGGGCCGGGAGAACTGGCGGCGGATCGCGGCCGGACGCAGCGCGGACGAGGTCCATCCGGGCGCCGTCGCCGACGCGGACCGGGCCTTCGCCATGCTGGCCGAGGGGTTCGACCGGGGATGGCCCAGACCCGCGGCCTGACATCCCCGCCGGCCGGTCAGGAGCCCACGAGCATCCGCTTCAGTTCGCGGGCCGCGCGCGGCGGAGCCACGTCCGTGCGGTGCGCGAGGGCGATCGTGCGCCGCAGCGGCGAGCCCGCCAGACCGGTGGCGCGCAGTCCCGGCCCGCCGTCGCCGACGACCATGGCGGGGACGACCGCCAGACCGAGGCCCGCGCGCACGAAGCCCAGCACCGCGTCCATCTCCCCGCCCTCCACCGTGAAGGAGGGTTCGAAGCCCGCCGCCCGACAGGCCGCCACCGTCAGGTCCCGCAGGTCGTAGCCGTGCCGGAACATCACCATCGGCTCGTCGCGCAGATCGGCGATGGTGAGCTCCCCGCCGCCCCCGGGCGGCGGGAGACCGGCCGAGGAGACCACCACCAGGTCCTCGGTCAGCAGCTCCACCGTGGTCAGCGCCGGAGCCGACGGCGGCAGCGGCAGCGCGATCAGCGCCAGGTCCAGCACCCCGCGCGCGAGTTCCCGTACGAGGTCGAGCGAACCGCTCTCCTCGATCAGCAGCTCGATCCCCGGATGCGCCGCGTGGAAGTCGCGCAGCACGGCCGGCAGCAGGCCCGTGCACACACTGGGCGTGGCCCCCAGCCGGACCCGTCCCCGCCGCAGCTGCGCCAGCTCCTGCACCTCCAGCCGCGCCGTGTCGGCGTCCGCGAGGATCCGCCGCGCCAACGGCAGCAGGGCCTCGCCCGCGTCGGTGAGCGTGATGTTCCCGCGGACCCGGCTGAACAGTTCGGCGCCCAACTCCCGCTCCAGGGACTTGATCTGCTGCGACAGCGACGGCTGGGCCACGTGCTCCCGCTCGGCGGCGCGGGTGAAGTGGCGGGTCTCGGCCACGGCCACGAAGTAGACCAGCTGCTGGAACTGCATGCCCCCACGCTAACCCGCGACGATAGGCACCGCCTATCGCGATCAGCTCCACGATGTCTTGGACCTTTCGGGACCTTGGTCCTTACCGTCGATGACATGGCTCTGGCAACGCGGACGGATCGACGGCCGTCCATCACGCGCACGCTCTGGGAATCCACCGTCGGCAAGAAGTCCGTGATGGCCGTGTCCGGCCTGATCATGCTCGGCTACCTCGTCGTGCACATGCTCGGCAACCTCAAGATCTTCTTCGGGGCGGACGAGTTCAACGGATACGCCCACTGGCTGCGCACCCTCGGTTCCCCCTTCCTGCACTACGAGTGGGCCCTGTGGATCGTCCGCGTGGTCCTCGTCGCGGCCGTCGTCGCGCACGCCGTCTGCGCCTACCAGCTCAGCCGCCGCGACATCAGGGCCCGCCCGGTGAAGTACGCCCACAAGCGCCGCCGCGCGAGCTACGCCACCCGCACCATGCGCTGGGGCGGGATCATCCTCGCCCTCTTCATCGTCTGGCACCTGCTCGACCTGACCACCCTCACGGTCAACGAGCGCGCCTGGGCCGGCCACCCCTACGAGAACGTCCTCGCCACCTTCTCCACCTGGTACGGCAACACGATCTACCTCGTCGCGATGGCCGCCGTCGGCCTGCACGTCCGCCACGGGTTCTGGAGCGCCGCCCAGACCCTCGGCGCCGGCAACGCCCGGCGCGAGCGGACGCTGAAGTTCCTGGCCAACGCCCTGGCCCTCGTCCTCTTCGCGGGCTTCGTGTCCGTGCCCGTCGCCGTCATGACCGGAGTGGTGAGCTGACATGAGTCCCGCCCCCGCCCACACCGCCTCCCACGACCCCTCCCACGACTACGCCGACTACACCACCGGCGAACCGATCGCCGACACCAAGGCGCCCGCCGGCCCGATCGCCGAGCGCTGGGACCGCCGCCGTTTCGAGGCCAGGCTCGTCAACCCGGCCAACCGCCGCAAGCACCGCGTCATCGTCGTCGGCACCGGCCTCGCCGGCGGATCGGCCGGCGCCACCCTCGCCGAGCAGGGCTACCACGTCGTCCAGTTCTGCTTCTCCGACTCCCCGCGCCGCGCGCACTCCATCGCGGCCCAGGGCGGGATCAACGCCGCCAAGAACTACCGCAACGACGGCGACTCCGTACACCGCCTCTTCTACGACACCGTCAAGGGCGGCGATTTCCGCGCCCGCGAGTCCAACGTGCACCGCCTCGCCCAGATCTCCGTCGAGATCATCGACCAGTGCGTGGCCCAGGGCGTCCCCTTCGCCCGCGAGTACGGCGGCCTCCTCGACACCCGGTCCTTCGGCGGCGTGCAGGTCTCCCGCACCTTCTACGCCCGCGGTCAGACGGGCCAGCAACTGCTGCTCGGCGCCTACCAGGCCCTGTCCCGACAGATCGCCGCCGGCAACGTCGAGATGCACGCCCGCACCGAGATGCTCGATCTCGTCACCGTCGACGGCGTCGCCCGCGGCATCGTCGCCCGCGACCTGATCACCGGCGAGATCTCCACCCACTACGCGGACGCCGTGGTCCTCGCCACCGGCGGCTACGGCAACGTCTTCTACCTCTCCACCAACGCGATGAACTCCAACGCCACCGCCGTGTGGCGGGCCCACCGGCGCGGCGCGTACTTCGCCAACCCCTGCTTCACCCAGATCCACCCCACCTGCATCCCGCGCACCGGGGACCACCAGTCCAAGCTCACCCTCATGAGCGAGTCCCTGCGCAACGACGGCCGGATCTGGGTCCCCAAGGCCCAGGGCGACACCCGCCCCGCCGCCGACATCCCCGAGGACGAGCGCGACTACTACCTGGAGCGGATCTACCCCTCCTTCGGCAACCTCGTCCCCCGCGACATCGCCTCCCGCGCCGCCAAGAACGTCTGCGACGAGGGCCGCGGCGTGGGCCCCGGCGGCCAGGGCGTCTACCTCGACTTCGCCGACGCCATCCGCCGCATGGGTCGGGACAAGGTCGCCGAGAAGTACGGCAACCTCTTCGAGATGTACGAGCGGATCACGGCGGAGGACCCGTACGAGGTCCCCATGCGGATCTACCCCGCCGTCCACTACACGATGGGCGGGCTGTGGGTCGACTACGACCTCCAGACCACCGTCCCCGGACTCTTCGCGATCGGCGAGGCGAACTTCTCCGACCACGGAGCCAACCGCCTCGGAGCCTCCGCGCTCATGCAGGGCCTCGGCGACGGCTACTTCGTCCTCCCCTCCACCATCAACGACTACCTCGCCCGCCACCCGCACCGCGAGGAGATCGACGACAGCCACCCCGAAGCCGCCGCGGCCGTCCGCGAGACCCGCGACTGCCTCGCCAAACTCCTCGCCGTCGACGGTGACCGCACCCCCGACTCCTTCCACCGCGAGATCGGTGAACTCATGTGGGAGTACTGCGGCATGGCCCGCACCGAACAGGGCCTGCGCAAGGCCCTGGCCCGCATCCCCGAGATCCGCGCGGAGTTCTGGACGCGGATCAAGGTCCCCGGCAGCGGCGACGAGTTCAACCAGTCGCTGGAGAAGGCCAACCGCGTCGTCGACTACCTCGAACTCGCCGAGCTGATGTGCCTCGACGCCCTCCACCGCGCCGAATCCTGCGGCGGCCACTTCCGCGAGGAATCCCAGACCCCCGACGGCGAAGCGGCCCGCCGCGACGAGGAGTTCGGCTACGCCGCCGCCTGGGAGTACCGGGGAACCGGCTCCGCACCCGTCCTGCACAAGGAAGACCTCGTCTTCGAGTACGTCCACCCCACCCAGCGGAGCTACGCATGAAGCTCACCCTGCGCGTCTGGCGCCAGCGAAACGCCGACGCCCCCGGCGCCATGGCCTCCTACGAGGTCGACGGCATCTCGAAGGACATGTCCTTCCTGGAGATGCTCGACACCCTCAACGAGGAACTCATCCTGCGCGGCGAGGACCCGGTCGCCTTCGACCACGACTGCCGCGAAGGCATCTGCGGCGCGTGCAGCCTCGTCATCAACGGCGACGCCCACGGCCCCGAGCGCACCACCACCTGCCAGCTCCACATGCGCTCCTTCGACGACGGCGACACCATCGACGTCGAGCCCTGGCGGGCCTCGGCCTTCCCCGTCGTCAAGGACCTCGTCGTCGACCGCGGCGCCTTCGACCGGATCATCCAGGCCGGCGGCTACATCACGGCCCCCACCGGATCCGCCCCCGAGGCGCACGCCACGGCCGTCCCCAAGCCCGACGCCGACTCGGCGTTCGAACACGCCGAGTGCATCGGCTGCGGCGCCTGCGTCGCCGCCTGCCCCAACGGCTCCGCGATGCTCTTCACCTCGGCCAAGATCAACCACCTCAACGTGCTCCCGCAAGGCTCCCCCGAACGCGAGACACGGGTCCTCGACATGGTGGCCCGCATGGACGAGGAGGGATTCGGCGGCTGCACCCTCACCGGCGAATGCGCCACGGCCTGCCCCAAGGGCATACCGCTGCCCTCCATCGCCGCCATGAACAAGGAGTGGCTGCGGGCCCTGCGCAAGCGCTGACCTCCGACACCCGCCGACCCCCGTACGGGCGCGCCGCGGCCCCCGCGGCCTGGGCCGACCGGCTGATCCGATCCGCCGACCGGGCGCTCGTACGGGCCGTACGCCGCGCCGCGCGGCGGCCCTCCACCGGGCGTGGGGTTCAGTGGACCCCATGCCACACACCGCCGCCGCTTCGGGACCGGGCCGCCGTACCGTACTGGCCGCCGCCCTCGCCGCCGTGGCGGCGGCGGGCTGCACGCAGCGGGAGGAGCCGGCCCGCCCGGCCGCCGGCCCCGGCGCGGTCCCCAAGGACGCCCTCGTGATGGTGATCCGGCACGCCGAGCAGCCCTACGCGGGCGCCCCCGGCGAGGACGACGACGGCAACGACGACCCCGGCTCCCTCGCCGGGCGGGGCCGCCGCCGCGCCCACGAGCTGCCCCGGCTCTTCGTCCCGGCCCCCGCCGCCCGACTGCCCCGGCCCGCCGCGCTGTTCGCGACCGGCGGCCCGGCGACCTCCCCCGCCCGGTGCCGGCAGACCCTGGCGCCCCTGGCCACCGCCCTGAAGACCCCCGTACGCGCCGAGTTCGCCCTCGGCGCGGAAACGGCCCTGGCCCGCGCCGTCCTGGCCGGCCACACCCCCGCCCTGGTCTGCTGGGAACACACCGGCATCCCCCGCCTCGTACGGGCCCTCGGAGCCGCGGACGTCCTCGGGATCCCGGCGGCCTGGCCCGACCGCCACGACCTGCTGTGGAGCCTCACCCGCACCCAGGGCACCTGGACCTTCCGGGAGTTCCCGCAGGCCCTCCTCTCCGCGGACGCCCGCCCCGCCGGCTGATCGGCGCCGGCCCGGACGCCTCCCACCTGCCCGTCCCGTACGGACTCGGTGCGCCGGCCGGATTGCCGCTACTCTGCTGCCTCCCGCGTCGAAACGAGTACGGGGGCAACGTGGCACAGAGCAACCAATCGGGGAAACGACTACCGGGCGGCCGTTACCGCCTGGTGAGCGTCCTGGGGGCCGGCGGCTTCGGCCGGGTCTGGCGGGCACGCGACGAGACACTCCAGACCGACGTCGCGGTCAAGGAGTTGCTGCTGCCGGACGGACTGGGCACGGCCGAACGCGACGAGCGACTGCGCCGGGCCGAACGCGAGGCGCGCAACGCGGCGAAACTGCGCGACCACCCGCACATCGTCAGCGTCCACGACGTCGTCCTCGTGGACGGGGCCCCGTGGATCGTGATGCAACTGGTCCGGGGCGGCACCCTCCAGGAACTCCTGCGGACCAGGCGGCGCCTGACCGTCCCCACCGCGACCAGACTCGCCCGGGCCATGCTGGAGGCGCTCGACGCGGCTCACCGGCAGGGGATCGTCCACCGGGACGTGAAGCCCGCCAACGTCATGCACATCGCGCAGAGCCACTTCCTGCTCACGGACTTCGGGATCGCGGTCAACGAGAGCGACCCGGGGTTGACCGTCTCCGGACAGGTCATCGGCTCACCCGCCTACCTCGCGCCGGAACGGGCCCACGGCCGGCGGGCGGTCGCCGCCAGCGACCTCTTCTCCCTCGGCGCCACCCTGTACGAGGCGCTGGAGGGCGCCGGTCCCTTCCACCGGGACAGCCCGGCGGCGTCCCTGCACGCGCTGACCCACGACGAGCCCTCGCCCATGCGCCACGCGGCAGCGCTGGAACCGCTGGTCACCGCCCTGCTGGCGAAGGAGCCCGGCAGCCGGCCGACCATCCCCGAGGCCCTGCGGATGCTCACCGCCGGGAGGGGACAGCCACCACGACCGCAGCGCCGCACCCCGCCACCGGCCGGGCCCGCCCCGGCGCAGCGCCCGGCCCAGAGCGCGCGACCGGCCCAGGCACCCCGCCCCGCCCCGAGCGCCCGCCCCGCCCCCTCCCCGCGGCCCGCCCGAAGCGCCCGCCCGTCACCGACCCCGCGCCGCGACCCGACCCCGCGCCGCGACTCCGGCGCGCGTCACGACCAGCCGCCGCGCCGCGACCCGAGCCCCCGGTCCGGGCCGCGCACGCGGCCCGGACCCTCGTACGCGGCGCCGCCGAGGGAGAGGATCCCGACCCGCGCACCGATCGGCCGGACCACCGCGCCGCCGCCCCGGACCCGCCCGCTGTCCTCGACCCCGGTGGCGCGGCGCGGCGGATCCGCCCCCGGGGGCTCGTACCGGGGCACCTTCGTCCTGCTCGGGTTGTGCCTCGTCGTGGGGCTCCTGGTCGCCACGTACGCGCGGGACGAGTCCCTCGCCAACTGGGTCAGCATGAAGCTGAACGGCCCCCTCGAGCGGGCCGGGACCGGTGACTGCGTCCACTACGTCGACGCCTACCGGAGCGGCGATGAGGCCCTGCCCGGCGAATGGGTCGAGGTCCCGTGCTGGTCCGCCGCCACCAAGTACGCCGTGCGGGCCCGGACGGCGGCCACCCGGAGCGCCTCCGGCCAGGGCGCCGCCTCGGGCCAAGGCGCCGGAAACCAGGGTGCCGGAAACCAGGGTGCCGCCGGCCAGGGGGCGGGCCGCTCGACCGCCCGCGGCGCCTGCGCCGGCATCGCGGCGTCCTCCCCGACCACCGGGGGCGCCGCGGGCACGAAGACGATCACCGTCCGCGGCGCGGACGCCGCGAGCTGGCAGCTCTGCGTCGTTCCCTACGGAGCCGGTTGAACCCCGGCCGCCCCCTCACCACCCCGCGCCGCGTCCAGCGCGCGGGCCAGGTAGGGGGCGGTCCGGCCGTCGGAGCGGGCGGCGACCACCGCCGGCGTTCCGGCGGCCGTGATCCGGCCGCCGTCCGCGCCGCCGCCGGGCCCGAGGTCGATCACCCAGTCCGCGCCCGCGACCACCTCCATGTCGTGCTCCACGACCACCACCGAATGCCCCGCGTCCACCAGGCCGTGCAACTGCCCTGACAGCACCCGCACATCGGCCGGGTGCAACCCCGTCGTCGGCTCGTCCAACAGGTAGAGGGTGTGATCGCGGCGCGAGCGCTGGAGCTCCGTCGCCAGCTTCACGCGCTGCGCCTCGCCACCCGACAGCTCCGTCGCCGGTTGACCCAGCCGCAGGTAGCCCAGGCCGATGTCCTCCAGGGCGCGCAGACTGCGGGCCGCCGCCGGCACCTGCGCGAAGAACCCTGACGCGGCCTCCACCGTCAGGGCGAGGACCTCCGCGATGTTCAGCCCGGCGTGCCGCACCTCCAGGGTCTCGGCGTTGTACCGGGCCCCGGCGCACTGCGGGCACGGGGCGTACGTACTGGGCAGGAACATCAGTTCCACCGACACGAAGCCCTCGCCCTGGCAGGTCTCGCAGCGGCCGCCCGGCACGTTGAAGGAGAACCGGCCGGCCTTCCAGCCGCGCGCCCGCGCCTCGGGGGCGGCCGTGAAGAGCCTGCGCACCACGTCGAACAACCCGGTGTACGTCGCCAGGTTGGAGCGCGGCGTACGTCCGATCGGCCTCTGGTCCACCTCCACCAGCCGCCGCACCGGGAAGTCCGCCTCCCCGAGCCGGGCGCCCACCTCCCCGGCGAGTACCTCCCCGACCAGCGTGGACTTCCCCGAACCGGAGACGCCCGTGACCGCCGTGAACACCCCGAGCGGGAAGTCCACCGTCACGTCCCGCAGGTTGTGCCGGTCGACACCGGCCAGCCGGATCCGACCCGACGCCGTCCGCACCGCTCGCCCCCCGGACCGGGGCCCCCGATCCGCCGCCGGGAACAGGTGCCGCGCCGTCGCCGACTCCGCCACCCCGGCCAGGGCCCCGGGCGGCCCGCTGTACAGGACCCGGCCCCCGTGTTCCCCGGCCAGCGGACCCACGTCCACGAGCCAGTCGGCGCCGCGCACCACGTCGAGGTGGTGTTCCACCACGAAGACCGTGTTGCCGGCAGCCTTGAGCCGCTGGAGGACGCCGAGCAGCGCCTCGGTGTCCGCCGGGTGCAGCCCCGCCGAGGGCTCGTCCAGCACGTACACGACCCCGAACAGGCCGGAGCGCAACTGGGTGGCCAGGCGCAGCCGTTGCAGCTCGCCCGCGGACAGGGTGGGCGCGGTCCGGTCCAGGCTCAGGTAGCCGAGTCCCAGCTCGACCACGGGCGCGATCCGGGACCGCAGGTCCTCGGTGAGCACCCGCGCCGCCGGCCCGGCCGGGCCGTCCGCGGGCGCGTCCGCGAGGACACCGTCCAACTCGGTCAGCGCGAGTCCCGCCAGCTCGGCGATGGTCCGGCCCGCGAAGGTCACGGCGAGGGCCTCCGGGCGCAGCCGCCGCCCCGCGCACGAGGTGCACGGGGCGTCCGTGAGGAACTTCTCGGCCCGCGCCCGCAGGGTGGCGCTCCTGGTGTCGGAGAAGGTCTTCATCACGTAGCGGTGGGCGCTCGTGTACGTGCCCTGGTAGGGGCGTTGGATGCGGTCCGCGTCCCGAACCGGGTGCACGGTGACCACCGGTTGTTCCTCGGTGAACAGGATCCAGGCGCGGTCCTCGGCGGGCAACTCCCGCCAGGGCCGGTCCACATCGTGTCCCAGCGCTTCGAGGATGTCGCGGAGGTTCTTGCCCTGCCAGGCTCCCGGCCAGGCGGCGACCGCCCCCTGACGGATAGACAGCCCCGGGTCGGGGACGAGGAGTTCCTCGCTGGTGTGGTGCACGCGCCCGAGGCCGTGGCAGGAAGGGCAGGCGCCGGCGGCGGTGTTGGGGGAGAAGGCGTCGGAGTCCAGGCGCGGCGCCCCGGGCGGGTAGGAGCCGGCCCGCGAGAACAGCATCCGCAGCGAATTGGACAGCAGGGTCACCGTGCCCACCGAGGAGCGCGAGCCGGGTGCGGAGCGGCGCTGCTCCAGCGAGACGGCCGGCGGCAGACCGGTCACCGAGTCCACCCGGGGGGCGCCGATCTGGTGGATCAGCCGCCGGGCGTACGGGGCGACGGACTCGAAGTACCGCCGCTGGGCCTCGGCGTAGAGCGTCCCGAAGGCCAGGGAGCTCTTGCCGGAACCGGAGACGCCCGTGAAGACGGTCAGGGTGTCGCGCGGGATGTCCACGTCGACCCCGCGCAGGTTGTGCTCGCGGGCGCCCCGTACGCGCACCCAGGGGTCGAGGGGTTCCGGTCGGAAGGCGGCGGGCAGATCGGTGGAACGGTGCATTCGCCCCAGTTTAGGGCCGCCGGTGCGGTGAGGTGCCGGCCGCGCCGGGCCGCGCCGCGCCGGGCCGCGCCGGGCCGTGTCGGCGCGAGGCCGCCCGGGGCGCGCGGTCGCGCCGTGCCCCGCGCGGCCGTCACGCGATGCGCGCCAGCCTGGCGAAGCAGTCCAGCAGGGCGGTCCGGTCGTACGTGGAGGTGGTGACCAGCAGCTCGTCGGCGCCCGTCGCCTCGAAGACCCGGTCCAGCTCCGCAGCGACCCGCTCCTCGGTGCCGACGATGTGGCCGGTGAGGGCTTCCTCGTACAGCTGCCGCTCCTTGGCCGTCATGGCCGACGGGTCCACCTCCTCGGCCGGGCGGAGCGGGGGGAAGCTGCCCCGGGTGCGGGAGTACGCCGACGACCAGGCTTCCGGGACCAGGATCCGGCGCGCGTCCTCCTCGGTGGCGGCGACCGCGACCGTCCCGGAGATCACCACGTACGGCTCGGGGCTCAGGGCGGAGGGCCGGAACTCCTTGCGGTACGTCTCGATGACCTCCCCGACCTTGGTCCGGGTCCGCAGGTCGCCGACCACCATCGGCAGCCCGGCCCGGGCCGCGACCTTCGCCCCCTCGCCGGTGGCCAGGACGAACGGCGGGATGGGCAGTCCCTCGGCGGGCCGTGCGTGCACCTCGGGGTGCGCCGACTGGGTGCCGTCGATCCAGCCCAGCAGCTCGATCAGCTGCTCCTCGAAGCGGTCGGCCTCCTCCAGTTCCCGCCCGAGGGCCCGCCGGATGCCGTTGGTGAAGCCGACCGAACGGCCCAGCCCCATGTCGATCCGGCCGGGGAAGAGGGCCTCCAGGACGCCGAACTGCTCGGCGACCACCAGCGGCTGGTGGTTGGGCAGCATCACCCCGCCGGTGCCGACGCGGATCCGCCGGGTGGCCGCGGCGACGGCCGCGGCCAGCACGGTGGGCGCGGAGCCCGCCACCCCGGGGACGCTGTGGTGCTCGGACACCCAGAAGCGGTGGTAGCCCAGCTCCTCCGCCGCGCGGGCCAGCTCCACGGTGTCGCGCAGGGCCTGCGGGGCGGGGTGGCCCTCACGGGTACGGGACCGGTCGAGTATCGAGATTCTACGGATCACACAGGTCTCAACGCGTGGCGCCGGTCAGGATTCCCCGGGGCCCCGCCCCCTGACGTGCGGGCCGAGCGCCCCGCGAGCCGGAGTCCACCGCGGCCGGCGGGGCCGCCCGGCGGGGCGGCGCTGTCCGGGGCCTGCCTAGGCTTCCCCCATGACAGAGAGCGCTCCCCGTAGGCCGTTGGCCGTCTTCGACATCGACAACACCCTGGCCGACACGGCCCACCGGCAGCACTTCCTGGAGGGCCGGCCCCGCGACTGGGCGGGGTTCTTCGGCGCCGCCCCCGCCGACCCGCCGCTCGCGCGCGGCGTGGCGCTGGCGGCGCGGAGCGCGGCGGACTGCGAGGTGGTCTACCTGACGGGCCGCCCCGAGCGGTGCCGGGCGGACACGGAGGAGTGGCTGGCCCGGCACGGGCTGCCCGAGGGGCGGGTGTGGATGCGCGGCGACCGGGACCGGCGGCCGGCCCGGCTGACGAAGCTGGAGGTGCTCCGTCGGATCGCCCGGGGCCGTGAGGTGCGCGTCCTCGTCGACGACGACGAACTGGTCTGCCGGGAGGCGCGCGCGGCCGGGTTCCGGGTGCTCCTGGCCGACTGGGCGGCGGACGCCCCGGCCCTCAAGTACGCGCAGGAGGGCGAGGGGCGCACCTGACAGGAGGGCGAGGGGCGCACCTGAGAGGAGCGCGAGGGGGGCACCCGACCGCGACCTCCGCGGCGGTCGGGCGGCGGGGGTCGGGTCGACCGGTACCGGCCGCCCCGGCGATCCGCGCGCCCCGGTCACTCCTCGCCGTCGAGGCGGAAGCCCACCTTCAGCCCCACCTGATAGTGCGCGACCTGCCCGTTCTCGATGTGCCCGCGCATCTGGGTGACCTCGAACCAGTCCAGGTTGCGCAGGGTCTGTCCCGCCCGAGCGAGCCCGTTCCGGATGGCTTGATCAATACCCTCGTTCGAGGTGCCGACGATCTCGGTCACCCGGTACGTGTGGTTGGACATGGGGTCTCCCGCCAGTCGTCGCTGTTGCCTTGTTCCACGGTGCCCCAGTAAGGCCGGCTCCGCGAACTTTGTCCGAAGAGTCCCGGGCGAAAGGGTCTTGACCCACCCATTGGTCTATGCCAATTTCAAGCCATCTGAGATCAATCCCCAGAAGGTGACCCTCGTGAAGATGCGCTTCCTCGCCGTGTGTACGGCCCTCGTGGCCGTGACCGCCCTGTCAGGCTGCGGCCAGTCGGCCGAATCGGGCGGCGGGTCCGAGAAGGTCACCCTCTGGCTGATGAAGGGCAGCGCCTCCGACGACTTCATCACCCGGTTCACCGCCGATTTCGAGAAGCAGCACCCCGGGATCGATCTGGACGTCAAGATCCAGGAGTGGACGGGCATCGGCGACAAGGTCAACGCCGTCCTCGCCGGCACCGCCAAGGAGGGCGCCGACGTCATCGAGGTCGGCAACACGCAGGTCGCCCAGTACGTCGAGACCGGAGGCCTCTCCGAACTCACCCTCGAAGGCCTGCGCTCCTGGGGCAGCAAGGACTGGCTCAGGGGCCTGTCCGAGCCCGGCAGCGTCAACGGCGCCCAGTACGGCGTCCCGTGGTACGCCGCCAACCGGGTGGTGATCTACAACAAGGACCTCTTCGCGAACGCCGGCATCAAGTCCGAGCCCAAGACCCGCCAGGAGTGGCTCGCCGCCACCCAGAAGCTGGACAAGGGCGACCAGCAGGGCATATACCTCCCCGGCCAGAACTGGTACGTCCTCGCGGGCTTCATCTGGGACGAGGGCGGCGAACTCGCCGTGGAGAGCGGCGGCCAGTGGGTCGGCGCCCTCGACGACGAGAAGGCACTGGCCGGCATGGACTTCTACAAGCAGCTCCAGGGCCTCGGCGACGGCCCCAAGGACGCCGACGAGGAGACGCCCCCGCAGTCCGGGGTCTTCGCCCGCGGCCAGACCGCCCAGATCATCGCCCCGCCCAGCCAGGCCGCCCAGATCGAGGCCGCCAACCCCGCGCTCAAGGGCAAGATCGGCTTCTTCCCCATCCCCGGCAAGAGCGCCGACAAGGCCGGTTCCGTCTTCACCGGCGGCTCCGACCTGATCATCCCCGAGAAGACGCGGCAGCGCGGCCGGGCCGTGGAGGTCATCACGGCGCTGGTCAGCGAGAAGTGGCAGACCGAACTCGCCCGGACCATGAGCTACGTGCCCAACAAGACCACCCTCGCCCACGTCGTCCAGGGCAACGAGGGCGCCACCGCGATGACCGTCGGCGCCGCCCAGGGCCGCGCCACCCCGAAGTCCGCCCGCTGGGCCGAGGTCGAGGCGAAGAACCCCATCAAGCCGTTCATGACCGCCGTGCTGAGCGGGCAGGACCCCCGCCAGGCGGCCAAGACGGCATCGGACACGGTGAGCAAGGTGCTCAGCTCGGACCGCTGAGTTCAGCCTCCGCACATCCGAGGGCCGCCGAGCGGTCATGCCGAATCCAGCCGGTCACGGAAGAAACGAAGGAGCCAGGCCCGCCGCCCGCGGCCCGGCTCCCCGTGCCCGGATCAGGAGCAGCCATGACCCTCGCCCCCCTGTCCCCGTCCCCCCTCGCACCCCTCGCACCCCTCACGCCTCCCGCGCCGGCCGTCGGCACCGCCCCGGCCGCCGCATCCGCCCCCGCCCCGGTCGCCACCCCGCGCCCGACCCCCGGCCCGACCCCCGGCCCGGCCGGCGACCCGACCCCCGCCCCGGCGCCCCACTACACCGTCCGCCTCGCCCGCGACGAGGACGAGGTCCGCGCCGCCCAGCGCCTGCGCCACCAGGTCTTCGCCGGGGAACTCGGAGCCCGCCTGGAGGGACCCGAGCCGGGCCTGGACATCGACCCCTTCGACGCCCACTGCGACCACCTCCTGGTCCTCGAAGAGGAGACCGGCCAGGTCGTCGGCACCTACCGGCTGCTGCCCCCGGAGCGCGCCGCCGTCGCCGGACGCCTCTACTCCGAGGGCGAGTTCGACCTCTCCGCGCTGGCCCCGATCCGCCCCGACCTGGTCGAGGTCGGCCGCTCCTGCGTCCACCCCGACCACCGCAACGGCGCCGTCATCGCCCTCATCTGGGCCGGCCTCGCCCGCTACATGGACCGCTCGGGC
Organism: Streptomyces sp. NPDC103540; assembly: GCF_055584445.1. Taxonomy (NCBI): domain Bacteria; kingdom Bacillati; phylum Actinomycetota; class Actinomycetes; order Kitasatosporales; family Streptomycetaceae; genus Streptomyces; species Streptomyces sp. NPDC103540. The sequence goes on from NZ_JBVJMA010000006.1 coordinate 433,856, forward strand.
CACAACTGGCTCGCCGGATGCTGCTCGATCCCGCTGGCCGACGGCGGGGTGCTGTCCGCCGCCACCCGCGAGACCGTCCTGGCCCGCAACCTCGCCCCGCGCGAGTACCGCGTCACCCCGCACCGCCCCTGGAGCCCCGAGGGCATCGTCGTCCCCGGCCGCACGGAGCTGCCGCCCCTGCTGCGCGGCTACCTGCGCCTGGGCGCCTGGGTGTGCGGGGAGCCCGCCTACGACGCCGCGTTCGGCTGCGCCGACCTGTACGTGCTGCTGTCCCTGCGCCGGACCAACCCGCGCTACCTGAACCACTTCCTCGCACTGGCCCCGGACGCATGAGCGCCTGGCTGCCCACCGCACCCTGCACCCCGGGTGCCTGCGCCGCCCACACCGGGCGGTTCGCGAGCGTCGCGCGCGCCGTGCTCCGCCTCGCCGGAGCCCTCGCCCTGGTCCTGCTCGCCGTCGCGGTCGCCGCGCCCGTGCGCCTGCTGCCCGTACGCCCCCGGCACTCCCTGATCAGGACCTGGGCGGCCGCGCTCGTCCGGTCCCTGGGGGTACGGATCACCGTGCGCGGGGCGCCCGGCCCGGACGGGGGCCGCCTCGTCGTCGCCAACCACATCTCCTGGCTGGACGTCCCGCTCGTCGCCGCCGCCCTGCCCTCCCGGATGCTCGCCAAGAGCGAGATCGGAACCTGGCCCGTGCTCGGCCGGCTCGCCGCCCGCGCCGGCACCCTGTTCATCGAACGCGACCGGATCCGCGCCCTGCCCGACACCGTCCACACCCTGACCCGCGCCCTGCTGGCCGGCGACCGGGTCACCGTCTTCCCCGAGGGCTCCACCTGGTGCGGCCGCGCCCAGGGCACCTTCCGGCGCGCCGCCTTCCAGTCGGCCCTGGACGCGCGGGTCCCCGTACAGCCCGTACGGATCTCCTACCGGCTGGCGGACGGGGACCTCGCCGGGGCGCCCGCCTTCGTCGGGGACGATCCGCTGACGACCTCCCTGTGGCGGATCGCCCGATCGCACGGCCTACGGGCCGAGCTGCGGCTGCTCCCGCGCATCCCGCCCGGCCGGCACCCCGACCGGCGCGAACTGGCGGCCGCCGCGCGGGCCGCCGTGGTCGGGCCGCCGGAGCGGGCGCCGCTGCTGCCGGGCGTACCCGTACAGCGGCGACACCGCGCCCCTTCGGCCCCGACGGGGGAGGGGGATCAGCGCGCGACGCCGTCCGCCACCGACAGGGACAGCGCGAAGCGCCCGGCGGAATCCGTCCACCAATGGGTCAACTCCAGGCCAGCCGAGGACAGTTCCTCGCGGACCCCGTCCTGACGGAACTTCGCCGAGACCTCCGTCAGGATCTCCTCACCCGCCTCGAACGGCACCACCAGGTCCAGCGCCCGGACCTTCACGGTGACCGCCGACCGCGCCCGAAGACGCATCTCGATCCACTCCCGATCCCGGTTCCACACCGCCACGTGGGCGAAGTCGGCGGTGTGGAAGTCCGCGCCCAACTCCCGGTCGATCACGGCCAGTACGTTCTTGTTGAACTCCGCCGTGACCCCCTGCGCGTCGTCGTACGCCGCCACCAGCACGGCCTCGTCCTTCACCAGGTCCGTCCCGAGCAGCAACGCGTCCCCGGGCGACAGCATCGCCCGTACGGACGCCAGGAACGCGGCGCGCTCCGGCGGCAGCAGGTTGCCGATCGTGCCGCCCAGGAACACCACGAGCCGGGGCTCGCGCGTGGCCGGCAGGTGCAGCGGCTTCGTGAAGTCCGCCACCAGGGCGTGCACCCGCAACCCCGGGTGCGCCGCGAGCAGGGCCTCGGCGGCGCCCGTCAGCGCGCTCTCGCTCACGTCCACCGGCACGTACGTCTCCAGCGCGGGCATCGCCTCGATCAGGTGACGGGTCTTCTCCGAGGAGCCCGAGCCCAGCTCCACGAGGGTGCGCGCCCCGCTGACGGCCGCGATCTCCTGGGCCCGCTCCAGCAGGATCTCCCGCTCGGCGCGCGTCGGGTAGTACTCCGGCAACCGGGTGATCTCCTCGAACAGTTCACTGCCCCGCGCGTCGTAGAACCACTTGGGCGGCAACTCCTTCGGCGTGCGCGTCAGACCGCTCAGCACGTCCGAGGCCAACGCCTTCTCGGCGGCGTCCTCGTCGAGGGTCCGGGTCAACTGGAAGTCGTTCACGGGGAGATCTCCTTGAGGGGGGTCAGGGCGACGCGCGTACGGCCGGCGACGAGCAGGGTCCGCTCGGGCACTTCGCACCAGAGGGGATCGTCGTCGTAGGGCTCCGAGGCCACGACCACCCGGCCGGAGGCCGTACCACCGGAGGCCGTACCGCCGGGTGCTGTGCGACCGGGTGCCGTGCGACCGGTGGCCGTACCGCCGGGGGCCGTGCGACCGTCCGCGAGGTACCACAGCGAGTCGCCCCAGGCGGTCGCCGCGATGCTCCTGCCGTCGGTCAGCAACAGGTTCAGCCGGGAACCGGGCGCGGCGACCGCCACCTCGCGGACGGTCTCGGCGAGCGCCGTCCCCAGGTCGTCGCCCCGCCGCAACCGGTGCAGGACCAGCGCCCACACCAGCGCCGAGTCGGTGCGCGCCGCGAGCCGGAGCAGTTCCGCGGGGGGCAGGCCGGAGGCCAGGGCCGCCAGTGCCTCCGGCCAGTCCCGCACCGCCCCGTTGTGGCTGAACAGCCAGGGCCCCGACGCGAACGGAGCCGCCGCCGCCTCCCCGTCCGCCCCGGCCAGGGTGGCATCGCGCACGGCGGCCAGGACGGCCCCGCTGCGCACCACCCGCGCCAGGTCCGTGAAGGTCAGGTCCCCCCAGACGGGCCCGGCCCGGCGGTAGCGGGCCGGCACCGGATCCTCCTCGGCGTACCAGCCGACGCCGAAGCCGTCCGCGTTGATCGTGCCGGAGCGCTGGCGGCGGGGCTCCCAGGCCTGCCGCACCAGGGAGTGCACCGGCTCGCTCAGTATCCGCCCCAGGGCCACTTCCGGCCCCAGGTACGCGAGGTGACGGCACATCAGGCATCCCTCGCGGTGCGGAACCCGGAGAAGATCTGCCGCCGCACGGGCAGGTCCCAGTTGCGGAAGGTGCCCCGGCAGGCCACCGGGTCCACCGCGAAGGAACCGCCGCGCAGCACCTTGTGTTCCGGCCCGAAGAACACCTCCGAGTACTCCCGGTACGGGAAGGCCCGGAAGCCGGGGTACGGCAGGAAGTCCGAGGACGTCCACTCCCACACGTCCCCGATCAGCTGGCGGACGCCGAGCGGGGAGGCCCCCCGCGGGTAGCCGCCCGCGGGGGAGGGGCGCAGGTGGCGCTGGCCCAGGTTGGCGCGGGTCGGCGTCGGGTCGGCGTCGCCCCACGGGTAGCGGCGGGAGCGCCCCGAGACCGGGTCGTGGCGGGCGGCCTTCTCCCACTCCGCCTCGGTGGGCAGCCTGCGCCCCGCCCAGCGGGCGTACGCGTCCGCCTCGTACCAGCTGACGTGCAGCACCGGCTCGTCGTCGGGTACCTGCTCGACCACACCGAACCGGCGGCGCAGCCACTGCCCGCCCTCCCGGTGCCAGAACAGCGGGGCCCCGATGTCGTGCGAGCGGATCTGGTCCCAGCCCTCGGCCGCCCACCAGCGGGGTTCGCGGTAGCCTCCGTCCGCCATGAACGCGCGGTACGCGCCGTTCGTCACCGGCGCCGTGTCGATGTGGAAGGCGGGCAGGTCGCGCACGTGCGCGGGCCGCTCGTTGTCCAGCGACCAGGGTTCGGTGGAGGTGCCCATGGTGAACGGGCCCGCCTCCACCAGGACTTCCGCCGCCGCGGGTGGCGGCCCGGAGGGCGGCGCGGGGTCGGGAGCGGTCAACACCGGTGCTCCGACCCGCAGCTGATGGGTGATCAACATCGTCTCGTCGTGCTGCTGTTCATGCTGCGCGATCATGCCGAAGACGTATCCCCGGTCCAGCAGTGACGTTCCCTCCAGTGGGGTGCGCTCCAGCAGGTCGAACACCCGCCCGCGGACCTCGGCCGCGTACCGCCGTGCCTCGTCCGGTCCCAGCAGCGGCAGCTTCGGCCGTTCGGCGCGCGGGTGCTCGAACGCGTCGTACAGCGGATCGATCTCCGGGTGCATGGACTCGTGGCCGGCGACGTTCCGCAGCAGCCAGAGTTCCTCCATGTTCCCGATGTGCGCCAGGTCCCACACGAGCGGGGACATCAGCGGCGAGTGCTGCGCCGTGAGGTCCACGTCGCTCACGGGATCGGTGAGCGCGGCGGTGCGGGCCCGGGCGGCGGTCAGGGCCTTCGCGGCCCGCTCGCGCAGCCGCTCGGGATGGTTCTCGGCCTCGGCGGCGGCCTCGGCGGCGCCCGCGGTCCCGGACTCGGTCCCGGACTCGGTCTCGGACGCGGAGTGGATCTCGGTGCTCACGGACGGTGCCCCTTCCCGGCGGGCTGCCGCCAGAGGTCGTGTTCCCCGCTGTCGTCGGCCGGGCAACGGCCGCGTCGTACGTAGCGCTCCGCGAAGGCGCCCACCGCGTCGCGGACCTCCGTGCCCGCCCCGAGCCGGGGCAGGGCCTCGGCGGCGGCCGCGAAGCAGGCCTCGGCGGCGGTGCGCAGCTCACGGTCGGCCAGGCCGACGCGGGCCGCGGAGCGCCACAGCGGGTTGCGCGGGGCGGGCTCGGGCCCGTACGCGTCCGCCAGGGCCTTCAGCACCCGGTAGGCCGTCTCGGCGGCCTCGGGGTCGTCGAACAGCGCGTGCGTGACGGCCACCGGGACCAGCCAGCCGTCGTCGCCCGGCTGCGCGTCGATCATGCGCAGCTCCAGGTGGCCGCGCGGGCGGACCGGGGGGAACAGCGTGGTGAGGTGGTACTCCAGATCCTCGGCGGTGGGGGCCCGCCCGACGGTGCCGGTGCCGCCTCCCGGGCCGGTGGCGGCGTCAGCGCCGGTGGGGGCGTCCACACCGGTCGGGGCGTCCGCGCCGGCGCGGAGCCAGGAGCGGAAGCTGAGCCCGCGCGGCGCCGTCCAGGGGCCGTCGTCGTCGGCCCGTACGCACATCACCTCGGTGTCGAGGGCCTGGCGGACCCAGCCGGCGCGGGGCGCCGCCTCCAGCGGCGGGGCGAGCGCGCGCCGGGTGTCCAGGTCGTTCCAGATGCCCTGCCGCGCGCACCTCCAGCCCCGGTACGGGCCCTCGCGGGCCGGGGAGTTCGCGAACGCGGCCACCAGGACCGCGCCCAGCAGGTGCGCCATGCGCCAGCGGCGGCCGTGGCCGAGCGGGCCGGGCTCCTCGTGGCCGGCGTCCACGCAGACCTGGACGGAGGCCGAGGTGCGCATCATGGCGCGGCCGGCGGGCCCGGTGCGGTCGAAGTAGCGTTCCATCGCCTCGTAGCGCGGGCTGTCCAGCAGGCGGCGCGGGGCCCGGCGCGGGTCGCGGCCCAGGCCCCGCAGGACCAGGCCCCGCTCGCGCAGGACGGTGCGTACGGCGCGGAGATCCGTCTGGAGGCCGTCCACGCAGGCGGTGAGGGAGGCGGCGGGTGCGGAGCTGAGTTCCAGCTGACCGCCGGGTTCCACGGTGAACCGGGAGTTCAGGGGCAGGGCGCGGGCGGCGTCGTGGGCCTCGGACAGCCGTTCGGGCGACAGTGGCAGCCAGGGCCGCTCGGCGTCCACCACCAGCCATTCGAGTTCGGCGCCGAGGAGGCGGGGCGGGCCGGTCTTGAAACAGATGCCGTGGACGAGGTCCTCGGCGGCCGCCTCGGTCAGCGGGTCGTGATCGTGGTTCCGAACGATGAAGGGAGCGGGCGGGTCCTCGGGCATGGCCGGGTCCTCGTCTCCTGTGATCGGCGGTGATGTCACCCGTGCCTACCCGTCCTCGGCGTTCTAATTCCTTTGCTCCGCTCGACATCGGCGTTCGAGGATGGCGGCGTGAGCAGCAGATTGCGCGAGATCGCGCGGGAGAACGCGACGATCCTGGCGGCCGGTGGGTACCGGACGCGGTCGGGACGGCGGATCCCGCTCGCCGCCGACCTGGCGGAAGCCAAGGCCAACACCAGAATATATGGGCCAAACCAGGTCATTCCAGACGAACAACCTCTCGGTAGGCACGGTCCGACGGTCTACGAGGTCACCGGGGAGAGCAGCACCGTCGCCGCGCGTCGCCTCGTCGAGGACCCCGGCGGGCCCTCCTCCGTCGCCGTCCTGAACTTCGCCTCGGCGCGCAATCCCGGGGGCGGCTACGTCCGCGGGGCCAAGGCGCAGGAGGAGGCGCTGTGCCGCGCCTCGGCGCTCCACGAGACCCTGCTGGAGGCCCGCGCCTACTACGAGGAGCACCGCGCGACCGCGAGCACCTTCTACACCGACCGGGTGATTCACTCCCCGGGGGTGCCCGTCTTCCGCGACGACCGGGGCGAACTGCTGGAGGCGCCCTTCCGGGTCGCATTCCTCACCTCCCCGGCACCGAACGCGGGCACGATCCGCCGCCAGGAGCCGGAGCGCGCGCACGAGATCCCGGCCGCGCTGGCCCGCAGGGCCGGACGGGTCCTGGAGGTCGCCGCGCTGCACGGCCACCGGGGGCTGGTGCTGGGGGCGTGGGGGTGCGGGGTGTTCCGCAACGATCCCGCGCAGGTGGCGGAGGCCTTCCGGGGGCACCTGACCGGCCGCTTCGACGGCGTGTTCGAACGCGTGGTCTTCGCCGTACTGGACCGCGACCCCGGCCCCCGCGAGGCCTTCGCCCGCGCCTTCGCGCCCGCGACCTGACCTACCTGCCCTGACCTGACCGACCTGCCCCCGGCCCTCGGCGCCGCAGACGTCGAGCGGGCCGAGGGCGCGGGGAGGCCGGGGATTCGGGGATCGGGGGCGGCCGGGGATCGGGGGCGGCCGGGGACCCCCCGCGGATCAGAAGGGCTTCGCCGCTTCGAGGAGCAGCGCGGGCAGGTAGGGGGAATCGACCAGGATCCGCCAACCGCGCCGCCGGGCGTGGCACACCAGGGCCAGGATCTCCAGGTTGACGGCCGCGTCGGCGGTGTCCGGGCGGGCGCCGACCGAGTGGTACGCGCGGTGCTCCTCCAGCGCGTCGGCCAGCGCCAGGTTGAAGCTCTCCTCGTCCCCCTCGACCAGCTGCGACAGGAGGACCGCCGGCGGTGGGGCGAAGCCCCACTCCGCGATCCTGACGAGGTCGCCCACCGCCCGGTCCGTGGCCGGCTCCGGATCGTCACCCCGCAGGTACGCGTGCAGCGCCGCGCGGTACGAGGCGTACGCCGAACGGTCCTCCTCCCGCGCCGCGGGACCCCCGAGGACCAGCGGGGCGAGGTCCGCGCGGTTGCCGGTGATCAGAGCCTTCGTGACCCGCTCGCCCCACGCGCCGGGCGACGGCGCCAGGCCGCTGGACCGCGGCCGCTCCCCGGCGTCCCCGTCCGCCGCGCCGATCCGCTCGTACAGCTTCCGCACCCAGTACTCCGCGCCCGCCACGGCCTCCGGCATCTCGGGCCGCTCCACGCACAGGGCGCCGGCGGCCAGCGCCGCGACCGCGTCCGGACGCCGCTCGCGCCCGTACGGCCCGACGCGGGGCGCCGGAGCCTCGAAACCGGTCACCAGGGCCCGCGGCAGGTAGCCCGATTCCACCGCAGGCGCCCACCCCTCGCGCCGGTACGCGAGCGCGGCCAACGCCAACGGGAGCAGGGGCAGCAGCGTGCGCGGCCGGGCGTCCACGTCGTCCAGGCCGGCCCGCGCCAGGAGCAGCGCGCTCAACTCGGCGTCGAAGCCCGCCCGGTCCCGCGCGGCGAGGGCGCGCAACGCCCGCAGGGCGCCGAGGTGAACGCGGTGGGCGTCGCCCGCTCCGGCGCCGGACGCGGTGTCCCGTACCCGGTCGAGGGCGGCGTCGAGGGCGGCGAGCTTCGCCTCGCGGGACGGCGGGTACTCCCGCGCGTCGTCCCCGAGGTCCCCGGCGACGTACGCCCTCAGGCCGTTGACCAGTTCGCCCTCCGACGGCCCGGCCCCGGCCCCGTCGCCGCGCGAGGGGTGGGTCCGGGCGAAGCGGAAGGCCTCGCCGTGCCGTTCGGCCCGGTCCGCGAGGAGCACCAGGCAGAACGCGTCGATCCAGTCGGCCACGGCGATCGAATCGGGGGTCCCGTCGGCCTCGGGCTCGTAGTCGCGGCCGAAGTCGACGTAGGGGAGGAAGACGTGGAAGAAGGAGGTGGGGTGGTAGGCGGCGTACGACACGGCGGCGGCCGCCGACTCGGCGGCGTCGAAGAGGATCGCCTTGGCCTCCGGCGCGTCCAGATCGGGGATCTCGACCGAGAGGGCGCCCAGCCCGTCGAGGAGCTCCCGGGTGATCCGCAACCAGTCCCAGGCGTCGATCCGCCCGCCCCGGGCCATCGAGTGGACCTCCGAACCGATCCGGTTCGCGAAGTCCTCGCGGGCCGCCGCCACGGCGGCCCCGTCCACCCGGTGTCGTTCTATTCGCACTGCCGCTCCCGCTACCGCTGTCCTCGTACGCGTACCGGAGCCAGCGTAGGGCGCGCGGGACGCCATGCCGGACGCCGTACCGGACGCCGTACCGGACGCCGTGCCGAACACGGGCGATGCGCGGCTCACCGCCAGCCGTAGCGCTCCCGGAGCCGGTCCACGACAAGGTCGAAGCGCCCGCGGTCGAGCGCGCACGCCTCGCGGCGCATTCCCGCCTCGTGCACCCGCAACACCCGGTCCAGGTCCACCCAGGACTCCCGCCCCGCGCCGTCCCAGGGCCCCGATCCGATCGCCACCCATTCGCGGTCGGCATCGTGGCGCTTGCTGGACAACTGGACGGCCAGGAGCGTGTGTCCGCCCGCCTCCCGCGCCACCACCAGGACCGGCCGGTCCTTGCCCCGGCCGTCGTTCTCCTCGTAGGGGACCCAGGTCCAGACGATCTCGCCGGGATCCGGATCCCCGTCCTTGTCGGGCGCGTACTCGGTGCGCACCGCGCCGATGGCGCGCGGATCGGCCTCGGTGGTGGCGGTGGACCCGTCCCGGCCGGGCTGCTCGACGTGGTCGTTGCGGTGGTGCGAAAGTGCCGTCATTCGGGCGAGGGTAGTGGTTCGGGGTGTGCCGTGCGCGGCAGGACGTCCGGCGCGTCAGGGCGTCAGGGCGTCAGGGCGTCCGGCGCGTCGAGTCGGGGGAGGCGGCGGGTGATTCGGGGGAGGCGTACGGGGGCGGCGTGTGCGCGGACCAGTTCTCGGCCGCCTCCAACTGTGCCGCCAGGGAGAGCAGTCGGGGCTCCGAGGCCTCGGGGCCCAGGAGTTGGGCGCCGAGCGGCAGACCGTCGGCGGTGAAGCCCGCCGGTACGTTGACACCCGGCCAGCCCAGCACGTTCCACGTCCAGGCGTACGGACACGCGGCGATCATCGCCCGATCCGTGGCCAGCGCCCCCAACCCGGCGAGGGCGCCGACGCGCAACGGCGGAGTGGCCGTCGTCGGCGTCAGCACCACGTCGAACCGGCCGAAGATCTCACCGACCCGGCGGCGCAGCGCGCCCTCCGCCCGCCGGGAGACCCGCAGCACGGCCCCGCCCAGCAGTCGCCCCGTACGCATGGCCTCACGAGTGCGCGGGTCCAACAGCGCCGGATCCGGGACCAGTTCGGCCAACCGTCGGACACCGGAGGTCGCGCGCGGTACGAAGGTCAGGCCGATGGCTCCGTAGCGCGGATCCTCCGGCACCACCTCGTGACCCAGTTCCTCCAGCCGCCCCGCGAGCCGCTCCACCGCCGCGCGCACCACGGGGTCGAGGGATTTGGGGGTGGCGGTGAAGGCCATCCCGTACGACAGCGCGATCCGCAGCCGGCCGGGCGGACGGTTCACCGCGTCGGTGGCACGGACGCGGGCGGGCCGGTGCAGGTCGCCGGGGGCCGGACCGGCGGCGGCGTCCAGCAGCAGCGCCGCGTCGGCGACCGTCCGGGCGAGGACGCCGTTGACCGTCAGACCGTGGAAGGACTCGGGCTCCGGCCAGGTGGAGACGCGCCCGCGCTGGGGCTTGACCCCCACCAGGTGCGTCCAGGCCGCGGGGATGCGCACGGAACCCGCCCCGTCCGAACCGAGGGCCGCCGGCACCAACCCGGCGGCGACGGCGGCGGCCGAACCGCCGGAGGAACCTCCGGGCGTGTAGGCCTGGTTCCACGGGTTGCGGGTCGCGCCGAAGCCGTGGCCCTCGGTGAAGGGCCACTGGCCCAGCTCCGGCGTCTGCGTCTTGCCGACGATCACCGCCCCGGCCGCGCGCAGGCGACGTACCGCCTCGCCGTCGGCCCGCACGGGCGGGAAGACCCCCGCACAGCCGAAGGCGGTCGGCTCCCCCGCCACGTCCATGTCGTCCTTGACGGCGAGCGGCACGCCGAGCAGGGGCAGCCGCTCCCCGGCCGCCAACCGCCGGTCCGCCGACTCCGCTTCGGCGAGCGCGGCCTCGGCCCGGACGATCCGGAAGGCGTTGAGGGAGGACTGCGAGGCGGCGATCCGCTCCAGTGAGCGTTCGGTCAACCGGCGCGCGGACACCGCGCCTTCGGCGAGCGCGGCCACCAATTCCAGCAGGGTGGGGGGCAACTCCCGCGCGCCCGCGGGCCCCGACTCCCTTGCCGCGTACGAGGAAACAGACACCGGAACTCCCCCTTACCCATCGGTAGCACGACGGTACGGGGGAGGGGTCGCGGGTGACTAGATCCTGCGGGGTGCGATGAGGGGGGAGGGCGTCGGGGAGGGGCATCGGGGGAGGGCATCGGGGGAGGAGCGCCGGGGGAGGCGTACCGGGGGTCAGATCCAGCCCTCCAGGGAGGCCATGAAACCGTCGAAGTCGTCGCGGTGGATGGTGTGTCCGGCCCCGGCGACCGAGCGGACCTCGAAACCGCGCTCCCGGAGCAGCGCCGCCCGCTCCGGCGAGATGAGGAAGCTGGGGTCGGCCAGTTGCACGAGGGAGGGCACCACCGGCGCGGCCGGGAGGAGGTCCTGATCGACGAGCGGAGCCAGGGCCGGCGCCGTGGCCTCGTCCCAGAGCGCGAGCGTCGCCAGCTCGATGTCCACGTCCGCCTCCTCCCAGAGGGGGGTTCAGCAGACGCACCTGCTCCCGGCCCGCCCGCTTGAATCGGGAGAACAGCGACGGGTCGAAGTCCAGGCCGGGGAGGCTCAGGTTCCAGGCCGGGTCCGAGAACACGGCCCGCGCGGGGCGCAACCGCTCCACCGCCAGGGCCAGGGTCAGGCCGCCGAGCGAATGGCCGATGGCGAGGTCGGCGCCGGCCGGCAGGGTCTCGACGACGTCGTCGGCGTAGTGGGCCGGGGTGTACGCGCCGCGCCCGCTGGCGCCGTGGCCGCGCAGGTCGACCGCGAGGACGCGGTAGCCGAGGTCGGCGAGGGCGGGGCCGACGCGGCGCCAGGTGCGGTGGTCGGACATGATGCCGTGGATCAGGACGGCGAGGCGGTCGCCCTCGCCCCAACTCTCGGTGTGCAGCTGCACGGTGGTGCCTTTCTGTGCGCGGCCCGGATGCCGGGATGCCGGGATGCCGGGATTGCCGGATCCAGGCCGCAGGTGCGGGGGTGGGGTCGTACGGATGGGTGGTTACACGAGTTACGAGGGTGGCTTCATCCGAAGTCAAGGCGAGGAACGGCGGGAGGTGTCACGTATTGGCCGGATCCGGTCAGCGCACCCCGCGGATCGGCCGCACCGCGAGGGCGCCGGCCACCGCCAGAACGGCGGCTACCACGAACAGCGCGGTGTAGCCCCCGCTCAGTGACACGATCACCGAGGCGATGAAGGGGGCGACGATCTGCGGTCCGGCGTTCGCGATGTTGAGTACGCCCATGTCGCGGGCCGCGTCCTGCGCCCTGGGCAGGACCATCGTCACGAGTGCGGTGTCGACCGCCATGTAGCAACCGAACGCGAGCCCGTTGACCGCCGCGAAGGCCAGCATCGCGGTCCAGCTCGCCGACAGCGCCGGGATCACGAGGGCGACCGCCGACAACAGCGCGGAGGCGCCGACGAACAGCTTGCGCCGGTCGAACCGGTCGGACAGGTAGCCACCCAACACGGTGGAGACGACCATGGCCACGCTGGTCAGCGGCATCAGGACCGCCACCGCCGCCTCCGGCTCCATCCCCTCGGGCAGGACGGTGTGGTCCTGGAGCACGTACAGCTGGTACCCGCTCACCGCGAAGTACCCGAGCACGAGCAACGCCCGTCCGATGAAGGCCCAACGGAAGTCGTGGTGGCGCAGCGCGCTCGCGAACGCGGCCGACTGCGCCCTGAGCGGCAGCGACGGGCGGGCGGGAAGGCGCCGCTCCCGGGCGCCGGCGGTGAACAGGACGGCCGTCCCCGCGACGATCGCCCCGAAGACGAGGTAGCCGGTGCGGTAGTCCTCCGAGAAGGCGGCGCCGATGAGCGCGCCGACGGTCGAGCCGACGGGCAGGCCCAGGCCGACCGCGGCCGAGGCCTTGCCGCGCGCCGTCATCGGCACCCGGTCGGGAACGACGGAGGTGAGGGCGGCCTGGTAGACGTTCATGACCGCCTGGCCGAGGCACCAGGCGATGGTGACCAGCAGGATCGTGTCGGCGAAGCCGAGCAGGACCATCGCGGGAACGGCCGCGAGCCCACCGCCGAGGATCCAGGGGTTGCGCCGTCCGCTGCGGTCGGACAGGGCGCCGGCGACGGGGTTGAAGACGGTCGCGAAGATCGCGGAGACCCCCGCGATCAGGCCGAAGTTGGCCACCTTGTTCGCGGGGTCGATGTGTTCGACCTGGAGCGCGAGGAGGATTCCGGCGACACCGACGTACAGGGTGTACATCGCGCTGTTGCCGAGGAGGAGCAGCGGGAGCAGACCGCGCGAGGGTACGGGGGCGGCGGACGGGTCGGGGGTGGCGGCGGCGTTGCCGGTGCCGGGGGAGGAAAGGGCCACGGTGCCCTCCTGGGCAGCGAATTCGAGCGGATGAGGGTGGTGCGCGCCGCCCCGGCGCGGTGGCGGGGTCGGATGGAGTGCGACGGGGCGGCGGCACGGCGCGACACGTGGCGGACACACCCGTGGTGCGGGAGGGAGGCGGGTGTGGTTACACGTGTCAATGAATCGTGTAACCACTGTGTAGCATCCGATTCAGGCCATCCGCTAGACCCCGGCCGTCGCCGGTCTGGAAAGATGCCACGGCAATGTCTCACTCATCGAAACCGCCGCACTCGTCGAAGGCACCGCACCCTTCGCACCCGACGGCCCCGCACGGGGCGGAGCCGTCATCCGACCCCGCACCGAACCCCTCACCGACCCCTCCGCCGCAGCCCTCGCCGTCCGTCCCGGTGGCCGTGTCCGCCCCGGTGCCGACCAGTGCCGACGTGGCACGCCTGGCGGGGGTTTCACGTGCAACCGTCTCCTACGTCCTCAACAACGCCGAAGCCGTGCGCATCAGCGAGCCGACACGGCGCAAGGTCCGCGCCGCCGCGGAGGAGCTGGGCTACGTCCCGCACGCCGCGGCCCGCAGCCTCCGCGCCGGGCACACCCGGATCGTGCTGATGCCGACTTCACACGTGCCGGCCGGCCCCCTCTACAGCACCTTCCTCAACGAACTCCAATGGGCCCTGCGCCGCCTGGACTACACCGTCGTCCAGTACGGCAGCCTCGGCCTGAGCGGCGACGAGGCCGCCCGCGCCTGGGCGGAACTGCGCCCCGTCGCGGTGATCTCCCTCGGGGAGATCACGCTCGGCCCGCGCAACGTCGCCACCCTCAAGCGCGCCGGCGCCCGCGCGGTGATCACGCTCGGGCCCGGCGGGGTACCGGGGGCGCACGCGCTCGTGATGGACCAGCGCGAGGTGGGCGCCCGGGCGGCGGAGCACCTCGTCGCGCGCGGCCGACGCCGCGTCGGGGTCGTCGTACCGGCCGAACCCGGACTGGAACTGTTCTCCGGGCCCCGGCTCGAAGGGGCCCGATCCGTGGAAGGGGCCCACGTCGAGGCCCTGCCCATGGCCTACACCGAGGAATCGGCGGCGGCGCTGGCCGCCCGCTGGGGCTCGCTCGGCCTCGACGCGGTGTTCGCGTACAACGACGAGTACGCGATGCTGCTGATGCGGGCCCTCCAGGACGCGGGCCTGCGGGTTCCCCAGGACGTGGCCGTCATGGGCGCCGACGACCTGCTCATCGGGCGGCTGCTGCGGCCGCGCCTGAGCACGGTGCAGATCGAACTGCCCACGGGGGACCACCTGGCCTCCCTGGTCGACCGCGTCGTGCGGGAACCCTCCGAACACACGGAACGGCACGACCTGATGGCGGCGGTGGCGATCCACCGCGAGTCCACCTGACACCAAGCGGCCGGGCGGGGGCGGCGGCGACCGCCCCCGCCCCACCCGCCACGCCCCGGTTGCGCGTGTCGCCCTGCGAAGGCGGTACGGGCGCCCGTACCGCGAGCCCGTGTCGCCCCGGTGTCCACGGGCCTTCGGTTGGGGCTCCGGGCCCGCGTGTCCCGGTGGAGCGCCACTGACGCCGGGGTGATCACTCGTGTCTCGGCCTCGGCCTCGGCTCCGGGGTCCGGGGTCCGGGATGATCACGCGTGTTGCCTCCTGCCCTCCGGCTGGCTGCCGGTCGAGTCGAGCGCAAGCCGGGCCGTGGTGCTTACTCGTGACTCCTCACCCACGACCACCTCCGTGCGGCCGCAACCGGGCCGTGGTGCCTACTCGTGTTGCCTCCCATAGCCGGCTGCCGGTCGAGCGCGACCAGGCGGACTTGCCTGCTTGTGTTGCCTTCCGCCCCGACTGCTGATGGAGAGACCGGGGGAGTGCTGATACGTGTTGCTCCCGGATTCCCGCGCTGCGGCGGCGCGAGAACGGGGCGAAGTGCTTACACGTGTTGCCCTCGGCAACCCGCCCCGGCCGCCCCGCGCCCCCCCGCGGCTTCGGTCCACCCCACCGCCACGACGCCCGGAGGGCCGTTGACAGGGGGTGACGCCGCGGCGGAGACTGCGGGCGCGCGCCCCACCGGGCGCGCCGCCCCGGCCGCGCGTCGCCGTGCCCACTCGGCACCGGCGCGGCGCCGCCCGTACGGATCCGCCCAGGAGAGCCGCCATGAGCATCCGCACCGACCGCACCGACCGCACGGTGCGTGACGTCTACGTCGTCGACGCCGTCCGCACCCCGATCGGGAAGTTCGGCGGGGCCTACGCGGGCGTCCGGCCGGACGACCTCGCCGCCCACGTGGTGCGCGCCCTGGTGGACCGTACGCCCGACCTCGATCCGTCGCGGATCGACGACGTCGTCTTCGGCGACGCCAACGGCGCCGGCGAGGACAACCGCGACGTCGCACGTATGGCGGTGCTGCTGGCCGGGCTGCCGGTGTCCGTACCGGGTGTCACGGTCAACCGGCTCTGCGGTTCCGGTCTCGAAGCGGTGATCCAGGCGGCACGTGCCATCGCAGTCGGTGACGCCTCCGTGGCCATCGCGGGCGGTGTCGAATCGATGAGCCGCGCCCCCTGGGTGGTCCAGAAGCCCGAGCGGGCCTTCCCGGCCGGCCACCAGCAGATGTGGTCGACCACCCTCGGCTGGCGGATGACCAACCCGCGGATGCCCGCCGAGTGGACCGTTTCCCTGGGCGAGGGCGCCGAGTTGATCGCCGACAAGCACGGCATCAGCCGCGAGGCGCAGGACGCGTTCGCCCTGGCGAGCCACCGCAACGCCGCCGCGGCCTGGGCCGAGGGGCTCTACGGCGACGAGGTCGTGCCCTACCCGGGTGTGGACCTCGTACGCGACGAGTGCATCCGCGAGGGGTCCACGCCGGAGGCCCTGGCGCGGCTCAAGCCGGCTTTCCGGACCGACGGTTCGGGCACGGTGACGGCGGCCAACGCCTCCCCGTTGAACGACGGGGCCGCCGCCCTGCTCCTGACCGACGAGGCCGGTCTCGCCGCGACCGGCCGCGAACCGCTGGCCCGCATCAGCGCCTCCGCCGTCACCGGCATCGAGCCGCAACTGTTCGGTCTCGGGCCCGTCGACGCCGTCCAGCGGGCCCTGTCCAAGGCGGGCCGGAGCCTGCCCGAGCTGACGACGTTCGAACTCAACGAGGCTTTCGCCGCCCAGGCGTTGGGCTGTCTCGCGGCCTGGCCCGAGCTGGACCCGGCTGTGGTCAACCCGCGCGGCGGGGCCATCGCCATCGGTCACCCGCTCGGTGCCTCCGGGGCCCGGCTCGCCGGCTCGGTGGCCCACCAGCTGGCGGCGGCGGGTTCCGGCACCGGTATGGCGGCGCTGTGCATCGGCGTCGGGCAGGGCATCGCGCTCGTACTGGAACGCTGACCCGCACCGACCCGCACCGACCCGCACCGACCCGCACCGACCCGGACCGACCCGGACCGACCGGGACCGACCCGGACCGACCGGGACCGTCCCGGACCGACCGGGACCGTCCCGGACCGACCGGGACCGTCCCGGACCGACCGGGACCGTCCCGGACCGAGCGGGGGCGCCCGGCGGCCGGCCCGCGCCCCGTGGGTCCGCCCTCCGGAGCCCTACGGCGGTCGGGCCACCGCCCGGTTCGCGATCCCGTCCTTCCCGCCGGGTCCGCGGCCCCGGCCTCCTCGCCGCCCGGCGGCCCCGCCGCGCCGTCCGTCCCGGGCTCGGCCGGCCTCCGGCGTCGATCGTTTCCGGTCACCGCGGCGCCCCAACTGCCTTATAACTGAACAGAAGTGGTGCCGCAGGGTCTGGCACGATGGCGCGTGCTGCCGCCCCCCGCTCCGCCCATCTCCCGGAGGCCCCGCGCCATGCCGCTCCTCGACCCGACGCTCTGGCAGGACGGACCCACCCTCACCGGAGGTACGGCACCCGTCGTCGAACCCGCGACCGGCCGTACCCTCGCCACCCTCGACCTCGCCTCGCCCGCCGACGTCGCCGAGGCCGCGGTGCGGGCCCGGGCCGCGCAGCACGAGTGGGCCGGCACCACCCATACGGAGCGGGCGGCCGTGCTGCGCCGCGCCGGAGACCTGTTCGCGGAGCACGCGGACGAGCTGCGGGAGTGGCTCGTGCGCGAGTCGGGCTCCATACCCGGCAAGGCGGACTTCGAACTGCACGTCGCCGCCCAGGAGTGCCACGAGGCCGCCGCCCTGGCCTCGCGGCCCAGCGGACACGTGTTGCCCAGCGAGGCGCCCCGGCTCTCCTTCACCCGCCGGGTCCCGGCCGGGCTGGTCGGGGTCGTCGCGCCCTTCAACGCGCCGCTGATCCTCTCCATCCGTTCCGTGGCGCCCGCCCTCGCCCTCGGCAACGCCGTCCTCCTCAAGCCGGACCACCGTACGGCCGTCTGCGGCGGTCTCGCGCTCGCCGCCGTGTTCGCGGCCGCCGGACTCCCGGCCGGCTCGTTACACGTGTTGCCCGGCGGATCCGAGGTCGGCACGGCCCTGGTCACCGACCCCCGCGTCCGCGTCGTGTCGTTCACCGGATCCACGGCCGTCGGCCGCGAGGTGGGCGAGCTGGCCGGCCGCCACCTCAAGCGCGCCCACCTGGAGCTCGGCGGCAACTCCGCCCTCGTCGTCCTCGCCGACGCCGACGTCGAGGCGGCCGTCGCCCAGGCCTCCTGGGGCTCCTTCTTCCACCAGGGCCAGATCTGCATGACCGCCGGCCGCCACCTCGTGCACGCCTCCCTGTACGACGAGTACGTCGAACGCCTCGCCGCCCGCGCCGAGGCCCTCGTCGTCGGCGATCCGCACCGCGAGCGCGTGCACCTGGGCCCGCTGCTCGACCGGGGCCAGCTGCGCCGCGTGCACGGCCTCGTGGAGGCCAGCGTCGACCAGGGCGCCAAACTCGTCGCCGGCGGCACCCACCAGGACCTCTTCTACCGGCCGACCGTCCTCGCGGCCGTGGCGGACGACACCCCCGCCTACGCCGAGGAGGTCTTCGGCCCGGTGGCCCCCGTACGCTCCTTCGCGACGGAGGACGAGGCCGTCGCCCTGGCCTCGGCCGGCCCCTACGGCCTCTCGCTGGGCATCGTCACCCGTGACGCGGCGCACGGCCTGGAGCTGGCCGACCGCATCCCCACCGGCATCGCGCACGTCAACGACCAGACCGTGAACGACGAGGCGGTGGCCCCGTTCGGCGGCGTCGGCGTCTCCGGCACGGGCGCCCGCTTCGGCGGGGAGGCGAACCTGGACGCCTTCACCGAACTGCGCTGGACCACCCTGCGCGCCACCGCACCCGGCCACCCCTTCTGACCGCGCCGGCGCACGGCCCGAGCACCACCCGGCGGAACGCCACGCCACGCGACGGAATTCGACGGCCGGGTCGATCGTTCACCCACCACACGCCGCAATCAGGAGGTCAGGACACCGTGGCTACAGTCGAGCTCACCAAGGAGAACTTCGACCGGACGGTCAGCGAGAACCCGTTCGTGCTGATCGACTTCTGGGCGGGCTGGTGCCGGCCCTGCCTCCAGTTCGCCCCGGTCTACGAGAAGGCGGCGGAGGCCAATCCCGACCTCCTCTTCGCCAAGGTCGACACCGAGGCCCAGCAGGAGCTGGCCGCCGCCTTCCAGATCACCTCGATCCCGACCCTGATGATCGTCCGGGACCAGGTGGCCGTGTTCGCGCAGCCCGGGGCCCTCCCCGAGGCGGCGCTGACCGACCTCATCGGGCAGGCCCGCGCGCTGGACATGGACGAGGTCCGCGCGAAGATCGCCGCGTCCCGACCGCAGGAGGGAGAAGCCTCCGCGCAGACCCGGGAGGCGGGGGAGACCCCCGGCGCGCCGGAGGCCTGACATTGCCGGACGCCGCCCCGGCCGTGCGGTGACACTGGATCGCATGACCGAAGCGGTGGAGTACGACGTCGTGGTGCTCGGTGGGGGCCCGGCCGGCGAGAACGCAGCCGACCGGACCCGCGCCGCCGGGCTCAGCACGGCGCTGGTGGAGAGCGAACTCGTCGGCGGGGAGTGCTCGTACTGGGCCTGCGTCCCCAGCAAGGCGTTGCTGCGCCCGGCCCTGGCCCGGGCCGAGGCCCGTCGGGTGCCCGGCCTGGCGGGCGCCGTCGGTGGCCCGCTCGACGCGGAGGCGGTGTTCGCGCACCGCGACTACTGGACGGGCGACTGGAAGGACGACGGGCAGGTCGACTGGCTCGACTCGATCGGCGCCGACCTCTACCGGGGCCACGGGCGGCTCTACGGGATGCGCAAGGTCGCCGTCACCAGCCCCGAGGGGGAGCACCACGTCCTGACCGCCCGGCACGCCGTCGTCGTCGCCACCGGCACCCGCGCCCTGGTCCCCGACGTGCCCGGGTTGGCGGACGCGAGGCCGTGGACCAGCCGGGAGGCCACCTCCGCGCGGCGGGTCCCCGACCGCCTGCTGGTGGTCGGCGGTTCGGTGGTGGCCGTCGAGATGGCCACGGCCTGGCAGGCCCTCGGCTCGCGCGTGACCGTGCTCGTGCGGGGTTCCGGGCTGTTGCCCCGGATGGAGCCCTTCGCCGGCGAGCTCGTCGCCGAGGCCCTGCGCGAGGCCGGGGCGGAGATCCGTACCGGGGTCGACGTCCAGGCGGTCGTGCGCGACGGCGAGACCGGCCCCGTCACGGTGGTGCTGGAGGGCGGCGAGACCCTGGAGGGCGACGAGCTGCTGATCGCCACGGGCCGTACGCCCGCGACCGACGACATCGGGTTGGAGACCGTCGGGTTGACCCCCGGCGGCTGGATCGACGTCGACGAGAGCTGCCGGGCGGTCGGGCACGACTGGCTGTACGCCGTCGGGGACGTCAACCACCGGGCGCTCCTCACCCACCAGGGCAAGTACCAGGCCCGGATCGCGGGCGCGGCCATCGCGGCCCGCGCGGCCGGTCACGCCCCGCCGGACACCGCGCGCTGGGGCGCCCACGCGGCGACCGCCGACACCGAGGCCCTGCCCCAGGCCGTGTTCACCGACCCCGAGGCGGCCGCCGTCGGCCTCACCCTGGCGCAGGCCGAGCGTGCGGGCCACCGGGTGCGCGCCGTCGATCACGACCTGGGGAAGGTGTCGGGCGCGGGGCTGTACGCGGAGGGCTACCGGGGACGTGCCCGGATGGTCGTCGACCTCGACCGGGAGGTGCTCCTGGGCGTCACCTTCGTCGGGGCGGGCGCGGCCGAGCTGCTGCACGCGGCGACGGTGGCGGTGGCCGGGGAGGTCCCGATCGGACGGTTGTGGCACGCGGTTCCGGCCTTCCCGACGATCAGCGAGGTCTGGCTGCGTCTGCTGGAGGCGTACCGGGACGGAGCGGACGACAGGCGCTAGGGAGCGCAGCCGCCCCGCCCGCTCGGTGTCCGAAGCGGGCGGGGCGGAAGGTGTGGAACCGGTCAGGGAGCCGAGAACCGGCCACACCCCGGGCGAGGGGTTCTGGGTTGATCCACATTAGGTTAGCCTTACCTAAGTCGATCGGTTCGTGATCGGCCAACACCCCTTTCCGGAAAGGCCTCTTCCCCATGCGTGCTGCCCTCCTGCCCCGCGCCGCCGTACGGCTCACCGCCCGCGCCGCCTTCGCCGCCACCGCCGCGGTGGCCCTCGCCCTCGGCGCGGCGGGAGCGGCCTCGGCCGCGACCTCGACCCGTACGGTGACGGACGGCGCGACGACCTACCAGCTGAGCGTCACCGCGCCCGGCACCGCCGCCGCGTCCGGGCAGAACATCACCGTCAGCGGGAGCGGCTTCAACACCGCCAAGGGCATATACGTCGGCCTCTGCGCGGTGAACGGCCCGCAGGGCGCGAACAAGCCCACCCCCTGTCTGGGCGGTTCGGACCAGGCCGGCACCACCGGCGCCTCGCACTGGGTGAACAACACCCTCGGCGGGACCCTGCCCAACACCTCCCGCTTCGGCACCGGCGGCACCTTCAACGTCACCATCCACGTCAAGGCGGACCTCGGCAACGGCCAGATCTGCGGCGAGACCGTCGAGTGCGCCGTCGTCACGCGCGCCGACCACTTCAACTCCTCCAACCGCAAGTACGACGTCCACGTCCCGGTGACCTTCAACCAGTGATGACACCCCGCCACCCCCTCACTCCCGGCAGGACGGGCGCCGCGGCCTCGGCGCTCGCGCTCGTCCTCGCCTCGGCAGCCGCGGTCGCCGCGGCGGTCCCGGCGGCGGCGACCGCGACGGAAGCCGGTGCCACCGGCGCGTCCGGCGCGGGCGGGACCGTCGGTGCCCCCGGCCCGCCGAGGACCGTACTGGGCGCGAACGGGCAGCGGCTGACCGTCTCCGCCGCCTCCGAACTCGATCCGCTCGGCCACACCGTCCGCGTCACCGGCGCCGGCTTCGATCAGGCCAAGGGCATCTACGTCGCCTTCTGCAAGGACAACGGGGACAACCGCGTCCCCGCCCCCTGCGTCGGCGGCGCGGACACCTCCGGCGACGCGCGGGCCTCCCGGTGGATCGTGCCCCGGGGCGACGCGCACGTCGGTGAACTGGCCACCGCCTACGGCGAGGGCGGCACCTTCGCGGTGGAGCTGCGGCTCGCGGCCCGCAACGAGGGCCTGGACTGCACCGTCGTCGCCTGCTCCGTCGTGACCCGCGTCGACCACCGCGGCGCCGGCGACCGCTCCCAGGACGTACGCGTCCCCGTCGCCTTCCGGGGCCAGACGCCCACCGGACCCGGCGGCGAGGGGGTCGACGGCCCCCAGGGGCGGGTCGCCTACCGGGCGGTGAAGGACTTCACGACGGCCGGCCGGCCGCGCGACCTCCTGCTCCACCCCGACTCGAAGAAGCTCTACGTCGGCTCGGAGGACCTTCCGGACACCGCCGACGCCGACGAGAGCGGCCTGCACGTCCTGAACCCGGCCGACGGCGCCGTGCGGAGCACCGTCAGCCGGGCCCCGGGCGCGAACGGCTCCCTCGACCGGCGGGCGGTGCGCAGGATCGTCGCCCCGCTGCCCGGCGACGGGGTGGTGTTCTCCTACCCGCTGCGCGGCCTCGGAACGGCCAAGGACGGCGACGCCGCCGCGGCGGGCGCGTGGGTGGCGGGTCGCACGGTGACCGACGCCGGGCCCGGGGTCACCCCCGGGACGGTGCTGGTGGCGCAGGGCAGCGTCCTTTCGGAGGTCGACACCGCCACGGCCGTGGTGAAACGATCCGTCACGCTGGAGGGCGGGGACGAGTTCGCGGTCGACACCGCGCGCGGCACCGTCTGGTTCACCGACTTCGGCAACCGGCGCGTCCACCGCGTCGACACCGCGACCTTCCGGGTCACGGCGACCGTGGAACTCCCCGCCGGGGAGGGCCTCGGCGGATTCACCGAGGTGGACCCGGAGACGGGCGCGCTCTGGGTGGGCCTCGACACCTCGGTCGTCGTCCACGACGCGACGGGCAGGCGGCTGCGCGTCCTGGAGGGCGCCGACCTGCCCCGGGCGGCGCGGTTCGACCCCGTCACCCACGAGGCGTTCGTCGTCCGGCAGGACGGAGGGGACCCCTCCCAGCCCGGCGACGACAACGACGGCTCGCTGACCGTGTACCGCACGGCGGACCTCCAGGCGGTCGCCGAGCCGGTGCGGCTGCCGGGCAACACCTCGCAGTTCGGCTTCGCCGCGCTCGCGGTCGAGCCGGGCGGCGGGGCGGTCTTCGTCTCCAACCCGGCGGAGGGGCGGATCACCCGGCTGGAGCGCTCGGTGTCCCCGCGGATCACCCAGGGGCCGACGGACCAGACGGTCGCACCGGGCGAGCGGGTCTCCCTCACGGCCCGGGCGGAGGGGCTCCCGGAGCCGGCCGCGGCCTGGCAGAGCAGTACGGACGGCGGGCGCACCTGGCAGCCGGTCGCGGGCGCGACCGCGCCGACGTACGCCTTCACGGCGGAGGCGGCGCACGACGGCCGCCGGTTCCGGGCGGAGTTCCGCAACGCGGCGGGCGCAAGTCGCACCGCGCCGATCACCCTCACGGTGAAGGCGACGCCCGACCCCACCGCCCCGGTGGACCCGACCCCCGGGCCGGGCACCGACGCGGGAACGACGACGGGCGGCACGGGCGGCACGGGAAGCACCGGCGGTACGGGTGGTACGGGCGCGGCGGGTGGCTCCGGCTCCGGCAGTGCCTCCGGGTCAGGGCCGGGATCGGGCTCGGCCTCCGGCGGTGTCGCGGGAGGCGGCGGCGCGGGCAGTGCGGGCGGTGCGGGCGGTGCCGCCGGCGGCCCGGGCGCCACGGGCGTCATCGGCGGAGGCGCACTCGCCTCCACCGGCGCCGGGGTGGCCGGACTGGCCGCCGGCGCGGCGGGCCTCACGGCGGTGGGCTGGGCGCTGGTCCGCCGCAGGCGGCCCGGCGATCCCGTCGCATAGGGTGAAGGGGTCGCCCCGGAACGGATCGTGACCGACCGTCACGTCCGCTCCGGGGCGGCTCCGTGCCGGCGATGAAGGAGCCACCACCCGTGATCGTGATCGCCCATCTCAGCGACGTCCACTTCGACGGCGAACCCCGCGCCGCCGAACGCGCCCGCACCGTGATGGCCTACCTGGACGCTCTCCCGTACGACCTCGACGCGGTCCTGATCAGCGGCGACATAGCCGACGACGGCGCCGCCCACGAGTACGCGCAGGCCCGCGCGACCCTGGTGTCCCGTCATCCGACGGTCGTCTGCCCGGGCAACCACGACGATCGACGCGCCTTCCGGCGCGGCCTGTTGGGCGAGGAGGAGCCTTCGGCGGCCCCGGTCGACGCCGTGGTGCGCGGCAGCGGCTTCGTCCTGGCCGTCTGCGATTCCTCCGTCCCCGGCGAACACCACGGTCGGCTGGAGGAGTCCACCCTCGCCTGGCTCGACGAGGTGCTGACGGACACCCCGCGGGAGGTTCCCGTCCTGGTCGCCTTCCACCATCCGCCGGTCGAACTGCACACCCCGTACGTCGACGGGATCAGGCAGTTCGGTGAGGAGCGCCTCGCGGCGCTGGCCGAACGCCACCCCCACCTGACGGCCTTCCTGTGCGGGCACGCCCACACGGCCGCGGCCACGACCTTCGCGGGGCGGCCGCTGCTCGTGGCGCCCGGGGTGGCGTCCACCCTCCGGCTCCCGTGGGAGCGGCAGGACGACCCGGAGCACCACGTCCACCTCGACGAGCCGCCCGCCGTCGCCTTCCACGTACTGGGCGACGGCGGGCGGCTGACGACCCACTACCGGGTGGTCGTCGACGCGCGGCGGTAACTGCGGCCGTCCCGGGTCCGGGTGAGCCGGCCCGAGGTGATCAGATAGCGCCGCAAGGCCGAGCAGTCCTCGTGCACGGTCCGCAGCGCGTCGTTCACCTCGGGCTCCGTGTACTCCACGCCCTCCTCGAAGAGGGTCTCGCAGAGGTGCGCGAGCAACTGCTCGCGCCGGGCCTCCTTACGCGGGATCGCGACGAGACGGCCGTCGGAGAAGAGGTCGGACACGTTCCTCGCGGACCGGCCCGCGGGCGGGTGTTCTTCGGTGCTCTGTGACATGCCCCGAAGCCTTCCCGGTCCGTCGGCCCCCGGCAACGCAATTAACCGTGCCGTGCCGGGGGCCGACGGGAACACCGCGCCCACGGGAACACCGGGCCTACGGGAACACCGGGCCCACGGGAACACCGGGCCTACGGGGCGACGGTGATCTGCTGCGTCGGGTCGGTGGTGTCGGAGACCTTGTACACCGCGTTGAAGGTGGACGAGGTGGCGCTGGTCGGGCAGCCGAAGCCGCCGGTGACCGTGACCGGGACGGTGGCGCCCACGAAGGTCAGGCTGGGCGGGGCGCCGTTGGTCCAGGTGCCCGCCACGTTCGCCGGACCGGACGGGGCCGCCGTGACGGTGCAGTTGGCCAGGCCGGTCGTCTGGAGGACGAGACCGCCCGTCGGCACCGTCATGGTGGCGGTGATCGGCGAGCCGTTCTGCATGGACACCGACCAGGCGCCGCTGGTGGTGACCGTCGGGGTCACGCCCGGCAGGCTCGCCGTACAGGAGCTGTACGTCGGCGGCGAGATCGGCGAGGACACCGGTCCGGCCGGGTTGTGGTTGCCGGGGGCGGCCGGCACCGTGCCGGTGGACACGGAGACCGAGCAGGTCACCGTGACCGACCCGGCCTTGAGGGTGGCCTTTCCGCTGAGGGTGGCCTTGAAGGCGTGCCCGGCCGGGCTGACGGTGGTCGATCCGGCCAGGGGTGACGGCGAGGCGGTGGCGGTGGCGGAGGACACCGTCAGTGCGGCCGCGGCCGCCGTCCCGAGGATGAGCGCGGTGCGCGTACGGCTCATGGCTGAGCTCCTTGGGGATCGGGTTGGTGCGGGGCGGTGGTGGGGGAGGGCTCGAACTCCTGCGTGGGTGTGGGTGCGGGTGCGGGTGCAGGTGCGGACGCGGGCTCGGAGGCGGCGGAGCCTCGGGCGCGCGGGGCGGCGTAGGGCTGCCAGGCGAACATCAGCCCGCCGCCGAGGATGCCGATCAGGGTGCCGACGAGGAACCCGCCGAGGTTCGACAGGACCAGCGCGGCGGTGGCGATGAGCGTGGTGAGCACCCCGGCGAGGGTGCGCTGTGCGGGGGAGAACCAGGCGGTGAGCCCGAGGACGATCATGACGATGCCCATCAGGACGGACGGGATGCCCGCGACCCCCTGCTGGAGCATGATCTTCAGGGGGGCCAGCGGCAGGACGCAGATCCACGCGCCGGCCAGGACGGCGAGCAGACC
The DNA here is from genome assembly GCF_055584445.1 of Streptomyces sp. NPDC103540. NCBI lineage: Bacteria > Bacillati > Actinomycetota > Actinomycetes > Kitasatosporales > Streptomycetaceae > Streptomyces > Streptomyces sp. NPDC103540. The sequence continues at coordinate 459,387 of NZ_JBVJMA010000006.1, forward strand.
GCCCCAGAAGGGTCGGCCGCGCCGCCACCGTCGCCACCGCCCGCCACGGCTCAGAAGCATTCCTTCTTGCCCTTGCTGATGTTCATGCTCAGCCCGGACAGCTTGAAGGTGCCCGCGTTCGTGGCCCACGCGGTCTGCTGGAGGTTGCTGATGGTGACGGAGTCGGCCTGCTGCGCGAACAGGTCCTGCATGCCCTGCGCGTCGGCCGGACCCTTGTCGAGGGTGGACGCGTCGCGCCCGATCTCGATGTTGCTGAACACGGCGTCGCCGGCGAGCTGGGTGGCGTCGACGAAGAGGTTGCTCGCCTCGACCGGGGTCTTCTGACCGGCGGTCAGGTTCAGCGAGATGTCACCGATGACGGGGAGGGTCGTGACCACCGACTGGCACAGGCTGTTCAGCTTGGCCTCCCTGATGGCGGTGACCGCCACCGGGATCAACTCCTGGCGGGCGTTGACGTCGACGCTGCCGTACTGGGCGAACCCCTCGCCCTCCAGGCTCTTCGCCGACACCTTGAACTGCTGGCCCGACACCGCGAAGGAGGCGGCGAGCACCCCCTGCGCGAGGGCGATCCCCAGGCCCGCGGTCACCGCCACGGCGGGCACGGTCAGTACGGCGAACCGGCGCCAGCGGACCCGGCCCCCGCCTCTGTCCTCGTCGCCGGGCGGTTCGGACACGTTCGGTGAGTTTGCCATGGGATCGTCCCAACATCTCGGCTGTGCACCTTTGTTACCGACGAGTTGAATGTAAGAGTGCCAATGGTGGTTGGCAAGGTTGTGCGACCGCACCCTTTCGGCCGACTCCTACCGCTCCGTACGCGGCTCCGCGTCCGCCCCGCCCCGCCCCTCGGGGCCCGTCCTGGTACGGGGCCGCGTCCCCAGCAACGCGGCCACCTCGGCCTCGACGCGCTGCGCCATCGCCCGTGAGAACTCCGCCGCCACCACCTCGCCCGCCACCGGGCGCAGAGCCGCCACGGCCTCCCTGATGTGATCCAGTTCGGTGGCCGAAAGCCGCTCCAGCCCGTCGGGGCCGATCACGTGCCGGCGGAACAGCGTGACGAAGCGGTCCGCGAGCGCGGCCGCCTGCGCCTGCGCGAAGTCCCCCGCGTCCAGGATCTCGTCGAGCGGCACCCCCTGCCGCGTCAGCGCCACCGTCGCCTCCAGCAACCGGCGGCTCGGGTACGTCACCCGGTCCCCGTCGACCCGTACGTAACCGGCCCGCGCCGCCCTGCGCGTGTGCTCGGCGGTGGCGCTCGGGCCGAACAGCTCGCGGAGCCCGTCCCGGGTCATGGTCACGGGCTCCTCCCGCACCCAGTCCCGCGTCATCTCCCGCTCCAGGCCCAGGAGTTGGGAGATCCCGCCGCCCTGCTCCCAGGCGGCCAGCAGCTCACCGATGCCGTTGACGGTGTACCCGCGCCCCAGCAGGTCGCTGATCAGGCGCAGCCGGGTCAGGTGGTCGTCGGAGTACCACGCGATGCGGCCCTCGCGGCGGGGCGGGGGAAGCAGCCCGCGCTCCTGGTAGTAGCGCAGGTTGCGCACCTTGACCCCCGCGGCCGCGGCGACGTCCTCCCGGCGGTAGCGCCGCGCGCCGCCGCCGGGAACCCCGTCGCGCGCCGCGTCCGCTCCTCCGGCCGCCGGAGGGTCGGCCGGAGGTCGCGTCGGATCGCCCCTCCGGCCCTCGGCCCGGCCCTCGGCCCGGCCCTCGGCCTTCGCCCGGGTGTCCGTCCGCCTGTCGTCCCGCTGTCGCGCCTGGCTGCTCACGCGGCCGAGTGTAGGACGTACCGGCAGGTCACATGGGGCGCGGACGGTTCTCCCGCTTGACCGCGCGCAGGACGACGAACTTCGGCTCGCTCGCGACGACTTCGTCGTTGCCGAACAGGCGGCGCAGGTGCGTGTGGTAGCCCATGTGACGGTTCGCGACCACCCACAGCTCGCCGCCCGGCCGCAGCACCTTCCGCGACTGCGCGAACATGCGCAGCGCGGTGGCGTCCGAGGTCGCCTGGTGGGAGTGGAACGGCGGGTTGCACAGCACCAGGTCCACCGAACCGGGCGCCAGCATGGCCGCTCCGTCCCCGACGTGGAACTCGGCCGTCCGCCGGCCCGGCCTGACGTTGGCCTCGTAGGTGGCCCGCGCCGAGGCGACGGCCTGGTAGGACTCGTCGGTGAAGACCACTTCGGCGTCCTCGTCGGCCACCGCCACCGCCGTCCCGACGACGCCGTTGCCGCAGCCCAGGTCCACGACCCGGGCCCCGTCGGTGTTGGTCGGGATGCTCTGGAGGAAGAAGCGCGTGCCGATGTCGAGGCGGTCCGCGCAGAAGATCCCGGCGTGGTTGACGACGGTCAGCCCGGCGCCCGAGCCGCCGTCCGGGTCCACCGTGTACGTCAGCGGCCACGGCGCGGGCGAGGGGGCGACGGCCCGCTCGCCGACCAGCGCCGGGTCGGGGGCGCAGAAGATCAGGCGGGCCTTCTTCTCCGCGAGGGAGGTCTTCGTCGGCCCGAGGATCTGCTCGAACAGGCGCAGCGTGGAGGTGTGGATCTCCTTCACCATGCCGGTGCCGACGATCACCGTGTCCGCGTGGACGTGCGGCGCCACCCGGTGGAGCTGGTCCTCCAGCAGCGCGAGGCTCTTGGGGACCCGGACCAGCAGCACGTCGATCCGCGCCGGCGGGGCGTCGCGCGTGGTCAGCAGCGTCACCGTGGCCTTGGAGGTGCCGATGCCGGCCCGGTCCAGGTTGGCCTCGGTCGCGGACCGGGTCAGGGCGGAATCGGTGATCTGCGTCGGGTGGTGCGCGGCCAGGGCCGTCGTCAGCGCTCCCCAACGGTCGCCGAGCACCGTGATTTGCCCGGCGCCGGCCAGGTCCATCGGGCCGCGCTCGCCGGTACCGGCGTCGAGGTGACGCAGCAGGTACTCGTCGGCGGCGTCCCAGGCGCGGAGCCGGTCGCGCGGGTCCGCGGGGAAGCGGGTGAGTTCGTAGGAGCCGAAGGGCGTGGTCAGGCGGTTCATATTGGGACCCAGGCTAGCCGAGGCGACCGCCCGGCCCCGCACGCGCGGGGCCGGGCGGCCGTGTCGGGGCGCCCTCAGGACCCGTCGGGGAACTCCCCGGCCATGGCGGCGGCCATCCGCAGGTACGGTCGGGCCTCCTCGGACCGACCGGCACGCTCCAGGGTCCGCCCCAGGAGCAGCTGCGCGTAGTCCTCCACCGGCCAGCGCTCCAGGAGGGCGCGCAGCTCGCGCTCGGCGCGCGCGAGCTGCGCCGAGTGGTAGTAGGCGCGGGCCAGCAGGAGGCGCGGAGCGAGCTGCTCGGGGGCCTCCTCGACGACCGTGGCCAGTACGCGGGCGGCGTTCGCGTACTCCTTCGCGTCGAAGAAGAGCCCGCCGCGCGCCCAGCGCTCGGCCGTCGTGCCCTGCTCGTAGTACTCCGGCGGCGTGTTCATCGCCCGCATCGCGTCCTCGCTTCCCTGCCGCGGTCCCGCGGCGCCCTGTGGCGCGCCCCGCGACCGTCCGGTCCCTGCAACACGGCGGCCGGCCCGAACATTCCTGACGAAGAGGCCAGGTGGGCGCCGGTACGGGGCTAAGTTGTGCCGTATGAGCAATCTCGATCGCCAGCCCGCCCTCTCCGCCTGCGGCGGCCGCGGCTTCGTCGTGGCAGAGCCCGTACGAGAGCTCCTCAGCCCGCGCACCGTCAAGCTCGGCGAGGCCACCGAGGTCCGCCGACTCCTGCCCAACCTGGGCCGCCGCATGGTGGGCGCCTGGTGCTTCGTCGACCACTACGGCCCGGACGACATCGCCGACGAACCCGGCATGCAGGTCGCGCCCCACCCCCACTCGGGACTGCAGACCGTCAGCTGGCTGCACGAGGGCGAGGTCCTGCACCGCGACAGCGTCGGCAGCCTCGCCACCATCCGCCCCCGCGAACTGGGCCTGATGACCTCCGGGCACGGCATCAGCCACTCCGAGGAGAGCCCGCGCCCGCACGCCCGCCTGCTGCACGGCGCGCAACTGTGGGTGGCCCTGCCCGACGCCCACCGCGACGTGGCCCCGCACTTCCAGCACCACGCGGAACTCCCGCAGGTCACGGCCCCGGGCCTGACGGCGACCGTGATCCTGGGCACCCTGGACACCGCCACCTCCCCCGGGACGGCGTACACCCCCATCGTCGGCGCCGACCTCACCCTCGCGGCGGGCACCGAGACCCGGCTCCCGCTCGACGCGGACTTCGAGTACGCGGTCCTGTCCATGTCCGGCGAGGCCCACGTCGACGGCGTCCCGGTCCTCCCGGGCTCGATGCTCTACCTCGGCTGCGGTCGCACGGACCTCCCCCTGCGCGCGGCCTCGGACGCGAGCCTGATGCTCCTGGGCGGGGAACCGTTCGAGGAGGAGATCGTCATGTTCTGGAACTGGATCGGCCGCTCCCACGAGGAGATCGAGCGGTTCCGCGAGGACTGGTCGAACGGCACCCGCTACGGCGAGGTCAAGGGCTACGACGGCCCCCCGATCCCGGCGCCGCAGCTCCCGCCGACCCACTTGAAGCCCAGGGGAAGGGTCCGCTGAGCTCCGGCTCCGGGGGTCTGTCGAGGGGCGATCCCGCATCGGGTCGCCGACCGTGGCGGTCCGATGCGGTGTTCGCGCGCCGAGGCCTGGCCGTCGACCCCGCCCCGGAGGCAGGCCGGATTGCGACATTTGGATTACTGGAGACATGTCGTGATTGATAATCAGATATAAGTACGCATAGAACGTTCCTCGCAGCTCGAACGGGGACACTCCCTGATCGGGTCGTTCGAGGAGGACCCATGCAGCACTTCGCCGTCCGCGGGAATCCGCGTGTGGGGAGCGTCCGGGGGTACGTGTCGGAGCACGGGGTCCGGAGGGCGTCGTGCGCGGTACTCGCCGCCGCGGCCGTTCTGACGCCGTCCGTCGCCCTGGCGGTTCCCGCCGCACCCGGGACGTACGCGTACGTCGCCAACACGGGCCAGAACGAGGTCCGGGTGTTCGACACCGCCACCAACGCCCTCGTGACGAGCATCGACACCGGAGCGTTCAGCGGGCCCCTTCAGGTCGCCGCCACCCGAAACGGCAAGAAGGTGTACGTGACGGAGCGGGACTCGGGCGCCGTTTCGGCGATCGACGCCCTCACCAACACCGTGGTGGCCGAGATCCCCACGGGGAACGGCACTCCGGAGAGCGTGGCCATCTCGCCGGACGACCGGCGCGCCTACGTCACCGTGGAGGGGAACGGAGCGGCCAACCGCGTGGTGGCGATCGACACCGCCACCGATGCCGTCGTGGGCACCCTGGAGACGGGGGTGGACACGCTCCCGAACGGGCTGGCGGTCTCCCCGGACGGGAAGCGCGTCTACGTCGCCTACCGGGGCGCGGGTGTGGTGGCGGTGATCGACTCCGCCACCATGACGCCCGTCACGACGGTGGACGTCGGACCGAGCGCACCGCGAAGGGTGGCCATCTCGCCGAGCGGCGCGCGGGTCTACGTCACGGAGAACAACTCGGGCGAGGTGTCGGTCATCGACACCGCCACCAACACGGTCGTGGTGCCGATTCCGGTCGGCCAGGGGCTGGACGGCGTGAAGGTCTCGCCGGACGGAAGGCGCGTCTACGTCGCCGACCGGAGCAACGCCCGGGTGACGGTCATCGACGCCGCCACGAACAGCGTCGTCACGTCGATCCCCACCACCTTCGATCCCGCGGAGATGGCGGTTTCCCCCACCGGAGCCCGCCTGTACGTCAGCCACCCCAACGGCGTGCACGGGATGTCCGTCATCGACCTCGCCACCGACTCCGTCTCCGCGACGGTCGACGGTCCCGGGCTCATCGGAATCGACCTGGGTTCGGTGCCCGGTACCTCGAAGGTGTCCTGCCCGGCCGGCAGCGTGCTGACCGGCGGCGGATTCGGATCCACCGGTCCCGCACCGGATCAGCTCGTCAGCAGGCCGGTGCCCGGCACCGACGCCTGGGAGGTGAACGGGCAGAACAGGACGCGGGACGACGTCACCCTCACCCCGTACGCCGTCTGTGCCACGCCATGAGGGCCTCGCGACGGCCCGAAGGCGATCGCCGACCGCCCACGGGCCCGGGCCCCGGGTCCACTCCCACCGGACGATGATCAGGAGCAAGCGCATGCCGTCTGACAGCACAGCAGCGACGCGGCGGAGCGGTCCGCCGCGCCGGACCGGACGGGTCGCCGGAGCCGTCGTCTCGCTCGCCCTCACGGGTGCCGGTTTCGCGGCGCCCGCTGCCGCCGCCACCCCGCAGGACCCGTCGGACGCGCTGTACCTGACGGTGGATCCGCCTCCGCACCACGACGCGTGCGCCGAGGCGCGGCCGTGGGAGTCGTGCGAGCCCCACCCCGGAGGGCCTCCGTTTCCCCCCGGACCCCCTGGACCCGCCGGACCTCCCGGACCCGCCGGCCCGGCCGGCGCCCCGGGACCGGCCGGACCGGCCGGTGCCCCCGGTCCTGCGGGAGCCCAGGGTGCTCCCGGGGTCCCCGGCCCGGCCGGCACCCCGGGAGCGGCCGGGCCCGCCGGGCCCCAGGGAGTGGCCGGACCCGCGGGCCCCGTCGGTCCTCCCGGACGCGTCGCCACCCTCGTCGTCACGGGCGAGCCCGTCTTGATCCCCGCGGCCCCGTAGCGGCTGCCGGGCCCCGTGCGGGCTGCCGCACCGCACGGCCGGTCGGGCGGCGACGACCCGCGGGAAACCCTCGCGCCGCCGTCGCCCGGTCGGGGGCCGGGCCGAGGGCGGCGGCGCGGGTCAGGGGGTTCGTGGGGTGAAGGCGTCCAGGGATTCGGGGAGGGTCTGGCCGCCGTCGACGGTGAGGGTCTGGCCCGTGATGAACGCGGCTTCGTCGGACGCCAGGAAGAGCGCGGCGTGGGCGACGTCGGCGGTCTCGCCCAGTCGGCCGAGCGGGATCGACGCGGTCATCCGCCGCAGGTAGTCCTCGCCCAGCCCCGTGAGGCCCTCGGTGCGGACGTTGCCGGGCAGGACGGCGTTGACCGTGATGCCCGAGGGCGCGAGTTCGAGCGCGGCGCCCCGCAGGAATCCGAGTTGGCCCGCCTTGCTCGCCCCGTAGTGGGTCCAGCCGGCGTACCCGGTGGCGGGGCCGGTGATCGAGGAGGTCAGTACGACGCGGCCGTGACCAGCCCGCTCCATCGCCGGCAGGAAGGCCTTCACGGTCAGGATCGAGCCGCGCAGGTTGACCGCGAGGACGTCGTCCACGTCCTCGGCGCTCATGTCGCGAAGCGGCTTCTCCGGGAAGACCCCGGCGTTCGCGCACACCACGTCCACGTGACCGTGGCGCCGTTCCGCCTCGGCGGCCACCCGCTCGACCGCCTCCGGATCCCGCAGGTCCACACCCAGGCCCTCGACCCGTCCGCCCGTGGCGCCGGCGATCCCGTCGGCGACCTTGCGGGCGACCGCCTCGTCCCGGCCGGTCACCACCACGGCCGCGCCGCGCAGGGCGAACAACTCCGCGATGCCCCGGCCGATCCCGCGCGTCCCGCCGGTCACGACCACGGACCGCCTTCGCCAATCGGTGCCCATCATCCCTCGCCCGTTCCCTCTCCGTCCGAACCACGCGCGAACCGGAGCCGCCGGAGCCGCTCGCCTCCGCCGGGGTCCGCGCCCACCCGGGACAACGCCCCGGCCCCGAGGGCCGTCACGGCGTCGGTCGGGTGGGCCCGCCATCCCCTCGCGAGGGCGAAGTCCTACCGCGCCCAGCGCTTCGATGGCCTCCTCCATCTCACGGACGCGGTGGCGCAGGCGCACCGGTTCCTGGAGGCGTTCGGTGTACACGTCCGCGCCGTAGCTGACCTGGTGGCCGCCGTTGGCCAGGGCTGTCGCGGCGAGTACCTCGGGGTGCGCCCCGCGTAGTTGTCGCCGGCGAAGCCACGCTCGTCCGGGTCATGCCGTCGCTGTACGGTTCCTCAGGGCTGTTCGGGTCCTCGGGGTGGGTCCGTTGCTTCGTGGAGGGCACTCTCCGGCGGCCAGTCGGCGCGGTCGCGCAGGTGGTGGAACTCGGTCAACTCGGAGGCGAGGACGTCGAAGTGCGCGAGCGGGGCCCACAGGGCGCGCTCGCCGATGACGTAGAGGCGGCGTTTGGCGCGGCTGGCGGCGACGTTGAGCAGGTGCGGGGTGCGGGCCGCCCACGCGCGGGCGCCGGGTCGGCCGCCGCCGAGCACGAGGACGACCACGTCGGCCTCCTTGCCCTGGGCCCGGTGGACGGTGGCGCAGCGCTCCTCGATCAGCGCGGACGTCCACTCCTCACGGCCCCGGCAGACCTTCTGGCACGCGGCGACCAGCGCCCGGAAGGGGGCGATGACGCGCACGCGTTCGACGTCCACGCCCTGCCGGCGCAGGTGGTCGAGGACGAACTCGAAGGCCCGGCGGTCGCGTTCGCCCCACGGCGCGTCGGACGGGCGCGCCGGATCGTCGGTGTTGAGCCAGCGGCTGGGGAGCAGGCCGTCCCGATCCGCGTCGGGGAACGCCTTGTGCGCGGTGCCGTGGACCATCAGGCCCCCGTACGCGACCTCGTTGCTGACCGTGAACATCGGTTCCTCGCAGCGGCGGTGCACGCGCAGCGGCGAGCCCACCCAGACCCGCTCGTCGCCGCCGTCCGGGGCCGGTAGGTAGGTGCCGTGGCGGTTGGTCCGGTCGGCGACGGCCTGGGCCGAGGTGGCCGAGGGCAGCCAGTGTTCGTCGACGCCGTAGGCGCGCAGCAGCCGGTGCTGGAGGGCCGCGGGCATCGTGACGACCGGTTCGAGCTGGAGGGGATCGCCGACCAGGACGGCGCGCCGGGCCCGCCACAGCGCCCCGGCGGCGGCCTGCGGGGTGGCCTGTCCGGCCTCGTCGACGAGGACCCAGCCGATCGACTCCCGGCCGAGTCGGGCGAACATGCTGCCGATGGAGGAGAACGTCGTGGAGACGACGGGCACCAGGAGGAAGAGGGTGTGCCAGGCGTGCGCGACCTCCTCGTCGGGAACGGGCCCGTTGGTTCCGGCCATCAGTTCCATGAGGACCTGGAGGTTGCCCCGGACCTTCTGCGCGGCCCCGGCGACGAACGCGCGGTGCAGGTCGAGCGCGGCCAGGAACAGGTCGCCACGTGCGGTGGACCACGCCTCGTCCGACCAGGGCGAGCCGAGTTCCTGATCGGCCTCGTCGAGGTGCGTCCAGCCGAGGGGCAGGGACGGCAGCGTCCGGGCCGCCTCCCGCAGTGCGCGCCGGCGGTCGTCGAGCTCCGTCACGGCGGCCCGCAGGTCACGGCGGGCCGCGTCCGCGAGGTGGCGGACGTGCCCGAGGCCGGCGACCGCCACGGCCTCCCGCTCGCCCGCGGCCCGTTCCCGGTCGAGCGCGGCGGTGAGGTCCGCGAAGGCGGCGGCGACGGCGGTACCGGACCGGGCGTGCCGGTCCGCGGCCAGGGACTCGGCGCGCACGGCCTCGGCGACCCGCTCCACGGCCTCGTCGAGCGCGGCGCGCTGCCGGACGAGCAGGTCCGCGATCTCGGCCTGGGTGTGCTCCTGCTGCCGCTCCGCCGCCTGGCGTTCGGCCGTGCTCCGCAGCAGGCGGCGCAGCCCCCCGCGCAGGCCCCGTTCGACGACCGGGGGAGCGTCGTGGCGGACGGTGAGCGCGGTCACGTACTCGCGGTGGTGCGCGGCCCGTTCGCGGGCGGCCGACAGGTCCGCGCGGGCGCCGGCCAGTTCCTGGTGGGCCCGCGGCACGTGCTCGGACGTCGCCCGGTGGCCGGCCTCGGCCGCCGCGGTGGCGCTCCGGGCGGCGGCCGAGGCGGCGGCGGCCCGGTCCAGGTCCGCGACGGCCTCGCCGACCCGCAGGTCGGCGCGGGTCACGGCGGCCTCCAGGTCCGCGAGCGCCCGCCCGGCCGAGGGGGACTCGACGGCCGCCAGCGTCACGGCCAACCCGGCGCGCTCCGCCCGCAGCCGCTCGACCTCGGCCTGTGCGGCACGGAACGCGGCGACCGCGTCGGTCCACGAGGGCACGGCCTCGGCGGGGCCGGCCGCCGCCGCGGCGGTTCGGTCCGCGCCGGTGGCGGGACGCGCGCCGCCGGGGCGGGGCCGGGGAGGGATCCAGTCGCCGAGGATCTCCCGCATGCCGCGCAGCGGCTCCAGCCCCGCGGCCTCGCGGGCTTCGCTCTCCTTCTCGGGCAACCGGCCCCACCAGAAGCGTTCCCCGAACTCCCTGCGGTTGCCCTTGTTGCCGAGCACCGCCGCGACCAGACCCCAGGCCGGCCCGCCGAGGAGCGCGGAGGCGAGGTCGGCGAAGGGGTCGACGTAGGGGTCGGGGTCGCCGCGCCAGTGATCGTCGAGCGCGTCGACGGCGGGCAGTTCGGCGGTGATGTTCTCCACGGCGCCGTTGTTGGAGGAGGCGACCACGATCTCGAACCCGGTCAGGCGCGGGTCGAGCCGCGCCACGAAGCGGGCGTGGGCGCCCTGGCGGTCCCTGCCCCGCCACGCCGGGCCGGTGAACGCCTGCGAGGGCCGGTCGTACGAGGCCAGCACCGCCGCCCGCTCGACGACGAGGGCGGCGACCAGGTCGCGCAGCATCGTCGTCTTGCCCGTGCCGGGCGGCCCGTTCACGGAGAACATCCCGCCCCCGGTCCCCGCCCGGTCGGCGAGCATGCGGTCGACCGCGAACTGCTGGCTCAGCGCGAGCGGGAACCGCGCCGCCGCGGGCCAGCGGCCGGCCGGAACCAGAGCCGGAGCCACACCGTCCAGCACGACCCCGCGTTCCTGGCGGACGTCCGTCCGGGCCCCCACCGCGACCTCGTCGAGCTCCGTCAGGTACGCCTCCAGCGCCGGCCCGACGCCCTCGCCCACGGCAGCGGACACCCGGGCCAGATCGGGCGGGAGCAGGCTGTTCAGGAACGGGGCCGCGGCCGTGACCTTCGTCCGGGGGTCCCGCGGCCGGTGGACCAGCCGGCTGCGCACGCGGATCACGCGCGGCCGCAGGTGATCCCGTACGCCGCACAGCTCGGCGATCTGCGCGGTCAGGGCGACCAGGTCCGCGAACCCGAGCGCACGGGATCCGGCGCCGGGGACGGTGTCGGGGGCGGGGTCGGTGGCGATTCCGGCGTCGGCCACCGGCCCGGGTGCGGCGTCGGCGACCTCGACCGGCGCCCCCGCGGGGACCTCCCCGGCGCCGTCGGGCCGTCCCGAGCCCGCACCCGCCCGCTCCCCGGCGGGGCGGCGGGCCGCGGCCCAGTCCGCGGCGCGGCGGACCAGGGGCTCCGTGGCGCCCTGCACCGCGGCGCCGGCGACCTCCCCGAACAGGGCGCCGACCGCTCCGACGGCCGCGCCGCCCAGGATCTCGGCGAGCAGCCGCTGCCAGCCCCCGCCGCCGGCCGTGCCGCCCGGCGCTCCCGACGCGGCCTCGGCGCCGGGCCGGCGCTCGAACGCAGCGCCGGCCGCCGGGGCCGTGGGCCCGTAGGGGATCGCGGTGGCCGTGAGCTCGTCGATCGCCCGGCCGAACGCCTCGTCGAGCTCCTCGAAACCGTCGAGCCACCCCGGCGTGGACGGCCCCGGATCGAACAGCCGGCCCGTCGCCCAGGCGCACGCGGAGACGACGGACGTGTCCTCGACCGGCCGGCCCTCGTCGTCCAGGACCAGCGCGAACATCGCGCTCTGGCCCGACAGCACCAGCTCGGACTGCGGCACCCCGGGGTCGGGATCGGTCCCCGGCGGCAGTACCGCGATCATCGCCTGGCGCAGCAGCTCCAGCTCGAAGACCCCGCAGTAGACCTCGTGGCGCCACATCCGGCCGAACGGCGCCCGGCGCGCCCCCGTCTGCGGATGGTCCACGGCCCACGGCAGCGGCGGCGCCGCCCGGCCCGGCTCCGGGGTCAGGTCGACGACGTACTCGTCCGCCGAACCGGAGCGCGCGGCGGGCCGCCGGCGGGGCGGCGCCGGGATGGTCGGCGGACTGAACAGCTCGATCGCGCGCCAGCACTCCAGCAGGGTCTCCCGCCGACGGTCCCGCGCGTCTGTGCTCCGCACCCACTGCCCCCGTGTCGCACGCGCGGCCCCCCGGCCGCTCTCCTGAAGATCAGCTGCGCCGCCGAATCTACCGGACCGTCAGCGGCCCGGGTCCCGGTCGGGTCGGCGGGACCGGCCGGGCCCGGTACGGCGAAGGGGCCCGTACCGCGCGGCGCGGTACGGGCCCCTCTCACGGGCGGTGCGCCGCCCCGCGGCGGCGGTGCCTCAGCTCCGGGCGGCGTCCCCGTCCGGCTGTCCGGCGGCGGCGTCGTCTTCGGTCGGGGAGGTGGCGGCGGCGTCGGCCGTGCCCGCCTTCTCGCGCATGAGGCGGATCAGCTCCGCCTTGCGGTCGGCGGCGCTCTGGCGGTCGCGGTTGCGGTGCGGACCGTTGTCCTGCCGCTCGGCGCGGGACTGCCGCTTGCGCGGGCCGCCGCCCTGGCCCACGGGGTTGTTGATGTTCTTGCTGTCGGGCACGGGTTCTCCCGGTGGTGAGGTGGAGGGGTCTACGGATTCGTCGGTGGGGACGGGCGCGGCCACGGGGATGGACGTCGGCGGGTGCCCGTCACGCGTTCACCCGGGAATCGGCGTCTGGAAGAACATGACAAAGACGTTACCCCGTCGCGCCGCTCCCGCGGACCACGCCCCGTGCCACCCCGGAGCCCTCCCCGCCGTTGCGCCGCACGGGGGTATCCGGGCAGGTCGGGCGGCACCACGCCCGGTGGCGCCGGGCGGGCTCCGGCGGGCGGTGGTCTCCTGGGGCGGGAGCCGACGGCCCGCGCCGGGGCTCCGTCGTCCGCGCCCCCGAGGGAAAGGCCCCGACCGGCATGCCCAAGCCCCTGATCGTGATCACCGGCGCCAGTTCCGGCATCGGCGCGGCCACCGCCCGCCTGTTCTCCGCCCAGGGGCACCCGCTGCTCCTGCTGGCCCGCCGACTGGAGCGCATGGAGGAGCTGGGGCTGCCCGACGCCCTGTGCCGGAAGGCCGACATCACCGACCGGCCGGCCGTGGAGGCCGCCGTGCGCGAGGCCGAGGAGCGGTACGGGCCGGTGGACCTGCTGGTCAACAACGCGGGCGCGATGCTGCTGGGCCGGATCGCCGACCAGCCGGTGGACGAGTGGGAGCGGATGCTCGACATCAACGTGAAGGGCCTGCTGTACGCGACCCGCGCGGTCCTGCCCGCGATGGTGGACCGGGGCGCGGGCACCATCGTGAACATCGGCTCGGTGGCCGGCCGCAAGACGTTCCCGAACCACGCGGCGTACGTGGGGACCAAGTTCGCCGTGCACTCCATGTCGGAGAACCTCCGCGAGGAGGTGGCCGCCACCGGGGTCCGGGTGGTGACGGTGGCCCCGGGGGCCGTGGAGACGGAACTGCTGTCGCACACCAGCGACGAACGGATCAAGAGCGACTACCAGGAGTGGAAGGAATCGGCGGGCGGCGCGCTGGACCCCGACGAGGTGGCCGCGGCCATCGCGTACGCCTACGGGCGGCCCCGGCACGTCACGGTCCGCGAGATCGTCCTGGCCTCGACCGGCCAGGAGTCCTGACCGGCCAGGAGTCCTGACCGGCCAGGAGCCCTGACCGGCGACGACGGGGCGGGGCGGTCGGGCGCCGGGGCCCCCGCCGCCGGGCGCGGTCACCCGTCCGGGCCGAGGGGGTGGGACGGTACCGGAGGACCGCTCGTGAGCCGGCGGGGCCGCGCCGGCGCCCCGGCAGGGGTACGGCCGCGGGGCCCGGCGACGCGCTCCGCGGGGCGCGGGCCGGTCCGCCCGCGCGCGGGCGCCACCGGAGCCCGCCACCCGCGCGGGGGAGCGCCCCACCTGCGGGCGCCGACGGTCCGGGCGGACGCCCGCGCCGAGCGGGCGGGGCGGGCCGGGCCGCCGCGGTCCGCCCGTGCGACGTACCCCACGGTGTGCGGACGCGGGCGGGGCCGTAGCCTGCGGTCATGAGTACCTCGCTGTCACCGACTCCGTCCGAGGCCTACGAGCTGCTGCTGGCCGGCAACCGGCGCTTCACGGCGGGCGCCCCCGAGCACCCGAACCAGGACGCCGCGCGCCGCACCGAGACCGCACCGGCCCAGACCCCCTTCGCCGTGCTCTTCGGCTGCTCCGATTCACGGCTCGCCGCCGAGATCATCTTCGACCGCGGTCTGGGCGACCTGTTCGTGGTCCGCACCGCCGGCCACGTCGCCGGTCCGGAGGTGCTGGGCAGCATCGAGTACGCGGTGAGCGTGCTCGACGCCCCGCTGGTCGTCGTGCTGGGCCACGACACCTGCGGTGCCGTCGCCGCGACCCGCGCCGCCCTGACCGACGGCGTCAGCGCCACCGGCTACGTGCGCGACGTCATCGAACGCGTCACCCCCAGCGTGCTGGCGGCCCGCGCCGCCGGACTCACCGACGAGGACGACATCATCGCCGAGCACATACGGCACACCGTCGACCTCCTCATGGACCGCTCGCGCGTCATAGCCGACCAGGTCGCGGCCGGGCGCACCGCCGTGGTGGGCCTGTCCTACCGGCTGGTCGACGGCAGCGCCCGGGTGGTCACCACCCGCGGTCTGCCGAGCGAGGTGCCCGCCTGACCTTCCCGCAGGGGTCCGGACGCCGCCGCGACGGCGAGGTCCGGACCGCCCGGGATCCGTCGTGTCCACCCCCGCCGGGCCCGCCCGTCGCGGGTGGACACGGCCCTGACCCCCTCGCGCCGGGCGCGGGACCGTGCGGGCGCGAGGACGCCCCGGTCGCGCCGGTCGTGCCGGGCAGGCCCGGCGGGGCGCCGGCCGCCGCCTCAGAGCGTGTTCATCAGGATGATGGCCGCGAGGTTCAGCAGGATGACGGCGAGGACGACGCCGATCCCGATCCAGGCCCTGCGCGATTCGTCCATGCCCGCCGGTCACCTCCCGACTCGGACTGGTCTCCCGCGCGCGGGGGACCTCCCGCCATGATGGCCCCGATCCGTCCGGGGCGCGTGTCGGCCGGGTCCGTCAGACGGGGCCGTCGGCGTCCGGCCCGTCGGCTTCGGGCGCTTCGGGCGCTTCGGAGGTCACGGAGGCTTCGGGGACGAGCGTGGCGGCGGTCGCGAAGAGACGGGCGCAGCGCCGGGTCATGGCCGCCGGGGTCTGTTCCGGGTGCTTGACCCACCAGCGGACGAGGGTGGCGACCAGGTCCCGCCAGACGTACTTGAGCGCGTCCGCGTCGAGCGGGTCGGTGGATCCGGCCGCGCGCAGCAGTCCGGCGGTGCCGCCCGCCGCGAGCCGGTCGATGGCCGACCAGTACTCCGAGGCGCGCCGGGCCGCCTCGCCCCCCTCCGGCAGGGTGGCGTCGTACAGCACGAACCACGCCTCCCGCTGCCCCTCCAGCGCGGTGAAGATGCCGTGGAGCACGCGCAGCGGGGTCTGCGGCGCGGCCCCGTCCGGGCCCATCGCCGTACGGATGGTGTCGAGGAGACGGTCCCCGACCGGGGTCAGGCAGGCGACGTAGAGGTCCTCCTTGGTCCCGAAGTACTGGTGCAGCAGCGTCTTGGTGACGCCCACGCGCGCGGCGATCGCGGGGAGCGACGCCGCGGCGTAGCCGCGGGTGCCGAACTCCTGCGTGGCGGCGTCCAGCATCTGCTGCCGGCGCTCGTGCCGCGGGACTCCCTTGGTACCGGCTTTCGAGGAAGGGGTTGCCATGCGTCGATATTATCAGTAGGTAATTTACCGCTGGGTAAATTCCTCCGACCCCTGGAGCGCCTCCATGGCCGGCACCACCGCGCAGCCCACCTCCCGCACCCGTTCCTGGTGGGGCTGGGGCTGGACCGACGCGCACCCCGACGACGCCGAGTGCGTGGCGATGGGCGCCCTGCTCCCCGGCACGCTCGCCCGCCCGCTCCCCGTACCCCGGATCCGCGACCTCGGCATCGGCGCCCCCGCCGTCGAACCCCCGCCGAGCCTGGCCCACGTCCTCACCGACGACCCCCGGGACCGCGCCGCGCACGCGAGGGGCAAGGCGTACCGCGACGTGGTGCGCGCCCTGCGCGGGCGGCCGGGCCGCGTCCCCGACCTCGTCGCCCGCCCGACGGACGACCGGGAGGTGGCCGACCTGCTGGACTGGGCGGGCGGGCGCGGGATCGCCGTCGTCCCCTACGGCGGCGGCTCCTCGGTCACCGGCGGCGTGGAGTACCGGGGCGACGCCCACCGGGCGGTGCTGTCCCTCGACCTGACCGCCATGGGGCGCGTCCTGGAGGTCGACACCGCCGGGCGGGCCGCGCGGATCCAGGCCGGCACCCTCGGCCCGAGCCTGGAGGACCAACTCCGGCCGTACGGGCTCACCCTGCGGCACTTCCCGCAGAGCTTCGAGTTCTCCACCCTGGGCGGTTGGCTCGCCACCCGGGCCGGCGGGCACTACGCCACCGGCCGTACGCACATCGACGACTTCGTGCAGTCGCTGCGCGTCGTCACCCCGGCGGGGACGAACGACTCCTGGCGGCTGCCCGCCTCCGGGGCGGGCCCCTCGCCCGACCGCCTCTTCCTGGGCTCCGAAGGGGCCCTCGGGGTCATCACGGAGGCGTGGGTGCGGCTCCAGGCCCGTCCCCGGCACAAGGCGTCCGCCGCGGTCGCCTTCGCCGACTTCGGGCGTGCGCTGGAGGCGGTCCGCGCCCTCGCGCAGTCCGACCTCGCCCCCGCCAACTGCCGTCTGCTGGACGCGGGTGAGGCCGCGATGGCGGGCGCGGCGCACGACGGTCACGCCGTGCTGGTCCTCGGTTTCGAGTCGGCGGACGGACCGGTGACCGACCGGCTGCGGAGCGCCGTCGACCTCGCCCGCTCGCACGGCGGCCGACCCGGCGACGGTGACGGTGACGGTGGCGATGCGGGCGCGGGCGGGGGCTCGGGCGACGCCGCCGTGGGCGCCTGGCGATCGGCGTTCCTGCGGATGCCCTACCTGCGCGACGGACTGGTGCGGATGGGCGCCGTGGCCGAGACCTTCGAGACGGCGGCCACCTGGGACCGGATACCCGCGCTGATCGACGCGGTCCGCACCGAGGTCGGCGCGGCGGCGCTCAAGGCCACCGGCCACCCCGCGATCGTCAACTGCCGCCTCACGCACGTCTATCCGGACGGAGCGGCGCCCTACTTCACCGTCCTCGCCGGTGGCCGCGAGGGCGACGAGGTCGCCCTCTGGGACGACCTCAAGGCCGTCGCCGGCGAAGTCCTGCACCGACACCGGGCCACCATCACCCACCACCACGCCGTCGGCCGGGACCACCGTCCGTTCTACGACCGCCAGCGCCCCGAGCCCTTCGCCCTCGCCCTGCGGGCCGCGAAGGGCGCGCTCGACCCGCACGGCATCCTCAACCCCGGCGTGCTCGTGGACTGACCGGGGCCCCTCCGAAGCGCTCCCACATGTCCCATCCCGTCGGCCATGTGCGGATGAGATGTCATCTCATTCGGCTGTTTCGGCAGGCTGTTGTCATGGTGGGGATCGTCGAGCGGCTGGTGGGGCGTGCCGGCGCGGCACGCCCGACACCGCGACCGGGCACGGCTGCTGTGGGGGCTGACGGTCCCGTCGTGGATCCCGACCGACCGGCCCGTCGTGTACGGGTTTCACGCGACCGTCAGCACGACGGTCCGTCCGTCCGGGTCGGTCAGGGTGTGCCGGCCCGGGGGCAGGGCGCCGGCGGCGTGCGGCGGTGCGGTGAGGCCGAGGCGCAGGTACCCGGTGGGCGGGCGCTTCACGGCCGGGTACAACTCCAGGACCCCGCCGTCGGCGAGCGTCGCCGCGTAGTGTTCCGGGCCCCCGCCGTGCCGCTCGGCCACGAGGTCGAGCCCGACGCCGGCGTAGAACTCGCGGCAGGCGTCGAGACGGTCGGTGTAGATCACGGCGAGGTCTATGATCACGAACTGCTCCCGGTGGCGCGGACGGACGGACGGACGTCCGGTCGGACGGCCGGCGACGGGGGCACGGTGGCCGTCCCGTTCGGACCCGTCCTCTCCCCGCCCCTCTCCCGCATTCCTACCACGCGGGGTGCGGCGGCCCGTTCAGCGCCGGCGGCGGGCGCAGCTCCAGGCTCCCATGCCCTGGATCTCGGCGAGTCTTCGCGCGGTCGCGATCTGTTCCGCCTTCGTGGCGAGGTCGGCGCGCGGAGCGTACTTGCGGCCTCCCGCCGCGTTCCAGCTCGACTGTGTGAACTGCAGCCCCCCGTAATGGCCGTTGCCGGTGTTCGCCCGCCAATTCCCCCCGGATTCGCACCGGGCGATGGCGTTCCAGTCGGGGTTCGGTCTGGAGTGCACCGATGCAGCGTACGCTCCGGTCACGTCCAACAGCGTGACGGTCAACAACAGTGTGAAGGCCCGTAGTCGGCCGTTCGTGCCTCGATTCGTCCGCTCCCTTCCTCGCTGCCTCATCAGTCCTCCTTCGCTGTAGGTGCGGCCTGCCACGAACAGCGGGCGGGCCCGCGTACGACCGTCCCGCGGCCGTGGCCACAGCAGAGCACGGACCGGCGCGCGGTCGGCGGCAGGTGCGGTCGCGCAGGGGGCGAAGCCACCCGAACGGACGCTCTACGGGCTCCGTATGGGCCCGACGGGACCCCGAGCGAGGCCGCCCGCGGGGGAGATGCGCCCGGAACCGGCCCATCCGGATCGCCGCGCCGCGATGTGTCCGCCGCGCGGGCGGGGGCGGTTGCCGAGGTGGGGCGGCGGATCGCGGTACGCGTGCGCGTGCGCGGGGGCGCGGGGTTCGGCCACCCGCCCCCACGCCCCGAAAGCGCGGACGTTCCGGCCGGGCGGCGGGTGGGCACCCGCTTGGTGCTGATCGATCGCCGCCCGTGTTGAGGAGAGCCCGATGACCAAAGTCCTCGTCCTGCACAGCACCGCACTCGTCAGGTCGGCACTGGCGGCCCTGCTGAGATCCGAAGGGGACTTCGACGTGACCTCCGCCGGCTGGCGAACCGCCGCCCGCCAGGCGGAGTTCTCACGACCAGACGTGGCGGTCGTCGACCTCGACTGTCCGGGGGCGTCCGCCCTGCTCACCCCCGACGGCCGGTCGGCCCGCCCCGCCCTCGACCCGCCCACCCCGTTGCTGGTGCTGGCCACCTCGCGCACGCCCGGACCCCTGCGCAAGGCCTTCCAGGCACAGGCCCCGGGCTACGTGGACAAGGACGGCTCGCCGCGCCGACTCGTGCGGGCGATCCGCAAACTCGCGGCCGGCGAGCGGTTCGTCGACGCCTCGCTGGCCTCGGCCCTGATGGAGGCGGAACCCATGCCGCTGAGCCCGCGCGAGCTGAGCGTGCTGGCCCGCGCCGCCGAGGGCGACTCGGTGGCGGAGATCGCCCGCGCCCTGCACCTGGCGAGCGGAACCGTACGCAACTACATGGCCGCCGCGACCCGCAAGACCGGCGCCCGCAACCGGATCGACGCCATCCGGATCTCCCGGCGGGCCGGCTGGGTCTGAGCGGGCCCGCCCGGCGCGGTCGGGCGCGCGGACGCGGGCGGCGTCAGGAGTCCGCGCCCCACCGGCCCACCAGGTCCCGGTACAGGGCCGATCTCGCCGGGAGCTCCGCGTGGGTGCCGCACACCGCCCGGGTTCCGTCGAGTACGAGGACCCGGTCGGCCCGGATCGCCGACGAGATCCGGTGGGCCACCACGACCAGGGTGCCCGGCCGGCGCGCCAGCGCCCGTTCCGCGCGTTCCTCGGCCCGGGGGTCGAGGTGACAGGTGGCCTCGTCGAGCAGGAGCAACGGGGCCGGGGAGAGGTAGGCGGCGGTGAGGGCCAACAGCTGGCGCTCGCCCGGTGACAGCGCGGCCGGGTCCACGGGGGCGTCCAGACCGCCGAGCCGGTCCACGAGGGCGGCGGCCCCGAGGGCCCGCGCGGCCCGGTCCGCCCGCGCCGTACCCGGCGGCCCGGGGGAGAGGTGGCCGAGGTTCTCGCGGACCGTGCCCGTGAACACGTACGCCTGCTGGGGCAGGAGGGTCCGATGCGGGTCCGGCCCCCCTTCCCGGGGGCGCCGGGCGGGGGAGCCGGACAGCGACACCGTCCCCCGGTCGGGCGGCAGCATCCCGGCCAGCAGGGCCAGGAGCGTGGACTTGCCGATCCCGCTCGGCCCCACGACGGCCAGGTGTTCGCCGGCCGCGACGCGCAGGTCGAGGCCGTCGATCACGGGGTGCGCGTGGGCCCCGTAGGCGAACCGGACCCGCCGCAGCTCGGCGGCGGGGACCCCGGCGGCCCGGGGCCCGTCGTCCTCCCGGGGGGCCGGTCGGGACCGCCCGTCCTCCCGGGGCGCATCCCGCGGTTCGGCCCGGTCGGACGCGGGGTGCGCCGGCTGCGGGGTGAAGCGGGACAGCACCACCAGCAGCCGGGTGCCGGCGGAGCCCACCGCCGTCATCAGCGCGTCGAGGGCCGGCAGCAGCGACTGGACCAGGTACGTCAGCGCGCCGGCCAGGGCGCCCGCGCCGACGCCCCGGTCCAGCAGCCAGGGCGTCCCGGCCAGCAGCGCGACCACCGGGAGCCGGCCGGCCACCGCGAGCGCGAGCGTCCGCAGGGCGGTCCACCCGGCCAGGCGGCGGGTGAGCGCCTCCTGGCGCGAGATCAACGCCTCCAACGGAGCCGCGGCCGCCGCCCCGCCGCCGCAGGCCACCACGTCGCGCAGCCCCGCCGCGAGCGCGCCGGCCCGCGCGGAGAGGGCCTCGTCGGTGTCGAGGGCCCGCTCCTGCACCCGGGCCATGGGGCCCAGCGTCGCCAGGAAGCACACCGTGCCCAACACCAGCGGCGGCAGGACGAACAGGAGCATGACCGGTGCCAGCGCGGCCATTCCGGCCAGCGCCCCCACCGCGGTGAACACGAAGGACCGCGCGACCAGCACGAGGCCGGCGAAGGAGTCGCGGGCCATCTCCGTCTGCTGGGCCAGCCGGGACACCGCGCCGAGATCGGCGGCCGTCCGTGGGTCGTCGACCGCCCGCCGCAGTGCCTGGCGCACGGCGCGCCGGACCAGGCCGTCGCGCAACGGTTCGACCAGGTCGGCGAGGCCCTGGAACACCCCGCGCAGGGCCCACGCGCCGAGCAGGGCGCCGGCCGCGGCGGCGACGAGCCAGCCGACTCCGGTCGCGGTCCGTTCCGCGAGGAAGCCGTCGTCGAGGGCGCGGGCCACCGCGTAGCCGCCGAGGAAGGTGTGGGCGGCCTCCAGCAGGGACCACAGGGCGAGTCGGCCCAGGGTGCGGGAGCGCCCGCGCAGGAAGCGGCGCCCGTCGGGGGCGAGCCGTCGCCAGGTGCCGTACTCGCTCACCGCACCGCCTCCCGCCCGCCCCCCGCGCCCCCGCCCGGCCCCCGCCCGACCCCCGGAGCCGACCCCTCCCGGAGGCCGGACCCGGCCCCGGCCCCGGACCCGGCCCCGGACTCGGCTTCGGCCCCGGCCCCGGACCCGGCATCGGACTCGGCGTCGGCCCCGACCCCGGCCCCGACCCCGGCCCCGACCCCGGCCCCGACCCCGGCGCCGGACTCGGCTTCGGAAGCGGCCTTGGCCCCGGACCCGGTTCCAGACCCGGCCCCGACCCCGGCCCCGGCTTCGGCTTCGGCGTTGAAGACGGCGCGGTAGGCGGGGTCCGACCACAGGTGGGCGTGGGTGCCGGTCGCCCGGACCCGTCCGGCGTCCAGCCACACGACGAGGTCGGCGCGGGCCGCCGAGGAGATCCGGTGCGCCACGACGAGTCGGGTGGCCCGCACCTCGTGGGCCAGGGCCCGCTCCACCTCGCGGGCGGTGACGGTGTCCAGGCTGGAGGTGGCGTCGTCCAGGATCAGCAGCCGGCCCGCGTGGCAGAACGCCCGCGCCAGGCCCAGGCGTTGCAGCTCGCCGCCGGACAGCGGGGCCCCAGCGAGGGGGGTGTCGTAGCCCTCGGGCAGACGGCGTACGAACGCGTCCGCGCCGGCGGCCCGGGCGGCGGCGCGCACGGCCCCGGGGTCGGGCGCGGGACCCGCGCCGAAGGCGATGGCCGCGCCGACGCCGGTGCCGAACAGGGCGGGCCGGTCGAAGGCGTGGCCGACCTCCCGGCGCAGCGCGTCGGCGGACAGCTCCTCCAGCGGCACCCCGTCGAGCCGCACGTGGCCGGCGTCGCACGCGGTGAGCCGGCCGGCCGCGGCGGCCAGCAGCGTCTTGCCGGATCCGGAGCGCCCCACGACGGCCACGGTGGCGCCGCCGGGGAGGTCCAGGTCGACGTCCCGCAGTACGGTGACGCCCCCGCGGACCAGGCGGACCCCGCGCAGCTCCAGCCGACCGGGGCCTCCCGGCGGCAACTCATGCTCTCCCTGCGGTAGTTCGGGAAGTCCGACGAGGTCGGCCACGCGGCGGGCGGCGGCCCTGCCCCGGACCACCGCGGAGAGCCGCCCGGTCACCGCGCCGACCCCGGCGGCGAGTCCCGCGTAGCGCACCGCCGCCAGCAGTCCGCCCACGCCGAGGGCCCCGGCGGCGAGCCGGAAGCCGCCCACGCACAGGACCACGTACAGGAGCAGGGGCATCAGTGCGGCCGTGCGGGCCATCGCCGCACCGTAGATCCGCCACATCAACCGTCCCTCGCGGCCCAGTTCGGGCAGCGCCGCCAGGATCCGGGCCACCTCGCGCCGCTCGGTGCCCGCGGCGGCGACGGTCCGGGCCCCGGCGAGGGATTCGACGAGGCGACCGGCCATCGCGAGCTGCACCTTCTGGTAACGGCCCACGCCGGCGCCGGAGTCGCGGGCGAAGGCGCGCAGGAGCAGGGCCAGCAGGGGGAGGCCGGCGAGGAAGGCCACCGCCGTCCACACGTCGATGAGCAGGAGCGCGACGACGGCGCCGAGCGGCGGCAACAGATCGGCGCCGGCGCGGGCGAGGGCGCCCGGCACGATCCCGGCCTCGGCGGCGTGCGCGGTGAGTCGGGCGGCGACCTCGCCCGGTGCGTGGCGGGCGGCGAGGTGCGGGGCCGTGCGCAGCAGTCGGGCCAGGCCGAGTCCGCGCAGCCGGGCGGTGGTGCGGGCGTCCACGTCGCCGGTGAGTCGTGCGACGGCGGCGTCCAGGAGCACTTCGGCGGCCACGACGAGGGCGCACCACACGATCCAGGCGCTCGCGGCGGGGTCGCGGCGCAGCAGCAGGTCCAGGGCGTGGCCGAGGACGGCCGGTTCGGCGAGGGCCGCGCCCGCGGCGGCCACGGAGCACCCGAACACGGCGGCGGTACGGCCGGCGCCGGGGCGGGCGGCCGTCTTCAGCACCCGGTCGGCGGCGCGTGCGGTCGCGTCCTTCCCGGCGCCCTCGCGGGCGGCTTCGCGGGCGTGGTCGCGGGCGGCGTCGGGCGCGGCGTCGGGCGGGCTCATGTGCGGCGGCTCCAGGGACGGGGAACGGGCCCGGTCGGCGAACCGACCGGGCCCGGCAGAGACCCGATCAGTTACAGGTCGTGATGCTCAGGCTGCTGTCACCGCACAGGAGGAGGCTGGCGCGGCTGCCGCCGCCCGTCAGGTGGGCGGCCTCGGTGGTCTCTTCCTTGACGGTGTCCATCGACTGCAGGTCGAGAAGCGTCATGACTGCGTACCTCTTCACTGGTGTGTGTTCCGATGGGTCACGGTCCCCGCGAGGGGGACCGGCTCTGGGGCCGCCGCGGTGGGCGGCGGGAGGAAGGGCAGGTGCGCGCGCCCGCCGGGCGCGGCGCTGCCGAGGGCGAGGAGCGCGCCGGCCGTGCCCGTGGACAGGTCCATGGACAGGCGCATCAACTGCTCGCCGGGGAAGGCCAGATGGCCTCGGTAGGGGACCGCGTGCCGGGCCAGGGCGTCGATCTGGCGGGTGATGTCCTCGGGTGCGGTGCCGGGGCCGGGCGTGGTGGTCCGGGCGAGGTGGAGGATCATCCCGGCGGCGCCGCGGAACAGGCCGGGCTGCGCGTAGAAGGTGGCCTGGGCGGCCCGGACGATCTGCCGGCGCGCGGTCTCGAAGCGTTCCCGCTCCGCGTGCGCGGGCCAGTCGTCCAGCACCATGCCGATGCCGACGCTGCCGGCGCCGAGGTAGGGCATCGTGCGCCATCCCTCGTCGACCTGGAGGGTGCCGAAGGCGCTGGTCACGCAACGGTCGAGGTCCCCGTCGAGGGCCAGGCCCGCACGCGTCAGCAGCTCCGGGTCTCCCGTGCGCCCGTACAGCCGCAGGTACAGCAGGGCGGGTCCGCTGCGGCCGTGGAGCAGGCCGGCGCGTTCGACGCCGGGCACCCCGCGCGACAGCAGGTCGGCGCAGCGCAGGGCCGCCTCGTGCAGGGCGCCCTCGCCGGTGGCCGTGCCCAGGGAGTCCAGGGCCAGGCCGATCCCGGCGAGGCCGCCGTGCAGGTCGGGTCCGACGGACTGCCAGGGCTCGGCCAGCAGCCGTTCGACCAGGGTCAGGGCCCGGTCGCGGTGACCGAGGCGGTCCAGGGTCCAGGCGATCCCGGCGAGACCGTCGTAGAAGCCGAGCGGGGTGCCGGAGGCGGGTTCCTTCGTACGGGCCAGCAGCCATTCCTCGGCCAGGGGCCACGGCTTGGCTCCGGTCTCGGCGAGGGCGTACAGGACGCCGGCGGCTCCGTACCCGAAGCAGGTCCCGCCGCCGGGGCCGGCGAACTGGGCGATGTCGCCGGGGAAGAGACGGTCCTCGCGGTCGGGGGTGGCGCTCGCCCGCAGGGCGGCCGTCATCGAGGCCAGGGCCGCCTCCGTGTCGCGCGGCTCGACGGGCAGGTAGGGGCCCGCGGGAGCGGGGATGCGGCCGGTCCGTCCGGTGGGGCCGTCGGGGCCGGCGAGGATCTCCTCGACCGCCTCGTCGAGGAAGCGTCGGGGTACGGGGAACAGGTCGGCCGCGATCCGCGCCAGGTGGGCCGCCTTCGCCCGGTCCATGACCAGCAGGCTGGTCAGCGGGAGGAACAGGGCCAGGCGCAGGCAGGCCAGGGCGTAGTGGTCGACCCGGACGCCGCGCCGGTCGGCGGGCGCGACGAACGCCGGGTTGGCGACCGTCTGCCGCCGCCCGTCGCCCACGCGCGAGGCGGCCTCGAAGTCGAGGAGGGCGACCGAGGGTTCACCGGTGTCCGGGTCCTCCGCGACCATGATGTTGAAGAGGTGCAGGTCGTTGAAGACGACGCCGCGGGCGTGCACCGCCTCGACGGCCTCGGTCACCCGCCGGTGGATCTTCAGCGCCCATTCGGTGTAGGCGGCCAGCTCCCGGGGCTCGGGGTCGGCCTCGATCAGCGGGTGCCGGCGGGCGAAGTAGGTGTTGAGGGGTTTGCCCTCCAGGTGCTGCATGACCAGGAAGTGGTGGTCGCCGACGGTGAAGGTGCCGTGCACCGCGGGGACGCAGTCCAGTCCGGCGAGCCGCTCCAGGGCCTCCCGCTCGCGGTGCAGCCGGGTCACGGCGTCGGCGCCGTCGGCGGCGAGACCGGCGTACGGGCGCCCCTCCTTCAGGACCACCGGCTCGCCGGTCCGGTCGTCGCGGGCGGCGTACACGCCGCCACCGTTGGAGAAGTGCAGGGCGCGTTCGACGGTGTAGGGGATGCCCGCGAGGGTGACGGCCGCGCGCCGCTCCAGGTGGGGCCGCAGGAAGGCGGGCGTCTCGATCCATTCGGGCGGCTGGAACACCGGGCCGCGCGGGTCCGGTACCAGCCGGCCGTCCGGGGCCTCGACGGCCGGGACCAGTTCGCCCCGCTCGTCGTAGCAGTGCCGCAGGGTGAAGCTGCCGTAGCGCAGGTGCACGGGGCCGTCGTTCCAGCGCAGGTCGCTGAGGACGTAGGGGCCGGGTTCGCCGGCCAGCAGGGCGTCCAGCTCCTCGGCGATCCGGCCGCACTGTTCCTCGTCCGCCGGATAGACGGTGATGAACTTGCCGCCGGCCGCGCGGTCGGCGTACTTGGCGTTGCGCAGGTGCAGCAGGTGGCGGCCGGGGACGAACTTGAAGGCGATCCGCCGTTCCACGCAGTGGGTGTGGACCCGGCGCAGGATCGACTCGGCGTTGTCCAGGCAGGCCGACACGTGGATCTTCCAGCCCTGCGCGGGCAGTTCGGCGTCCTGGGGCCGCAGGGCGAGCCAGTCCCCGCTGCGGTGCGCACGCCACCCGGCCGGTACGGGCGCGAGCGCCAGGGGGTAGAGCTCCTCGGCGCGGTGGTACGGCGCGTCGTAGAACCAGCGGTCGGCGTCGCAGAACGCCGCGTACCCCTTGTTCACACCTGCTCCCTCGGTCGGTGACGTCGACCACGGTGTCACCCGCGGCGGGGGCCGCGACAGTCACGCCTGTCACCGACGGGGTGTGCGATCCGCACGGGTGCGGGGAGCCCGTTCGGCTCCCTCCGGGTGAAGGGGCGCGCGGGACGGGGGGTCCCCCTTACCCTGCAAAATAGGTAAGGCTAACCTAAGTAATGTGATTCCAGTCGCAGTCGAGCTCCCCGCGGTACCGGTCCGTCCGGCCCGCCCGGGAGACGCACACGCCCTGTACGCCCTCTCACGGGCCTTCGTACCGTCAGGCGAGCTACGCGCCCGCCCCCCGCACCACTACCGCGCCCACCTGCGCGAGTTCCTCGTCGTGGAGGACGCGGCCGGCCGCCCGGCCGGCTGCGTCGCGGTACGGGACGAGGGGCACGGCGTGGCGGTGCTCCACAACTTCTGTGTCGCCCGGGGCAGCCAGGGTCTGGGCATCGGATCGGCGCTGCTGCGCGCCGCGCTCTCACGGGCCCGGCGACTGGCCGCCGGCCGGATCTTCACGGCCACCCGGGGATCCGCCGTGCTGTTCCTGCGGCACGGCTTCGAACCGGCCGCCCCCGAGCGGGCGCCGGCCGCCTGGGCCTCCGC
This sequence comes from Streptomyces sp. NPDC103540, assembly GCF_055584445.1. Classification (NCBI taxonomy): domain Bacteria; kingdom Bacillati; phylum Actinomycetota; class Actinomycetes; order Kitasatosporales; family Streptomycetaceae; genus Streptomyces; species Streptomyces sp. NPDC103540. The sequence goes on from NZ_JBVJMA010000006.1 coordinate 486,142, forward strand.
CCTCGACCCCGACCGGGGCTCACGGGTCTACGCGCTCACCCTGTGACGGCGGCCCGGGGGCGGCGACGCGCGCCGGCGCCGCCCCCGGACGCGGAAGCCGGGGGCGAGGCCGAACCCGGCTCCGGTATCGGAAGCCGATACCGGAAGCTGAAGCGGAAGCGGGCCGGCCCGGCGGACGAGGTGTCCACCGGGCCGGCCCGCCCCGCGCGCCCGTACGGGCCCGGCCGCTCAGGCGGGCCCGGTGTGCTCCGGGAGGCCTCGGACACCCGGGAGGTCCGCGGCGCCCGGGAGGTCCGGGAGGTCCGGGACCACGACGGTGCCCGCCGTGCGGTGGTCGAAGGCCGCCGGGAGCAGCGAGTGCGGCACCCTCCCGTCGAGGACGTGGGCCATCGGCACCCCGCCGCGCACGGCCCGCAGGCAGCCCTCCATCTTCGGGGCCATCCCCCCGTCCAGCGACGGCAGCAGGGCCTCCAGCTCGCCGGCCGTGAGCCGCTCGACCACGTCCCCGCCGTGCGGCCAGTCGGGGATCAGCCCCGCCACGTCCGTCAACACGATCAGCTTCTCCGCGCCCAGGGAGGCGGCCAGCGCCGCCGCCGCGAGATCCGCGTTGACGTTGTACACCTGGCCGTCCGTGCCGCGGGCCACGGGGGAGACGACCGGGATCCGGCCCCGGTCCAGCAGCGCGCGCAGCGTCTCCGGGTCCACCTCGACCACCTCGCCGACCAGCCCGATGTCCACCTCCCGGCCGTCCACCCGGGCCGGGCGCCGCACCGCGGTCAGGGTGTGGGCGTCCTCGCCGGTGAGTCCGACCGCCAACGGGCCGTGCTCGTTGACCAGTCCCACCAGCTCGCGCTGCACCTGGCCGGCGAGCACCATGCGCACCACCTGCATCACCTCGGGGGTGGTGACCCGCAGCCCGGCGACGAACTCCACGCCAAGGTCCAGCCGCCGCAGCAGCGCGCTGATCTGCGGACCGCCGCCGTGCACCACGACGGGCCGCAGGCCCGCGCGGCTGAGGGACACCACGTCCGCGGCGAAGGCCCGTTTCAGCTCCTCGTCGACCATGGCGTTGCCGCCGAACTTCACCACCACCGTCGCGTCCGGCCGGGGCGCCGGCCGGGGTGGGGACTCGATCACGGTACGGGTCGTCATCGGCGTTCCCCGGGGCGTGAGGTGCGTCATCGACCTTCCCTTTCGCGGAACCGGTCCGGTGCGGTGGGCGGCGCCTCCCCGGCGGGGCGGGGGTCGGGGTCGGGGGTCAGGGGCGGTGGGTGAGGTACCCGCCCATGGAGGTGAAGTACTCGGTCGCGGGCAGTTCCCGACCGTCCTCGGTGCGTACGCGCGTGACGGCCAGCCCGTGGTTGCGGCCGGTGCGGGCGTCGGCGCCCGCGACGATCACCACGCCGTCGTCCTCGCGGTAGAAGATGCGGCCGGGCGTGCCGCCGTAGCGGTTCAGGGAGACGCGGGCCGTGAGGATCTCCAGCCGTCGGCCCCGGTGGAAGGTGAAGGCGCTGGGGTACGGCTCGGACTGGGCGCGGACCAGGCGGTCCAGGTCCTCCGCCGGCCAGGCCCAGTCGATGCGGCTGTCCTCGACGGAGCGCTTGTGGAAGAAGCTGGCCCGGGAGCGGTCCTGCTTCGTGAACTCCGTCCGCCCCGAGGCGATGGCGTCGAGGGCGCGCACGACGACGGGGGCGATGAGGTCGACCGTGCGGTGGAAGAGGTCGGTGGCGGTGTCCCTCGGCCCGACGGGGACCGCCTCCTGGTGCACGATGTCCCCGGCGTCGAGCTCGTCGTTCATCATGTGCGCGGTCACCCCCACCTCGGTCTCGCCGTTGATGAGGGCCCAGATCAGCGGCGAGAAGCCGGCGTACCGGGGCAGCAGCGCGTCGTGCACGTTCAGGGTGCCGTGGCGCGGGAGGCCGAAGACGCGCGGCGGGAGCCAGGTCCGCCAGTTGTTCGCCACGATGATGTCCGGGTCGACCTCCTTGAGGCGCTCGAACAGCTCGTCGTCGTCGGGGCGGTTGCGGATCACCACCGGGACGCCGTGCTCCTCGGCGAGATCGGCGACCGAGTCGCTCCAGATCTTCTCGTAGGCGTGCTCGCTCTTGGGGTGCGTCACGACCAGGACCACGTCGTGCTCGGAATCCAGGAGGGCTTGCAGGGTGCGGTGCCCCCAGGTCTGGTAACCGAACATGACGACGCGCATGGGTTCCTCCTCGGTACGGGGGCCGGCCACCATGGAGTAAAGCAAGGCTTGCCTAAGTGCGCAACGGGGCCTGGTGGCACGCCGGTTGACGACCTGTGGATTCCGGGCGCCCGTTTTGTCTATCGACAGTGTCCTCCTGATCAGCTTAGCCTTGCCTAAGTTTCGGGTTCCGGTTCCGCCGGCCTGCCCGACCCCCGCGATTCCCCGATGCACCACCGGCGCCTCCCCCGCCCCGTCCGGCTCGGTGGTCGCCCTCGCACGATGGGAGTGACATGGCACAGCCTCGTCATGGCGAAGCCCCCCTGATTCACGACCTGATCGGCATCGGCTTCGGGCCGTCCAACGTGGCCATGGCCATCGCGGTCAGAGAGCACAACGCCCGTGCCGGCGGGCAGGGGGCGATCGACGCCCTCTTCTTCGAGCAGCAGTCCTCCTTCGGGTGGCACCGCGGCATGCTCATCGACGACGCGACCATGCAGGTGTCCTTCCTCAAGGACCTGGTGACGCTCCGGAACCCGACCAGCGACTTCAGCTTCCTGTGCTACCTCCAGAGCAGGGGGCGGATGGTCGACTTCATCAACCACAAGAGCCTCTTCCCGCTGCGGGTCGAGTTCCACGACTACTTCGAGTGGGCCGCCGGTCGCGTCGACGACATGGTCTCCTACGGCCACGAGGTCGTCGGCGTCGCACCCGTCCTGCGCGACGGGGTCGTCGAGCACCTCGACGTGACGGTGCGCTCGGGAGAGGGCCTCGCGGTCCACCGGGCCCGCAACCTCGTGATCGGCACCGGTCTGCGCCCCGTCATGCCCGACGGTGTGGAGCGCACCGAACGGGTCTGGCACAACTCCGACCTGCTGGCCAAGGTCGAGGCCCTCGAAGGCGCCGCGCCTACCCGGTTCGTGGTCGTCGGAGCAGGTCAGAGCGCCGCGGAGAACGTGGCGTACCTGCACGGCAGGTTCCCCGGGGCCGAGGTCTGCGCCGTCTTCTCGCGGTACGGGTACAGCCCCGCCGACGACAGCAGCTTCGCCAACCGGATCTTCGACCCGGAGGCGGTGGGCGAGTACTTCGACGCCCCGGAGCAGGTCAAGCGCAGGCTGATGGACTACCACGGCAACACCAACTACTCCGTGGTGGACATCGACCTGATCGACGACCTCTACCGGCGGATGTACCGGGAGAAGGTGCTCGGCACCGAGCGCCTGCGCTTCCTCAACGTCTCCCGGCTGGTCGAGGTCAAGGAGACCTCGGACCGGGTCCGCGCCACGGTCCGCTCCCTCGTCTCCGGCGAGGAGACGCACCTGGACGCGGACGTGGTGGTCTTCGCCACCGGCTACCTGCCCGCCGACCCGCTCGGCCTCCTCGGCGAGGTCGCCGACCGCTGCCTGCGCGACGACGAGGGCCGGGTCCGCGTCGAGCGCGACTACCGCGTCTCGACCGACCCCGACCTGCGCTGCGGGATCTACGTGCAGGGCGGTACGGAACACACGCACGGGATCACGTCGTCCCTGCTGTCCAACACCGCCGTCAGGGTCGGGGAGATCCTGGACTCCCTCGTCGACCGGGGCCTCGCCCCCGGTGTCGACGCGGTCCGCGGGGTCGTCGACGGTACGGGTCGCATGGCCGGATGACCGCCTGCGCCGGCCCGCCCGGGGCGACACCGGGAGGGCCGGCGGGCGGTTCGGCAGGGCAGGCTTTACACGGGGGATCGAAGGGTAACGTACAGCGACATGGGCACGATTGCAGTCGAGCGTCCTGTGCTCAAGGGCACAACAGGCCTGCGTCGGCGTCGAGTTGTCGGCTCCGCCGCACTCGTGCTGATCCTTCTGGCGGCGGCGGTGGTGTCGTTGGCCGTCGGCGCGCGGGCACTCGGTCCGGGGGAGGTGTGGCACGGTTTGTGGGCCGGTCCGGACGCGGACCGGAGACTGACCGACATCAGGCTCATCGTGCAGACCGTACGGGTGCCCCGGACGCTCCTGGCGATCGTGGCGGGCACGGCCCTCGGCGTGGGCGGCGCGCTCATCCAGGGCTACACGCGCAACCCGATCGCGGACACGGGCCTGTTGGGCGTGAACGCGGGCGCCTCCTTCGCGGTGGTGTCGGTGGTCGCCGTCTTCGGGCTCTCCAACCCCTATCAATACGTGTGGTTCGCCTTCCTCGGGGCGGCGGTCGCCGGCGTGGTCGTGTTCGGGCTGTCGAGCGTCGGCCGGGGGGCGGGCAACCCGTTGACGCTCGCCCTGGCCGGGCAGGGCATCACGGTCTTCCTGGCGGCGATGACGACGGCCGTCGCACTGTCGGACCAGGCTTCGCTGAACGCGTTCCGCTTCTGGAACTCGGGGTCCGTGGCCGGCGTCGGGTACGACGTCATCCGGCCCGTGTCCGTGTTCGTCGGCGTCGGGCTGGTCCTGGCCCTCACCACCCTCCCGGCCGTCAACCTGCTGAACCTCGGCGACGACGTGGCACGGGCCCTCGGCGTGAACATCGCCCTGAGCCGGACCGTCGGCATCGCCGCCATCACCCTGCTGGCGGGCGCGGCGACGGCGGCGTGCGGCCCCATCGCCTTCCTCGGCCTCATGGTGGCCCACGTGGCCCGGTACCTCGCCGGGCCGGACTACCGCTGGCTGGTGCCGTACGCGGGCCTGCTGGGGGCCATCGGGCTGCTGGTCTGCGACATCGCCGGGCGCCTGCTGGTGCGGCCCGGCGAGTTGGACGCCGGCGTCGTCGTGGCCCTGCTCGGGGCCCCGTTCTTCGCGGTCCTGGTGTGGCGCGGAAAGCTGAGGAACGTGTGAGCGGAGACCTGGACGTGAACGCGGTGACGGGCGCGCGCGCGAACGCGCGGACGGACGCGGGCGGGGCGGGGTCCGCGCCGGCGCCGGGCCTGACGCCCGGCGTACGGATCGGCCGGGTGTCGTTCGTGTGGCGGCCCTGGCACGCGGGCGTCACGCTGCTGCTGGCCGCGCTGACCTTCCTCCTGTTCTGCCTGTCGATCGGGGTCGGTGACTTCCCCATCGGGCTGCCCCGGGTGGTCGCCACCATCCTGGGGCGGGGCGAGCAGGTCGACGAGTTCGTCGTCATGGACCTGCGGATGCCGCGGGCCCTGGCCGGGGCGGTGGTCGGCGTCGCCCTCGGGATCTCAGGGGCCCTGACCCAGTCCATCGCGCGCAATCCGTTGGCCAGTCCGGACATCCTGGGGATCACCGGGGGCGCCGGCGTCGTCGCCGTGTTCCTGGTGACGGTGTCGGGCGGCACCGCCGCGGCCGTGGTGGACTCCGTGGGCCTGTCCGGGGCGGCGCTCGCGGGCGGCCTCCTGACGGGCCTCCTCGTCTACTTCCTGGCCTGGCGGCGCGGGGTCGACGGCTTCCGGCTCATCCTCATCGGCATCTCGGTGAGCGCCGTGATGGAGGCCGTCACGACCTGGCTGCTGGTCGAGGCCGACATCAGGGACGTGGCCAGGGCCCAGGCCTGGCTGATCGGCTCGTTGGACAACCGGTCGTGGGACGACGTCCGGGTGGCGTCGTGGTGCGCGGTCGTCCTGCTGGCCGTCGTGGCGTGCGCCTCGTTCCAGTTCAAGCCCATGCACCTGGGCGACGACGTGGCCGCGGGCCTCGGCGTGCGCCACACCAGGGTGCGGGCGACGCTCCTGCTGTGCGCGGTCCTGCTGGCCGGCGTGGCGGTGAGCGCGGCCGGCCCGGTCCCGTTCGTGGCGCTGGTCGCCCCGCAGGTCGCGATGCGCCTGACCCGGTGCCCGACCCCGCCGGTGGTGGCCTCCGGGGTGACCGGGGCCCTGCTGTTGATCGGCGCGGACCTGGTCGCCCGTACGGCACTGCCGATCACCCTGCCGGTCGGCGTGGTCACCGCCGCGATCGGCGGCCCCTTCCTCGTCTACCTCCTGGTCCGGGCGAACCTCCGTTGACCGATCCATCCTCAGCCGGGCCTATGTCAGGGGGACTCGTGGCCACTTCGCACACCACCGGGACCAAGCCGGGGGCGCTCGACACCGCGCGCCTCGCGGCCAGGGGCGTCACCGTCGGGTACGGCGACCGCACCGTCATCGACGACCTGCACGTGTCGATCCCGCCGGGGGTGATCACCACGATCATCGGCCCCAACGGCTGCGGGAAGTCGACCCTGCTGCGCACCCTCTCGCGGCTGCTGAAACCGACCCGGGGGACGGTCGTGCTGGACGGCGAGGACATCGCCGCGCTCAGGACCAGGGACGTCGCGAAGAAGCTCGGGCTGCTGCCGCAGGCGCCGGTGGCCCCCGACGGGCTCACCGTGGCCGACCTGGTCGCCCGGGGGCGCCATCCGCACCAGAGCTGGCTGCGCCAGTGGTCCTCGGACGACGCGGCCGTCGTGGAGAAGGCGTTGGCCATGACCGGCGTGGCCGATCTCGCCGACCGTCCGGTCGACGCGCTGTCGGGCGGCCAACGCCAACGGGTGTGGATCTCGCTGACCCTGGCCCAGGGCACCGACCTGCTGTTGTTGGACGAGCCGACGACCTACCTCGACCTGGCGCACGCGATCGACGTGCTCGACCTCGTGGACGACCTGCACGAGGGCGGATGCACGGTGGTGATGGTGTTGCACGACCTCAATCTGGCCACCCGCTACAGCGACAACCTCGTCGTGATGAAGGCGGGTGAGATCCTGGCGCAGGGTCATCCGCGCGACGTGGTCACCCCCGATCTGCTGCACGAGGCGTTCGGTCTGCGCGCCCGGGTCATCGAGGACCCGGTGGGGGACCGGCCGTTGATCGTGCCGATCGGGCGGGCCCACGTCCGGCCGGATTAGGTCGGTCAAAGATACGAGGCAAGTAAGGCTAGGCTTGCCTCACTAGAGCGCGGTAGGGTTTGGCTGCCCTCGGGCGGGACTGCAATGGATGGCACGGAAAGCAAGGGATTGCGGATGCTCCTCCATCGAACGGTACGTATGGACTCCTGGCGGCGACCGGCGGCTCTGCTGTCCGCCGCGGCCCTGGGGTTCGGGCTCCTCACCGGATGTGGTTCCGGGGCGGAGGACAAGGGCGACAAGAAGAGCGACACCAAGGGTGACGGCACCCCGGCCGCCGCGGCCGGCGCCTTCCCCGTCACCGTGGAGCACGCGTTCGGGTCCACGAAGGTGGCCAAGGCCCCGCAGCGGGTCGTCTCCGTCGGCTACACCGACGACCAGAACATCCTGGCCTTCGGCATCAAGCCGGTCGGCATGGTCGACCAGTACCCGAACCCGCCCGGCACCACCCCCGACATCAACACCCAGTGGCCCTGGGTGAAGGACAAGTGGGGCGACACCCGCCCCGAGGTCGTCATGAACAACGGCGACTCCGGCCCCAACTACGAGAAGATCGCGGCGCTGCGCCCCGACCTGATCGTCGCGGTCTACTCCGAGATCGACCAGGCCGCCTACGACAAGCTCTCCAAGATCGCCCCGACGGTGGGTCGCACCAAGGCCGAGAAGGAGCCCTTCAGCGCCCCCTGGCAGGACAACGCGGTCCACATCGCCAAGGCGCTCGGTCAGGAGGCCAAGGGCCAGGAGATGGTGAAGGGCATCGAGGCCAAGCTCGAAGCGGCCCGCAAGGCCAACCCGGAGTTCGCCGGCCAGACCGCCGTGGCGCTGTCCTGGTACAAGGACTCGGTGGCCCCGTTCACCACCACCGACGTGCGCGGCCGGCTCGTGACGGGCATCGGCTTCAAGGGGCAGACCGAGATCGACAAGATCGCGGGCGGCAAGTTCTACACCACGCTGTCCCCCGAGCGCATGGACCTCATCGACGTCGACCGCCTCTTCGTCATCAGCGACAAGGCCGACCAGGAGGCGCTGAAGAAGTCCGAACTCTTCAACAACCTCTCCGCCGTCAAGAACGGCAAGGTCTCCTACCTGCTGGACAGCGAGGGCCCCGCCGTCGGCGCCGCCATCTCCCAGGGCACCCTGCCCTCCCTGCCCTACGCGATCGACGAGCTCGTGAAGTCGGTCGGTCGGGTGTGAGCACGACCGACACGATCCCCACCCCCGCCACCACCGCCACCCTGCGCACGACCGGCGGACGCGAAGCCGGCCGCTGGGTGGTGGCCCACTGCCGCGAGGTGCCGTGGCTGACCCTGGCCACGGCCCTGACGACGGTGGCCGGAGCGGCGCTCCAGGTCCTGCCGCTGCTCCTGCTCGGACGCGTCGTGGACGGGGTCGTCGCGGGTGAACCGCGCTCGATCCTCGTCACGACGGGGGCGTGGATGGTGGCCGCCGCGCTGCTCGGCGCGGCGGCCACCGCCCTGTCGACGTACCTGATCGGCCGCCTGGGCGCGGACCTCCTCGCGAAGCTGCGCGAGGGCGCCGTCCGGGCGGTGCTGGGCATGCCGAGCGCCCGCGTCGAGGAGGTCGGCCGCGGGGACGTGCTGTCCCGGGTCGGCGACGACGTCGCCGTGATCTCCCGGGGCATCCGCTCGGCCGTCCCCACCGTCTTCTCGGCCGGCGTGCTCGTCGCCATCGCCACGGTCGGCATGTTCGGCCTCGACTGGCGACTCGGCCTGGCCGGCGCCGCCGCCCTGCCCGCGTACGCGCTGGCCCTGCGCTGGTACCTGCCCCGGTCCGCCCCGCTCTACCGCCGGCAGCGCGCGGTCCAGGCCGACCGGGCGCAGGCCCTCATCAGCGGTCTGAACGGGATCGACACCGTCCGGGCGTACCGCCTCGAAGGCGCCGTCCGCGACCGGGTCACCCGGGAGTCGTGGCGGGTGCGCGACCTCGGCATCGAGGTGTTCCACCTCTTCGGCCGCTTCGTCGGCCGGGAGAACCGCGCCGAGTTCATCGGACTGACCCTGATCCTCGTGGTCGGGTACGTCCTGCTGGAGGCCGACGCCGCGAGCCTGGGCGACGTGTCGGCGGCCCCCCTGCTCTTCCACCGGCTCTTCACTCCCCTCGGCTCCATCATGTTCACCTTCGACGAGGCCCAGAAGTCCGGCGCGAGCCTGACCCGGCTCGTCGGGGTGCTCGGCGAGGGCGGCGACGGCCGGCTGGTGGGCGACCCGGACGTCACGCCGGCGGTCGTCGTGCCGTACCCGGTGACCGTGACGGGACTGACGTTCCGCTACCCCGACACCGAGGAGCCGGTCCTGCGGGACGTCGACCTGACGATCCCGGCGGGCGGCTCGCTGGCCCTCGTCGGCGCGACGGGCGCGGGCAAGTCGACCCTGGCCGCGCTGATCGCCGGCATCGGCAGCCCCCAGGCCGGGACGGTCCGCGTCGGTCCCACCGACCTCGCCGACCTGGACGAGGCCGGGGCGCGGGCCCTGGTCAGCATCCTGACGCAGGAGACGCACGTGTTCTCCGGCCCCCTCGCCGACGACCTGCGCCTGGCCGCGCCCGAGGCCACCGAGGCCGAACTCCTGGACGCGCTGCGCACGGTGGGGGCCGAGGGCTGGGTCGCCGCCCTGCCCGAGGGACCGCACACCCCGGTGGGCGAGGGGGGCGAGCGCCTGGACGCCACCAAGGTCGCCCAGATCGCCCTGGCCCGCCTGGTGCTGGCGCGCTCCCCGGTGGTGGTGCTCGACGAGTCCACCGCCGAGGCCGGCAGCGAGGGCGCGGCGGAGCTGGAACGGGCCGTACTGGCCGCCTGCGCGGGCCGGACCACGCTGTTCGTGGCGCACCGGCTCACCCAGGCCATGGCGGCGGACCGGATCGCCGTGCTGGACGCCGGACGCGTCGTGGAGCACGGCACCCACGAGGAACTGGTGGCCCTGGGAGGCCGCTACGCGCGACTGTGGCGCGCCTGGCGAGAGGGAAGCTAGCCGCCCGGACCGGGGCGGCTCGATCGGTTGATCTGGAAAGGGCGTTGAGTCTTCCATGACGGAACGGACCGCTCGTGTCGTGCGGCTTTCTCCCACGCGGCTGGCCGGGGTGCGCCGGCGGATCGGCGACCACGACGACAGAACCGTCGTCGCGGCGTGCGCCGTCGCCCTGGCCCACTGGGCGACGGGCGGCGGACCCGAGGGCACGGAACTCACCCCCGACACCCCCTTCGCCGACGTCCTCGGCCGCGTCGACAAGGGCGCGGCCGGGGCCCCGGGCTGGGAACTCGTCGAGGACGGCCTCGGCATCCTCGTCCCGCCCGGCGTCGACCCGGACGAGGCCCGCCTGACCCTGGAGGACCTGGCCGACTTCCCCGACCGCACCCTCGCCACCCTCGGCCCCTTCGACGCGGCGTCGAGGATCGCCACCCTCGCCGAGTGGAACGCCACCGGCGCCGACCGGACCCGCCCCACCCTGGTGGAGATGTTCCGCGAGCAGGCCAGGTCCCGGCCGGACGCCGTCGCCGTCGTCGACGAGCACCGCTCGCTGACCTACCGCGAGGCCGCCGAGCTGTCGAGCCAACTCGCCCACCACCTCCTCGCGCGCGGGATATCCGCCGAACAGGTCGTCGGCGTCTCGCTGGAACGCGGCGCCGAGATGGTCATCGCCCTCCTCGGCGTGCTCCAGGCGGGCGCCGCGTTCGTGCCGCTCGACCCGAAGTGGCCGGCCGCCCGCCGGGCCGTGGTCGTCGAGGACGCGCGCGTCGTCCTGCAACTCAACTCCACGGGCCTCCACGACGAGGGCGAACCCCCGGCCGCCGCCGTCGACCTCGACGACTGGAGCCACGGCTCCCACTCCGGCGAGGGGACCGGCGTCACCGTCCCCGGCGCCGCCCTCGCCTACGTGATCTTCACCTCGGGATCGACCGGTCGCCCCAAGGGCGCGATGATCCGCCACGAGGCGATCAGCGAACGCCTGCTCTGGCAGGTCGAGGAGATCCTCGGCTTCGGACCCGACGACGCCTCCCTGTTCAAGGCGCCGCTGTCCTTCGACATCTCCATCAACGAGATCTTCCTGCCGCTCGTGTCCGGCGGCCGGCTGGTGGTCCTGCGCCCCGGCGGCGAACGCGACCCGCACCACCTGCTCGACGTCATCGCCGAGCAGCGGGTGACCTTCACCTACCTCGTCTCGTCCATGCTCGACGTCCTGCTGGACATCGCCGGCGAATCCGGGCGCCTGGACAGCCTGCGCCACGTCTGGTGCGGCGGCGAGGTCCTCACCCCCGAGCTGTACGAGCGCTTCCGCGCCCGCCTCGACATCCCCCTGTACCACGGGTACGGCCCGGCCGAGACGACGATCGGCGTCTCCCACGTCATCTACCGGGGCGCGGCCGAACGCCTGTCGACCTCCATCGGCCGGGCCAACCCCAACACCCAGCTGTACGTCCTCGACGACGAGCTGCGCCCCGTGCCCGTCGGCGTCGGCGGCGAACTCTACGTCGGCGGCTTCCTCCTGGGACGCGGCTACGTGGGCGCCCCCGCCCTGACGGCCTCCCGCTTCGTCGCCAACCCCTTCGCCTCCGACGGGTCCCGGCTCTACCGGACCGGCGACCTCGCGCGCTACGCCCCGGACGGCTCCCTGGACTTCCTCGGCCGCGCCGACAACCAGATCAAGATCCGCGGCATGCGGCTGGAGATCGAGGACGTCGAACTCGGGCTCGCCGAACACCCCGACGTCCGCCACACCTGCGTCGTGGCCAGGAAGAACAGCGCCGGCGGCACCTACCTGGTCGGCTACGTGATCCCGGCCGGCGGCCGCGAGGATTTGCGCGCCGACGAGGTCAGGGCCTGGGCGGCCGACCACCTCGTCGAGTACATGGTGCCCGCCCACATCGTCGTGACGAAGGAGTTCCCGCTCACCGCGAACGGCAAGATCGACCGCGCCGCGCTCCCCGAGCCCGAGATCGCGACGGACGATGCCGTCGCCCCCACCACCGAGAACGAGCGCCTCGTGTGCGCGGCGGTCGCGGAAGTGCTGCGGCTCGAACGGGTCGGCGTCGACCAGGACTTCTTCCGACTCGGCGGCGACAGCATCCTCGCGATATCCCTGCTCGGCACCCTGCGCGCGGCCGGCCTGCACGTCACGGCGCGACAGATCTTCACCCACAGCCCCGTCGGCGCCCTGGCCGCGGTGGCCGGACGGGAGGAGGCCGACCCCGCGGACCACGACGACGTCCCGACGGGCCCCGTCCCCGGCTCGCCCATCGTGCGGTGGCTGGGCGAGACCACCGACGCCGTCGACGGGTTCGTGCAGTCCGTCGTGGTGAACACCCCGGCCGAGCTGACCGCCGAGGCCCTCGACCGGATCCTCTCCGCCCTGGTCGAACGGCATGACATGCTGCGGGCCCGCCTGGTCCGCGGCGACCACTGGGGCTTCGACGTACCGCCCCCGGACGGCGCCGCGCTCGGATGGGAGGAGAGCGACCGGCCGCTGGAGGAGTGCCTCGCCGGTGCCGCCGCCGCACTGGACCCGGCCGGCGGCGTGATGCTGCGCGCCGTGTGGCGGCGCGCGCACCGCCAACTGGTCCTGGTCGCCCACCACGTGGTCGTCGACGGGGTGTCCTGGCGGATCCTGCTGGAGGACCTCGCCACCGCCTGGCGGCTGACGACCTCGGGCGCCCCGATCGACCTGCCCCGGCCCGCCACGTCGTTCCGGCGCTGGACGCAGCTGCTGGAGCGCACCGGCTTCGACCGCGACCTCGCCCACTACCGACGCCCGCTGCCCGGGCCCGACGCCCCGCTGGGCCGGCGCCCCCTGACCGCCGCGGACACCGTCGCCCGCGAACGGACCACGACGCTGCGCGTGGACGCCGGGGCCACCGCCGCGCTGCTGGGCCCCGTCCCCGCGCGGTTCCACGCCGGCGTCAACGACGTCCTGCTGACCGCGCTCGCCGTCACCCTGGCACGGTGGCGCCGCGAACTCGGCCAGGAGCAGACGTTCGCCCACATCGAGCTGGAGGGCCACGGCCGCGAGGGCCGCCACGTCGCCGACAGCGCCGGCTACGAGCCCGACCTGTCGCGCACCGTGGGCTGGTTCACCACCCTGTTCCCGGTGACCGTGGACCCCGGCCCCGCCGACGACCCCACCGACCCCGCCCACCTCGCCGCCGCCCTCAAGGCCGTCAAGGAGGACCTCGCCCGGGTGCCCGCGGCCGGCCTCTCCTACGGGGTCCTGCGCCACCTCGGCGGGGCCGCGTTCGACGCGCCGGCGCCCCAGGTCCTGTTCAACTACCTGGGCCGCCACGGCGCCGGATCCGGCGGGGACTGGGAGATCTCCGGCAGCACGGACCAGCTGGGGGAGAGGCGCGACCCGAGGATGCGGCTGCCGCGCGCCCTGGAGTTCAACGCGATCGCCGAACCCGACGCGAACGGCGACCTGGAACTGGTCACCACCCTCTCCTGGCCCGACGGCGTGTTCACCGACGAGGACATCGCCTCCCTCGGCACCTGGTTCCGCCGGACCCTGATCGCCCTGGCCGCACTCGACGCGGGCGGCCACACCCCCAGCGACTTCCCCCTGGCCCCCCTCACCCAGGCCGACGTGGACGACCTGGACGGCCCGAACCTGCGCGACGTCCTGCCGCTGACCCCGCTCCAGGAAGGCCTCTACTTCCACTCGGTCTTCGACGACGACTCCGCCGGCAACTACGTCGAACAGCAACTGCTCACCCTGGAGAGCCGGCGGGGCGAGGTGGACGCCGAACGCCTCGCGCGGGCCGCGACCCGCCTGTTCACCCTCTTCCCCAACCTGGGCGCGCGGTTCACCGCGCTCGCCGACGGCCGCGTGGTCTCCGTACTGGAGGGCGGGCGCGAGGCCCCGTTCACCACGGTGGACCTCCCCGGGGCCGGCGACGCGGAGATCCGCGCCCTCGCCGAGGGCGACCGGCGCGCCGGGTTCGACCTCGCCGCGGGCCCGCTCATGCGCTTCACCCTCGTGCGCACCGGCGCCGGGCGCGCCGTCCTCGTCCAGACCGTGCACCACATCATCGCCGACGGCTGGTCCGTACCGGCCGTGCTGCGGGCCCTGTTGGCCGAGTACCACCGCCCCGGCACCGCGTACCCCCTCGGCGGTTTCGCCGACTACGTACGCTGGCTCGCCTCCCGCGACGCGGAGGAGAGCGACCGCGTGTGGAGCGGGCAGCTCGCCGCGCTGCCCGGTCCGTCGCTGGTCGCCGAGGGCCACACCCCCTCCGACCGGTTCGCCGACGCCGTGCTGGAGCCGGCGGACGACCTCGACGCGGCGGCCCGCACCGCCGGGGTGCCGCTGAGCGTCGCCGTCCACGGTGCCTGGGCGCTGACGCTGGGCGCGATCCTGCACCGCGAGGACGTCGTGTTCGGGTCGACGGTCTCCGGGCGCGACGCGGACCTGCCCGGCATCGAGGACATGGTCGGCCTCTTCATCAACACGATCCCCGTGCGCGCCCGGTGGACGACCGCCACGACCGCCGCCGACCTGCTGGCCTCCCTGCGCGAGCGGCACGGGGCCGTCCTCGCCCACCAGCACGTCTCGCTGGCGCGGATCGGCCGCCTCGCCGGCGCCGGCACCCTCTTCGACACCCTGGTGGTCTTCGACGTCGCCACCGACGTCGAGGCCCTGCGGGAAGACGGGGACACCCTCGTCGTCACCGACGTCGTCAACGAGGGCGCCCCGCACTACCCGCTCACCCTCGTCGTGGAGCGCGCCGCCGACGGCCGCCCGCGCTTCAACCTGATCCACGACGGCGCGCTGGTGCGCGAGAGCGGCGCCAGGGCGATCCTGGACACCTTCACCACCGTCCTCACCGGCCTCCTCACCCGGCCGGACGCCCCCGTCGACACCCTCACCCCGGCCCGCACCGCGGCCCACACTCCGGCCGGCGCACCGGTCGTGGCGGGGGACTCCGTGACCTCCGGGACATCCGTGACCTCCGTGACCTCCGGGGGCGGACGACACCTCGAACCGCCCGCGCCCGGCGACCTGGGCGCCCTCTTCGACGCCGCCGCGCGGCGCGATCCCGCCGCCACGGCCGTCACCCAGTGCGCCCTCGACGGCCGGACCCGGTCCCTGACCTACGGCGAACTCTCCGCCGCCAAGGACGCGCTCGCCCGCGCCCTGCGCGCGGCCGGCGTCGGCCCCGGGGAGCGGGTCGCCGTCGCCGTCTCCCGCTCCGTGGAGCAGGTGGTCGCCCTGGTCGCGATCGTCTCCGCGGGAGGGGCCTACGTACCGCTGGACCTCGCCTACCCGGACGAGCGGCTGGAGTACGTCCTCGCCGACTCCGCCCCGCAGGTCGTGTACGTCGACCCGGACCAGCGGGAACGCTTCGCCGGCCTGCTGGCCCGGGCGGGCGTGCCGGCCCGCCTGCTGGTCCGGGGGGAGCCGCTGCCCGCCGACGCCGCCGGGGCCCCCGCGCACGGCGCCGACCCGCACGATCCCGCGTACGTGATCTACACCTCCGGCTCCACCGGCCGCCCCAAGGGCGTCGTCGTCCCGCACTCCGCCGTGCTGGCCCTGCTCGCCAACACCCGCGCCGCCATGGGCTTCGGACCGCACGACGTGTGGGTCCAGTTCCACTCGTACTCCTTCGACTTCGCGGTCTGGGAGCTGTGGGGCGCGCTCGCGCACGGCGGTGAACTGCTGGTACCGGACTACGGACTGACCCGCTCGCCGGTCGACTTCCACCGCCTGGTGCGCGAGCGCGGCGTGACCGTCCTCAACCAGACCCCCTCGGCCTTCCACCGGTTCGTCGAGGCCGACCGCCACCTCGGCGAGCCGCTGCCCGCCCTGCGCCGGATCGTCTTCGGCGGCGAGGCCCTCGACCTCGACCGGCTGCGCGACTGGGTCGACCGGCACGGCACCGCCTCGCCCGAACTGGTCAACATGTACGGGATCACCGAGACGACCGTCCACGTCACCCACCGGGTCCTCACCGACGAGGACTTCGCGCGCGACACCGGCACCAGCCCGATCGGCGCCCCCATCCCGGGCCTGGTCACCCACCTCCTCGACGAACGCCTGCGCCCGGTGCCGCCGGGCCGGACGGGCGCCGTCTACGTGGCCGGCGCACAGGTCTCCCTCGGCTACCTCGGCCGGCCCGCGCTCACCGCGGGCCGCTTCGTCGCGGACCCCTTCGCCGGCGACGGCTCCCTCATGTACCACACGGGCGACCTGGCCCGCCGTACGCTCGACGGCGAACTGGAGTTCATCGGCCGCGCCGACGACCAGGTACAGCTCAAGGGCTTCCGCATTGAGCTCGGCGAGGTGGAGTCCGCGATCCGGGGCCTCGACGGGGTGGTCGACGCGGCCGTCACCGTGGCCGACGCGGACCACCTGGTCGCGCACGTCGTCGGCCGGACACCGGCGGACCTCCTCGGCCGGCTGTCGACCCTGCTGCCCGCGCACATGGTGCCCGCCCGCGTCCTGCCCGCCGACGCCCTGCCGCTGACGGTCAACGGCAAACTGGACCGCGCGGCCCTGACC
The DNA here is from genome assembly GCF_055584445.1 of Streptomyces sp. NPDC103540. Taxonomy (NCBI): domain Bacteria; kingdom Bacillati; phylum Actinomycetota; class Actinomycetes; order Kitasatosporales; family Streptomycetaceae; genus Streptomyces; species Streptomyces sp. NPDC103540. The sequence goes on from NZ_JBVJMA010000006.1 coordinate 502,637, forward strand.
GCACGGGCCGAGCACGCACGGAACACCGAACTCGCCGAGCAGACCGAGCGGCACGCCGGGACCGACACCCCCGCGACGGACCCCGCGGGCGACGCCGCGCTCACCGCGCTGGTCGGCATCCTCACCGCGACGCTGCCCGACGTCGAGGTGGACGCCGACACCGACTTCTTCCGGGCCGGCGGCGACAGCATCCTCGCCATCACCGTGGTCAACCGGGCCCGGGCGCTCGGGCTGCCGATCGCCCCGCGGGACGTGTTCCTCCTCAAGACGCCGCGCGCCCTCGCCGGACACCTGGCGGCGACCGCCACGCACCACCCGGCCGCGCCGGCGCCCACGACCGCCGTCCACGAGGACGGCCCGCTCACCCCCACCCCGATCATCCTGCGCCGCCGCGAACTGGGCGGCTCCCTGGCCCGGTTCGCCCAGGCCAGGGCGCTGCCGACGCCCGAGGGCGCCGGCCTCGCGGACGTCGAGCGCGCCGCGCTGGCCGTCGTCGTCGCGCACCCCGCCCTGCGGCTGCGGCTGCGGATCGACGCGCACGGGGTGTGGTCCCTGAGCACCACCCCCGCCCGTCCGCGGGCCGTCGTACGCACCGCGACCGGGGACCCCGCGTCCGCCGCGAACGAGGCCGCCGACCGGCTCGATCCCGAGAGCGGCGAGGTCGTCGCGTTCACCTGGCTGGAGGCGAGGCGGACGCTGGTCGTCACCGCCCACCACCTCGCCGTCGACGCGGTCTCCTGGCTGATCCTGCTCGACGACCTGGACACCGCCCTGCGCGGCGCCCCGCTCCCGCCCCCGACGACCTCCTACGCCGCCTACGCCGCGGCCCTCGCCGAGCGCTCCACCCACTCGACCGAGGACCTCGACCACTGGATCACCACCCTGCGCGCGCCCACCCTGCCCGCGGCGGCCGGCGGGGTGCGCGAGACGCGGGTCGTGCTCGCCCCCGCGACCGCCGACCTCGTGACGCGGACGGCCCCGGCCGTCCTCGGGGTCGGCGTCACCGAACTGCTCTGCGGAGCCCTGCGCACCGCGCTGACGCACGTCCAACCGGAACCCACCGACCTCGCGGTCGACCTGGAACACCACGGCCGCGTACCGGCGCTGCCCCACCACGACTACACCCGCACCGTCGGCTGGTTCACCGCGATCGCCCCGGTGCGCCTGACCGCCCACACCGACCCGGTGGCGGCGGCCCGCGAGGTCGCCGAACGCCGGCCCTCGCAGTCCGCGCACGTGGCCTACGGCGCGCTGCGGTACCTCAACCCGCAGACGGCCCCGCTGTTGCCGGCCCGCCCGCGCGTGCTGTTCAACTACCTCGGCCGGGGCGACGAGTCGCGGGTCCCGAGGGTCACCGGCGCGGACGAGGGGGCCCCGTACGCCGTCGAGGTCAACGCCTGGACCGACGCCGCGACCGGCGCGCTGCACGCCGCCTTCACCCTCGCCGACGACGTCCCCGACGCCATCACCGCGCACTGGCGCGGCGCCCTGGAGCGGATCGCGGACACCGCCGCGACGGCCGAGCGCACGGCCCCCGTCACCCCGCTCCAGCGCGGCCTGTACTTCCAGGCCCAGCTGGCCGGCCCGGCCGGACACTACGTCGCGCAGAGCTGGTTCACCTTCGACCGCCGCCTCGACACCGACGCGCTGGCCGACGCGATGGCCTGGGTGATCGGCCGGCACCCCGTCGTGGGCGCCGGCTTCGGCGCCGACGAGGACGGCAGCCCCGTCCAGCTCCTCGCCGCGGGCCGCCGGGTCCCCGTCCGCACCCTCGCCCTCGCCACGGACGCCGAGGTCGAGGCCCTGCTCGTCGCGGACCGCGACACGGGCTTCGACCCGGGCGAGCCGCCGCTGGTCCGGCTGACCGTCGTACGGCTGCCCGACGACCGCGACGGCCTGCTGCTGAGCTACCACCTGCTGCTGTGGGACGGCTGGTCCCGCGAGACCGTGCTGCGGGACCTGTTCGAGGCCTACCGGGCCGCCGTCGCGGGGGAACTCGCCCCGCCCGTCCCGGCCACCCCGACCTTCGAGGAGTACGCCCGGGCCCTCGACGACCGGGACCCCGCCCCCGCGCAGCGGTTCTGGGCCGAGCACCTGAGCGGCCTGCCCGGGCCGACGCTGCTCGCCGGCTCCGCGCCCGCCCTCGTCGACGACCTGCCGCGCACGCTCGTGCACACCCTCGACGCCGAGGCCTCGCGACGGCTGCGGGAGGCCGCCAAGGAGCACGGCGTCACCCTCAACACCGTGCTCACCGGCGCCTTCGGCCTCCTGCTGGGCGCGCACACCGGCCGCGGCGACGCCGTCTTCGGCGTGACCGTCTCCGGCCGGGAGGGCGAGGGCCTGGAGGAGGTCGTCGGCGTCCTCCTCAACACCGTCCCCCTGTGGACCCGGGCCCGGCCGGACGACACCGTACGGGAGTACCTGTCGGCCGTGCAGACGGCGCGGGTGGCGGCCATGGAACACGAACACCTCGGGCTCGGCGAGATCCAGCGCGCCGGCGGGCACGACGTCCTGTTCGACAACCTGTTCGTGCTCCAGAACTTCCTGAACCTCGACGCGTTCGCCGAGATGAACGCCCGCCACGGCATCACCTCGGTGCGCGCCGACGACTCCACGCACTACCCGTTCACCTGGGTCGTCACCCCCGGCGAGCGCCTCACCGTCAAACTGGAGTACCGCGACCACGACACGCCGGCCGCGCGGCGCCTCCTCGACGCCTACCTGCGCCTCCTCGACGACCTGGCCCGCTCCACCGGGCCGGTCGGCGCCCTGCCCGGCCTCGCACCGGACCCGGGGAGCACCCCGCGCACGGACATCGGCACGGACACCGTCGTCGACCGCTTCGACCGGGCGGCGGACCGCCACCCCGAACGCACCGCGCTCGTCGCCGACGGCCGCGTCCTCACCTTCGGCCGACTGCGCGACCGCAGCCGCGCGGTGGCGGGCGCGCTTGTGCGACGCGGCATCGGCCCCGGGAGCACGGTGGGCCTCGCGATCCCCCGCTCCCTCGACTCGATCGTCGCGCTGTTCGCCGTACTGCGCACCGGCGCTGCCTACGTGCCGCTGGAGCTGGACCACCCCGACGAGCGGATCGCCGCGATCCTCGCCGACGCCGCCCCGGGGGTGGTCCTCACCGTCAGCGCCGTCTCCCCCCGACTGACCGGCGAACTGATCGAACTGGACCGCCCCCTGCCCGAGGCCGAGCCGTACACCACGTTCGCCCCGGACGACCCCGAGCGCCTGCGCCACCCCGCCTACGTGATCTACACCTCCGGATCCACGGGACGACCCAAGGGCGTGGTCACCGAGTACGCCGGCCTCACCAACATGCTCGTCAACCACCGGCGCCGGATCTTCGAGCCGGTGCTCGCGGACCACGGCCACCGCGTCTTCCGCGTCGCGCACACCGTGTCCTTCGCCTTCGACATGTCCTGGGAGGAGCTGCTGTGGCTCGCCGACGGACACGAGGTGCACGTCTGCGACGAGGAACTGCGCCGTGACGCGCCCCGGCTGACGGACTACTGCCGCGAACACCGCGTCGACGTCGTCAACGTGACCCCCACCTACGCGCAGCAACTCCTCGCGGAGGGCCTGCTCGACGACCCCGACCGGCGGCCGGCGCTGGTCCTGCTCGGAGGCGAGGCCGTCACCCCCACCCTGTGGCGGCGGCTCGCCGACACCGAGGGGACGGTCGGCTACAACCTCTACGGCCCCACCGAGTACACCATCAACACCCTCGGCGTCGGCACCTTCGAGTGCGAGGACCCGGTGGTGGGCGTCGCCATCGACAACACCGACGTGTACGTGCTGGACCCCTGGCTGCGCCCGCTGCCGGACGGCGTTCCCGGCGAGCTGTACGTGGCCGGGATCGGCATCGCCCGCGGCTACCTGGGACAGCCGGGCCAGAGCGCGGAGCGGTTCGTCGCCTGCCCGTTCGGCGCCCCCGGCGAGCGGATGTACCGCACCGGCGACCTGGTGGTCCGCCGCCCCGACGGCAACCTCGCCTACCTCGGCCGTACCGACCAGCAGGTCAAGATCCGGGGCCACCGCGTGGAACCCGGCGAGGTCGAGGCCGCGTTCGCCGCGCACCCCGCGGTGCGGTTCGTCGCCGCGGTCGCCCAGCCCGACCCGCGGGTCGACGGGGCGTACCTGCTCGCCGCGTACCTCGTGCTGGAAGGCTCCGACCTGGAGACGGTGGCCGGCGAGGTCGGCGCCGCGCTCCCGGACTTCCTGCGGCCCACCCACTACGCCCGGGTCGACGCCATCCCCCTCACGGTCAACGGCAAGGCCGACACCAGGGCGCTCCCCGAGGCCAGGCCGCTCGGCGCGCTGACCACGGCCGGGCGGCGCGACCCGCGCCCCGGCACCGAGACCTCGGTGTGCCGGTTCTTCGCCGAGGCGCTGGACCTCGACGACGACGAGGTGGGCGCCGTGAGTGACTTCGTGTCCCTCGGGGGACACTCCATGCTGGCGGTGCGGCTGATCGGGCTGCTCCGCCGCGAGTACGGTCCTGTGATCACCATTCGTGACCTGTTCACGTTGCGCACCCCGGAAGCGATTGCCCTCCATCTCGATGACAACTCCTGACACTCAGCGACCCCGCCGGGGGTCCGACATCCTCCGCGTCGCCCTGCGCCGCAACGTCGGCGCCATGCTCGCGGGCACCGTCCTCATGGGCCTCTACCAGGCCGGCGAGACGGCGTTCCCCATCGCGCTCGGCCTCATCGTCGAGCACACGATGCGCGACCGGAGCCCCGGCGGGCTCGCCCTGTCGATCGCCGCGCTGGCCGGGATCACCACGACGGTGTCCCTGTCGTGGCGGTTCGGCATGCGCATCCTGCAGAAGGCCAACACCACCGAGGCGCACCGCTGGCGGGTCGCCGTCGCCGATCGCGGGCTGCAACCCGTGGCGCACGATCTCGACCTCAAGTCCGGCGAGGTGCTCACCATCGCCACCGAGGACGCGGACCAGACGGCCGACATCATCGAGGTGGTGCCGCTGCTGATCAGCTCCCTGGTCGCGGTGCTCGTCTCGGCGGTCGCGCTGGGCCTCGCCGACATCCGGCTGGGGCTGCTGGTGATCGTGGGGACCGCCCTGATCCTCACCGTCCTCAGCGTGATGTCCAAGCGGATCGGATCCAGCACCCGGGAGCAACAGGCCCGGGTGGCGCGGGCGGGCGCCAAGGTCGCCGACCTCATCACCGGCCTGCGCCCGCTGCACGGCTTCGGCGGCAACCACGCCGCGTTCCGCTCCTACCGCGCGGTCAGCACGGAGGCCAAGCAGCAGGCGGTCACGGTCGCCCGGGTGAACGGCGTCTACGCGGGCACCGCCCTGGCCCTCAACGCGGTCCTCGCCGCCGCCGTGACCCTCACCGCGGGCTGGCTGGCCTTCGCCGGCCGGATCGGCATCGGGGAACTCGTCATGGCCGTCGGCCTCGCCCAGTTCATCATGGAGCCCCTGCGGCTGTTCTCGGAGATGCCGAAGTACGTGATGATGGCGCGGGCCTCGGCCGAGCGGATGGCGCTGGTCCTCGGCGCCCCGCCGGCGACCGTCCCGGGGCAGCGACCGCCGGCCCCGGGCGGGGACCTCGCCGTGGACCACGTCCGCTACGGGGCGCTGCGCGGGCTGGACTTCCGGGTGGCCGCGGGGGAGTTCGTGGCGATCGCGGTCTACCAGCCGCGCGCGGCGGCCGACCTCGCCGCCGTCCTCGGCTCGAAGGTCGCGCCCGGCGCCTACGAGGGCGCGGTCCGGCTCGGCGGGCAGCCGCTCGCCGACCTCGCGCTCGACGCCGTCCGCGCGCACCTGCTGGTGAACCCGTACGAGGCGGAGATCTTCGCCGGCACCCTGCGGACGAACATCGACCCGTCGGGCACCAGCCGGACGGTGGCCGAGGCCGTGGAGGCCTCCCTGCTGACCGACGTGGTCGCCCTCCACCGCGAGGGGCTCGACCACGGGGTCCGCGACCGGGGCGCGAACCTCTCCGGCGGGCAGCGCCAGCGGCTCTCCCTGGCCCGCGCCCTCGCCGCCGACAGCGAGATCCTCGTCCTGCACGATCCGACGACGGCCGTCGACGCGGTCACCGAGCAGCTGATCGCGCGCAACCTGGCGCGGCTGCGCCGGGGCCGCACCACCGTGGTGATCACCAGCAGCCCGGCGCTCCTGGACGCCGCCGACCGCGTCCTCGTCGTGGACGACGGGGTCGTCACCGCCGAGGACACCCACCGCAACCTGCTGGCCGGGGACGAGGACTACTGCCTGGCGGTGACCCGCTGACCGGCTGACCGGCTGACCGGTCGGCCCGCCGGCCCGTCCGGGGGCGGTCGGCGGGCGGGCTACCCCAGGGCCCAGGCGACGTCCCGCAGGAGGGCGTGGCGCCAGCCGGCGCGGTCGTGGTCCGAGGCCGACCGGGAGGTCCGTACGGTCGCCCCGGCGGCCTCGGTCAGCCGCTCGACGAGCGTGCAGTGGGGCAGCATCCGCGCCTCGTGCTCGCCCACGTCGAAGGCGATCCGCAGACCGCTCAGGTCGGGGCGCTCGCGCAGGCGCGCCGCGAGGGTCCCGCCGACCGGGCCGCCCAGCGGGTCCGCCGACTCCATGGCCCCGGGCGTCCACCAGAACGATCCCGACTGGCACGCTACGCGGGACACCAGGGTCGGGAACTCCAGGGCCGCGTACAGGGCGCTGAGACCGCCGAGGCTCTGCCCGGCGACCACCAGGCGCCCCGGGTCGGCGGGCAGGCCGCACTCCGCCACCAGCGGCAGCAGTTCGTCGCGCACCGCCTCCCACGGTTCGGGCCGGCAACCGAACTCGGTCAGGCGGTCCCCCGAGGGCAGGAAGACCAGGGTCGCCGGGGGCATCTCGCCGGCGGCGACGGCCGCGTCGAAGGCGGTCACGGCCGGGTGCAGGTAGAGCCAGTCGTCCCCGTCGAGGAGCAGGACCACCGGCCCGCCGCCGCCCGCCGCGTGGACCCGCACGGTGCGCCGGCCGCCGAGCCGCGCGCTGTTCCAGCGGATCCGGGTGTCGGGCAGCGGGAGCACGTCGCCGGGGCCGATCGCGGGCCAGTGCGGCTGGGGCGGGGCGTCGGGGGTGGCGAGGATCGACCGGTCGCCGCCCGCCCCGAGCGGGTTGAGCGGGTCGGCGTACGCCTCGTCGTCGACGAGGAACCGGTACGTCACCCGCAGCCGCGCCGGCAGGGGGACCTCGGCGTACCAGCAGTCCGTCGCGCCCCACCGGCGCAGGGGCAGGGGACCGGGCCGGCTCTCGAAGTCCACGCGCGCCGGGGAGGCGCCGCGCCACAGGAACAGGGCCGTCCAGCCGCCGTCGGGGGAGGGGAGGGGGGCGGGCGTGCGGGCCGCGGCCCAGAAGGCCCCGTCGCCGGGTTCACCGGGCAGCCCGTAGGCGGAGAACGGGGTCACGGGCGGCCCCTCCGTACCGTCGGCAGGCACATCCGGGGCTCCTTGTGAGGGGCGGGGGCGAGGGCTAAGCTCGTCTCGATTAGGCGAGCCTAACCTAATGTTGGTGTCCTTTCCATGGACCCGACCGACCCCACCGGGAGGCACTGGACGTGAGCACCAACCCGTTCGACGACGCCGAAGGCCGCTTCCTCGTCCTGGTGAACGACGAGGGCAGGCACTCCCTCTGGCCGGCGTTCGCCGCGGTACCCGGCGGCTGGAGCACCGTCTTCGGCGAGGACACCCGGGACGCCTGCCTGGACTACGTCGAGACCCACTGGACCGACATGCGCCCCCACTCCCTCGCCCGTTCCGCGGACGGCCGCCCCTGATGCTCTGCACCAGGCTGACGAACGCCCGCTTCCTCACCATGGATCCGGACCGGCCCCTCGCCCGCGAACTGGGCGTCTGGCGCGGCCGGATCGTCGGCCTGGACGAGGCCGTGGCCGGCCTGCCCGCGCGCGAGGTGATCGACCTCCAGGGGGCCACGGTGCTGCCCGGATTCGTCGACGCCCACGTCCACCTGGCCTGGACCGGCCTCAAGCAGACCACGGCGAGCATCGCGGGCCTCACCCGGATCGACGAGGTCCTCGCCGTCGTGGCCGAGGCGGTCGCCCGCCAGGACGCGCCCGACGGTTGGGTGAGCCTCGCGGGATACGACCAGCGGCCCCTGGGGCGCCACCTGACCGCCGCCGAACTGGACACGGTGAGCCGGGGGCGCAAGGTGTTCGTGCTGCACGACTCCGGCCACGGCTGCGTCGTCAACACCGCCGTCCTCGACCTGCTCGACCCGGGTGTCCCCCACGAGGACGGCTTCCTCGCCGAGGGTGCCATGGGCGCCGCCCGCGCCCTGCGACTGCCCTACGCCCAAAGGGAGTTGGCGGAGGCGATCGGACGGGCCGCCCGCACCTGCCTGGCCGAGGGGGTCACCGCCTGCGCCGAGGCGGGCATCGGCGGAGCCCTCTTCGGGCACAGCCCGGTCGAGCTGGGCGCCTATCAACTCGCTCGGGACAGCGGCCTGTTGCCGCTCCGGGTACAGCTCATGGTCTCCGCGGACCGGCTGCGTCCGGTCGCCGCGCACGAGGCCGACGGCATCCCGGCCGCGCTCGACCTCGGCCTGCGCACCGGATTCGGCGACGCGTGGCTGTCCGTCGGCGCGCTCAAGGTCTACACCGACGGCGGGATGATGGCGCGCACGGCCGCGCTGAGCGCCCCGTACGAGGGCTCGGAGCACGCCGGGCAGTTGCAGGAGGACCCCGAGGCCCTCACGCGGACGATCGTGGACGGCCACCTGGCCGGCTGGCAGCTCGCCGTCCACGCCATCGGGGACCGCGCTGTCGACCTGGCCCTGGACGCCCTGGAACGCGCCCAACGCCTGCGCCCCCGGCCCGAGGCCCGCCACCGCGTCGAGCACGCCGGCCTGGTCCGCCCCGACCAGCTGCCGAGGTTCGCGCGGCTCGGCGTCGCCGCGGTCGTCCAGCCCCACTTCCTGCGCTCGTTCGGCGACGACTACGCCGACATCATGGGCGCGCACCGCGCGCCGTGGCTCTACCGGGGCCGGGGCTTCCTCGACCACGGGGTCCCCCTGGTCGGCAGTTCCGACCGCCCCGTGACGGACGGCTCCCCGCTCAGGGCGATCCAGTTCATGGTCGAGCGGGCGTCCGGCTCCGGGCGGTCGATCGGCCCGGACGAGGCCGTCACCGTCCGCGAGGCCCTGCACGCCTACACGGTCGCGGGCGCCCACGCCTGCCACTGGGAGGACACCCTGGGCAGCCTCACCCCCGGCAAACGCGCCGACCTCGTCGTCCTCGGGGACGACCCGCTGGGCGTGGACGTCTCGCGCATCGGGGACATCGCGATGGTCGCGACGTACGTCGACGGCCGCGAGACGGGCAAACCGGCCTGACACGGCGGGTCGGCCCGATGGGGCGAGCCGGCCCGCACCCCGCCGACACGGGGCCCGGGCCGGCACGCCGGCGCCGCGGCTCACGCCGGCGGGCCGCACCGCGACGGCGTCGGCGCGACGAGGTCACGCCGCCCCGGTCAGCACCCACAGGCGGTGGTCCCAGCCGATGTCGGTGACGGCGCGCACGCTCAGCCCGGCCCGCTCCACCAGCCGCGCGTACCCGGCCTCGGTGCGCAGCTCCGAGCCGAAGGCCGCGGCCAGCCGCAGGTGGTGCAGGGCCGCCTCCTCGTCCTCGGGGTCCTGGCCCCGCACCGGCTCCACCAGGAGCAGCTCGCCCCCGGCCGGCAGCGCGAGCGCGCTCTCGCGCAGCGCGAGCACGGCGTCCTCCTCCGGCAGCAGTTCCAGCAGCCGGCACAGCAGGACGGCGCGGTCGCCGGGCGGCACCGTACCCGTCGTGGGCAGCAGCTCGACCCGGGGCAGCACCTCGGTGTGCAGGACCCGGTCCCGGACCACGCCCAGCGCCGACGGCTGCGCGGCGATCCTCGCGCGCAGCGACGGGAAGGCCTTCAGGAGGGTGTTGACCACGGCTCCGGCGCCGTGTCCGGCCGCCGTCAAGGACTCCACCGAGGCCCAGTCGTAGGCCTCGACCACCCCGCCCGCGATCCACAGGGCCTCGTCCTCCACCGCCTCCCGCGCCGAGCCGCCCAGCCGCTCGTCCGTCGCCATGGCCTCGGCCAGCGGGGCGCCCGAGGCGGTGCGGTAGCCGGGGCGGCCCGTCCACAGCGCCTCGGGGAGGCCCACCAGCGACAGGTCCAGGGCGGCCTGCGCGCCCCGCAGGTCGTACTCGGCCAACGAGTGGTCGTCCTCGACGAGTTCCTCGCCGACCGGGGTCAGCCGGTAGCCCTCGGCGTCGTGTGCGAACACCTCCAGGGACACCAGGTACGTCAGCAGCGCCCCCAGCGTCCCCGGCCGCGTGCCGGTGCGGGCCGCCAGCTCCTCCGTCGTGCGCACCCCCTGGTAGACCAGGTCCACCAGGCCCACGGTGACGGCGGCGCGGATCGCCAGACCCGGCGCGATCTCGGTCAGTTCGTGCAGCCGCTCGTGCGCGTCGTCGTCCTCGACCTCCGCGCCCGGGGCGACCACCGGCTCGGTGCGCCGCCAGTACCCGGTGATGTGCGTCCGCTCGCGGGGCACCTCGCGGTCCACCGCGAGGTGGCGCCGGATGCCCTTGAGGGTCACGGCCTCGCCGGCAGCCCAGGCGAACACGGTGCCCGGCAGCCAGGTCATCGCGCGCACGGCCCGCTCCAGCAGGTCGGTGGCGCCGGCGGGGGCGCCGTCGCGCACCACCCAGGTGATCTCGGCGTCGGCGCGGGTCGGCAGCTCCTGACGGTGGCTCTCCTCGCCCACCTCGACGAACACGCGGGCGACGGTGCCCTCCGGCATCTCCTCCAGCCAGCGGGCGATGGCGGGCAGGGCCGTCTCGTCGCCGATGGCCAACAGCCAGTCGGCGCCCTCCGGGTGGCCGTGCGACATCTTGGGGCCGGCGATCCAGGTGACGTCACCGGGCTTGGCGTCCCGGGCCCAGGAGGAGGCGACGCCCCCGGGGTGGTTGACGAAGTCGAAGTCGATCTCGCCGGCCTCCGGGTCGAAGCGCACCGGCGTGTAGTCCTTGGTGAGCGGCCGGGCGTCGGTCGGCCAGTCGAGACTGGCGACGTTCTGGCCGGGCAGCACGGGGGCGTTCCCGTCCTGCCCGAAGAAGAACTTCACGTGGTCGTCGAAACCCTCGGTGCGCAGGGCCGGAAGGTCCAGCCCGTCCTTGGTGAAGGCGGCCAGCTGGGGTCCGCCGAGCGTCACCCGCCGCATCCCGGGGGTGACGTCCGCGACGCGCAGTACGGTCAGTTCCCGCAGCACGATGGGGAAGGTGACGAGCGTACGGGGGTTGCGGCTCGACATGGGGGCTCCTTACGGGGACCGGCCGCGGGGGCGGCCGACGGGACGGTGCGGTGCGCGGGCGGCCCACGACGGCCGGACCGCGTCGGTGCGCGGGCCGGCCGTCGTGGAACGCGGGTCCTACTGGCCGGCGACGGCCTTGGCCAGGATCGGCGTCAGCTTCTCGACGACCCAGGGGGCGTTGAGCGGGTCCGGGTAGGCCAGGGAGGAGGCGAGGTTGGTGTCGGACGGGATCACCGCGAGGTGCTTGTTCTTCACCGAGTTCAGCGACTGGAAGAGCTTGTTGCCCTCCAGCTCGGCCGGGCTGATCACGCCGCGGTCGCCGAAGGGGTAGGTGAGGAGCAGCACGTCGGCGTCGAGCTGGTCCAGGTTCTCCAGGCTCACGCCGTTCTTGTCGGGCGCGTAGTTCTTCGCCTTGTCGGTCTTGGTGAAGCCGAGCTGCTCGAAGACGCCCGGGTCCTGCGCCCCGTAGGACATGAAGCTGATCTGCTCGGGGTGGACCACCGTGTAGGTGTAGGTCTTGCCCTTGAACTCGGGGTGCGCGGCGGCGGCGTCGGCCGTGACCTTGGCGCTCGCGGCGATGACCTCCTCGGCCTTGGCCTCCAGACCCAGCGCCTTGGCGGCGGTCTTCAGCCGCTCCTGCCAGGTCATGGTGTCGGCCTGCTTCTTGTCGGTGTAGGTGACGACAGGCGCGATCGGCGAGAGCTTGTCGTAGTCCTTGTCCATCTCCCAGGTGTTCACGCCCAGGATGACGTCGGGGGCCTCGGCCGCGATGGCCTCGTAGGCGGTGCCGTCGGTGTCGTCGTAGGTCTTGAGCTTGCCGGCGCCGAGCTTGTCGATGGCGCGCTGCTTGTACTCGGGGACCTTGCCGCCGTCCTCGACGTCGGGGGTGATGACGGGGACCACGCCGAGGGCGAGCGCGATGGAGGTGTCGCCGTCGGAGACGGTGGCGACCTTCAGGGGCTTCTTCTTGACCTCGGTGTTGCCCCAGGCGTTCTTCAGGGCCACCGGGAAGGCGCCCTTGCCGGCCTCGGCGGAGGCGCCGGCGGCGGGCTTGTCGTCGGCCGCCTTCTCGGTGGAGCCGCCGCAGGCGGTGAGCAGGGCGAGGGAGAGGGCGGTGGCCGTGAGGGCGGCCGCGCCGCGGGTTCTGGCGAAGGTGGACACGGGGACTGTTCTCCTAGGGGGTGGTGCGTCGGCCCAGGGGGAAGATCTGGGGCCGGCCGGAGCGGGGATGGGGGACGACCAGACAGTCCAGTCCGAAGACCTCGCGGACCGTCCGTTCGGTGAGGACCTCCTCGGGCGTGCCCTGGCGGACGATCCGACCGTCGCGCATGGCGACGATGGTCGAGGCGTACAGGGCGGCCTGGTTGAGGTCGTGGGAGACCAGCACGATGGTCTTGGAGGACTGCTCGTTGAGATCCGCGAGCAGGTCCATGACCTCGATCTGGTGCGCGATGTCGAGGTAGGTGGTGGGTTCGTCCAGCAACAGCGTGGGCGTCTCCTGGGCGAGGGCCAGGGCGATCCACACCCGCTGGCGCTGACCGCCCGAGAGCTGGTCCACGGGCCGTCCGATCAGCTCGGCCGTGCCGGTCGCGGTGAGCGCCCGGGCGATGACCTCGTCGTCGGAGGCCGTACGCCGCCGGCCGAACCGCTGGTGCGGATGGCGGCCCCGCCAGACGAGGTCCCCGACGGTGATGCTCTCGGGGGCGATCGGCGACTGCGGCAGGATGCCCAGCCGGCGGGCCACCTCGCGGGTGGGCAGGGCGTGGATGTCGTTGCCGTCCAGCAGGACGGATCCGGCCGCGACCGGCAGCAGTCGGGCCAGCGACTTCAGCAGCGTCGACTTGCCGCAGGCGTTGGGGCCGACCAGGGCGGTGATCTCGCCGGTGGCCACGTCCAGGCTGAGGTCCTCGATGACCTGCTTGCGTTCGTAGCCGGCGGTGATGGACCGGGCCGCCAGGCCCGGGGCCGCGGTGCTGGTCATGAGGTGGCTCCTTGCCTGCGGCGGAGAATCAGCCAGATGAAGTAGGGGGCGCCGAGCAGCGCCGTGAGGACTCCCGTGGGCACCGGGCTGATCAGCGGGCCGTGCTGGGCCAGTACGTCGGCGCCGAGCACCATGACCGCGCCGATCGGGGCGGCGAGCAACAGGGACCGGTCGCCGCCGACCAACCGGACCGCGATGGGTCCGGCGACCAGGGACACGAAGCCGATCGGGCCGGTCACGCTGGTGGCCAGGGCCGCGGCGGCCGCGCCGAGCAGCAGCGCCGCCGTACGGGCCGAGGCCACCCTGGTGCCGAGCCCGGCGGCCAGTTGGTCGCCCAGGGACATGGCGTGCAGGGCCCGGCCGAGCGGGGCCGCGCACAGGGCGCACAGGGCGAAGGCGACCGCGAGGGTGGTGACCCCGTCCCAGGTGGCGCCGCTGACGCTGCCGACGAGCCAGCGGGTCACCTGGGCGATGCTGTGCTGTCCGGCCAGGGAGAACAGGTAGTTGACGTAGGCGGTGCAGACGGCCGCCATGCCGATGCCTATCAGCACCAGGCGGAAGGTGTCCACCCGGCCGCCGCGCCGGCTCAGCGCCATCACGAGGCCCACCAGGAGGAAGGCGCCGCCCAGGGCGGCGGCCTCCACCCCGAAGGGGATCGCGGGGGCGAACAGCAGCACGGTCACCGCGCCGGCGCCCGCGCCGGCCGAGATGCCGACGATGTCCGGGGTGGCGAGGGGGTTGCGGATGAGCCGTTGGTAGAGCGCTCCGGAGAGCCCGAACAGGGCTCCGGCGAGCAGCGCGGCCAGGGCTCTGGGCAACCGGATACGGTGGATGACGTAGTCGGCCAGCCCGGTCCGCTGCCCGAAGGCGGCGGGCAGGACGTCGCCCGCGGGGATGTTGCGCAGGCCGCCCAGGAGTACGGAGGCCACCAGCAGGGCGAGCAGGGCGAGCACCATGACGGTGACGAGCACGGCGGCCCTGCGGCCCGCGGCGAGCCGGGTGCGGCGCAGTCGGGCCGCGGTGGCCCTGACGGCGTCGGGCTCGGCCACGACGGGATCCGGTGAGGGGGCGTGCGCGGTGACGCGGGTGTCGGTCATGGCGTTCACATCCGGACCAGGTCGCGGCGGCGGGCCAGCCACACGAAGAAGGGGGTGCCGACGATGGCGGTCATCACGGAGACCTGGACCTCGCCGTGGTCGAGGACCACGCGGCCCACGGTGTCCGCGCCGACGAGGAGGATCGCCCCGCACAGCATCGACAGGGGCAGCGACCAGCGGTGGTCGGCGCCGACGAGCATGCGGGCCACGTGTGCCGCGACGAGGCCCACGAAGGCGACCGGGCCGACGGCGGCGGTGGCCGCGGCGCACAGGGCGACGGCCACCGCGGCCGTGGCCAACTGGGCGCGCTGCACCTGGAGTCCGAGGCCGCGGGCGGTCTCCTCGCCGAGGCTGAGCAGATTGAGCGTACGTCCGAGCGGCAGCGCGAGCAGCAGGCCCGCGACGGCGAAGGGGGTGATCTCGGCGAGCACCTGGGAGCGCCCGGCGAGCTGTCCGACCGACCAGAAGCGCAGGGAGGAGTAGAGGGCCTCGTCGCGGACGACGAGCAGGGTGATCAGCGAGGTCAGGACGGCGGCGATGGCGACGCCGGCGAGGACCAGTCCGATGGTGGTGCTGCCCGCGTTGGTGCGGGTGCCGATCAGGTAGACCAGGGCGGCGGTGACGGCCGACCCGAGGAGGGCCAGCCAGAAGTACGAGGCCGCGTCGGCGACATCGAGGAGGAGGATGCCGAGCACGACGAAGGTCGCGGCGCCCTGTTCGACGCCCAGCACGCCCGGGTCGGACAGCGGGTTCATGGTCAGCGCCTGCATCAGGAGCCCGGAGGCCCCCAGCGAGGCGCCGACCGCCAGCCCGAGGAGGGTGCGGGGGATCCGTTCGGTCCACAGGACGTCGTGGTCGTACCCGGTGCCGCCGGGGTGGAGGAGGATCCGGAGGATGTCCAGGGCGTTGATGTCGCGGGCGCCGAGGCCGATGCTCGCGACGACCACCACCACGAGGAGCAGGCCGGCCGCGAGCAGCACCGAGGTGCCGCGGGAAAGGCGTGCTTTCGCGGGTGCCGGTGGTGGTGCCGTCACCGGCGGGGCGGTTGGGGTCATGGGTGTTCCGGAACTCCTCGTACGAGCAATTGTGTACTTAGGTTAGCCTTACCAATGTAGGCCTGGTCCAACGGAGGGGGCGGAACCCTCCCACTCAGGGACCGCGGTCGCGAACCGTACGAAGGGGAGGGCGAGATGGCCGAGTCGACGGCCGTGGCAGCGGAGCGCGGGCACCGGGACGTCGAGGTCGACGACGTCCACGACGGGGTGATCGACGCGAACGGGCATCCGCCGCACGTCCACACCTTCCACGAGTTCCTCTACGTGCCCATGGGACGGGTGACGGTGTCGGCCCTGGGGCGCGACTACGAGGTCAGCGCCGCGGCGGCGCTGTGGATACCGGCCGGCGTGGTGCACGCGGCGCGCTTCAGCGAGGACGCGGTCATCGCGGTCGAGGGCTTCGAGGCCGACGCGTACCCGCTGCCCTACGCGGAGGTCACCCCGGTCGGCGTGACGGACGACCAGCGCAGGCTGCTGCTGGCCCGGTTGCGCAGCACGCAGGGCCCCGAGAGCGAGCACGAGGTGTTCGCCCGGCTGTGCGCCACCCACCCCGACAGCCTTCCGCTGCCCCGGCCCACCAGCGCCAACGCCGCCGCCGTCGCCCGGGAGCTGTCCCGCACGCCGGACGACCCGCGCACCGCCACCGAGTGGGCGGCCGGCCTCTACACCAGTTCCACCAGTCTGCGCAGGGCGTTCCTGGCCGAGACGGGGATGGCCTTCTCGGAATGGCGCACACGGCTGAGGCTCAACCGTTCCCTGTGCCTGCTGGAGGAGGGCCGGCTCGTCGGGGAGGTGGCGGCGCGGGTGGGCTTCACCAGCACCAACGGCTACATCCTCGCGTTCCGGCGGTACTTCGGCTGCACCCCGGGCAGCTACGTCAAGGACCACGAACGCCGCCCGGCCTGAGCGCCCCGCCCGGTCCGGGCGCGGGCCGCGAGGGCCGACGCGGCGATGGGCCCGCCCCCGGTCGGGGGCGGGCCCATCGGCTTCGCGCGGTCGGTCGGGCAGCGGCTCAGCCGGCGGCGGGAGCCGTCCGGGCCCGCTCGGCGGCCGGTTCCCGGTCCCCCGCGCCGGCGCCGGCCCGGGAGCCGACGAGGCGGTCGAGGGCGAAGGCGCCCGGTCCGGTGAAGACCAGCAGCAGGAAGGCCCAGCAGAACATCGCCGAGGACTCGCCGTGGTTCTGGATCGGCCACAGGCCGTCCGGCTGATGGGCCGTGAAGTAGGCGTACGCCATCGAACCGGAGGCGACGAAGGCCGCGCCGCGCGTGCCCAGGCCCAGCAGGACCAGGCCGCCGGCCACCAGCTGGATCACCGCGGCGTACCAGCCCGGCCAGGCGCCGGTCGCGACCGTGCCGCCGCCGTGCGCACCGCCGAGGACCCCGAAGAGGGAGGCGGCGCCGTGACAGGCGAAGAACAGGCCGGTGACGATGCGGAACAGGCCCAGCGCGTAGGGCTGGGCGGCGTTGAGGCGGTCGGTCACGGGTGGACTCCTTGGGTAGGGGACGGTTCCCGGGGCGGGGACTTCGGGGAGGCCCCGGGGGAGCGGACGGAGCGCTGCGCGGCGGACGGGACCGGGCCGGGGCGGAGCGCGAGGGCGGCGGCGAAGCCCTCCGCCACCGGCAGATCGCGTACGTGGTGCCCGTGAGGCTGGACGGGATCCGACCCGGTGCCCACGTAGGGGAACGCGGCCCCGTCGAGCAGACCCCGGCCGGTGGACTTCAGCACCGCCTCCTTGCGCGTCCAGCAGCGGGCGAAGGCGGCGGCCCGCTCCCGGTGCGGCAGCGCGAGGAGTTCGGCCTGTTCGGCGCGGTGCAGGGCGCCGGCGGGGTGGGCCGTCGGGGCGGGGGGACGGACCGCCTCGACGTCCACGCCCACCGGCACCGGGGCGAGGGCGACGAGCACCAGGTCCCCGGAGTGCGAGAGCGAGAAGTGCACGGGGTCGCCCGGCAGGTGCGGACGCCCGTGCGGGCGCCCGCAGCCGGCGCAGGGCTCCCGTTCGACCACCAGCCGCCCCGGGTCGGTGCCGAGCCGTCGGGCGAGGAGTTCGCGCAGGCCGACGTGGGCCACCAGGAACCGGGCCGCGTCGTCGGGGCGGCGCAACCGGGCCGCCCGGGCCCGCTCCTCGCGGTCCAGCTCGTGCAGCCGGGCCCTGGCGGCCGCGGTGTTGTCGGGCACCGGGATCGCCCACACCCGGGCCCGGCCGGGCAGCTCCACCGGCAGTTCCACCGGACGCAGCGGGGCCGGCCCGTGCGCGGGGCCCGCGGCAGGGGCGTCCGGGGAGGGGCGCAGGGCGTCCGGGGCCGCTCCCGCGACCGCCTCCGCCGGCGCCGGCGCGGTGGTCACAGGGCGGAGCAGACGGCGTCGGTCGTGGTCACGTACGCGCACCGGCCGGCGGCCCATTCGAGCGCCATCGCGTGCTCACGGGCGGAGAAGTCCGCGACCGCGTCGGCGACGACGAAGGCCTGCACGTCGCGCATCCACGCGTCGCACGCCGTCATCAGCACCCCGATGTGCGCGTACACGCCGGTGATGACCAACTGGTCGCGGCCCAGGGCGCGCAGCCGCTCCAGCAGGTCCGTGCGGACGAAGCCGCTGTACTTCCACTTGGTCAGCACCGTGTCGCCGGGCGCGGGCGCCACCGCCTCGGCGATGGCCTCGGCCTCGGGGTCGGCGGGCAGCCCCGGCCCCCAGAAGTCCTGCTGGAGGCCGCGTTCGACGGGGCTCTGGCCGCCGGGCTGGGCGGTGTAGAAGACGGGCACACCGGCGCGCACGGCCTCCTTGCGCAGCCGGGACACCTGGCGCAGCAGACCGGTGACGGGCTCGCTCGTGGTGTCGTACGCGGAAAGGAAGTAGTTCTGGAGGTCGTGGACCAGCAGGACCGCCCGCGCCGGGTCGACCTCCCACTCCACCCGGTTGGCGGGCAGGTCGGCGGCGGTCGGCAGGGGGTACGGGGCGATGGTGGGCAGGGCCATGGGAGTTCCGATCACTGCGGTTCGGGATGCGGGGAGGCGGCGGGCGGGGCGGCGCTCGCGGGGGAGGGGGCGGCGGGGGCCCCGGGGACGGGGGCGGGATCGGCGGCGGCCCGCAGGTCCTTCTTCGAGACCTTGCCGACCCCCGTCGTGGGGAAGACGGTGACGAACTCGACCCGGTCGGGCACCTTGTAGGCGGCCAACCCCCGCCCGCGCACGAAACGTTTGACGGCGACGGCCGTCGGCCGCTCCGCCCCGTCCCGCAGGATCACGTACGCGCAGGTCCGCTCACCGAGGTAGGGGTCCGGCTCCGCGACCACGTTCGCGTCGTGGACCGCCGGATGCGCCAGGAGGTGGTTCTCGACCTCCTCCGCGGCGATCTTCTCACCGCCGCGGTTGATCTGGTCCTTGGCGCGGCCCTCCACCACGAGGTGTCCCGTCGGGGTCTGTCGTACGACGTCCCCCGTCCGGTAGAAGCCGTCGGCGGTGAAGGAGCGGGCGTTGTGCTCCGGAGCCCGCCAGTAGCCGCGGATCGTGTAGGGGCCCCGGGTCAGCAGGTGCCCGGTAGTCTCGGCCGGCACCGGGCGGTCCTCGTCGTCCACGACGAGGATCTCGTCGTCCGGGGAGATGGGCCGGCCCTGGGTGGTGACGACGGTCTCCGACGGGTCGTCGAGACGGGTGTAGTTGACGAGGCCCTCCGCCATGCCGAACACCTGCTGGAGCCGGCAGCCGAGGGCGGGCCCGGCCCGCCGGGCGGCCTCCTCGCTGAACTTCGCGCCCCCGACCAGCAGCACGTCGAGGCTGCTCAGGTCGTAGGCCGTGCGGGTGGCGGCGTCGGTCCACAGCAGGGCCAGCGGCGGCACCAGCCCGGTGATGGTCACCCCTTCCGCCTCGATGAGGGGGAACGCCGCGTCCGGCACGGGCTGTGGGGCGAGGACCACGCGCCCGCCCGCGTACAGGGCGCCGAGGGAACCGGGCGAGGACAGCGGGAAGTTGTGGGCGGCCGGCAGGGCCACCAGGTACACCGAGTCGGCGTCGACGGCGCAGATCTCGTTCGACCCGCGCACCGAGTACAGGTAGTCGTCGTGCGTGCGCGGGATCAGCTTCGGCACGCCCGTGCTGCCGCCGGACAGCTGGAGGAAGGCGATGTCGCCCGGATCCGGTTCCGGCCGCCGCTCCGAGGGCTCGATCGGCACGTCGGCCAGGGCGGTGAAGGGGCCGGGGTCCCCGCCCGCCACGAGGACGTGCCGCAGGCCCGGGACCTCCTCGCGCACGGACGCGGCCAGTTCGCGGTAGTCGAAGCCGCCGGAGACGTCCGCGATCACGTAGGCGACCGCCTCGGTGAAGGAGCAGAAGTAGGCGATCTCGGTGTGCCGGTGCGCCGGAAGGGCGAACACCGGGAGCGCGCCGAGCCGGAAGAGGGCGAAGACGACCTCGAAGAACTCGGCGGTGTTGGGCAGTTGGACGACCACGCGGTCGCCGGCGGTGATGCCGCGGGCGGCCAGTCCGGCGGCCATCCGGTCGGCCCGCAGGTCCAGTTCGCCGTACGTCCAGGCGCGCCGGCCGCCGTCCGGCGCCCCCGTCGGGTCCACGATCGCCACCCGGTCCGGGTGGGCGGCGGCGCGTTCGCGCAGCACGCCGCCGAAGGTCTCGCCGCGCCACCAGCCGGCGGCGCGGTACCGGTCGGCGAACTCCCGGGGCCACAGCGGTGCGTCGACGCTCACAGTTCGGCTCCCACGGCCTGGAGGAAGGTACGGAACTTCGCGGCGGTCTCGGCGGTCTCCGCCTCGGGGTCGGAGCCCGCCACCACGCCGGCGCCCGCGAACAGCCGCAGCCGTCGGTCCTGGGCCTCGGCGCAGCGGATGGTGACGACCCACTCGCCGTCGCCGCTCGCGTCCTGCCAGCCGACGACACCGGTGAAGAAGCCCCGGTCGAAGGGCTCGGTCTCCTCGATGACGCGGCGGGCCGTGTCGGTCGGCGTGCCGCACACCGCCGGCGTGGGGTGCAGGGCGGTGGCCATGCCGAGCGCGCACAGCTCCGGGTCGTCCGCGACGGCCGTCACGGTGGTCGACAGGTGCCACATCGTCGCGGTGCGCACCAGGGTGGGGCGCTCGGGCACGTGCAGTTCGGAGCAGTACGGGGCCATGGCCCGGCGTACGGCGTCCACCACGACACCGTGCTCGTGCAGGTCCTTCTCCGAGCGCAGCAGCGTGGCGGCCCGCAGCACGTCCTCGGCGAGGTCGGCGCTGCGGGGGGTGGAGCCGGCCAGCGGGTTGGCGACGAAACGGTTCCCCCGCCGGGAGACGAGCAGTTCGGGGCTGGCGCCGAGGAGGGTGCGGCCGGGGCCGGTGGGCAGCGCGAAGGTGTAGCCGCCCGGGTCGCGACGGGCGAGGCGTCCGAGCATGGACGGGAGGTCCAGCGGTCCGGGCGAGAGCAGTTCGAGGGTGCGGGAGAGGACCACCTTGTCCAGCTCGCCCGCGCGCATCCGTCGCACGGCGGCGGCCACGCCCCCGGCGTACGCCTCCGGCCGCGGCACCGGGGTCACGGACCATCCGCCGGTGACCGGGGCCGTGGGGTCCAGGGCCACCAGGGGGTCGGTGCTCAGCGGCGGCCCGTCGTGCACCGACGCGGGGACGACGAGGGCCGCGGGGGCCTCGTGGTCGAAGGGCACGGCGCCCATGACCACCGGCCAGGGGTCGCCGTCGCGCGCGGCGTCGGCGAGGGCCGCGCGCACGCGGTCGGCGAGCGGGGAGTCACCCGTGGGGACCACGGTGCGTACGCCGTCCGCGAGGAGGGTCCGGGTCGGCGTCGCGAGGAAGCGGGCGCCGGGTCGGTAGGCGTCGAGCAGGGCGGTGGCCGCACCCACGGCGGGTGCGGACGGGTCGCCCGGTGCGGGGGGTGTGGCGACGGGGTGGACCGTTGGCACGGTGACTCCTCTTCGAACGGCGGGCGGGTCGGCCGCGCCGGCGGGTGTTGGCGGGGTGGGTGGGCCTCGTGGCGGGAGCGGTGCGCGGGCGCGCGGTCAGCGCAGGGTGGCGCCGCCGTCCACGTAGAGGTCCTGCATCGTGATGTGGCGGGCCCGGTCGGAGGCGAGGAACACCACGGCGTCGGCGATGTCCTGCGGGTCGGCGATCCGGGCCAGGGGGATGCCGGTGCGGTAGGTGGCGAGGTCGCCGTCGAGCACGCGGCGCGGGGATTCGGGGTCGGTCCACAGCGACCGTTGCATCGGGGTGTCGGTGGATCCCGGCGCCACCACGTTGCAGCGGACCCCGTGGCGGGCGTACTCCAGGCCCAGGCACTTGGTGAACATCACCGCCGCCGCCTTGGAGGCGGCGTACGCGGCCATGCCGGTCCGGGGGATCCCGGCCGCGTTGGAGGCGACGGTGACGATGCTGCCCCGGCCGCGTTCCGCCATCCCGGGGGCGACGGCGCGGGCGGTGTGGAAGACCCCGCCCGCGTTCACGGCGAAGGTCCGCGACCAGTCCGCGTCGGTGAGTTCGGCGGCCGGTCCGGTGCGCAGCACGCCCGCGACGTTGACCAGGATGTCGATGGGTCCGAGGTCGTCGCCGACCTCGGCCGCGGTCCGTTCGACGGCGCGCGGGTCGGTGACGTCGAGGGCGTAGGGCCGCAGGATCGGTCTCGATCCGTCGGCCGATCCGTCGGCCGTCCCGGGGGACGGCGCCAGACGGTCCGCGAGCGCCGCGACCGCCTCCCCCTGGAGGTCGGTGGCGGCCACGGAGACCCCCAGCTCCCACAGGGAGCGGGCCACGGCCGCTCCGATGCCCTGGCCCGCGCCGGTGACCAGGGCCACGCGTCCGGCGAGTCCTGGCACGCCGGGCAGTGTGACAGACATGCACGCCCCCTCTAATAAGGTAAGCCTAACCTAAGAATCTTGGTTCTCCCATTCCGCTGCCGGAACGTTTCCGCGCGTGAACGGAACGACCCGGCAGGGGAATTGCCGTGGGGGCGGGGCCGCCCCGGCGGGGCCGCGGCGGCCCCGCCCCCACGCGGCCGTCAGCTCCGGCCGTCGAGCGCCGCCAGCGCCCGCGCCACCGCCGGACCGATCCGCTCCAGGGCGGCCGGCGACATCAGCTCGTCGTGCGCGCAGTCCAGCACGTGCTCGTCGAGCCGCCCGTCGAGGTACGGGGGCCAGACCCGCGCGGGCGCCTCGTCGGCCGCGGTGGTGCGCGCCGCCGTGAAGAACAGCACGTCACCCCTGAACCGCCGGGTGCGGCTGCGCGCGAGCAGCCGCACGCAGTGCAGGTTCGTCGCGACGATCGCGTCGAGGAGCGCCTCGTCGAAACCGGCCAACAGCCCCTGGCTGTCGCGGATCGCCGTCACCGCCTGCGCCCGGTCGACCTCGGCGCCGTCCCGGGGGCCCTCCAGCCCGGCCACCGAGAGCAGGAAGCCGCTCTCCTCGCGCCGCAGCCGCTCCTCCCACGCCGGGTCCTCGACGTACGCCCAGTCCTCCGTCTCCGGCGGGTAGGCGTCGAGCAGCCCGAGGAAGGCGACCTCCTCGCCGCGCTCCTGGAGCAGCGCGGCGAGCGTCTGGGCCACCGTCCCGCCGAAGGAGTACCCGAGGAAGTGGTACGGGCCGTGCGGCTGCACCGACCTGATCTCGTCGAGGTACAGCTCCGCGAGCCCCGCCACGTCCTCGACCTCCGGCCGCGGCCCGGACAGCCCCGGCGACTGGAGGCCGTAGACCGGCCGGTCGGCGTCCAGGTACCGCAGCAGCCCCGTGTACTGCCAGGCGAACCCCGAGGCGGGGTGGAAGCAGAACAGCGGCGCGGCGGAGCCCCGCTCCCGCAGCGGCATCAGCACCCGCAGGGCGCCCTCGCGGGCGTCCGCGCCGATCCGGGAGGCGATGTCCGCCACCGTCGGCGCGGCCATCACCGCCGCCACCTGCACCGGCACCCCGAGGGCCTCCCTGATCCGGCCGACCAGCCGCATCGCCAGCAGCGAATGCCCGCCCAACTCGAAGAAGTTGTCCTCGACGCCGACCCGCTCCAGCCCCAGGACCTCGGCGAAGATCCGGGCGAGCAGCTCCTCGCGGGCGTCCTTCGGCGGCCGTCCCCCCTGCTCGACGGAGAACTCCGGCACCGGCAGGGCCGCCCGGTCCACCTTCCCGTTCACGGTCAGCGGCAGCGCCGCCAGCTCGACGAACGCCGACGGCACCATGTACTCCGGCAGCGTGCGCGACAGGTGCGCCCGCAGCGCCGCCGCCTCGCAGGTCTCCCCGGCCGCGGGCACGGCGTAGGCCACCAGACGACCCACCCCGCCCCGGCCGGTGTGCGCCGTCACCGCGGCCGCGGCGACGCCCGGCGCGGAGGCGACCGCCGACTCGATCTCGCCGAGCTCGATCCGGAACCCCCGGATCTTGATCTGGTCGTCCGCCCGCCCCAGGTAGTCCAGGGCGTCGTCCGCACGCCACCGCACCAGGTCGCCGGTGCGGTACATGAGCGTGCCCGGCTCCCCGAAGGGATCCGCCACGAACCGCTCCGCGGTCAGCGCCGGACGCCCGAAGTAGCCCCGGGCCAGCCCCGCTCCGGCCAGGTACAGCTCACCGGGCACGCCGACCGGCACCGGCCGCAGCGCGCTGTCCAGGACGTACGCCCGCGTGTTGAAGATGGGCCGGCCCACGCAGGAGGTCGCGCTGTCGGCCACGTCCGCGCCCAACGCGTTGATCGTGTACTCGGTGGGGCCGTACAGGTTGTAGCCCATCGTGCCCTCGGTCCGCTCCAGCAGGCTCCACAGGCCGTCCGGGACCGCCTCGCCTCCCAGCAGCACCAGCGTCGGCCGGTGCCGGTCCGCGGCCAGCAGACCGGCCTCCACCAGCTGCTGCCCGTAGGAGGGGGTGACGTTGACGACGTCGATGCCCACCCGGTCGTAGTGCGCCGTCAGCGCCGCCGGGTCCAGCCGCAGCTCCTCGCCGATGACGTGCACCTCGTGCCCGTCGACCAGCCAGAAGAACTCCTCCCACGACATGTCGAAGGCGAAGGAGACCGTGTGCGCCACCTTCATCCGGCGCCCCCCGGCCAGGGCCACCGCCGGCGCGAAGATCCGCTCCCGGTGGTTGAGCAGCATGTTCGTGAGCCCCGAGTAGGGGACCACGACGCCCTTGGGTCGACCCGTGGAACCGGAGGTGTAGATGACGTACGCCGGATGCCGGCCGTCGCGCGTCCCCGTCAGCTCCGACTCCGCCAGGGCGGACGGGGACAGCCCCGCCAGCTCCTCCCCGACCGCCGGCGCGTCGAGCTCCAGGGCCGGCACGCCCGCCACCACCGGAACCCGGCCCGCGACCGCGCCCGTCGTCACCAGGCACAGCGGCGCGGCGTCGCGGACCATGTCGGCGAGACGCTCCACCGGGTGGTCCAGGTCGAGCGGCAGGTAGGCGGCGCCCGTCTTCAGCACGGCGAACAGCGAGACCACGAAGTCCGCGGAGCGCGGCAGCCCCAGGGCGACCACCGCCTCCGGACCCGCGCCCCGCGCCACCAGGGCGCGCGCCAGACGGTTGGCACGGGCGTCCAGCTCGGCGTAGGACAGCCGCTCCTCCTCGAACACCAGGGCGGTGTCCTCGGGGGTGCGGGCCGCCTGCGCGGCGAACAGGTCGATCACCGTGGTGTCCGGCACCGCGTACCCGGTGTCGTCCCCCTTGGCCAGCAGCAGCGCCCGCTCGTCGGCGGCCACCGTCGCCAGCCGCCCGACCGGCAGCGCGCCGCCGTCCGCCAACTGGCCCACCAGCGCGGCCAGCCGGCCCGCCAGCACCCGGGCCGTGTCCTCGTCGTACAGGTCGGGCCGGTAGGCCAGCGTCAGCTCCAGCGCCCGGCCCGGGGTCACCGCCAGCGTCAACGGATAGTGCGTCCCGTCGACGCTGTGCGTCCACCCGATCCCGTGCCGGGCCACGGCGGCCTCGCGCGCCGAGTCGTCCAGCGGGGTGTTGCGGAAGACGTACAGGGTGTCGAAGAGCTGCCCGATCCCGCTCAGCCGCTGGATCGGTCCCAGGCCCACGTAGTGGTGCGGCAGCAGGTCCGCGTGCTCGGCCTGCACCCGCACCAGCAGGTCGCGCAGGTTCTCGTCGGACCGCAGCGAGACCCGGAACGGCAGCGTGTTCATGAACATGCCGATCATCTGGTCCACGCCCGCGACGTCCGCCGGACGACCCGAGACCGTCGCGCCGAAGACCACGTCGTCGCGGCCGGTCATCCCGGCCAGCGCGATCGACCACGCCGTGCTCAGCACCGTGTTCAGGGTGACCCCGCACCCGCGGGCGAACGCCCGCAGCCGGTCGCTGGTCCCCTCGTCCAGGGACAGGTCCACCACCTCGGCCGTCACCGGCTGCCGGTTCGGATCGGCCGGCGCGACCAGCGTGCCCTGCTCCAACCCCGACAGGTGGGCCCGCCAGGCCCCGGCCGCCTCCTCGGTGTCCACCAGGGACAACCAGCGCAGGTAGTCCCGGTACGGGGTCACCGGAGCCAGCGCCTCCACCGCGCCGCCGTTGCCGTAGAGGGAGAACAGCTCCTCGAAGAACAGCGACTCCGACCAGCCGTCCGTCAGGATGTGGTGCTGCGTCACGCACAGCATCCACCGGTCCGCCGCGAACTTGATCAACATCACCCGCAGCAGCGGAGGGGCCGCCAGGTCGAACCGGGTCGCCGCGTCGGCCAGCGAGAACTCCCGCAGCGCCTCGTCCTGCGCCTCACGGTCCAGCGCGCTGAGGTCCAGCTCCCGCCAGGGCAGCTCCCACGAGGAGGGGACCACCTGCACCGGACCCTCCAGGCCCTCGTGCCAGAACCCCGAACGCAGGTTGGGGTGCCGGCGCAGCAGCGCCTCGAACGCCGACCGCAGGGCCGCCGCGTCCACCTCGTGCAGCAGCTCCACGAAGTTCTGCATCAGGTACACGTCCAGCGCCCGGTCGTCGTAGACCGCGTGGAAGTACAGGCCCTCCTGGAGCGGCGCGAGCGGCAGCACCTCCTCGTGCGCCGGGAAGGCCCCGGCCAGCAGCTCCCGCTGCGCCTCGGTCAGCTCGACCAACGGTCCGGCGGCCGTCGGCGCCTGCCCGGCGCCGGGCTCCGCACTGCCCGCGGCGGCCGCCAGCCGGGCGACCGTACGGTGCTCGAAGACATCGCGGGGGGTCAGCACGAGCCCCTCCTTGCGGGCCCGCGCGACCAACTGGATGGAGACGATGCTGTCGCCGCCCAACGCGAAGAAGTCCTCGTCGACGCCGACCGACGCGAGCCCCAGCAGCTCGACGAAGACCGCGCACAGGGCCCGCTCGCGCTCGTCGCGCGGAGCCCGGGAGCCCTCCGCCCCGCCCAGCGAGGGCGCCGGCAGGGCCGCCCGGTCGAGCTTGCCGCTCACGTTCAACGGCAGCCGCTCCAGCACCACCACCGCCGCCGGGACCAGATGGTCCGGCAGCCGGGAGGCCAGCTCCGCGCGGACCGCCGACGGATCCACGTCACCGGTCACGTACCCGACCAGCCGCTTCACCCCCGGCGTGTCCTCGCGGACCACCACGGCCGCCGTCGTCACGCCCGCCACGGCGCTCAGCGCCGCCTCCACCTCGCCCGGCTCGATCCGGAACCCGCGGATCTTGACCTGGTCGTCGGCCCGGCCGAGGAACTCCAGCCGACCGTCGCCGCGCAGCCGCACGAGGTCGCCCGTACGGTACATCCGCGCACCCGGCGCGCCGAACGGATCGGCCACGAACCGGCCCGCCGTCAGCGCGGGACGTCCCAGGTAGCCGCGCGCCGTGCCGTGACCCGACAGGTACAGCTCACCGACGGTACCGGCCGGCACCGGGCGCAGCGCCCCGTCCAGCACGTACGCCGAGGTGTTGCCGATCGGCCGCCCGACGATCGCGGTGGCCGAGTCGGCCAGGTCGGCGGCCAGCGCGTCCACCGTGTACTCGGTGGGCCCGTACAGGTTCACCGACATCACGCCCGGAGCGCCGCGCACCTCGGACCACAGGGCCTCCGGCACCGCCTCGCCGCCCAGCAGCAGCAGACCGGGGCGGTGAGCCCCGGCGTCCAGGAGCCCCCACTCCAGCAGCGCCTGCGCGTAGGTCGGCGTCACGTCCATCGCGTCGATGCGGTGCTCGCGCACGTACCCGACGGTGAACTCCGCGTCGCGGCGGCCCGTCTCGTCCAGGACGTGCAGCTCGTGGCCCGCGACGAGCCAGAACAACTGCTCCCAGGAGGTGTCGAAGCTGAAGGAGGCGGTGTGCAGGGCGCGCATCCGGCGCCCGCCCGCCGCGCCGACCGCCGGCGCGAACACCTCGGCCAGGTGGTTGGCGTACAGGTTCGACAGACCACCGCTGGTCAGCACCACGCCCTTGGGCAGGCCCGTGGAACCCGAGGTGTAGATCACGTAGGCCGGGTGTGCCGAGTCCACCGCGGGCCCCTCGAACCGCTCCCCGTACGAGGCGAGTTCGGCCTCGGTCCGCGCGGACCCCAGCACGATCCGCTCGGGGTCGCCCGCCGACGGCGCAGGCAGCAGGGCCGCCGCGGCCCCGCCCGTCACCACGCACGCCGGAGTCGCGTCCGCCAGCATCAGCGCCAGCCGGTCCGCCGGATAGTCCAGGTCCATCGGGAGGTAGGCGGCGCCCGCCTTGAGGACCGCCAGGATCGCCACGACCGAGTCCACGGACCGCGGCAGCGCCAACGCCACCACCGACTCCGGACCCACGCCCCGGCCGGCCAGCAGGGCCGCCAACCGGGCCGCCCGCGCGTCCAGCTCCGCGAAGGTGAGCCGCCGCTCGCCCGCCACCACCGCGCAGGCGTCGGGCGTGGCCGCCGCGCGCTCCGCGAACCGGTCCGCGACCGTACCCGCCGGCACGTCGCGCACGGTGCCGGCCCAGCCCTCCCGCAGCCGCTCCCGCTCGCCCGCCGTGATCAGCTCCAGCCGGCCCACCGGGGCCTCGGGCGTCCGCGTCACCTGCCGCAGCAGCCCCGACAGCCGCTCCGCGATCCCCTCGACGGCCCGGGCGTCGAACAGGTCGGGCCGGTACTCCAGGGCCAGTTCGGCCCGCTCGTCCAGGGCCACCGCGAGCGTCAGCGGGTAGTGCGTCGCGTCCCGGGCCGACACGTCCGCCACCCGCAGCCCGCCCGACAGGGCGGGCCGGGCGGACGGGTCCACCGGGTAGTTCTCGATGACCACCAGCGTGTCGAACAGCTCCCCGCCGCCCGCCTCCTTCTGGATGCGGCGCAGCCCGAGGTGGTGGTGGGCCAGCAGCGCGTTCTGCTCGTCACGGAAGCGGCGCAGCAGATCGGCCAGGCTCTCCGCGGGCCGGGCCGTCAACCGCACCGGAACGGTGGTGATGAAGAGGCCGACCATGGACTCCACGCCCGGCAGCTCCTCCGGCCGGCCGGAGACCGTCAGCCCGAACACCACGTCCTGCCGGCCGGTCAGGGATCCCAGCAACAACCCCCAGGCCGCCTCGATCACCGTGCTCGGCGTCGTGCCCAGCCGACGCGCCACCGCCTTCAGGGCCGCCGTGTCCCCCTCCGACAGCTCCAGCCGGTGCACCCCCGGCCGGACCCCGGCCCGGGTCGGGTCGGCGGGAGCCACGAGCGTGGGCTCCTCCAGACCCGCCAGCGCACCACGCCAGGCCCCCTCGGCCGCCGGCCCGTCCTGCGCCTTCAGCCACTTCAGGTAGTCCCGGTAGGGGTGTACGGCGGGCAGGGCGGCGACGTCGCCGCCGTTGTCGTAGAGCGCCAGCAGGTCACCGACCAGCAGCGGCATCGACCAGCCGTCGACCAGGATGTGGTGCACCGTGATGACCAGCAGGTGGTCGTCCGGCCCCCGGCGCACCAGGGTCAGGCGCAGCAGCGGCGGCTTGTGCAGGGCGAAGCGGTGGCTCAGCTCGGCCCGCTCCACGCGGCGCACCGCCGACGGCGACGGATCGTCGCTCAGGTCCACCCGGCCCAGCGCGAACGCCACCTCCGCCGGCACGAACTGCACCGGCTGCGGCACCCCCTCGTGCCAGAACCCGGCCCGCAGGTTCGGGTGGCGCCGCAACAGGGCCGCCCCCGCCCGCTCCAACCGGTCCGCGTCGAGCGGGCCCGCGAGGGTCACGGAGACCTGGACGGTGTAGACGTCGGGCGCGCTCTGGTCGTACACCGAATGGAACAGCATTCCCTGCTGCAAGGGGGACAGCGGAAGCATGTCCTCGATTCGCGCCTGCGTCACTGCTGGGCCCTCCACATTTCTTCGAGCATGGTGATCTGGTCCTGGTCGAGGTCGACCAGGTCGAGGTCCGAGGGGGTGTACCCCCCGGTGGTGGTGCCTTCGGCCCAGGCGGCGAAGGTGTCGACGGCGCCGAACAGACCGTCCGCGAGCGCGGCGACCGTGTCCTGGGAGAGCGCCCCGCCCGCCCAGGTGAAGGACACGGTCAGCTCCGGCCCCTCGTCCCCGTCGGTGACCTCCGCGGTGATCTCCAGGACGTGCGACAGCGGCAGCGCCGGATCCCGGCGGGCCGACAACGCGTCCGCCTCCGCCGCGGGACCCCAGGCGGACGAGGCCCGCCCGGTCTGACGCCCCAGGTAGTTCCACAGGACCTCGGCGCGGGCCGAGGGGTCGAACAGCCGGGCCGACGCCGGGTTGGCGTACCGGAGCAGACCCGCCCCGATGCCACCGTCCGGAACGCCGCGCAGCAGCTCCTTGACCTCCTTCAGCACGGCCCCGGCGTCCTCGCGTCCGGCCGCCACCGCGACCGGGTCGTACGAGCCGGCGGGCAACCGCAGCGGGTGGATGGTGGTGAACCAGCCGACCGTACGGGTGAGATCGGCGCCCGGCAGCGACTCCTGCTCCCGGCCGTGGCCCTCCAGGTCCACGGTGAGACCGGAGCCGTCGCCCCGGCCCGTCCGCGCGGCCCAGTCCCCGACGGACAGCGCCAGCGCCGCCAACAGGGCGTCACCGACGGTGCCGTGGAAGGCCGCGGGCACCGCCTGGAGCAGCGGGGCGGTGCGCTCGGCCGACATCCGCACGCTCAGCCGACGGGTCGTACCGGCCGTGTCCGTCGACGGGTCCAGCGCCCGGTCCGCCAGCAGCGGCCGGCCCGGCGTCGCCGCCAACCAGCGCTCCAACTCGGCCGTCCGGCGCGGGTGCTGCGCCTCGGCGAGCAGGTGCGTGGTCCAGCCGCGCAGCGAGGTGGGCACCGGCTCCAGGGCCGGGGCGCGCCCGCCGGCGACCGCCTCGTACGCGGCCCGCAGGTCGGGGATCAGGATCTGCCAGGAGACCTCGTCCACCGCCAGGTGGTGGGCGGCGATCAGCAGCCGGCCCTCCTGCCCGGGACCCGCGTCGAAGTGCACCGCGCGTACGGTCACCCCGGCCGCCGGGTCGATCAGGGCCGACACGCGGCCCGACTCGGCCGCGATCAGCGCCCGCAGCCCCTCGTCCGGCAGCCCGGCCGCGTCGACGCGTTCGAGCACCGCGTCGGCCCGTACGTCGGCCGACTCGCGGATCCGCGCGCTCCACACCCCGGGGTGGTGCACGGTCAGGTCCATGCGCAGGGCGTCGTGCAGGTCCAGGACCGCCTGGAGGGCGGCCGTCAGGTGCGCGTGCTCCACCCCGGCCGGCAGCCGGACCAGCCGGGCCTGGCCGAAGGAGGCGAAGGGGCCGCCGCGTTCGGCGAGCCACTGCGCCACCGGGGGCAGCGGCAGCGGTCCGGGGCCGCCGTCGGAGGGACGGGGAGCGGGGGCCGCGGCGGCGTCGCGCACCACCGCGACGCCGGCCAGGGCGGCCGGGGTCGGGTGCTGGAAGACCTGCCGGGCCGAGATGGTCAGTCCGGCCTTGCGGGCCAGGCTGACCAGGCGGATCGAGACGATGCTGTCGCCGCCCAGCTCGAAGAAGTTCTCCTGCGGGCCGACCGCCGAGAGTCCGAGGACCTCGGCCGTGAGCGCGCACAGCACCTGCTCGGGCGTGCCGGTGGGGACCGTGGTCGTGGTCGCGGCGCCGGTCGAGGGCTCGGGCCGGGGCGCGATCACGGGTGCGGGGAGGGCGTTGCGGTCGAGTTTTCCGTTGGGGTTGAGGGGGAGGTGGTCGAGGTGGATGTAGTGGGTGGGGTGCATGTAGTCGGG